>JAGDVP010000017.1:22399-29522 GCA_023255735.1 Halothiobacillus sp. | reverse complement strand
CTCCCCCACAAGGGGGGAGGGGCTTTAATGCCCAATCTGTAAGGGGGCGGGGCTTTAATGCCCAATCTGTGAGGGAGGGGGCTTTAATGCCCAATCTGTGAGGGAGGGGCTTTAGCTCCCTCCCCCCTTGTGGGGGAGGGCTGGGGTGGGGGGCGCAGGGTGCATTAACTCCCTCCCCCCTTGTGGGGGAGGGTTGGGGTGGGGGTGGCGGGTAAACCACCCCACAGCGGCGCTACCACTGCCCATACATTATCCAGCACCCAAGGCTCGCCTTCGGCGTTGGGGTGCAGGCCATCTGGCTGCATCAGCGCGGAATTGGTGGCAATGCCGTCAAGTAAAAAAGGCACCAAGGGCAGGTCGTTTTTTTGAGCCAATTGTTGATACATCGCGGTAAAAGGGGTGGCATAAGCCGGGCCATAATTGGGGGGCAGCATAATGCCGAGCAGCACCACTTTTGCGCCCGCCTGCCTGCTTATATCAATCATTTTTTGCAGGTTTTGTCGGATGATGGGCAGGGGTAATCCGCGCAGGCCATCATTAGCACCGAGCTCAAGCAGCACCCAGCCGGGTTGATGCACGGCAATAAGCTCGGGTAGGCGCGATAACCCGCCGGAGGTAGTCTCCCCGCTGATGGCGGCGTTAATCACATCCCACGCCGGCTCACCGGTTTTGCTGGGCGCTTTGGCGGCAAGACGTGCGGCCATAAGCGCCACCCAGCCTTCTTTTTCATTGAGGTTGTACGCGGCCGAGAGCGAATCGCCCAGCACCAGTACGCTATGGCTGCGGGTGGCAGGCACAGGGAGCCCTTGCCCAAAGGCCAAGGATGCACTACAAGCTAAGAGCCAAATTAGAAAACCCCGCAGCAAAAACCTCATACTCATTTCCCTCTTTTTTAACGCTTGGAATATCACAGTCATGGCCTCACGCAGTGAATCATCATTTCATGATAGTGCTAACCCCGCACCCCCACCCCAACCCTCCCCCATGAAGGGGGAGGGAGTTAACGCACCCCAGCCCTTACCCAATGGGGAGGGAGTTAATGCACCCCAGCCCTTACCCAATGGGGAGGGCTTTAACGCATCCCAGCCCTCCCCAAATGGGGCGGGCGCTAACGCCCTGCTCTCTAGTGGATTGGGTGTTAATCAAGAGCAGCAGGGTGTGGCGCCCATTTTACGGGTAAAGCAGGTTTCAAAATCGGTTGCCTCGGCCGATGCCCCCGATGGGCGGCTTACGATTTTGCACCACGCGAGTTTAGACGTTGCCCGTGGCGAGGCGGTGGCGTTAATTGGTGCATCGGGCGCGGGTAAATCTACCTTGCTGGCGTTGCTGGCCGGGTTAGATTCCCCTACGACGGGCGAAATTACACTGGCGGGGTTTGAGCTAAGTCAGTTGTCTGAGGATGAGCGTGCCGCCGTGCGCGCTGGGCGTGTGGGGTTTGTGTTTCAATCGTTTCAACTGATTGATGGCTTAACCGCGCTTGAAAATGTGGCGCTGCCGTTGGAATTACACGGGGTGGCGGATGCCGAGGCGCGGGCGCGGGCAGCGCTTGATGAGGTGGGTTTAAGCCATCGATTGCGGCAGTTTCCCCGCGTGTTATCGGGCGGTGAGCAGCAACGGGTGGCGTTGGCACGCGCCTTTGCGGGCACGCCGGCCATTTTATTTGCCGACGAACCCACAGGCTCGCTCGATACCGCGACCGGCGCGCGCATTATCGAGCTTATGTTTGCCCTGCGTGATCGCCACGCCACAACGCTGGTACTGGTCACCCATGATCCTAAGCTCGCAGCGCGCTGCGATAAAAGTTACGTCATTAACGCGGGGGTGTTGCAGCCATGGCAAGCCGCGTAACACGTCATTGCCCTCCGTTGGTGCGCTTGAGTACTTGGGCTTTATTGGGCTTGGCTTGGCGCGGCTTGTGGCGCGAGCTTAAAGGCGGCGCGCTTACCACCATGCTCTTGGCGCTGGTGGTGGCGGTATCAAGCGTGACGGCCGTGGGGTTTTTTACCGATCGGGTGGATGCCGGGATGCGGGCGCAAGCCGCCGAGTTTTTGGCCGCCGATGGCCGCATTACCTCGCCCGATTCGCTCGAAAAACCCTTGGCGCAAGCACAAACGCTTGGGCTTGCCACCGCGCAAACGCTGCAATTTCCCACCGTGATTTTAGCCGGTGATGCTACCCAATTGGTGAGCCTTAAAGCCGTGGATGCGGGCTATCCGCTGCGCGGCAGTTTAAGCATTGCAAAAAGCGCGCAAGCGCCGCCCCAAACCGTGCCGCACGGCCCGGCTGCGGGCACGGTTTGGCTGGCGCCGCGCGCGCTGGCCTTGCTGAATTTGGCCGTGGGTGATGCGGTGCAAATTGGCCAAAAAACCTTCACGATTGCCGCCGTTTTAGTGCGCGAACCCGATGTGGGCAATTTTTTTGCCGAGGCCGCCCCGCGCGCGATGATAAATTGGGTCGATATTCCCGCCACGGGGCTTGTGACCCCCGCCAGCCGCGTGGAGCACGCCTTGCTTTTGGCCGCCCCTTTGGGCGAACGCGCCGAAAAGCTGCAGGCATTGAGCCAAGAATTACCCGCCGATTTATCGATCGAGCGCCCTGAAAACAGCCAACCGGCCTTTAAAACCGCATTTGATCGTGCCGCCCGATTTTTAGGCTTGGCCGCCATGGTGGCCGTGCTCTTGGCAGGCGCGGCCTTGCTGATTGCCGCCCAGCAATATAACCGGGTGCAGCAAGACCCTGCCGCGCTCATGCGGGCATTTGGTGCCCAATCGGCCACTATTTTTAAGCTCTACACCCTGCGCTTAACCTTGCTGGCGCTGCTCTCGGCCATCCCCGGTGTGGCCATCGGCGCGCTCACCCAATTGGGGTTGTCTGCCCTTTTGGGCTCGCTTTTGAATTTTCAATTACCGCTGCCAAGCTTAGCCCCCGTGGGTTTTGGCGTGGGCATCGCACTGGTGGCCTTGCTCGGATTTGCGCTACCGGCTTTGCTTCGCTTGAAAGATACGCCGCCTTTGCGGGTGCTTAATCGCGAGCTTGCCGCCCCCCCGCCCGCCGCTGCGCTGCTGTTTGGTGCAGGCTTGGCGGCTATGGCCGGATTGGTGTGGCTGCAAGCGCATGATGCCGCCCTCACGGGTTATGTGATTGGTGGTTTGGGAGCCAGCCTTGCCGGGTTTATCGGCGTGAATTGGTTGCTCTTGCGGCTCTTGCGCGGTTATCCGGCGCGCGGCGTGGCGCGGTTTGGCTTGTCGCGCTTGGCCCGCTCGCCGTGGGCCAGTGCCACCCAAATGGCCGCACTCGCCTTAGGGCTCACCGCCCTTTTGCTTTTGGGTGTGGTGCGCGGCGATTTATTGGGCGCTTGGCAGGCGCAAATCCCCAAAGATGCGCCGAATTTTTTTGCCATTAATATTCAGCCCGATGAAGTGGCCGCATTGAACGCCTTATTCACCGCGCAAAAAATAAAAGGTGCCGGCTTTTATGCCATGAATCGCGCCCGCCTTGCCGACGTTAACGGCCAAGCAGTGGATACCAAAGCCCTGCACGGTCAAGCTAAAAATCTGGCCGAGCGGGAATTTAATTTATCCCCCATGCCTGAACAACTCAGCATCGATAACACGCTCACTGAAGGGGTGTGGCAACCCAGCCAAACCGGCTGGTCGGTGGAGCAAGGCATCGCTAAAACCCTGCATTGGCACCTGGGTGACAGGCTCACCTTCACCGTGAATGGCACGCCTATCACCGCATCCATCAAAAGCCTGCGCAAAGTGAATTGGGATTCCATGCGGCCGAATTTTTTCGTGCTGGGCTCGCCGGATTTGCTCGCCCATAGCCCCGCGCAATTTGTCACAAGCTTTTACCTGCCTGAACCCAATTTAGCGCAGCAAAAAGCCTTGCTGCAGGCGTTTCCCACGCTCACGCTGTTCGATTTAAGCCAAATTTTGGGCGAGGTTAGAACCCTCATCGAACGGGCTTCACAGGCTGTTCAATACGTGTTTGTGTTCACCCTGCTCGCCGGATTAGTGGTGCTGCTGGCCGCCTTTCACGCCAGCGAAGCCGAACGCCAACGTGAAACCGCTATCCTCTGCGTGCTGGGCGCCAGCCACCGGCAAGTGCGGATGAGTTTATGGATTGAATTTATCGTGCTCGGCCTGCTTACCGGGCTTTTGGCTGCCGCCGCGGCCGGTGGTTTGGGCGCGCTTTTAGCGGTGAAGTTATTCAATTTGCCTTGGCAATTTGATGCACGGCTGTGGCTATATGGTCCCGCCGCCGGCCTGCTTTTGGCTAGCGTGCTGGTGCCGCTCTTAACCCGCCGCGTTCTCGCCCGCCCTCCGGTCACCGTGCTGCGCGGCGGATAGCCGCAAATCCCCCTCAATCCCCCTTTTGCAAAGGGGGAAGCTACTGCCGTGTCAGTTATGTGTAGCGCCATTGCACAATCCCCCTTTTTTTTTGAAAAAAGGGGGGCAGGGGGGATTCACGATGCCGCTTTAAACCATTAATCCCGATGAAATGACCGTTCATCCCCCGCCCCTTGGTTGATAAACCCGAGTGTGGTTCGATAGCTCAGGCAAAACAAAATTCGGAACCAAGGGCGCAATGAACACCAAACACAACCACCTTCAGCTCAAGCCGGTTTGCGATCGCGCGCCGCCCCGCCGCGTGCGCGGGTTCACGATCATTGAGCTGATGATTACCCTCACGGTAGCGGCGATTTTGCTGGCCATCGCCATTCCGAGCTTTACCTACCTTACCGTGTCATCCAAGCTCACCACCACGGCGAATAATTTGGTGAATGCCTTGGGCACAGCCCGCTCTGAAGCCATCAAGCGCAATGCGAACGTTGTGGTAGGCACCGATGGGTCGGTTAGCGTCACATCGGGCTCCCCCAGCGTCACGACGACCATTAGCGTAGCCATCCCTGTACAAACGCCCGTGATTTCCATGAGCATTCCTGCCGCAATCACCGCCACCCCGATGGGTATGCTCGTAAGCGGCGGCACGGCGGGCTTTACGGGGCTGGCTGCGGATGTGAGCAGTACCCGAATCTCATCCAATAACCACCGTTGTGTGTATGTCACCACCGGCACAACGATCACCAGCTGCACCAGTTCTGCGGCCTGCCAAGCGGGGACGCCCAATGCAAACTGCCAATAAATTTAATTTCAGGAATTTTAATTTCATGCAACAGCGCGGCGTGGGGCTAATTGAAGTGCTTATCGCTGTGTTGGTGTTATCAATTGGTTTTTTGGGCATTGCCGCGCTGCAAACCAAGTCATTAGCCAATAACAACAGCTCAATGTTGCGCACTCAAGCCAGCATTGCAGCGTATTCTTTATTTGATGCTATGCGGGCTGATCGGGCAAATGCCCTTACCGGCGCCTACAACGGCACCATCACCGCCGGTAGCTGCCCCACCACCAGCGGCACCTTGGCGCAAACCCAGCTCCGCAACTGGTGCTTGGGGTTTGATCCGAGCAACCCGCCTCAAGGCAATGCAGCCTACACTACCTCAAACCCGCCCCCCGCAACGCTGGCCAGTGGTTTGGCGATTTTAGGCGTGGGCTCAACCGGCGTGATTAATTGCCTAGGCACGAGTGGCACCGCAGTCGCCAGCAATTGCAGCATTACCTTAACGTTTAACGACAGCAAAGCCAGTGGCGGCAACACAGCACAAACGCTCGTTTTTTGGACTCAGCTATGAACAAATTAAACCGCCCTTCCGTTCAGATCGGCTTTACCCTAATCGAGCTTATGATCGCCCTCGTGCTGGGATTGGTGTTGATTGGCGGCGTGATTAGCGTGCTGTTATCCAATCAAAAAACCTACCGCACCAATACCGCCTTAAGCCAACTGCAAGATAACGCCCGTACCGCCTTTGAGCTGCTGGCGCGCGATATTCGCCAAGCGGGCAGCACGCCCTGTGGTAATGCTTCGGTAACCAATCTTTTAAATGGCGCGGCAGGCGCGACCTACATTTGGGGCACCAACCCCATTCAAGGCTTTGATAACGCCACCACCGTCACCCCCGCATTAACCGGCGCCCTCGCGCAAAGCGCCATCGTGACGCAAGGCGTGGGCGTAGTGAGCACCCCCATGCTCACCTCGGGGGGCGGCTGTACGACGGGCGCACCCCTCGCCTCGGCGCCAAGCGGCATAGTCGCCGGTGATTTGGTGCTCATGTGTGATGCCGGCCAAGCGTATATCTACCAAGCAGGGGCATTTAACGGAACCGTAACCGAGCTCCCCATGGCGGGAACGGGAACCACCCCCGGTAATACCGGCACGGCCACGGGCTGCACCACTGTCGGGCAAACCGCGTATGTGGCGCAATATCAGCCCGATTACTGGTATATCGCCCCAGCCGGTGCAGGGGCGCCGACAGGCACCAATTCGCTCTATCGCGCGCGGTATTCGGGTGCTACCAATGCAGCGGGCGCATTTGCCGCCGATGAAATTATCCGGGGCGTAACCAATTTGCAGCTCACCTATCACATGCCCCCTGCCACCGGGTTTGTGAATGCCGCGGGCGTCGGCACGAATTGGGCCGCGGTGGATGCAGTTCAGGTTTCGCTCACATTGCGCACTTTAACCAACCCAAACAACGTTAATGCCAATCAGCAAGAGCCCTTGGTGCGCACCTTTACCACCACTGTGGGCATTCGCAGGTAATTCATCATGAAACAAAATAAAACCAACCCACTGCTAATGGGTAACTCGTTGATCCATATATTGTTAGCTAAACGCGCTCTGGCGCACCGGGCGCATGGTGTGTATCCCAAAGCAAATCCCCCTAGCCCCCTTTTTCAAAGGGGGGATAAGGGTGCGCTCGGCACGCATTTAAGTTGGTGCGTGCCCCCTAGCCCCCTTTTTCAAAGGGGGGATAAGGGTGCGCTCAGCGCGCATTTAAGTTGGTGCGCAACTCCTAGCGCCCTTTTTCAAAGGGGGATTGGTCGCGTCGCAATGGATGGCAGCGAGGCGCAAAACACTTCTCTCTTGGCAAAAAGGGGCGCACAAAACACTTTCCCCCTCGAAAAAGGGGGCGCACAAATCACTTTCCCCCTCGAAAAAGGGGGTGCACAAATCACTTTCCCCCTCGAAAAAGGGGGCGCACAAATCACTTTCCCCCTCG
>JAGDVP010000017.1:0-22299 GCA_023255735.1 Halothiobacillus sp. | reverse complement strand
CTCGAAAAAGGGGGCGCACAAATCACTTTCCCCCTCGAAAAAGGGGGCGCACAAAATACTTCCCCCTTTGTAAAAGGGGGATTGAGGGGGATTCCCCCCGGGGCGAAGCAACAGGGCGTAGCACTCGTGGTGGCTTTAGTGCTGCTGGTTGTGGTCACGCTGGTGGGATTGGCCGCCATCCGCGGCACGAGCTTGCAAGAAAAAATGGCCGGCAACATGGTCGATCGGGCGCAAGCGTTCCAACTCACCGAGGGCGCGATTGATTTAGCCGCGCGCACGGTGGTACTGGCCTCACCCGGCCCCAGCCCCGCCACCTACAACAACCCCGGTATTACCGATTGCAGCGCAGGCCCCTGCATGGATAACCCCGCAACCGACACGGCACACACCTATCCTTGGGTCAGTATCCCCGTATCCACCGCCAGCAATGCCGCCACCACCAACTTGGTATCGCTCTACGGCAACACCCCGGCCTATTTGGTGCAGTACATGGGCGCATGTACCACCACCGGCGGCGGGAAATTTCAGTTTACCAACGATCAAAACAACCAAGGTGGCGGCGGTTCGCTCACCCCCGCAAGCCAGTGCTATCGCATTACCGCACGCGGCGGCGCAGCGGGAACCGATCGTTCACAAATTGTGGTGCAAGCCATTTATCGCGTGTCTTAAAGCGAGGGTTAACCATGAACGATGACACCCATATTGCCCCAATCCGCAGCGCACCCGCCAATAACCGCGCGGCCAATTACACAAAACTAGATACACAAGCCGAACCGTATTCGGCACGGAGTTTCGCCATGCACACACCAAATCCATGCCAAAAAAAACACGGCAGGCAACGGCTGGCCCAGCTGGGCTTGCTCGCGCTCTCATTGCTAACGCCGATGGTTTCTGCACAAGCGGCCGTCACCGTCGATCAAAGCCCGCTGATCCTGCAAAAACCGCTGCCGCCTAATATCGTGCTGATGCTGGATGATTCGGGGTCATTGTCATGGGATTTCATGCCTGATTTTTGTTATTTAAATGGCGTGTCCTGCGACAAATATGGAAATCCAACCAGTTGGAACAATAATGCACTAATTAACTCAAACAATAACGGGGTGTATTATGACCCCACGATAACCTACATTCCGCCCAAAAAAGTGGATGGTACGAGTTATACAAATCAGACTAATTTCACTAGCGTGCCTGTGGATGGTTTTGGTACTACGTCTAGTGATTTGATTGATTTGACAAATTATAATGGTTACGACGATACGGGTTATATTAATTATTCCAGTAGCTCCTCCTATAAAACAGTCTATACGGGAGTTTCATCGAGTAATGCGTGCAAAACCATAAAAAACAATACAGGTGGTGTCAGTTATACGTACTCATCGGGCAGTAAAAATTGTACGGTAACTTACAATATGGGGCTTTTTCAGTATTCAACGGGGGCTGCTGCCGGTCCTTATACCGTTTATTCTGTATCAAACACGAGTTGCGGTGCTCAAGCGAACTGTGTGGTGGCTTCAGATACCTCTGGTGTGTCTGCACCTGCGGGGATAGCCGCAGGGAATAATATTGCCAATTGGTTTGCTTATTATCACACCCGTATTTTAACGGTAAAAACAGGCCTGACTTTGGCATTCGCTAACCTCGACCCAAGTTACCGTTTTGGATTCGGATCTATTGATGGCAATAATAATTCAGCCTTGCCGTCGGGCAAGTATTCTTATACTGACTCATATAATCAGCAAACTAATTACATTGCACAGGTGGTTCCGTTTGGGGATGGCACGGCAAATACACAGAAATCCAATTTTTGGAATTGGATAACCTCAGAGTATGCCAATAATGGCACACCATTGCGCCAAGCCTTAGATCAGGTCGGTAAGTATTATCAAACCGCACAACCTTGGGTTACGGGTGGCACGGGGTCGGATGCAGGTACCTCTTATGCCTGCCGCCCAGCGTTTACCATCCTGACGACCGATGGATTCTGGAATGACAGTTTTAGCAGTGTAGGTAATGTCGATAACAGCACTGGGCCAGCAATTACCTCGCCATCAAGCTATCAATATTTACCGGTCGCGCCTTACAAAGATGGTGTTAGCAATACACTGGCCGATGTCGCCATGAAATATTGGGAAACGGATTTGCAGCCAACAATTCTTAATGAAGTGCCCACAACGCCGAACGACCCCGCTTTCTGGCAACATATGACCACATTTACTGTGGGGCTGGGTTGGAGTCCGGTGGGAATTACCCCCAGTTCGCTCACGATTCCGCAGATTTTTAGTTGGGCTAACACGGGCAATCCACCAACTGGGGTGACCAGCATGACTTGGCCAACACCGTCCTCCAACAGCATTAACAATATTGCGGACTTGGCGCATGCGGCAGTGAATGGTCATGGCAATTTCTTCTCGGTTAAGAACCCGAATGATTTTATTAACGGGATTGGCTCTGCGTTGGCTTCAATTGCTGATCGCCAGGGGGCAGGCAACGCCATTACCAAATCGGGCACCACCTTGCCGACGGTTTCATCGCCAACCGATCCGCTGTTCGAATTCCGCGCCACCTATTACACCGGGCAGTGGACGGGTGCATTAACGGCAGCCACCTACAATACCGCCACGACCCAGTCAAGCTACCTAGCTTCTTGGAGTACCAATAGCTGGTCGCCCACGTTTACGACATCCGGCGGCGTGACGCTTAGTGATCGCAATGTGTGGACCACCAAAGATGGCACCAAAACCAAAGGGGTGCGCTTTCAAAAAGCCGGCGATTTGAGTGCCGCTGAGCAAACCGGCTTGGCGGCGTATAGCGGCACATCGGCGCAAACCATGCTGAACTACCTGCTGGGGGATAAAACTTACGAGATCGGCAGTGTGGGCGGCACCCTGCGTTCGCGCAAAGCCGTGCTTGGTGATGTGGTTTCATCCACTCCGGTTTATGTGGCTAAGCCCGATAAAACTTTGTTTGAAAACGCGACCTTCCCCGGCGCCAGCACTTATCAAACCTTTGTGACTAATAACCTAAGTCGTGCCCCCGTGGTGTACATCGCCGCCAACGATGGCATGCTGCACGCCTTTCGGGTAACCAGTGGCGCGGGCTACACCACGAGTGGCGCTACGGTTGCATCTCAAGCTGCTGGCACCGAGGTGTATGCCTATATGCCGGCGGCCGTGCTCACCCAAACCGGTGCGGGAAGCATCACGGCTTTAGCTAACCCGCAATATGGCGTGGTGAATGCGGTCGATGGCACACAAGCCGTGCCGCATCAGTATTACAACGATGGCCGTATTACCGTGCAAAACGTCTATTTCAGCTCGGATAGTCAATGGCATACCGTGCTTGTGGGCACCACGGGGCGCGGACCGGCCAAAGCGATTTATGCGCTGGATATTACCGACCCCACCGTGCTAATGAACCCAACAACCGCTAAAAATGCACTGCTTTGGGAGCGCTCGGCGGGCGATGGTAAAACCGGCAGCAATTATATTGGTGAAATGACGGGCACGCCGGTCATCGCGCAAATCAAGCAAGATGGTGCGGCCACGCCTTCTTGGGCAGTATTTGTGGGCAATGGCTACAATAGCGCCGCCAACACCGCTGCCCTGTTACAGTTCAACCTGCAAACCGGCGATTTGAGTGTGCACATCACCAATACGGCGACAAACAATGGCCTGGCAGAACCCGGCCTCATGCAGGGCGATACCAACACAGGGGTGAGCACCTTTGCGTTTGGGGGGGATTTGCTGGGCAATCTTTGGAAATTTGATTTAAGTACCAGCATCAGCCCAGGCATCTCGGTGTTTGTGGCGAAAGATGCGGGCGGGGCGCCGCAGCCGATTACGTCCTTAACCTCGCTGGCCTACGACAGCGCCACCAACAGCACGTTTGCCCTGTTTGGTACGGGTAAATACCTGTCTAACGCCGATGTTAGTAACACGCAAACGCAAACTTGGTATGGGCTGCGGGTGGGTACAGGGGCAGATTTAATGACTACGGCACTCGCCACGGCGCCTAATGTGACCAACACAACCGCCCGCAGTGCGTTAACCCCACGGTATGCCGTTGATGTCGGTGTTAATCGCGCCACCAGCCTGCAAGTGGCAGGTGATATGAATAATAAAGCGGGCTGGTTCATGGATTTGCCGCAAACCGGCGAGCGGATTATTAACCGCACGCAATTTATTGCCGGTAAAGCGGTGGTGACCACCTTGATTCCGAAGGTCAGCGACCCCTGTAATACCATCCCAGCCGGTGCGGTTATGGGCGTTGATCCCTTCACCGGTGCTAATCAGGTCAGTGATTATGGCTTGGGCACCACCACGATTAGCTACACCAATGCAGCGGGGCAACCGGTGAGTGCCGTGGTGGCGATTAATGGACAGGTATTCGCTTCAGGCCCAGCCGGTGGCGTTACGGCTGTGTATACCGCCGATGGCAAGGTGAGCATCACGTTCAATACCTTGGGCGGCGGGCAGGTGAATTTGGGGCCATTGAACTTAGGCGGCGGCTCTACGGGGCGGGTTTCTTGGCGTGAGTTGGTTAACTAAGGAAGATGGCTATGAATTTTAAACGATTAACGCCCGCCCCTCGCTTGGGGTGGCGCAAGGGGCAAGGTTTTACGCTCATTGAGCTTATGATTGTGGTGGCCATCATCGCGATTATCGCGGCGATTGCGTACCCTTCGTATATCAACAGCGTGACTAAAACGAACCGCGCGGCGGCTAAGGCGTGCTTATCTGAGCATGCCAATTTCATGGAGCGGTATTACACAACCAACCTAAGTTATTACAAAGATACTTCGGGCACGGTGTTGGCCACTCTGCCCGCCTTGGGTTGCGACACCGATAGCGGCATGAATACGAAATACGCGTTTTCGTTTAGCGCAGCCCCAACGGCCGCATCGCCCAATACCTACACGATTCAAGCCGTGCCTCAAGGCGTGCAGGCAACCCGCGATACGCAATGCGGCACCCTCACGCTCAACCAAGCGGGTACGCGCACGGAAAGTGGCACGGGCACGCTGGCCGATTGCTGGTAATGTTATTGTTGCGTAAATCCCCCCTAGCCCCCCTTTTTCAAAGGGGGGAACGAAACGGTGCCTTTTTCAAAGGGGGCATCGTTGCCCTTTTACAGAGGGGGAGGGTTAGATGTTTTTACCTCCCCCTTTGAAAAGGGGGATCGAGGGGGATTTGCTGTTTTTACTTCCCCCTTTGAAAAGGGGGATTGAGGGGGATTTGATGTTTTTACTTCCCCCTTTGAAAAAGGGGGATTGAGGGGGATTTGCTGGATGGATCCGTACAACCCAAAGTTGAAGAATAATGCCCGAAAATTAAGAGGGCAGATGACCGACGCAGAGCAAGTGTTGTGGCACCACATTCGGCGTAAGCAAATAGCCGAGGTACAGTTTTATCGGCAAAAGCCATTATTGAATTTTATTGTGGATTTTTATTGCCCGGCGGCACGATTGGTTATTGAGCTGGATGGTGGCCAGCATTTCGAGGCCACTGCTCAAACAAAAGATAACGCAAGAGATGTGGCTTTAGGGGCATTGGGGTTGATGGTGCTTCGGTTCGACAACCGGCAAGTTTTGCTGGAAATGCAAGCGGTTTTGGTGGAAATTGACCGGGTAGTGCGGGAGCGTTTGGGCGTTTTAAATCCCCCCTAGCCCCCCTTTTTCAAAGGGGGGAACGAAACGGTTCCTTTTTCAAAGGGGGGAACGAAACGGTGCCTTTTCCAAAGGGGGGAACGAAACGGTGCCTTTTTCAAAGGGGGGAACGAAACGGTTCCTTTTCCAAAGGGGGGGACGAAACGGTGCCTTTTCCAAAGGGGGCATCGTTGCCCTTTTACAGAGGGGGAGGGTTAGATGTTTTTACCTCCCCCTTTGAAAAGGGGGATCGAGGGGGATTTGCTGTTTTTACTTCCCCCTTTGAAAAAGGGGGATTGAGGGGGATTTGATGAGTTTTGCCTCCCCTTTTGAAAAAGGGGGATCGAGGGGGATTTGATGAGTTTTGCCTCCCCCTTTGAAAAAGGGGGATTGAGGGGGATTTGATGAGTTTTGCTTCCCCCTTTGAAAAAGGGGGATTGAGGGGGATTTATTTAGGTGGCCGGCTCAATCGCTGGCGGCTAAATCGGTTATCTACTGGGAGGCGCGATATGGCACGGTTCTTTGTCGGTGTATGGGGTTTTACTTCGATTGAACTGATGGTCGCGCTCACGGTTTTGGTGGTGTTGATCGGGTTTGCTGTGCCGTCGTTTTCGGCGATTGTGGCGCAAAATCGATTGGCAACCGCTGCCAATAATTTAAGTGCAGCTTTTTCGCTTGCGCGCCAAACCGCCGTGACGCGCAATGCGTCGGTCGCTTTGTGTGCGGGAGATGCTGCAAATGGTTGCCATGCGCCTGCCGATTGGAATTGGTCACGCGGGTGGCTGGTGTTTATGGATCGAGATCGGGATGGTGTGTGCGATGCAGATGAACCGATTGTGCATGAGGGAGCGGCAAGCCCCGTGGGTTTGGTGATTGCCGGCAATACGCCGATGAAAAAGCCGATTATTTTTTCGCCCATGGGTTTTGCCTTTCAACCTGGCGGCGCGTTTAGTGCGGGTACTGTTCGGGTGTGCACGCCTTCACGTATTCAAGATAACGCGCGGGATTTAATTTTATCGAAATCTGGGCGGGTGCGGGTGGCGCCGGTTCACTTGGCGGGCGCGTGCCCTGCGCCGTAATTTTTCGCGCTAAATGCGCTGCCAAGGCGTTAACTAGGGCGTTAACTAGGGCGTTAACTAGGGCGTTAACTAGGGCGTTAAATCGGGTGCGGGCAATTGTATTAGGGTGTTTTCCCCGCTGCCTTCGCGCACGATGAGTATTTTTTTGCCATCACGGCTAAAGCTTAAACCTTCCCATTGATCGATAAACGGCAGCGCTTGGGATGCGCTCGGCGCGATGAGTGCTGTGCGCCAATCTGCCCCCGGTGGGCGATAGAAAAAATACAAGGCGCTGTAGGTGAGTACGGCGAGGGTGCTGCCATCCGGCGAGAGCGCCATATCGGTGGGTTGGTCGGCATAGGGGCTGATGAACGGGTGCAGCAGCCAGGATATGAAATCTGGCGCGGGCAAAGGAGGGAGTTGGGCAATAAATTGGGCGGTGGCAACGGGGGCTTGGCGAATTTGTTGGTTTAAGCTGATGTTTTCATGGGTTGTAAGCAACGTGCGGGCGGCCAGCGGCAGGGAAAATAGCCGGGCGGGTTTCTCGCGTTTGGTGAGAATCAGCAGTGCTTGGCTGCGTGGATCAAACGCTAGGGATTCGGCATCCAAACCGCCGCTCCAATTACTTTTTTCATCCTTTTTCCCTGATCCATTCCCTGTGCTTTGCCGAGCCGATTGATCGGATTGCTGTGGTTTTGGGGGTGTTTGTTCGGGGTAGCGAAACCGCAGCAGGGCGGTGGGGTTTGCGCTGGCTTGGGGGCTTGGGCGCAAAGGCTCAGGTATAAACCACAGGCGATAATCCGACCATGTGCCGCGATTATCGCCAATATCGCCCACAATCAGGGTGGGCGTGCCGTTGATGCGGGCGGCCGTTATGGCTTCCCAATCGCGCTGGGTGGTGCTGGTTATATACAAGCTGCCTTGCAATGCACCGGTTGAGTTAATCGCAAAAATAAGCGGCTGGCTTTTGCGCGATGACGCGGGCAGATCAATATTATCGTTGTGTGTCCAGTAAATGCCGGGGGATTGCTCGGATGCAATAAGGCCGCTGGCCTCGTTGATGCGGGCAGGTAATGACCCGCTTTCGTCTGACAGCGAAGCTTGGCTGGATTGCGCCGCAAAAAGACTCAAACAAAAAAAAGCCGCCCAGCCGAGCAGACGGCGGGGCGGCTTGGGGGGTGTTAAATTCAGCGCGCGCCCCTACTTATGACGATTTGCCCTTGGTGTTTAAGCCCAGCAAGGTGTAGGCGGGGCAAAAATTGAACAGGCCGGTGAGCAAAGGAACAATCCCGATGTAACCCCAGTAACCGATGCCGCCCACGTTGAAGATGGCGAGTGCAATCAGCACCAAGCCCACAATAATGCGCAGAATTTTGTCGATTGAACCCACGTTCGTTTTCATTGGATGACTCCTCGGTAATACCAGTTAAAAATCAGAGTTAGTTTAGGTCAAAAAGGGTTCAGTTATTTAACGCGCGGATGGTCTTTTACTAAATGAATCGCGCGGCCATGTTCAAAATATACAGTGAAATCGGGGTAAATCCAGCGCGTGATGGGTGGCTGGTGTTTTGTGCCCCGCGCGGGAATCGCATGCAGTTTTTTAGCCGGCGCGCCAAATTTGTTGGTGATTTGATGCATAGATAACCCGTGCACATAGTATCGATCGCCCGGTTTGGCGTGGTTAATATCCGGTCGCATCAGCGATTCGGCGGTGGCTGGGTGCGCGCCGAAACTTAACGCAAGCCCCAATGTGGCGGCACAAAGCGCCCGAGTGATTGTTCGTTTAATGAAGGGGGTGGGTTGTTCCATAACGTCGTCTCCTTGATGGGTTGCCTTCAAGCGGGGTTTGCAAGGGCTTTTTGAGCCTATAGCATAACCGAGCACAGGGTGAGAGTGTAGCGCGGGTTGAATCATTTCGGTATTGCTGCGGTCAGAGCGGGGCGCGGCTGTTAAACTGCATGGGCTTGGTGTTTAACCGGCGTAACAAATCCCCCCTAGCCCCCCTTTTGCAAAGGGGGGAATTGAGTGGGGTGTTGCTGCAAAGGGGGGATTGAGTTCGATGTCATCGTTTGGATGCGGTGCGCCCCTAGCCTGCCCTTTTGCAAAGGGGGGAATTGAGTGGGGTGTTGCTGCAAAGGGGGGGATTGAGTTCGATGTCATCGTTTGGATGCGGTGCGCCCCTAGCCTGCCCCTTTGAAAAAGGGGGATTGAGGGGTGTGTTGCGGCATGGGTTTGCCCGTTCACGTGGCGCCTCCCCCTTTGAAAAAGGGGGATTGAGGGGGATTTTAAGTTCGGTATTTGGTTGTTATAAGCGGATGGTTTTGAATGTTTCGATCTTTTGAATGGATGGTGGGTTTGCGCTACACCCGGGCGAAACGGCGTAATCGCTTTGTGTCGTTTATTTCGGCCACCTCAATTATCGGCATCACGCTGGGGGTTACGGCCTTAATTGTGGTGATTTCGGTGATGAATGGCTTTCAAGATGAGCTGCGCCACCGCATTTTAGGGATGACGGCGCATGCCACCATCAGCGAAAATGGCCGCCCGTTGCACGATTGGCAAACGCTGGCCGATCGCGTGAAGGGTGAGCCGAATGTGCTGGCATCAGCGCCGTATATTCAGGCGGAGGCCATGCTTTCAGCGCCGCCCAATGTATCGGGCGCCATTATTCGCGGTATTGAGCCGCAGTATGAAGATGCCGTTACCGATATTGGCCAGCACATGGTGGCCGGTTCTTTGAGCGATTTGAAACCCGGCACGTTCGGCATTGTGCTCGGGGATGCGTTGGCGCAAAGTTTGGGGGTGGCGGTGGGCGATCAGCTTATGCTGATTACGGCCAATGTGGCGGTCACGCCGGTGGGTGGGTTGCTCCGCCAGCGGCAATTTACCGTGGTGGGCATCTTTAAGGTGGGCATGTATGAGTATGACCGCGGCTCGGCATTTATTGATTTGCAAGACGCGCAAGCGCTGTTTCGCCTAGGCGATGGGGTCACGGGGCTGCGATTGAAGCTAGATGATATGTTCCGTGCGCCGTGGGTGGCGCGGGATTTGAATTTAAAACTCGGTAGCCCCTATATCGCCACCGATTGGACGCAGGCGAACGGTAATTTCTTTCGCGCCGTGCAAACCGAGCGCACGGTGATGTTTATTATTCTCTCGCTGATTGTGGCGGTGGCGGCGTTTAATATTGTTTCCACCTTGGTGATGGTGGTTACCGATAAACGCGGCGATATTGCCATTTTGCGCACCCTCGGCGCCAGCCCGGGCAGCATTATGCGTATCTTCTTGATTTCTGGCACCATTATCGGGTTGGTGGGCACTGTTATTGGTTTGGGGTTTGGGGTGCTTATTGCCTCGAACGTGGAAACCATTGTGCCGTGGATTGAGCATTTAACCGGCACGCAATTTATGCCGGCTGATGTGTATTACATATCCGAGGTGCCTTCGCGCCTTGATTGGAACGATGTGTGGCATATCGGCGCCATGGCGTTTGGCCTCTCATTTTTAGCCACTATTTACCCCGCTTGGAGCGCCTCACGCGTGCAACCGGCCGAGGCCTTGCGTTATGAGTAACCTCTTTATGAACCCGCCCGCGCCCGATGTGGTGCTCCAAACCCGCGATTTGCACCGCACGTACCGCGAAGGCGATTTGAACGTGCCGGTGTTGAAGGGCGTTAATCTTAGGGTGAAAAAAGGCGAGATGATGGCGATTGTCGGCGCATCGGGTTCCGGTAAATCGAGCTTAATGCAGTTGATGGGCGGGCTCGATCAACCCACCTCGGGCGAGGTTTGGCTCGCGGGGAACCTATTGTCGGCGCAAGGCGAAGCGGCGCGCGGCCAGTTGCGCAATCAGCATTTGGGCTTTGTGTATCAGGCGCATCACCTACTGCCGGAATTTACTGCGCTGGATAACGTCGCCATGCCGCTCCTAATTCGGCACTTACCACGCAAGGCGGCGCACACCCGCGCCCAGATGCTGTTAGAAGCGGTGGGTTTGGACGCGCGCGCGCAGCATCGCCCCGCCGAGCTTTCCGGCGGGGAGCGCCAACGCGTGGCCATTGCGCGTGCGTTGGTCACCGAGCCTTCGGTGGTGTTGGCCGATGAGCCGACGGGCAATTTAGACAGCATCAGCAGCGATAGCGTGTTTCAAGCCATGCTGGAATTAAACCAAAGCATGGGCACCGCGATTGTGCTGGTCACGCATGATCGCAGTCTTGCCGGGCGCATGCCGCGCGTGTTCACCATGCAAGATGGGGTGCTGATCGGCTAACTGGCTGCCTTTGGGTTGATTGGCGCATAAATTGCAATTCTGTGTGTGATTACCCCCTCATCACACGGAGTCCATTGATGAACACCCAACGCACCGGCCATTTTTTAACGCAGCGGCTCGCGCGCGGCTTTACGCTAATCGAGCTTATGATCGTGATTGCGATTATCGGTATTTTGGCCAGCATCGCCTTATTCGCCTATCAAGATTATGTGATTCGTGCGCAAGTAACTGAAGGCTTAACCCTCGTGGGCGGGGCTGAGTTGGCTTTGGCCGAATGGCAGGGCGCCCACCCCAATTTCCCCAATAGTGGGAATCCTGGCAACAATACCTCCTTGGGATTGGCGGCGCCCACCTCAATTTCTGGCAATTATGTGTACTCGGTGGCTGTGGTTAATGGCGGCACAATCGAGCTTACCTACGGCTACAAAGCCAATACTGCCATTACGGGAGCCGCTAAAAAATGCACACTCACCCCTATTACCAGCTCGCCCAGCGCCATTCGCTGGAGTGCAGCGTGTGGGTTTGATTCCCGCTATTTGCCCCAAGCTTGGCGGTAAGGCTCGCCTTTTATAAATAAGGGGCGATAACCTTGCCCCGTTATGTCAAAAATTGACGATGTTGGGCGTCATAAAACCAAAAATGTCAGTTATTGACACGCGCCAAACCTCGTATTCTGTCATGATGAAACCCCAAATTCGCTTATCCCATATGCTTTTAATCGCCTTGGGGCTTGCCTTCATACTGTTTTTGCTGGTGCAGGGGTGGTTTTTTGTGCAGGTTTGGCAACTTAAAACCCATAACCCCGAGACAACTGCCTTCATGCGCGCGCGGCAGGCGCTCGTGCGCAGCACACACCCTCAAGCGCAACTCCATTATCAGTGGGTGAATGAGCGCGATATTGCCCCCATTGCCAAGCGTGCCGTGGTGGCCTCGGAGGATGACCGGTTTATGGACCATCACGGATTTGATTGGACCGGCATTCAAGATGCGTTTGAAAAAAATTTGGCCAATGGCGAGTTTGCCTCTGGTGGCTCCACCATCAGCCAGCAATTGGCGCGGAACCTGTTTTTATCGCCCAGTAAAAACCTGCTGCGCAAAGGAGAAGAGGCGCTCATTACCGTGATGCTTGAGACTACATTGGGCAAGCGGCGGATTTTGGCGCTGTATTTGAACGTGGCCGAGTGGGGTGATTTGCTGTATGGCATTGATGCGGCCAGCCGGTATTATTTTCACAAACCGCCCAGCAGCCTCACCGCGCACGAGGCTGCTATTTTGGCCGCCATGTTGCCGAATCCGCGTTTTTATCAGACCAACCCGACCGCGCAAAGTCTGCAAAAACGCATCCGCGCGGTAGAATCCCGCATGAACGCTTCACGCATCCCCTAACCGCCAAATAGCCATTTCAAGGAAGAAATCCCTCATGACATCTGCAAACCCACCTATCGCGATTATTGGCTTAGGCTATGTTGGCCTGCCACTGGCGGTCGAGTTTGGCAAAATTCGCCCGGTGATCGGCTTTGATATCAACGCTTCGCGCATTGCCGAACTGCGCCGTGGGCAAGATCGCACCCTCGAAGTGTCAATCGATGAGCTCCAGCAAGCAATCTGCCTTAGCTACACCGCCGATGCAGCCGATTTGCATGCCGCCACAGTTTTTATCATCACCGTACCCACCCCGATTGATGCCCACAAACGCCCGGATTTAACCCCCTTAATCCGCGCCAGCGAAACCGTCGGACGCGCGCTCAAGCGGGGCGACATCGTGATCTATGAATCCACCGTTTACCCCGGCGCCACCGAAGAAGATTGTGTGCCCGTGTTAGAGCGGCATTCGGGGCTTAAATTTAATACAGACTTTTTTTGCGGCTACAGCCCCGAGCGCATCAACCCGGGCGATAAAGCCCACCGCCTGCCCGATATTAAAAAAGTCACCTCAGGCTCCACCCCTGCCGTGGCGGGGATTGTGGATGCCCTGTACCGGCAAATCATCACCGCCGGTACCCACCTTGCCCCCAGCATCCGCGTGGCTGAAGCGGCCAAAGTGATCGAAAACACCCAGCGCGATGTGAATATCGCGCTCATCAATGAACTGGCGATTTTATTTGGCAAGTTGGGGCTAGATACCCAAGCGGTGCTCGAAGCGGCGGGCACCAAATGGAATTTTCTGCCCTTTCGCCCGGGCTTAGTGGGCGGGCATTGCATTGGGGTTGATCCCTACTACCTCACCCACAAAGCGCAGCAAGTGGGGCATCACCCCGAAATGATCTTGGCCGGAAGACGCATCAACGATGGCATGGGCGCCTATGTGGCCGGGCAACTGGTTAAAGCGCTACTAAAAAAAGGCATCGCCCTGCAGGGCGCGCGCGTGCTGGTGCTGGGGCTCACCTTCAAAGAAAACTGCCCCGATTTACGCAACACCCGCGTGGTGGATGTGATTGCTGAACTCGTCGATTACGGCCTGAATGTCGATGTGCACGACCCCTGGGCTGATGCCGAGTGCGCGCGGCATGAATACGGACTGACACTGATTTCCACGCCTGCACCCAAACACTACGATGGCATCGTGCTCGCCGTGGCGCATCGACAATTTAAAGCCTTGGGCGCGGCGGCAATTCATGCTTTTGGCAAAACCCCGCATGTTTTGTATGATTTAAAACACTTATTCGATGCCAATGAAGCGGATATTCGGCTATAGCGCTGGGCGGGATTAACGCCATTGCACCCACCCGACACGGCTATACTAGCCTCACTTACCTTATGGGCGGCGCATCTTATGGTTCAACTCGAAGAGATCAAACGCATTCTTGAACAGTAACCAGAGGTTGAGTTTGCCGTGCTGGTGGGTAGCCGGGTTGCGGGGCGTATCGCCAGCGAACAAACCACGATTCTTGATGAAAAGCACCGGTTCATTACCCGATTTCTTATGAAAAAATGCCAACAAATCAAAAAGATAGAGGTTCATCATGCCGCAACTTGCCGAACAACCCATGATCAGCGTCGAGGACTATCTCGCCGGCGAACAAGACGGCGAGATTCGCCATGAATACATTGATGGCGTGGTGTACGCCATGACCGGCGCGAGCCGGCGGCATGGGCAGATTAACAACGCCTTGGCTTATTTGCTCACGCCGCATGCAAGAAAACAGGGTTGCCAACTCATCGCCAACGACATGAAAGTGCGGCTCGAAATCCACGGCAAAACCTTGTTCTATTACCCCGATTTAGTGCTCACCTGCGACCCAGACGATCGGGACGACTATTTCATCACCCGCCCGTGCTTGATTATCGAAATTCTAAGCCCCACCACCGAGCGCCTCGACCGGCGCGAAAAACTCCTGTCTTACATCACCCTGCACAGCCTGCAAGAATATATTCTTGTAGCGCAAGATGAACCGCGCATTGAAGTGTATCGCCGCACCCAAGATTGGCTCCCCGAGGAATACACAGAAGGCACGTTTCGGCTCGATTGTGTGCAGGCCGAGCTCAGCGTGGCCGAGGTGTATGCGGATGTGCCGGAACTCAACCGACTCAACCACCCCTAAAAACCATTGAATCGTCAAGGAACGACATGCGCCCCCCCATTAAAACCCTGTTTGTGGCCACCTCGTATCCCGCCAATTTGCAAGATTGGCGGGGGTTGTTTATCCGCCACCTTGCCGATGCCCTAGCGCGGCGGGCGGATTTAACCGTGTCACTTTTGGCGCCGCCCGGAGAGTCGCACGCGCGAATTACCCCCACGACGACCGCGAGCGAGGCGGCTTGGTTGAATGATTTGATGCAACAAGGTGGCATTGCCCATGCGTTGCGCCAAGGGGGGGTGGCGGCGATTATCACACCGATACGGTTACTTTATTTATTGCGCGCCAATTACCGCCGGCAGCAACATATTGATCTTTATCACATTAATTGGCTACAAAATGCGCTGCCTTTGCCTGCGGATGGCAAGCCCTTATTGGTGAGCGTACTCGGGTCCGATATGCAGCTCATAAACAAAGCGTGGATGCGGTTTTTATTGCGCCGTGTCTTCCGGCAGCACGCCACCGTAATTTGCCCCAATGCGCAATGGATGGTCGAGCCGCTCAACGCGGGGTTTGGCGATGTCGCCCGCATTGCGTTTGTACCCTTTGGGATTGATCCTACGTGGTTTGCCATTGCGCGGCACATTCCGCTGGAACAACCGGCCAAATGGCTGGTGGTCTCACGGCTGACGAAAGCCAAAATCGGTGCGTTATTTGAATGGTGCGCCCCATTATTTGAAGGCCAAGCGCGTGAATTGCATCTGTTTGGCCCCATGCAGGAAACCATCGAGCTACCCAATTGGGTGCATTACCACGGCGCAACCCACCCCGAGGATTTGTGCCAAAACTGGTTCCCCATTGCGCACGGATTAATCACCCTAAGCCAGCACGCCGAAGGGCGCCCGCAAGTCATGCTCGAAGCCATGGCCGCTGGGCTGCCCATTATTGCCTCACGCTTGCCCGCGCATGAAAACATCGTGTTTCATGAAAAAACCGGTTGGCTGTGCGATACAGCGGCCGATGTGCGCATGGGCATTCTGCATTTTGAGCGGCAAGACACTAACGAGGCTGCTGGTTGTGCCGCGCGCGACTGGGTAAAGCAGGAAGTGGGCACATGGGATGATTGCGCTGCCCGCTATGTCAGCCTGTACGATGCCTTGCGCGAGGAAGCCCGCCATGCGTAATGCCGTGGTCGTCTTTGGTGGCAATGGCTTTGTAGGCCGGCATTTGCTGCATCATTTGGCGCGGGCGGGCGAGGATGTTGTGGCGCTTGTCACCAAGCCGCCCGGCCAGCCGGTGGCCGGTGTTGAATATGTGGCAGGCACATTTCACACCCCTGATGCATTCACCCCGTGGCTGAATCAAGCGCGCCTCATTATTCACGCGGCCTCCCGCTCAACACCAGGGCAGAGCGCCGGCCAGCCGCTCAATGAACTGCGCGACAACCTCACCCCCACCTTAGCCCTGCTTGATGCCCTGCAGCGCGCGCCCGAGTGCGCCTTGCTGTATTTATCATCCGGCGGCACCTTGTATGGCGATACCACACAGCACCCCGCCAACGAGATCGATACCATTCGGCCAAAATCCTATTACGGCGCGGGCAAAGCGGCCGCCGAACATTTTATCCACGCCTACGCCATGCAATTTAACCGTGCGGCAACCATCGTGCGCCCTTCAAACCTATATGGGCCGGGGCAAACCTTGCGCAGCGGTTTTGGGGTGATTCCCACCGCGTTTGATCGCATCCAGCGCCGCGCGCCGCTCACCGTCTGGGGCGATGGCTCAGCGGTGCGTGATTACCTGTATATCGATGATTTTATTTACCTATGCCTTGCAATCAGCCGGCAGCTCATGCCGGTTGGCAGCCGCGTGTTTAATGCCGCCAGCGGTCACGGCGTAAGCCTCAATGAGTTGCTCGCTCACATCGAGGGCATCACCGGCCAAACCCTTGCCACCGAATATGATCACCAGCGCAGCGTCGATGTCGCGCGCGTGGTGCTAAGCCCTAACGCGGCCGCCGCGCACTACGGTTGGCAGCCCCAAACCGCGCTTACCACCGGCCTTCGTGCCACGTGGGATTGGTGGCAAAACCTGCCCCATCAGGGCAGCGCATGAACGTCAACGCCCGCCCGATTTGCTCGGTGTGCATTGCCAATTACAATGGCGCGGCGGTTCTAATCGATTGCCTTGAATCGGTCTTGGCACAACTTGGCGGCCATCGGCTTGAAATCATCATTCATGATGATGCCTCAACCGATGCCTCACTTGAACTCATAAAAACCCGCTACCCCGTAGCGCAATGTCCCCAAATTCGCTTAATCGAAAGTGCGCAAAATGTCGGCTTTTGCATTAGCAACAATCGCATGGTGGCCGAGGCGCAGGGTGAATATATCCTGCTGCTCAATAACGATGCCGCACTTGCGCCCGATGCCATCAGCACCTTGTTGGCGGCGGCTCGCGCGCAACCTAAGCCCGGTATTCTCACTCTGCCGCAATACGATTGGGCAACCGGCAAACTGGTGGATCGTGGCTGCCTGCTTGACCCGTTCTACAACCCCGTACCCAATCTCGACCCCAATCGGCGCGATGTTGCCATGGTCATCGGTGCCTGTTTGTGGATACCGCGCGATCGGTGGCAAGCACTGGGCGGGTTTCCCGAATGGTTTGAATCCATTGGCGAAGATTTATTGCTCTGCTGCCAAGCGCGCTTACAGGGCGACCCCGTAGAAGTCACCGCGCAAAGCTATTACCGCCACCGGCAAGGCGCGAGTTTTGGCGGTAATCGGGTGGATGCTAATCGCCTCAGCACCACCTACCGCCGCCGCCGATTATCTGAGCGCAACAAAACCTATGTGATGATTCTGTGCGCACCAATGCTGCGACTGGCCCTCACCTTGCCTTTACACCTCGTTTTAATCGCCTTCGAAGGCGCGGTAATGAGCGCAGTTTTACGCAGCACCCGCCCCTGGCAAGAGATTTATGCCCCGGTGTTTACCGCGCTCTGGCAACGGCGCGCCCAGTTAAGCGCGCAGCGCGCCCAACTACAAGCCAAAAAAAACACCCGCAATTACGGCAAAGGTTTTACTTGGCTCCCCCACAAACTCACCCTGCTTTTGCGGCATGGGGTGCCGAAAATTAGTTAAAAAACTAAAGGCTAATACCGCCCCATGCGCCCAAGCATGCCGTGCCAAATACCTTTTAACGCCATTTGCAGCGATTTGAGTTTTTGTTTGCCAAATAGTGTGTGGGCGTAGATGGTTTTTGCCCAATATAAACCGCTACGCATTTTCCAGCGCCGGTCGATGTAATCCAGTCGGAGCAGAGCCACAAAATTGCGTAAACGATAATAAATACGCAGGGGGCTGTAGGCGCTCTCATAGCGCCAGCGGCCATACCAAATTTTCAAACGCTCATCACCCATGCGTTGTGCCATGCGCGCCCAGCCGGTGCCATAAATTTCATATCCGTGCGCGCGTGCGCGATGACACCACTCAATATCCACATGATCGATAAAGAAGTCTTCCCGCATATTACCCACTGCATCTAACACGTTAAGCGCAATGAGCGTGCCTGATGTAATGATCGTAATGGCCTCGACATGCGGGTTTTCGGGGGTGGCGTGGGTGTGCCCATAAAAAAACTTGCCCGGAATATGCGCCTGAAAGGGGTAGGTGAGTTCGGTATATAAATCGGTAAAAGTTGGCCCAATAGCGCCCACGTTGATGCCATTTGCCTTCAGTGCATAAAAGGCGGCGCGTAAATTCGGCACCATGTCGTGCGCGGGCAGGCTATCTTGATCGCTCAACACCACAAACTGCGCCCCCTCGTTGCGCGCAATCTCGATGCCGATATTCAGGGCGGCGGCAATACCTAAGTTATCCCCCAGCCGTACGATGGAGAGCGAGTTCCCATCAATCGCTGCGCGGGTGATCTGCGCGATCAGCCGATCATCGTGTTTTGGGGTGTTATCGACAATCACCACGCGATCGACTTGAGCCAAAAACCGATGCAGTAGCGCAATGAGCGTTGCCTCATCGGGGAAATAAGCTACAACAACGGCATGTGTCGTGCTGTTGGACTCATTCATTTTTTAGCAATGAAGGTGATGTATTCACGGTTTATCGGCTGAATGATGCCGCGCAATTCGGCCAGAATTGCTGCCAACGATGGCATGACTTGGCGCACTGCCTCTTGCCCATATTGCCCCCGCGCAATCGCCGCACTTTGCGCGTAAATTGAAAACAACACCATGCCATTCCAATGCTGGCTAATCTGGCCAAACCCCGTCCGCGCCAAGCTATTTCGCAGGGAATCGGTATTAAACAAAACCAAATGACGAGGTGGATCAAGATCGCGCCAATTTCGGCCAAACCGTTTGGCGCCCAAGCTGTCGAGATTCGGGGTTTCTAGCCACAAAAGCCCGCCGGGTTTGAGTAGGCGGTAAAGCTCTTTGAGTAAGGTGATCGGGTCATGCACGTGCTCAAGCACATGGCTTAGGGTGATGATGTCGAATTGCTCATTTTGGGCGGATAAATCGGCTGCCGAGGCGCAACGGACATTCAGGCCGCGCGCGCGGGCTGTCTCAACCGCCTTAGGGTCAAAGTCGATGCCTTCGGCGTTCCAGCCCATCTCGGTGGCGAGTTTCAAAAAGCCGCCATTGCCGAATCCCACATCCAGCAAGCGCCCGCCCTCTGTGGGTGGGCGGGGAAGATGGCGCATTTTGGTATCGGCTTTGGCCTTGAACGAGGGCACGAGCGGCACAAGCCAGCGCCCCCTCAAACCCGCCGGTGTGCGGGCAAGGCCGTAACGGGCATTCAGGTAGTCATTAATCCACGCGTGAAGCTGGCGCACCAGTGGGTTTTTGGGCAAGGCTTCAGGGGCGTCTTCGGCGGTGTGGGTGTAGTACTGCTCATAAGCCAGCCCGATGGTGGCTGCATTAGGGCGCGGGTCGAGGTAGGCCGACGCGCATTGGGTGCAGCGGTACAGCGTCCATGTACCCGGTGCGACATGAAACACGCGGTCGGTTAAATCGTTGTACAGCAATTCACGTTGGGCGTTGCCGCATACGGGGCAATGCGCGACGTGTTCAAGCCCATCCGCAGGCCAGGGTTTAATTTCTTGCATGGTTATTCCTTAACGTGAATCGGCAGTATAAACACATCCGTCGAGGCGTGCCTCTGGGTTGTTTGTGGGGGGGCGTAAATCCCCCTCAATCCCCCTTTTGCAAAGGGGGAGGACGGCGGCGGTGCTTTTGCAAAGGGGGAGGACGGCGGCGGTGCTTTTGCAACGGGGGCTCGGGGCTTAGGTTTCCCCCTTTGAAAAAGGGGGTTAGGGGGATTTGCGGCGGTATTTTGCAAAGGGGGCTGTGCTGATCCTCCCCTTGGAAAAGGGGCTCGGGGCTTAGGTTTCCCCCTTTGAAAAAGGGGGTTAGGGGGATTTGCGTATCGGGTGCGTTTAACTTCGCAGGGTTTCATGTCATCTGGCAAAAACCGCCGCGAGTATCGCCAGTGCCAGCAGCGTCGCGCCCATCAGTGGGCGCAGGGCGGCGCGAATGGTGAAGGCTGTTTACATTGCTTGTTCGGGTTGCGCTATCACGATGCTTTGCAGAAATTTAGGCGTGCGCCAAGCTCTGAATAGAGACGAGCCGATTGGCGATACTTTTCTCAGCCGTTTTTAGATCATAGCTGGCTTGCAAATTAAGCCAATATTGTGGTGTTTGATTAAACGCTTTTGCAAACAGCAAGGCCAGTTCAGCCGTTACAGGGCGCTTGCCTTTAACGACATGGGAAATTCGCATGGGTGACACACCGATCGTGCGCGCAAATGATGCCTGAGAGAGATGAAGCTCTTCTAGGATTTCGGCGAGATACTCGCCGGGATGGATGGGGGGTAGGCCGTTATAGATCATGATGTTGTCCCTAGTGGTAATCCACTATTTCCACATTAAATGCATCGCCGCGTTCAAAATTAAAACAGACCCGCCATTGTTGGTTTATTCGAATGCTCCATTGACCAATACGATTACCCAAAAGTGCCTCCAGATGATTGGAGGGCGGCAAACGCAGATCATCCAACGCGGTAGCCGCGTGCAACTGATTAAGACGCATAGCGGCACGCTTGAGCGTTTCGGGCGGTAAACGACGCGATTTGCCTGTAACAAAAAAACGTTCGGTTTCAGCGTTGGCGAACGATTGAATCATGCGTTAATAATAAACAAGGTGTTTACAGGTTGCGAGTTTTTTGGTGGCAAGCCAGTTTGATAAGGGGCTGCTACCCGCAGTCGCTGAGAAAAAACTTAATGTACTGCCCGGTTTGTGTTGACTACTGGCGTTGACTTGTCATCTTGCAAAAACCGCTGCGAGTATCGTGAGTGCCAGCAGCGCCGCGCCCATCAGTGGGCGCAAGGTGGCGCGAATGGAGGGGAATTGGGCAATGGCAATCCCATACAAAAGCACGGTATCGAACAATACGCGGGCAAACCAAGCCATAGCCGCGCCGGTGATGCCAAATTGTTGGGTGAGTAGCACCAAGGCGGCGGCATACAGCGGTAGTTCGATTAAGTGGATTTTGGCGGTGATGTCGGTGCGGCCGGCCGATTGCAGCAAGGCAAAGGGGATGTGGGCAAAGCCGTTAATCAAGATGCCGAGCATCAGCCATTGGGTGATGGCGAGCGCTTGCGCCGCAAATGCGGCTCCCAGCCATAGACCAAGGAGTTTGGGCAGTATCAGGCCGACCAATAAAATCGGTAAAAACCACAGCCCGAGCATAAGGTACCCCGCGCCGCGCATGAGGCTGCGGGCAGCTTGGGGATTTGATTGCGCACCCCAATGCGCCAGCGCGGGGAAGGCGGCATTCATGGCAGAACTCGGTAATACGGTGGCGCGCACCAAGGCATCAAGGGGCACGGTGTATAAGGCCACCAGTTGGGGCGGAAAGATGTTGGCCAAATAAAACCTGTCGGCATGCACCATAAAGGGGCCGACTAAATTGCTAACGGAAAGCCAGCCGGTAAACCGCCACATGGCGTTGGCGCTGAGTTTGGGTTCAACTACGGCGGCAAATAACGGAAAGCTGCGCCACACTAATCCACCCCAAAGCAGCACGGCTGTGGCGCGGGTGAGGGCGAGGCTGGCAATCACCCAGTCTAGATTGTCGGTGAACTGAGCCACCAGCGCGGGAATAAGGAAGGTGGCCGCGCCGATGGGCGCGCGCAGTAAGTTCACCGCACGAAAGTGCTGTAAGCCTTCGAGCACGCCAGTTAAGCTGGTTGAAAGCAGCATTAACGGCAGGGCAAGCGCGAGCCAACCTAGGCCGCGTTCGGTTTGCTCGGCCAAATCACCGGTGAGGTGAAATAAATCGTGGGTTAGGGCGGCGGCACCCCAAAAGAGTGCGATGCCCCATAGAGTACCCAACGCCAAAACGGCCGCCAAGCCGCGCCGCACCAGCCCAGCGATGGCGGGCAGGCTGGCGCCTTTGCCTTGTTCGCTGGCGATGGTTTGCGTGAGCGCACGTCCAAGACCCAAATCAAACACGCCGGCAAAACCAAAAATCCCAAGCGCCAAGGAAAACACTCCAAGCTTGGCTTGGCCCAAACCGTGCAACAACAGCGGCACGGCGAGCACCCCGGCCAGCAGAGGCAGGCTAACGCCGATGATATTCCAGCTGGCATTTTTAGCGACGCGAAGGCTCATGGATGGGTGCTTTATGTGGGTGGGGTGCCAAGA
Organism: Halothiobacillus sp.; assembly: GCA_023255735.1. Taxonomy (GTDB): domain Bacteria; phylum Pseudomonadota; class Gammaproteobacteria; order Halothiobacillales; family Halothiobacillaceae; genus Halothiobacillus. The sequence continues at coordinate 85 of JAGDVP010000017.1, read as the reverse complement.
ATTGCAGGCGGTAGGGAGTATAGCGAGTTTGCTCACCTATTGGGCACGCACGCTGCGCGCCCCCCCACCCCAACCCCTCCCCCAC
>JAGDVP010000010.1 GCA_023255735.1 Halothiobacillus sp. | reverse complement strand
CTAAAGCATAACCTGATGCCAATACCCTCGGTAGGTGGGGCGGCTGGATGCTTACGCTGGATGGACGTGACGGGCGATCAGGCAGAAGGCCGGATTTTCATCCACTTGGGCGATGACTCGGGCTTCACGGCGGTGCGGCAGGATGCCGAGGCCAAAGCACTGCAGGCCATTCTGCAACACGGCGAAGAACAACTTGCGCAGGGCAAAGTCAAGCCGCTGGCCGAGGTGGTCACACGCCTGCGGCGGGTGAAGTAAAGAAGGCTTTCATTGCCTGGCTCGGTATTAAAGATCGCTTTAATAAGGGGGTGGCAATGCATTGATTTGGCCTGCTGACCAGGGCAGGAAGCACGGGCGCATGAAGGTCCGGAGCAGCCACGTGTCACCCATGTGCGCAATAGTTGAGACAAAACACGCCACCCGTGCGACAATTTGAGCATCCGATCGCTCCGGGAGGTTCCCATGTCTGAACGCATCAACGCCCGCCTGTCGCAACCCTTGGCTGAATTCGTGGATCGAATGGTCGGCGAGACAGGGCTTTACGAAACACCCAGCGAATACGTGCGCGACCTGATCCGCCGCGACATGGAACGGCGCGACGGCCAGTTTGTTCAGGAATCCATCCTCGCTGGATACCGCGATGTGGCGGCAGGCCGCGTCTTTGCGTCCAGCGGCGACTTCAAGACCGACATGGCGGTGCTCGACCGCAAGGAAGCCGATGGCTGGCAATGATGTGCCTTCGCCAGCCACGTTCCTGCTGACCCGGAATGCGGCGCTGGATTTGCGCCGCATCTACACGCGGTCACGCCGGGCATGGGGCGATGACGTTGCCGACCAGTACCTTGCCGACCTGTACGCAGCGATGGGAATTGCTGCCGCCAGCCCGGAAAAGGGGCGCTTGCGGCAGTACCGCTCGGCTCCGTTTCTGATGGTTCCGGCGCGGCAGCATTTCGTGATCTACGACCTCGTGCCGCAAGGCATCGCGGTGCTGACGGTTCAACATCAGGTGCGCGACATCGAATCCCTGATCTCAGACCTGACCCCGGCCTTCCACGCCGAAGTCGAGCGGCTGAAACGGAAAGCCTGATTGCACCCGCTTACGCACGCAGAATTGCGCATAAGCTCGGGAAGCCAGTCGGCACTTGGTCAACCATCCGTCACCAAAATTCAGCGCCCAACTGTTCTCAGTTGGGCGTTTTTATTTATGCTTCCCGGTATGGCTGGCCGTGCGCAGATAAACCCGCCAGCGCGTGGGCGATCAACCCACCGATTGCAAATCGGTGCCGGCAGTCAAAAGCATCGGGCGTGCATCGCATGGCTCAACATAAAAATGCCCCGCGTTCGGCGGGGCTTTTCACGGCATAAAACCAAATTACGCCGCGTTCACCAAGGTCGCGAGCAAATCTTGAATATCGGTCGCCTTGGGCTTAACCAGCCAGAATTTAGGTAAAAACACCTCAAATTGATCCAGCAGGTTAGCCGCGTGTTGGCTGCCTGTTTTGGCAACGTGCGCCTTTAATATCCCGCGTAAATGCTGGCGATGGCCTTCAAGCTCGGCCGCCTGAAGCCTGTGAATATCGATCAATTCGTGGTTGTAGCGATCCACAAATTCATTCGCCTCGTCCAGCACATACGCAAAGCCGCCGGTCATGCCCGCGCCAAAATTCACCCCGGTGGCACCAAGGATGGTGACGATACCGCCGGTCATGTATTCGCAGCCGTGATCGCCGCAGCCCTCGATGACCGCCGAAGCGCCGGAGTTGCGCACCGCAAAGCGCTCACCCGCCTGCCCGGCAGCAAATAACTCGCCCCCGGTTGCGCCATAAAGACAGGTGTTGCCGATAATCGGCGTGTATTGGCTGGCAAAACGGCTGTTTTTCGGCGGGAAAATCACAAGCTGGCCGCCCGCCATGCCTTTGCCGACATAATCGTTGGCATCGCCCTCGAGCGTCATGTTCAGGCCACCGGCATTCCATACGCCAAAGCTTTGGCCGGCAATGCCGGTAAAGTTCAACTGGATAGGGGCTGAGCACATGCCTAAATTGCCATAGCGCTTGGCAATTTCACCGGAGATTCGCGCGCCAATGGAGCGGTTGATGTTGGTGAGTGTGAAGCTAAATTCACCGCCGGTCTTGGCCTCAATCGCCGGCAGAATTTGGCGGATAATTTCTTCAGCCAGCGCGCCTTCATCGTGCGGCGCATTGTGTGGCGCTACGCAGCAGGTGGGCGCATCACCAATCAGGCCGCCATCCGACAATAACGCCGAAAGGTCTAAATTCGCTTGCTTATCGGTGTGCGGCGCGCGCAGTTTCAGCAAATCGGTGCGGCTGATGAGCTCATCAATTGAGCGCACGCCAAGCTGCGCCAAGAGGCTGCGCACTTCTAGGGCGATAAAGCGGAAATAATTCATCACTTTTTCGACATTGCCCTTGAAGTGATCCAAGCGCAGCACTTTATTTTGCGTGGCAACGCCGGTGGCGCAGTTGTTTAAATGACAAATCCGCAGGTATTTACAGCCCAGCGCGATCATGGGCCCCGTGCCAAAGCCGAAGCTCTCGGCGCCCAAAATAGCTGCTTTAATGACATCCAGCCCCGTTTTGAGGCCGCCATCGGTTTGCAGGCGCACTTTGTCGCGCAAATCGTTGGCACGCAAGGTTTGGTGCGCTTCGGCCAGCCCCAGCTCCCAGGGGGAGCCTGCGTATTTCACCGAGGTGAGCGGGCTTGCGCCGGTGCCGCCATCGTAACCGGAGATGGTAATTAAATCGGCATAGGCTTTGGCCACCCCGGCGGCAATGGTGCCCACACCGGGCTCGGATACCAATTTGACCGAAACCAAGGCACTGGGATTGATTTGTTTTAAATCAAAAATCAGCTGCGCTAAGTCTTCAATAGAATAAATATCGTGGTGCGGCGGCGGGGAAATAAGTGCGACACCGGGGCGGGCATAGCGCAGCCGGCCGATGGTGGCATCAACTTTATGGCCGGGTAACTGGCCGCCTTCGCCGGGTTTGGCACCTTGGGCCACTTTGATTTGCAGCACCTCAGCATTCACGAGGTAATGCGGGGTCACGCCAAACCGTCCGGAGGCGATTTGCTTGATTTTGCTCATTTTGAGCGTACCGTAGCGCGCCGGGTCTTCGCCGCCCTCACCAGAGTTTGAGCGCGCACCTAAGCGATTCATGGCCTCAGCCAGCGTTTCATGCGCTTCAGGTGAGAGCGCGCCTAAGCTCATGCCCGCCGAATCGAACCGTCGGATAATGGATTCAAGCGATTCCACTTCATCGATCGGAATCGGCGTGGCATCGTGCGACAGCTCGAACATATCGCGCAAGGTGGCGATGGGGCGATGATTCACATGGGCGGAATACTGCTGCCACAGCGAGAAATCGCCGGTATTAACCGCCGCTTGCAGGGTTTGCACCACATCGGGGTTGTAGGCGTGGTATTCACCGCCGTCGATGTATTTGAGCAAGCCCCCTTGGCGCGGCACTTTATGGCGCGCCAGCGCTTCTTTGTGCAGAATTTTTTGATCGGCTTCAATATCGACAAAGCGTGCGCCTTGCAGCCGGCTGGTGGTATCTTTAAAGCAGAGGTTCACCACTTCATCGGCCAGGCCAATAATTTCAAATAACTGGGCGCCGCGATAGCTTGCGACGGTTGAAATCCCCATTTTGGAGAGGATTTTTTTCAGCCCCTTGCCGGTGCCTTTGACAAAATTGCTGGCGAGTTTTTCACTGGTGCCGGTCGAAATTAGGCCACGCGTTAACATGTCGTGGATGGTTTCAAACGCGAGGTAAGGATAAATCGCGGTGGCACCGTACCCCAGCAACACGGCGCAATGATGCGGATCGCGGGCGGTGGCGGTTTCAATAACCAAATTTGCATCCGTGCGTAGGCCATCACGAATCAGCCGATGGTGAATGGCGCCGGTGGCCAGCAGGGCGTGCATGGGCATGCGATCAGCCGCCACGCCGCGATCGCTGAGCACGAGCACCACAAAACCGGCGCGCACTTTTGCCACCGCCTCATCACACACCCGCTCGATGGCCGTTTGCAGCCCTTCGTGCAGGGGATAGGTTAAATCGATGCGCGCGTGGGCAAAATCGGGATCGGTTTGTGCCAGCAAGGCCTTAAATTTGGTTTCGCTTAAAATTGGCGTTTCGAGCTGCAAGCGATGCGCGTGTTCGGGGGTTTCGGCAAACACATTGCGCTCGCGACCAATCAGGGTTTCAAGCGACATGACAATCGCTTCGCGCAAGGGATCAATCGGCGGGTTGGTGACTTGGGCAAATTGCTGGCGGAAATAATCGTACAGCGAGCGCTGGGTTTGCGAGAGCACCGCCATGGGCGCATCATCCCCCATGGAACCAATGGCTTCTTGGCCTTCTTCGGCCATCACGCGCAGCACTTGGTCGCGCTCTTCAAAGCTGAGTAAAAACTCTTTTTCATACTGCTGCAGGGTATCGGCATCAAACGGCGCGGTGGTGAGCTTGCCTTCATCTAAGCTGCTGGCCAAACGCACGGCATGGGCTTTAAGCCAGGCACGATAAGGCTGGCGCAATTTCATGCGGTTATCGACTTCTTCCGGCGCCAAGAGCTGCCCCATGGCGGTATCGACCGCTACGATTTGCCCCGGCCGCACTCGGCCTTTTTGCACCACATCGGCGGGATCGTAATCCCACACGCCAATTTCTGAAGCGAGCGTAATGTGCCGATCTTTGGTAATAACCCAGCGCGCGGGGCGCAGGCCATTGCGATCCATAGCGCAGGCCACGGTGCGGCCATCGGTCATCACAATGCCGGCAGGGCCATCCCAAGGCTCCAAATGCATGGAGTTATATTCGTAAAAGGCGCGCAAATCGGCATCCATGTGCTCTACATTCTGCCAAGCCGGCGGCACAATCATGCGCATGGCACGCAGCATATCCACGCCGCCCGCCAAGAGCGCTTCGAGCATGTTATCCATCGATGAGGAATCCGACCCGGTGGTGTTCACCAGCGGGGTCACAAGGCTCATATCAGGAATGAGCGGGGTGGCGTATTTGCTGGAGCGCGCAATCGCCCAGTTGCGGTTACCGCGAATGGTATTAATTTCACCATTGTGCGCCAAATAACGGAACGGCTGCGCCAAGCGCCACTCGGGGAAAGTATTGGTGGAAAACCGCTGATGGAACACGCATTGCGAGGAAGCCAAGTTGGCATCTTGCAAATCAAGATAAAAGCCCGCCAAATCATCGGGCATCATCAAGCCTTTGTAGGAGATAACCTCGCTCGCCATGGAGGGCATGTAAAATACCGGGTCATCACTGAGCGCCTTTTCCGCGACACGGCGCGCGATGTAGAGTTTGGTGTCAAATTCGCGCGCGCTTAAATCAGCGGGCGCATTCACGAATACATGCAGCACATCGGGGCGCTTAGCGGCAGAAATGCGCCCCAACACCGAAGGATCCACCGGCACGGCGCGAAAGCCCGCAATATTCAACCCTTGGCTTTCCAGCGCTGCACTTAACGTGGCTTTAACTTTTTGTGCTGAAACCGCATCTAAGCCCACAAAGGCCACGCCCACCGCGTAAGTTGCCGCCAATGTTAGGCCTAATTTAGCGGCCTCGGCACGGAAAAAAGCGTCGGGCTTTTTGAGCAAAATGCCGCAACCATCGCCCGATTTACCATCGGCGGAAATGCCGCCCCGATGCGTCATGCGCGCCAGCGCTTCAATCGCGGTCGATACCAAATGGTGGCTCGGCTGATCGTCCATATGGGCAATCAGGCCAAAACCGCAGTTGTCCTTTTCAAAGCTGGGGTGGTACAGGCCGGCGGTGGGAGCGCGATTCATCGGGGGTAAAACCTCTTCAAATTCTCAATTAATGAGCCAAGATTAACAAGCCAAAATAAATAAGCATGGGCTCATGGCCAAAATCCAGCCCAAAGACAGCGGGCGCTGGGAGAAATCAACTTAAATAGCCACAGGTTGACTGTGCGCCCGCGCAAAACCAAATCGACTATAGCACCCGCGAAGCGGATTGCAGGCGGCGTGACGGCACGGTGCCTGCGAAAAAATCGGGGGCTGGATTTTAACGGCAGGCAGGTTTTCTGGCAAGAATCACGCCGTTTTCATACAAAAACAGGGCATTAGCTTAGGGGTTTATAACCTTACCAATCGCCTCGAAGGTGCGGGGATAAGGCTTAAACGCGCGCAAGGGCTCGGCCAATTCCGGTGCGGCTTTGCGGGCATCGGCCAAGGTTAAAAAATCCCCTAAGGTAACGGTGTACAACAACTGATTGTTGCGCTTTTGCGAAAACACATGCCATTCACCCAGCCGCGTGCTGGCACTGTGCTTTTTAATGAAATCCAGCGCAGCCTTCTCATCATTAAAGGCACCCAACTGAAGCACCGCACGGTTTTTGGATTTTTCTCGATACCAAGCATTATCCACCGCTTTAACGACCACAGACTTAGCGGGCGCTGCCTCATGCGATTTTAGGTGTGCGGATTTTTCGACCGGTTTTTCGCTAGGTTTTTCGATGGCCTTGATCGGCTTATGGGCTTTTTCTGCGGCGGGTTTCTCGACGGGTGGTTTCTCACGCGGGGCAATCAGTTGCGGAGCTGCGGGCGCGGGGGCGGGTTTTGGCATGGGCGCTTCAACAACCGGCGGGATGATTGTTGACACAGGAGCGGGCGCAGGGGCTGGCGCCGGAGGCGGGCTTTGCGTTGAGCGCTCGGCTAGGCTGGTTGCCGCAGGCGCTTTGGCGGAAGGCACGGGCGCAACCCCGCTCAAGCTGCTGTTTGCCCCCAGCCCGCCATCATTGGGCAAGGGGTTATCGGCTTGAGCCGGGGGCGTGCCTGTTGAGGCGGGCTCCGTGGCTGGGGTATTCAAGGAGAGGGTTTGCGGCGCAGCGGGTTTGTCTTTAGTGCTGGTAAGCAAGGCAAAGCCCCCAAAGGTGACGATTGCCACACTAATGGCGGCGGCCACCAGGAGCATGGGACCCGAGGATTTGCGCCGTGCCCCCGCAGGTTCGCTGGCGGCAAAACCGCGCGCGCCATCTAGGGCATCGGCAAATAGCGGTTCATCGGCCAAGGCGCTGGCAGCCGTGCTTGGCGGTAAAGCCGCAGGCGCGGCTTCGCCCAAGAGCTGGCACAGGTGCATATCGCCTTGCATTTCTGATAGTTCGGGCGCTAAACGCAGCTGATCGGTCAGCCCAATATCGCCGGTGAGCAAGAACAAGAGCTGATTGGGCGCCAGATCATGCGCGGCACGCAGGCAGGCCAGCAGCCCTGACCACTGCGGCGAGTCAAGCCACGCATCAGCATTTTCAACCACCATTAAAAGCCGCCCCTGCCCTTCCATCGCCGCGTGGACAGCGCTTGCGAGCTGCCTTGGTGATTCAATCCCCGGCGAGAGCTGCAAGGCATCGCTGATTAAGGCGATGATATTCGCCGCCGAGCTGTGCGGGCTGGCTTGCACACTTAAAATTTCGATGGAATCAGGCAGCTGATCGGCGAGGAGCTTGACAAAAGCCCGCCGTTCGGGCGAGGAGGCACTTTCAACCAAAATAATCCGATCGGCGTATTTGATTAATTGTGTCACCAAGTTGGCTTGTTCGAAGGCGTGTTCTTGCGCGGTATTCATGGGCAGGATTCCAGTGGCAATTAATGCGGCAGAAATTAATTAGGCGGGCAGCGCGTGCGTGGCGCGCAGGGTATCTTGCAGCTGCGATTCGGCGGCTTTGTCGGTCACAAGCGCCGAGCCTAAACCGTGCAGCAATACAAGTCGCAGGCGCCCACTTTGGACTTTTTTATCGCTATCCATCAGCGCTCTTAAGGTGTCGATATCAAGCTCGGCTGGGCTTTGCGTGGGCAAGCCTGCGGCCGCAACGATGCGATAAACCCGCGCCAAATCAGCCGCATTAATCCACTCTAACCGGTGAGATAAATCGGCCGCCATGCACATGCCCGCGCCGACGGCCTCGCCGTGCAGCCATACGCCATACCCCATGCCCGCTTCGATCGCGTGACCAAAGGTGTGCCCAAGATTGAGCAATGCGCGCAATCCGCCCTCGCGCTCATCTTGATGCACAATATCCGCTTTAATGGCGCAGGAGCGGGTAATGGCATGATGCAGCGCATCGGCATCCCGACGGCGCAGTTTGGCCATGTTTTCTTCAATCCAATCGAGAAAATCGACATCCCAAAGCAAGCCGTACTTAATCACTTCAGCCAAACCCGCCGAAAGCTCCCGATCGGGCAGGGTATTTAAGGTGTGGATATCGGCAATCACGCAGCGTGGTTGATAAAACGCGCCAATCATGTTTTTGGCTTGGGGGTGATTGACACCGGTTTTACCGCCAACCGAGCTATCAACCTGCGAGAGTAAGGTGGTGGGAATCTGAATAAATGGCACGCCGCGCTGATAGCAGGCGGCAGCAAAACCGGTAATATCACCGATAACCCCGCCGCCCAAGGCGATGAGCGTGGTTTGGCGATCGCACTGGTCGGCGACGAGGGCATCAAAAATCTGGCTCAAAGTTTCAAGCGATTTATAGCGCTCACCATCGGGCAGCACCACAAGCTTTACCTGCTTAAATGCTGATAACTGCCGCTGCAGAGCCTGCGCGTAGAGCGGCGCCACCGTGGTATTTGAGACAATAACCGCCCTATCGCCGGGGATATGCCGCACAAGCAGCGCCGTATTATCGAGCAAATTTGCGCCGATATAGATGGGATAGCTGCGATCCCCTAAATCAACAACCAGGGAAGCGTCAGGACCAAGCGCGGCAGAATCGGGCATAAAGCAACCTTCATTGAAAAATCAAACTCAAGGCGCGAACTATATCAGCAACCCCCATCAGCGCGCAGCAAGAGCGCATCCAGGGGGCATTAGTTCGCAGGCATCCAGCCTAAGCTGCCTTTCAGCAACTCAAGGCGCGTGCGGTACACTTGGGTTTCCCCCGCTTTGAAATTGCCAAACTGCAACATCAAGCTGATTTGCCCTGCCGTGCTCAAAAAATTTGGCACCGAATCGGTATGTTGCAAAGCGCCGGCCACCTCAGTGGCACCTTGCTTAAACAACAACGTGGCGGTCACATCCACCAACCAGCGCGGATTTTGCCCCTTTGCTGGCTGGACGGCATTGAGCGTATCGATGGCTTGCACCACAATCACTTTGGCCGAAGGATCTAGTTTGTCTTGCAGAATTTGCCGCACCGCGTTTTTATCCGGCGCCTGATTAACGCCGCAGCCGACAAGCAACATGATCAAAATCAGCCCCAGCCCCCAACGCCCGAATGGTATCGCCCGCACATCGCACCCCCGTTCAAAGTTGCACCCAATTTAATATCACGCAGAAAATCCGTGGTTATTGTCCCACGAAGCCGCATAAACCCGAACAGCATCGAGCTTGCCCAGCGCAAAAGCTGAGGGTAAGCCCGCATCGAAGTGTGGCGAACGTGAACGGATCTACGACATTAACTGGGCTGGTTTTTACAGCCTGCCACATCAGGCAATCTGCTCATTTTTTCTTGCTATACAGGAGTTTTGGATGGACATTAACCGCAACAACTAACTGGCGTTGGGTAATGATGGAATTGGCCACACTGGCAAGCGGTGTGATTATATTGTGGCGTTACCGCTTGCCATTTTTGGTTATGCCTATAGCGGTCACACTTTTGTATATGAGCATGGATTTAGCGCCCTTTTTATTTGGCGATTACAATTTAGCCTGGGTGCTAAAAGAATTTGTCTCAGTGTGATTTGGCCTAATTATCTTGCTGCACGCCCTCTGGGTGGAGATTCGAACCCGGCATGATCAAGACTATGCATTTTGGCTTTATTTGTTTGGTGCTATGGCATTTTGTGGCGGTCTATCGATGATGCTCTCAGAGAGTGAACCCAACAAGTTCAACTACTTAATCATCAATCTCATCATGATTATTGTGGGGGCGATGCTTGGGCGCCTCATGTTCCCATTCGCCCTAACCATCATTGGCCTTGCAATCATTTATCTTGGCACTATCTGGCAACGGCACGAGGCCAGTATCAGCAGCAAGCTTCGCGGGCTTCTCCCTATGCCGGTACGCGAACTTCTTGAACGTCGGGATTGATCAGGCAAAATGCTCGCGGTGTAATGTTGGAAAACGCCGCACGTCATTTTAGAGGATTGACCATATCAAATGCGTGATGACCGCCACCATGCAGCAATACCCAATAATCTGCGCAGAGCTTAAAGCTTCGAACATCAATAAGACCCCACACGCATGCTAAATCTTAATCCAGCGTTATTAAATCAGCTCACCGATGCCCTTGATAAGCAGGGTTGGTTTGAATGGCCCAATGCCGTGAGTGATGCCTTGTGCCATGCGCTGCTCAGTGAGGCCACTGCGCACGCAGCGGCGGGAGCGCTGCACCTGGCGGGCGTGGGGCGCGGGGCGATTCACCAAGTAAACGCGGCGGTTCGCCGTGATGAAATTCGATGGCTAACGGGCGAAACAGCGGCGCAACAGGCGTATCTGCGGTTGATGGCGATGCTGCAAGACGCCCTCAACCACGCGCTTTTTTTGGGGCTGTTTGAATTTGAGAGCCATTTTGCCCTCTACCCTGCGGGGGGATTTTATAAAAAACACACCGATAGCTTTCGCGGTGCAGCCAATCGGCTGGTTTCCACCGTGCTGTACTTAAACCCCGATTGGCAGGCCGATTGGGGCGGGGCATTAGTGATTGACTCGAAAGACCCCCAGCAAGCACCCATAGTCATTACCCCCGAAATAGGCAAGCTCGTTATTTTTATGAGTGAAGAAATGCCGCATGAGGTGCTGCCCACCCAGCACCCGCGCGTGAGTGTGGCCGGCTGGTTTCGGTGCAGGAATACCCGTACGTTGATGCAATGAGCTTAGCTTGCAATCGGTGGAAGCTTTGCTCGGCCACCCACGACGCCCTTGCTTGCTGGCGCTATTTATGGCAAAACACCCTCTGGGTCTTTGCTGTAAATCAGGCAAGCCCTCGGTTACATCGCCGCCACGCGAAAGCCCTGGCGCGTCTGGCAGGCACACCGCCATCTTACAGGCTCAATTAAAACGCCATAACCCGATGATCTTATAAAAATTAATGAACAACACCCCCTCATCTGCGGCACCAAAATTGGCCTTCACCCAAGTGCACCGCCTTGAACCGGCACAGGAATCGGCACAGAAACCGACGTGGGCGCAAGGCTTAGGTTTAATTTGGTTTGGCCAAAAACCCGCAGGCTGGGCAGAGGCTCAAACAATTCTGCCCGCGATGGCCGTGCCTTTACCCTTAATTCTCCCCCACGCTGGTGATGCGGCGGGTTTAGGCGAGTTGTGGCTCGGCCATGCCCCCGGCGCTCTGCAGATGTTTGAGGGCATTCGCTTTCGATGCGACGGACACAGCCTTTTTGGCGTGTTAACCCTAGATGATTCAGCCACCGGCCTGCAAGATCAGGCGCGCACCGCCTATGACCGTATGTTTCGCTTGCTGGCCAAAACCGGTTATTCGCAGCTGTGGCGCACCTGGAATTTTATTGAAGCGATTCACGCCCAAGAGCCGGTTTCAGCCACAGCGCCCGGGGCAAACCCAACCGCAGACAACCCGTCAGAGCGCCCCACGCTTGAGCGCTATCGCCAATTTAATTTGGGCAGGCAAGCCGCCTTTGATGCCTTCGCCCAATCGGTGCCCCAAACCGCGCCGGCCGCCTGCGCCTTAGGGATGCCGGATGGCGGGTATTGTTTTGCGTTTTTGGCCGGCAAAATCCCGCCGATTTTGCTGGAAAACCCAAGGCAAACCAGCGCCTACCATTACCCGGCAATCTATGGCCCACAGAGCCCGAGCTTCTCGCGCGCGGCGCTTATTTTGCAGCCAACCCATGCCGTATTGCTCATTTCTGGCACTGCCAGCATCGTAGGGCACGAAAGCCGGCATGTGGGCAATGTGCGCGCACAAACCCGCGAAACCATCACCAATTTGTCTGAAATTGTGGCGCAAGCGAACGACAGGCTGCCCGAGGGCGAGCGTTTCACCCTCTCAAAACTGCATTTACGGGTGTATGTGCGCCACCCTGAAGACGCCGATGCCGTGCGGCGTGAACTGCGGGTGTGTTTGGGCAAGCAGCTCAACCTGTGCTTTATAAAAGCGGATGTGTGCCGCCAAGAGCTCTTGGTTGAAATTGAGGCCAGCGGCCAGAGCCTGTGCGGCTAACCGCGCTTTACCGCCCTGCGGCAAAAGCGCCCATGCGCCGGCAGGTTTTGAGGCTCGCCGCAGGCTTTGATTGGTCTTTGTTATTTAACTGCAATCACATCGCGGCGCGTGACCGTTAAAAACACAACCAGCACCAAAATTATGCTTAAAAAAATCAAGCTCGTGCCCGTGGTGCCGAGCCCCAGTCCGCCATTGGCGACCGGTTGCGATAAATAATCGCCCATGGATGCGCCCAAGGGGCGGGTCAGAATGTATGCCAACCAGAACGCCAACACGGCATTGAGTTTCAAGAAATAATAAGCGGCGGTAATAGCCGCAATAATGCCCGCAAACATCAACGCCGATAACCAATACCCCAACTGCAAACCCTCAGCGGTTAAATCGCCCGCCGCTGTGCCCAGCGCGAAGGTAAACAGAATCGCCAACCAATAAAACAGCTCGCGCTTGCGGGTGGTTATCGAATGGATCGACAGGGTTTTTTCACTCACATACCAGCCCACAAAAGTCGCCGCCAACGCAAGGCTAAAGACAATTGTCGCCGCCACTAAGGTGACGCCAAAGTTATCGACCATATTGTCGGTAATTAGCGTGCCCACCACGCTAATCAACACCACCGCCAACCAATACAGCCATGGCGTATAGCGTTTAGCGCCCACCTGAAACACCAAAACCACAGCCAATAAACCCGCCATAATTAACGAGGTGACAGTTAAGCCGAAATTCAAGTCCATATTCAGATAGTCGGCGGCGGTTTCACCCACCGTGGTCGCCATAATTTTAATAAACCAAAAATACAGAGTGACCTCCGGCACTTTGCTCCAAATTTGCAGCACAGGAGATGCCCCGGAAGATAATCCGGCAGAGGGGTTAATTGCAGACATAAAGGCTCCTTGTGGGATTTTAATTTTCGCCAATAGCTTAATGGCAAACCCCAAGTTAGCGCGTGACGGCAAGATTACATTTTGGAAACATTACCGAAAAAACCCTTCAAGATGCGCCGGCTGCGGCTTGCCACGCGCGGATCGCTTGCGCTGTTCGATCGGCGATCAAAGCTTCGGCTCGCGACAAGGCTTCATCGATACCCACCTCACGGGTGCACAAGCTAAACGCGCCCCACAAGCCCATCTGCGCAATCGCCTCGGGCGATGACAACACACGCCCGGCAATGCAAATAACGGGCGTCGTCATCACCCCCGCGCGCCGCGCCACCTCGGCCACCACCTTGCCCCGCGCCGTTTGGCTATCTATTGCGCCCTCGCCGGTGAGCACCAAATCAGCCCGCGCAATCGCCGCATCTAAGCCCAAAAGCTCAGCTAAATATCGGCTCCCCGAAATCGGCTTACCCCCCAGCACCGCACACAAAGCAAAGCCCAAGCCTCCCGCCGCCCCCATGCCCGGCGCATCCGGCGCGGCAAAAAGCGGGCGTGCCGCCGCCATTTTTTGCGCAATCAGCGCAAGCCTGGCATCCATCGGCGCCATGTCACGCGGCATTAAGCCTTTTTGCGGACCGAACACGCGGCTCGCGCCCGCCAACCCCAAAAGCGGATTATCCACATCGGTCAGCACAACCAAATCAACGGCTTGCAAACGAGGATCCAGTCCTGTCATTTCAACCCGATCAAGCTGTGCCAAACCCAACGGCGTCGGCGCAAGCGGGCGGCTTTCTGCATCAAAAAACACCGCCCCCAAAGCAAACAGCAAGCCCGCCCCCGCATCGTTCGTGCCACTGCCCCCCAGCCCAATAAGCAGCGTTTGGGCGCCCCAATCCAGCGCCGCCCGAATCAACTCGCCCACCCCGCGCGTGTCAAACCGCCACACATCCCGCTGATCGGGCGCAATTTGATTCAACCCGCACACGCTGGCCACATCCAGCACCGCCATGTTTTTTGCGCCAATCCAGCCCACGCCGGCGCAAACCGCCGTGCCATCGGCGCCGTTCACCCACAACGCGCGCCATGACCCGCCCAGCGCGCGGGTAAGCAATTGCGCCGACCCCTCGCCCCCATCCGCCATCGGAAGCAAATCAATGCCCGCGTTCGGATCAACCCGACGCACGCCCACCGCCATCGCCCGCGCCACCGCCTCGGCAGATAAACTCCCCTTAAAACTATCAGGGCTGAGCAAAACGCGCATGACGTGGCGACAACGTAAAATCAATAATCACGGGGAATTGGCGACAGCTTCGGTCGAATCCAGCGTGAGCACATAACCGTTTGAAACCGCCGTTTGATTGACTGGGGGCGGAGCCAGATTAGCTTGAAACAAAGCCGAATCACTTTGCGCCTGCCCAATGCTGGTGAGGGTTAAAACGTAATTTGCAGCCGTGCTTGGCTGCGGCGCGGAAGGCACAGGGGCGGGCGTTGGCGCAGAAGCCACAGGGGCAGAGCCACCACCCCCGCCGCAACCACCCAAGAGCAAAAAAGCCCCAAAGCTTAAAGCCTTAAGCCCCAATGAAACGCATGATCGACTGCCCAATGTATTTGTATTATTCATACCTAATCACCGCCTGGATGGGAATATGCCTTGGTCGCAAATAAACCAAGTCATATTATTGGGTGTAACCGCACGCATGTCGGGCAAGGCAAAGGTGCTCCTCCCATCGCCACCATAGGTGGTTCCAAGGAGTGAGAACAAGGCGGTATTTTGCGCTATCGGCAATAATTGCCCATTGGCAGGCACGCCATTACCCGGCCCTACATTGGCATAAAGCTGCATTTCGCCCAGCGTACATTCGGCACCATTGGACGCCGCACCGTTACCGGTATTCGTACCGTAATAACTTGAAAGCAAAGAATTCCCGGCAGGGCCTTGGGGGCCTGCAGGCCCCATGACGCCGGCAGGCCCTTGAGGACCGGTCGCACCGGGAGCGCCATCTTGCCCAGGCACACCCTGCGCCCCTATAGGACCAGCAGGACCCACCGGACCCACCGCACCAGCGGGACCTGCCGGACCCACCGCACCTGCCGGACCTACCGCACCTACCGCACCAGCGGGACCTGCCGGGCCTGCCGCGCCTTGCAGCCCGGCCGTCGAACCCACCCAGTTACCCGCCGCATCAATGATGGGCACCACACCCATCGCTGTGCGAATGCCAATACTGGTCGGGGTAATGTCGCCCGTTACGGTATTCGCTGAATTGACATAAGGCGGTATCAACGATAACCGTGGGCTTAGTTCCGCATCGGCGCCGATCTGAACGCCGACAACCGCCGTGCGAATATCAAGGTTATCTGGCAAAGGATTGGCGGGATTATTCCCCAAAGTGACATTAAAGCGACCATCAGCAAAAGTGACAGGCAGTGTTTGCGACCATAAAACACTGGCGCCCGGCTGCGCAGTGCTATAAACCGTGAACACAACGTTCACAACACCGGTTTGCGCCGCGCCTAATTGTTTATTGAAAAGCGAGCCTGAAATATTTACCGGCGCAGTAGCTGCCAGTGCCGGATTGAGTGCCGCAAAATTCAGTAAAAATACGCCCGTGACGAAAAACGCGATAACTTCATGACCACAACTCCTTTTGCAAACAATCAAATCAAACCACTTAAAAATAATATTTATCAGCATCTTATCATTTGAGGTTTGAAATTCATGCTGGATTTTCTTCTGGCATATCAGCTGCATTTATAAATTTAAGCTTATTATTTACCAAGCCTATGCCTACCAATAATCTTGAACGATACATCGATGCGCCAAGCAATAAAGCCATAGAACAAACCGCCGCAGCTTGGGCGAGTCTTGCTACAATGCGGCCTATTTTCCACTTTAATTTTATTCGGCGATTTCTCTGTGACTGATTACAAATCAACGCTTAACCTGCCCGACACGTCTTTTCCGATGCGCGGCGATTTGCCCAAGCGCGAGCCTGCGCGTTTAAGCCAATGGCAGGAACACGATTTATACCGCGCCATTCGTGCGGCCAGTGCGGGGCGGCCAAAATTCATTCTGCATGATGGCCCGCCCTATGCTAATGGCGATATTCACATTGGTCATGCGGTGAATAAAGTGTTGAAAGACATTATCGTTAAATCCAAGCAGCTTGCGGGCTTTGATGCGCCCTATGTGCCGGGGTGGGATTGTCATGGCTTGCCCATTGAGCTTATGGTTGAGCGCGAGCACGGCAAACCCGGGGTTAAGCTTTCGGCGGCGGAATTTCGCGCCGCTTGCCGTGTGTATGCGCAAAGCCAAATCGAGCGCCAAATGGCAGATTTCAAGCGGTTAGGCGTAATTGGCGATTGGGATCACCCGTATAAAACCATGGATTATGCGACCGAGGCCGATATTGTGCGCGCCCTCGGCGGCATTATTGCGCGCGGGCATTTGCATCGGGGGGAAAAGCCCGTGCATTGGTGTATCGATTGTGGTTCGGCGTTGGCCGAGGCGGAAGTTGAATATCAAGATAAGCAATCCGATCAAATCGATGTGGCATTCATGGCGGTCGATGCGCAAGCCGTGCATCGCGCCTTTGGCCTTGACAGCCTAGCGTCGGTGGCAGTGGTTATATGGACAACCACCCCCTGGACACTGCCCGCCAACCAAGCGGTGGCGCTCAACCCCGAGCTTACCTATGTGTTGGTTGAATTAGCCGACGGCCGCCGCCTGATTTTGGCCGAAGCGCTGTTTGAATCGGCCTTAGCACGCATGAAACTGGCCGGCACCGTGCTGGGGCGCACCCCGGGCGCGGAGCTTGAAGGTATCCATCTGCAGCATCCGTTGATCAACCGCCAAGTGCTGGTTATTTTAGGCGAGCATGTCACGGTTGATGCCGGCACCGGCGCTGTGCACACCGCCCCCGCGCATGGCGAGGATGACTTTAAAGTCGGCCTTCGGTATGGCTTGCCGGTAGATAACCCCGTTGATGGCAGTGGCCATTTTCTGCCTGAAACACCACTGGTCGGTGGCATGAACCTCAAAGACGGCGGCGCTAAAATTTTGGAGGCGCTGCGTGAATCCGGCGCCTTGCTGGCGCACAGCCGCTTTACCCACAGCTACCCGCATTGCTGGCGGCACAAAACCCCATTGATTTTCCGCGCCACCGGGCAATGGTTTATTTCGATGGAGCAAAACCTTTTGCGCGAGCAGGCGATGGCCGCGATTGACACGGTGAATTTCGTACCCGATTGGGGGCGCGCCCGCATTGCCGGCATGATCGAAAATCGCCCCGATTGGTGTATTTCTCGCCAACGCACGTGGGGCGTACCCATGGCGTTGTTCGTGGATAAAGCCACCGGCGAGCCGCACCCCGATACCCCGCGCCTGATTGAAGAAGTAGCCAAACTCATTGAGAAAAAAGGCATTGATGCGTGGTTTGAATTAGCGCCCGGCACCTTGCTCGGCGCGGATGCGAAACACTATGAGAAAGTCACCGACACGCTGGATGTATGGTTTGATTCCGGCGTCACCCACGCCGCCGTGCTCGCGCGCCGCCCTGAGCTTGAATGGCCGGCTGATTTGTATTTAGAAGGCTCCGATCAGCATCGCGGCTGGTTTCAATCCTCCTTGCTCACCAGTGTGGCCTTAAAAGAAGCCGCGCCCTATCGCGCTGTGCTCACCCACGGTTTTACAGTGGATGCGCAGGGGCGCAAAATGTCTAAATCTCAAGGCAACGTGATTGCGCCGCAAAAAGTCATCGACAAAATGGGCGCGGATGTCTTGCGCCTGTGGGTCGCCTCGACCGATTTTTCCGGCGAGATGACCGTCTCCGATGAAATTTTGCAACGCGCAGGCGATGCCTACCGGCGCATTCGCAACACCGCGCGGTATTTGCTCGCCAACATTAACGACTTTAACCCCGCCACTGATTGCCTGCCCGATGAGCAATTACTGCCGCTAGATGCTTGGCTCGCCGATCACGCCGCCCACCTGCATCAAGCCGTGCTCGCTGACTATGAAGCCTATGATTTTCATAGTTTGGTTGCCCGCGTGCATCATTTCTGCTCGATTGAATTGGGCGCGTTTTATTTAGATATTGTGAAAGACCGCATCTACACCGGCCAGAGGAACGCCCCCATGCGGCGCTCGGCGCAAACCGTGATGTGGCGCGTCATTGAAGCGCTCACCCGCTGGATGGCACCCATTATTTCATTTACCGCCGATGAGCTTTGGGCGCATTTGCCCGCCCTAGCCGAACCGCGCGCCGCCTCGGTATTTTTAGCCACCCACACCACCGATTTGCAGCCGTTACTTAGGGATGAGCAACGCGCCTTTTGGGCCAAAATCATTAGCCTGCGCGACGCGGTTAATCGCCATTGCGAGGCCGCCCGCAACGAAAAACTCATCAAAGCCAATTTAAGCGCCACCGTCACCCTCTACGGGGATGCCGCTTTGGCTGAGTTTCTCAAACCGATTTTTGAAGAGCTGCGCTTTGTGCTGATTGTCTCGGAACTGCACCTGCGCCCGCTTATCGAAAAACCTGCCGATCTGACAACCGAAACCCTGCCCACCGGCGAGGCGCTTGCCGTGCACATTGCCGCCTGCACCGCGCCTAAGTGCGAGCGCTGCTGGCATCAACAAGCCGATGTGGGCAGCCATGCCGCGCATCCTACCCTGTGCGGACGCTGCATCGAGAATATTGATGGCGCGGGCGAAACCCGGAGCTTTGCATGAGCCACACCGCATTCAAACCCGGTCGGCTGTATTGGGGCAATCTGTCTTGGCTTTTGCTTTCTCTCGTCGTTATTGCCGCCGATGCCGCCAGCAAATGGGCGGCATCCACTTATCTGCACTACGCCACCGCGCTGCCGATCACCGGGTTTTTTAACCTCACCTTATTGCATAACCACGGCGCCGCGTTTTCGTTTCTGGCCAATTCCGGCGGCTGGCAACGCTGGGGCTTTGCCGTCCTGGCCGGGCTGGTGGCCTTCGGGCTGCTGGTGTGGTTGCTGCGGATTCCGCGCCGCACGAAAGCCAACTGCGTGCCTCGGCGCACCCTGTGGGTGAAAGTGGCCATTGCGCTCATTATTGGCGGCGCGCTCGGTAATTTAATCGACCGGCTGAACTTGGGCTATGTGGTGGATTTTTTAGATTTTCACGCGGCGGGGTATCACTGGCCGGCGTTTAATATCGCCGATAGCGCCATCACGCTAGGGGTTATTTTATTGTTGATGGTTGAGCTCGTGCCAGCGCCAAAGCCCGCCCCGCGTCCCGCCGAACCCAATCAACCATGAATCAAAAACCATGACCATTCCGCGCATTGCCCGTGGCGATACCATTACCCTGCATTACGCGCTGCGCTTGCCCGATGATCGCTTGGTGGATAGCAGTTTTGAGGCTGAGCCTTTGACTTTTGTGCTGGGTGATGGCAGCTTTGAGCCCCGCTTGGAAGAAGCGCTGATTGGCTTGGCGCTGGGCGAGCACACCCGCCTGCTGCTCACCCCGGAATATGCCTTTGGTACGCCCGATCCCGAGATGATTCACGAGCTCGCCCGCCGCGAGGTGCCGGATCATCTCGCGCTTAAGCTTAATGATGTGGTGGAATTTAATTTGCCCAATGGCGATGCCATCGCCGGCACGCTGCGGGCGATCAACGAGGAAACCCTAGTCGTGGATTTCAACCATCCCCTGGCCGGCATAAATATCCAATTTATTGTGCACATTCTCGCCATTAATGGCCAAAAGGCAGCAGCATGACCCACCCAGCCCAACCCGATATGAAAATCCAGCTTGCCAACCCACGTGGCTTTTGTGCCGGGGTGGATCGAGCCGTTGAGATTGTCGATCGCGCATTGGAATTATTCGGCGCGCCCATTTTTGTGCGGCATGAAATTGTGCATAACCGCTTTATCGTTGAAAACCTCAAACAAAAAGGCGCGATTTTCATCGAGGACTTAAGCGAGGTGCCCGATGAAGCCACCTTGATTTTTTCCGCCCATGGGGTATCGCGCGCCATTGAAGAAACCGCTACCGCACGCGGCCTGCGCATTTTTGATGCCACCTGCCCACTGGTCACCAAAGTGCATTTAGAGGTGGAGCGCCATGCCCGCTTAGGGCGCGATGTGGTGCTGATTGGCCACGCCGGCCACCCTGAGGTGGAAGGCACCATGGGGCATTTTGATGCGCGTTTTGGCGGCAAAATCCATCTCATTGAGCGCATGAGTGATGTCGCGGGATTATGTATCGACAACCCCAATGGCCTTGCGTATTCCACCCAAACCACGCTCTCGGTGGATGAAACCCAAACCCTGATTGCCGCGCTGAAAGCTCGGTTTCCCGCCATTGAAGGCCCCAAAAAAGATGATATTTGCTACGCCACCCAAAATCGCCAAGATGCGGTGCGCGCGCTCACTCAAACCTGTGATCTGATTTTAGTGGTGGGCTCAAAAACCAGCTCCAACTCAAACCGCCTGCGTGAAATTGCCGAGCAAGCCGGCATAGCCGCCTATCTCATTGATGGCGCAGAAGACATCAGTGATGACTGGTTTGTGCACTGCACCCGCGTGGGGGTCACAGCCGGCGCCTCCGCGCCCGAGGTACTGGTACAAGCGGTGTTAAACCACCTTCAAACCCGCTTTAATGCCCGCCTAGAAGAAACCGCCCCCCACATCGTGGAGCACATGGTGTTTGCCCTGCCCAAATCTCTGCGCGCCGATTCAGCCAGCGTAGAATCTTAAAAACCGCTCAAGCCCAAAGCCGCCCGCACTTGGGGCAACGCCCGACGGCTTATTTCAAGCGGCGCGGCCAACCCATCAACTTCAGCAAAATGCGCCCCCTTGCCATTACTTAACACGCCCTGTAGCCGCGCGCGCAGAATCACCGCGTGCCGGTGAATCCGCAGCAACCGATCGCCAAATTGGGCTTCAAGCTCTTTTAAGCTCAAATCCACAATCGCCTCGCCGCCGCAAAAAATAAACCGGGTGTATTTATCCTCACTCACCGCCGCCACCATGTCCGCCAGCGGAATCAACCGCAATTGGCGCCCAATTTGAATACTGAGTTTGGGTTCTTCGGCCTGCTGGGCGCGAGTGGGTTGACGTGCCCGCGCCAAGGCGGCAGCCAATCGCGCAGGCTCAATGGGTTTCATCAGGTAATCGACCGGGCTGCTCGCAAAGGCATCCAGCGCATGCTGCGGGTGGGCGGTAGTGAAAATAATCGCCGGCGGTACAGCCCGCTCGCGCAAGCGGGCAGCGAAGGCGAGCCCCGACTCGCCCGGCATTTCAATATCCAAAAAAATCAGATCCGGCTCATCGGCAAGCGCTCGTTCAGCCGCTTTGGCGTTGCCCGCCTCGCCGATCACCTCAATATCCGCATGCACCAAAAGCAATCGTCGCAACCGCGCGCGCGCCAGCGGCTCATCATCCACCAGCAAAACCTTCATGCCTCACCGCCTAGATGATCTAACGGCAGCACGAGTTTTACCCGGTATTTGCCATCAATTTCGCCTGCCCGCAAACTGGCGCGCTCGCCAAACATCAGCGTTAAACGATCACGGATATTCTGTAATGAGATGCCATTGCCCCCGGTAACCGGCAATTCGGATAATGCAATCAGCGGATTTTCAATCAGCACACTCACGGCATTGCGCCCAACCACACATTCAATGCGAATGGGGCAAGGCTGCTGGCTTCGCTCGGCGGCATAGCGCACGGCATTTTCCACTAATGGCTGCAAGCTTAAAATCGGCAGGGTAATCGGCGGCAAGGGCGGGGGCGGCATCACCCAATCCACAACCAGCCGCTCACCCAGCCGCCATTGCTCCAAAGCCAAATAGCGCTGACTTAAGGCGATTTCGTCGGTTAAGCTCGCCACATCCCCCGCATGCAGTGCGGCTCGAAATACCGAGGCCAAATCCAATACGGCCGATTCTGCCGCCTCGGGATTGGTGGCAATCAAGGATGCCACCGTGTTCAAACTATTAAACAAAAAGTGCGGGCGAATTCGCGCGTGCAAGGCATCTAATTCCGCTTTGGTTTGCGCAGTGACCCGCCGCGTTTTCGCCCAATGCAGCGAGAAAATCCAAATCCCCATCAACCCCACCACCCAGGCGATGGCCTGATTGTGGATTAAAAACTCGCCTTCGCGCTCCAAAGGATCCCAACCCAATTGCGTTAGCGTTTGATACGCCAGCACACTGATGAGCGCGGTCGCCGCTTGCAACACCGCCAGCACCACCAACAAAAGCCACGGCAAGGCCAGCCGGCATAAGGGCTTTTGCAGACCGCACAACACTCCCGTGGTGATTAAAACCACCCAAGCCACAAACCACGCCGTGGTGCCAAGCCGCATCCAGCGGTCTTCGGCCACGCCCGGCGCAATGGCTAAAAGCAAGGCCACGCCAAAGCCCAACAGCAAGGTAATGAGCAACACCCTAGGCGTGCAAAACGCAGGCAAGGCCGCATTGCGCAGCGGGGCGGGCGGGCGGGGTTTGGCAGGCACATCGACAAAACTCATGACGGGATCCTTGTCGTACATGGAATAAGGCGCGGTCGCATTGATCAATGGGGCAGAACCGAAAGCGGGTTACGATATACTACCGCAGAGCGCCTTCAATCCATGCAAACAAAGCCAACTTAAGCGAGATGCCGTCATGATTCGCCCCGATGAACACACCACCGATCACACCCCAGATGTCCCTCTGGTCAAACTCTGGGGCGGCCGGTTCGATGAACCCACCGATGCGTTTGTTGAAGCGTTCACCGCGTCGGTCGGGTTCGATCAGCGCCTGTTTCGCGAAGACATTGCAGGCTCCATCGCCCACGCCAAAATGCTCGCCAAAGTTGGGGTGTTAAGTGATGATGAATGCGACAAAATCACAACGGGGCTGCACACCATTCTGCTCGATATTGAGCGCGGCGATTTTGCCTGGGTTGTGGCCTATGAAGACGTGCACATGAATATCGAAGCGCGGCTGATTGATCGCATTGGCGATGTGGGCAAAAAACTGCACACCGGCCGCTCACGCAATGACCAAGTTGCCACCGATGTGCGCTTGTATCTACGCGGCGCCATTGACCGCATCGGCCAAGAGCTCACCCGCCTGCAGGCAGGCTTGATTGATTTAGCCGAGCGCGAAGCCGATACCGTTATGCCTGGCTTCACCCACCTGCAAGTGGCTCAGCCCATAAGTTTTGGCCATCACCTGCTCGCTTGGGTTGAAATGCTCGCCCGCGATGCCGAGCGCCTGCGCGATGTGCGTAAACGCGTCAACATCCTGCCGTTGGGTTCGGCGGCGCTGGCCGGCACCTCCTACCCGCTGGATCGCGCGTACGTGGCAGAACTCTTGGGCTTTGATGGCGTGAGCCGCAACTCACTCGATGCCGTCTCCGACCGAGATTTTGCGATCGAATTTTTATCCGCCGCTGCGCTCATCATGATGCACTTATCGCGCATGAGCGAAGAGCTGATTTTATGGACTTCCGCCCAGTTTGGCTTTATCAACCTGCCCGATCGCTTTTGCACCGGCAGCTCGATTATGCCGCAAAAGAAAAACCCCGATGTGCCGGAGCTCGTGCGTGGTAAAACCGGCCGCGTTTATGGTGATTTATTCGCTCTGCTCACGCTCATGAAAGGCCAACCCTTGGCCTACAACAAAGATAATCAAGAAGACAAAGAACCGCTATTTGACGCCATCGACACCCTAATGGGCAGCCTGCGCGCCTTTGCCGACATGATGCCCGCAATTGAACCCAACCGCGAAAAGATGCGCGCCGCCGCCAAACAAGGCTTTGCCACCGCCACCGATTTGGCCGATTACCTTGTGCGCCAAGGCGTGCCGTTCCGTGACGCGCATGAAATTGTCGGCAAAGCCGTGCGTCACGCGCAAACGGCGGGCTGTGATTTATCCGAACTTCCCTTGGCGCAATTACAAACCTTCTCACCAAAAATTAACGAGGATGTCTTCGCCGTATTAACCCTAGAAGGCAGCATGGCCGCCCGAGATATTATCGGCGGCACCGCCCCCAATCAGGTGCGCGCGCAAATTCTGGCGGCGAGGGCGGCACTCGCTTAACGCCGAAAAAGCGCACGGTTTACTCATTCAAGGTACTGACATTTAATTGCAAGGATTTTGCGGTACGCTGTCAGCGGTGATGATTAAAACCCGACATCCGTTCAACGCTTAAATTTAATCAAAAAGGAAGTTACCAATGAAAGACCTATTATTTTTCAACAGCATGCTAACGCCAAAAATCATCACCGTGGTGTATTGGATGCTCTTGCTGGCGGTAGTAATTAGCGGCATAGGCTCCATGTTTGCACCGTGGGGCTTTTCTTTTGGCTCTTTTTTCAAAGGGTTATTTTGGATCGTGGCCGGCGGCATTGGGGTTCGCATTTGGAGCGAGCTTATGATCGTGCTGTTCAAAATTAACGAGAACATGCAAAAAATGGCCGATAAAAGTTAGCAGCAGCAGGACTGCGTTAAGGCAGGCAGGCTGCCAGCACCAGCCGAAAATTACCACCCCGCCACCCGCCGACACTGGCGGGTTTTTTATGGCGTGCTTTAGCAGGGCATGAATGCCCCGCACGCAAATTAATCATGTAAGCGATTGATTTGTACATACCGAGCCCGGGCGTGTACCGGGCTCGGTATGGCTGAAAAACTTAAAGATGAGGTTTTTCAGCAACCTGTTAGAACCGTATTTTTATAGTGAATACAGCACCCCATCTAAAACAAGTTTATTTCTATTGAGTTTTGCATCCACGCGGCTATATCCGCGACTTCCTCGGGGCAAATGCTGTGCGCCATCGCGTAGCGATGCTGGGTTACTTGGGTTGCGCCGCATGCCATCAGATGGTGCGCCATGCGGCTTGCCGCTGCCAGCGGCACCACGGTATCAAAATCACCATGACCAATAAAAATGGGGCTATCCGCACGGTCGACTGGTAGCGCAAACGCATCCGCCGCCGGCAGCCAAGTCGAAAGCAGCAGCACGCCTGCGGGCGCACGACGGGTTAAGCAGGCGGCACGCAGCGCCATCACGCCGCCTTGCGAAAACCCGCCCACCCAAAAAGGGGCATCGCCCACCTTTGCATCCATCACGGCCGCTTGGCGTTTGGCCATGGCATTAATGCCCGCTAAATCCACCGGCGCATCGCGCTCAAGCCCGTAAATATCAAACCAACTGGGCATCATGGTGCCCGCATTCACTGTGACAGCCGCCACGGGCGCCGCCGGCGTGTGCACAATAAGCTTAAGCATGCCTGCCTGCTCGGCCAACATCCGCCCCACGGGCGCCAGATCATCGCCGCTGGCGCCTAGGCCGTGGAATAAAAAAAGATGAGCGGCATTCGTGCGGGCATTCATAAGGTGTTCTTGTCTTGTGGGAAAGGGCTATGAGCATAGCAGCCTGCTAAACTTGTGAGCCAAATCATCAGGAGAACACCATGAACGATTCAGGCGAATTTGATCACCGCGCCAATCGGCGTGATTACGCCTATGGCGAGCTGCACCGCGCCGACTTAAACCCGGCGCCAGAGGTTCAGTTGCAAACCTGGCTCAAAGAGGCCGAGGCGGCAGGTAATTTTGATTCCAACGCCATGTGTTTAAGCACAGCGGCGGCGGACGGGCGGCCTTCAGCGCGGTATGTGTTATTAAAACACCTGGATGCGCGCGGCCTGTGTTTTTATACCGATACCCGCAGCCGCAAAGGGCAAGAGTTGGCCGAAAATCCGTTCGCCGCACTCACGTTTTATTGGCCTGAAACCGATAGGCAAGTGCGGGTTACCGGGCGCATCGAGCGCTTGCCGGAGGCGGATAACGAGGCGTATTTCAATCAGCGGCCGATCAAATCGCGCATGGCGGCGGCCTCATCGCATCAAAGCCAACCGATTGAATCCCGTGCCGCGCTAGAAGCCCGCTTTGCGGCCACCGAGGCGCGCTATCCGGCAGGCGACGTGCCGCGCAATCCCGCCTGGGGTGGCTATCGGCTGCTGCCCGATGAGTGGGAATTTTGGCAAGGTCGCCGTTCGCGCCTGCATGATCGCTTCCAATACACGCCCACCGCCGACGGCTGGACGATTGAACGCCTGATGCCATGACCGCCAGCACCTGGGAACCCGGCTGGCAAGCGGCGCTTGCACCCGCCCTTGCAAGCGAGCCTGTCGCTCGGCTGCGCGAATTTTTGCAACGCGAGTTGCGCGCAGGCAAAACCATTCTCCCCGCCAAACCCAATTGGCTGGCGGCTTTTACTGCTACGCCTTTTGATTGCGTGCGAGTGGTGATTTTAGGCCAAGACCCCTACCCCACGCCCGGCCATGCGCATGGTTTAAGCTTTTCGGTGCAGGCAGGGGTTACGCCTTTGCCGAAATCGCTCAACAACATTTTTCAGGAATTGCAAGCCGATCTTGGCATTGACAACACGCGCGGCGATTTGACGCCTTGGGCGCAGCAAGGTGTGCTGCTGCTCAATGCCGTGCTCACGGTGCCGGCGGGGCAATCTGCCGGCCACCAAAACCAAGGATGGGAGGTGCTAACGGACGCGGCCATCGCCGCTTTGGCCGCGCGCGATCAGCCGCTGGTGTTTGTGCTGTGGGGGGCTTTTGCCCAGAAAAAGCGCGCACTCATCGAGCCATACAATGCCGATGCGCGGCATTTGATTATCCAAAGCCCGCACCCCTCACCCCTCTCAGCTTATCGCGGTTTTTTTGGCTCCAAGCCATTCTCCCAAATCAATGCCTTTCTCACAGAGCAAGGTGAGGCGCCGATTGATTGGCACACTTAAACTGTCCGTTTGTAAATCAAGCGCGGGTCAAATCAGCAAGCCGCGTTCGGCCATCGAAACACACGGATTGCCCACAATGATGTGATCGAGCAGGCGCACCTCGATTAAATTTAACGCATCGCGCAATCGCAGGGTAATGTCGTGGTCAGCCCGGCTCGGCTCAGCCACACCAGAGGGGTGGTTATGCGCCAAAATCACGGCGGCGGCATTGTGGCGTAGCACCGCTTTCACTACTTCGCGCGGGTGCACCGCCGCTTGGTTGATGGTGCCGTAAAAAAGGCGCTCAAAGGCCAGTACCCGATGCTGGCTATCTAAAAACAGCACCGCAAACACTTCTTGGGTGGCATCGCGCAGCTCTGCCTGCAAAAACCGGCGGGTGGTTTCCGGCGAATCCATCACTGAACCGGCACTGAGCTCTTCAGCGAAATGCCGCCGCGCAAGTTCCAACACGGCCT
The DNA here is from genome assembly GCA_023255735.1 of Halothiobacillus sp. GTDB lineage: Bacteria > Pseudomonadota > Gammaproteobacteria > Halothiobacillales > Halothiobacillaceae > Halothiobacillus. The sequence goes on along the minus strand of JAGDVP010000010.1, from coordinate 112,549 downwards.
GCAACTGCGCAAACTTGGCATCGCCCAAGCCTTTGGCCGCCGTGAAATCGGTCTGGCTGGCATTCAAAAGCCCGCGCACGCTGCCAAAATGCGCCAGCAAATCGCGGGCTAAATCGACCGCCGATCGGCCCGCTACGCCGGTGCGCAGAAAAATCGCGAACAGCTCCGCATCCGAGAGCGCCGCCGCGCCAAATTTGAGCAGCCGCTCGCGCGGCCGTTCATCACAAGGCCAATCGGTAATTGCCATGAGTACCGCTCCGATAAAAAACGCAGCATACCAAAGGCTTGAAGCATCGCACCGATTTAACCCGCCACACCTGCCGCCAGTAAAACGTGCGCATCGAACCATTGGGTAATTTGTTGCTGCGCAAGCGGCAATAGCCGTGCGGCCGGTTGGTTGAGCTCTTGGGCTAACGCGTCGATCACCACAGCCAAGGGTTGCCAGGGATGGGCATGAATTAAGTGCAACAGGCGCGCGCTGGCCAAAGAGACGGCATAGGTTTGCACGAGGCCAGCAGGATCGCGCACCAACACCAAAAACGTGGGGGTTTGCGCTGTGCCGCGGGGATCCCAGTTGGGATCGTGCACAGGGTACAGGCTTTCAAACAAGATCGTGTCGGGGTTAATCACCCAAGTTGGTTTGAGCGCAGCCCCTTGAGGCGGCTGATCGGCCTCATCGGTGCGGCGCGGTTCATCATCTGCGGTTTTAAGCTCAAAACACGCGAGCTCAAATGCCGCGAGCTCAATTTGCCCATCGCTTAAAGACTGAGCCGTTTGTGCATCAAGAAATTCGGCAAACTGCGCGGGCACATCGCTTAAATAGGGAGAGTGCTGCGGTACGGTTTGAAAAAAAAGTCGGGTTAATTCAAGCCAAGGGGCGGCGCCGACCTCAGCACACAACCTTGGGTAGGCGAGTTCAAGCACGCCATCGAAGTTGTTAAAAAATAATTGATGATAGTGCTGCATGCGCGCGGCATCACAGCCGGGCGGCGGCGGGGTGTTGTGCGGATCGCGAATAAAGGCGGCAAATTGCCGTTGCAGGCTTTGAAAATCAGTCATGCAAGGCTGCCCTCGGCAAGGCCGAGGCCACGCTTGGCCTGGGCGCTGGCGGCGAGTGCGCGAATGTGCGCGACTTCGCCCATTAACTCGCTAAGTGGGGGGATTTCAAAATCCCGCTCCAGCAAGGTGGGCACGGCACCCAACCGGGTATAAGTGTGGCTGAGCAAATCCCACACCGGGTCGCTCACCGGCGCGCCGTGGGTATCGATAATTAAATCAGGTTCAATCTGCCAATGCCCAGCCACATGCACATAGCGCACGCGAGCCGGCGGTAGGGCATTAATAAAGGCACGCGGGTCGTATTGGTGATTGACGCTATTGACGTACACGTTGTTCACATCCAAGAGCAAATCGCAATCGGCACGCGCCAGAATGGTGGTAATAAACTCAAGCTCGGATAACTCCGCCGTGGGCGCGGTGTAGTACGAAACATTCTCTAAAACCAAGCGCCGCCCCAACCGATCTTGCACTTGTTGGATACGCGCGACAACATGGTTAACCGCATCTTCGGTGAACGGAATCGGCATTAAATCATAGAGATGTGCATGATCGCTGCAAAACGAGAGATGCTCGCTATACAGCACGGGCTGATAGCGATCGAGAAACTGCTTAATCGCATCAATAAACGCCCAATCTAACGGGGCGGGGCCGCCAATCGAAAGCGACAACCCATGCGTATAGAGCGGATAATGTTCGAGCAAGGCTTCAAAGCGGCGCTTGACCGCACCGCCTAAGCGCATCCAGTTTTCGGGTGCTACTTCTAAAAAATCCAAATCGGGGGTTGTGGTTTCGATCTCGTGCATCAACATGCCCCGCCGCAATCCGAGCCCGACATCGCTTAATTTGGAAGCTTGAAAATTTGCCACCGCGCACCTTCCAATAAAAAACGCGCCGATGAGGCGATCGACTCGGCGCGTAGTGATTGCATCACAAACTTAAACCCTAGCTTTTATTGGCATCCGTTTTATCGGCTGATTTATCTTTTTTCATGCTGCCACCGCACGAAGCCGCGCCACCGCAAGACATTTCAGCCAATTGCACACTGCTGCCTTGGGTATGGCTGCTCGCAAAAGGACTTTGGTTTGTGGCCGCCATCGCAGCGCCTGCGGCAACGCAGCCGGCGATAACGGTTGAAGCTAATAAAGTTTTTTGAATTGAACGCGTTTTCATCGAATCACACTCCTAATAAGTACAAAAAAACAATCAGATAAGGATTGCGGCAGGCCTTTAAGTTATAGCCCCCGCAAGCTATATACGCAAGGTGCGCGCTAAAAGTTGCAACCCGCGTTGAAAAATAAACCTAAGAAGCCGCCGGCAATGAATGCCACGACTCGATCAAAACCACAGGCCCCTGCGGTTTGTTGCCAATGCTCGCTTGCGCCGGCTCCAAACTAATTGCGAGTTTTGTCGCTTGCATGTCGCCCTGCCACAACGCGGGCGACACCCGCAGGGTTTGCCCCACTTGGGTGGGCAGCCGACCGACGGCAATCGTTTGCCCGCCTTGGGTGGCCAGCCATAAAACGGGCGTTCGCCCTGCCGCCACCTGGCCACTGCGGGTCACCAGAATATTGAGCTCGTTGTCTTTAAAGTTGCCCTGAACTTGCCAGGCTGGTGCGCCGGTTTCACTCAACGCCAATACCGCCTCATGATGCCCACTAAACGGCAGCGTTTTGGGTACCGTGATGCTGATGGCCACCACCAAACCCACCATCGCCAAGAACGCGGCCACCATGCGCCAGCCAAATTGACTGGCGGCTTCAATCGCTTGCGCTTGCGCGGTGATTTGCCGCTCAATGCGCGTCCACAGCCAGCCAGGTGGCGTGCGCGCATCCGTTTTGCTTGATATAGCTTGGGCGACTATCAGCGACCATTCGGCGGTTTCTTTTTGATAGATAGTTTGGCTTTTCAGCAGGTGCTCAAAAGCCGCATCATCGTCTTGATCTAATAAGCCTAAGACATATTCTTGCGGGGTCGTTTGATTCATGAGGGCATCACTCCACGGCCAATACAGCTTTTTAATTCAACCAGCGCCCGACGCACCCAGCTTTTAACCGTGTTCAGCGAGGTGGCGAGCTTATCGGCAATTTCTTGATAGGTATCGCCCTGCCAAAAAGCATACTGCACCGCCGCGCGCGGTTCGGCACGCAAGGCATCTAAGCATTCTTGCAACCGCCCTCGATCCAGCAAATGCCAATCGTGATCGGGGGCATGCTGGGCGGCATCAGGCAAATCTGTCCGATCGGGGCACTCGGCGTGGGTAAGAAATAGGGTCCAGTCATCGGCGGTGAGTTCACGGGTAAAACGCCGCGACAGGCTAATCGCACGGTGGTGCGTAATGGCGGCAAGCCAGGTCATCGCCGAGGCGCGCGCCGGATCGAACCGGCCCGCTTGCTGCCATACGGCCAAAAATACATCTTGCAAGCATTCTTGCGCCCGACCCTCCTCACGCAAAATCCGCAAACAAAGGCCATATAATCGCCCGGATGTGGCTTGATACAATCGATTAAACGCAGCGCGATCGCCCGCAGCGCAAGCGGCAAGCCAATCGGGTAAACGGGCATCGGCCTCAAGAATGGATTGGGGCAAAGGGGGCGGCTCTGGGCTCTGAACACTCATGGGGCTTATTCCTGCTACGTTTTCAAGCTAAATTCAAACGCGGTAATAAAGACACGCCTTTTACCCCGCCGATTCTCCAAGCAAGAATACGCACAGACCCCACGCTTGGGTGCAAAAAATTTTGCCCGCCTGCGCGCCCATGCGCTTCAAGGTTGCAAGGCTGCGCTAGAACGCACCCATGGTGACACCAAAATCGGCAGGCAGTGCGTGGTACACGCTGCTGGTGATGAGTAAATCTACCCCCGTGGCGGCAAATTCAGCGGCATTGGCGGGGGTAACCCCGCCGGCAGCCGATACCACAATCTGCGGATTGATGGCCTTAAGCTTGGGCACCAAGCGCTTGAGTATTGGGGGCGCAAGCTTATCGCACTGAACCACATCCGCACCCGCGTGGACGAGTGCCATGGCTTCGTCTTCTGTTTCCGCCTCCAGCATGATGCGTTTTTCGGTGCACTCGCGCCGCAGTTGCGCCACGATCGCAGCCACACTCATATCGCTCGGCATAAATGCCCGATGCTGGGCGAATACCAGCACGCTTTCCGATAAACCTAAACGATGAATCACCCCGCCGCCGGTGAGCACCGCTTTCACCATTAATTTGCGCTGTCCGGGTGGCACTTTTCGCGTGGTGGCTAAGTGGATGTGGGGGTTAGCCACGCGAATTGCGTCCACCACCCGCCGGGTTGCACTCGCCACGCCGCTTAAATGCGACAGCATGACGACCGCGACTTTCCACCACTGATGCAGCTTGCCTGCGGTGCCCGTCAACCGCATCACGAGCTCGCCTTGCTGCGCGCAGTAGCCAGAAGGCTGGTTCACCGGCACCACGAGCCCAAGCAATGTGGCCATGCGGGCCAGCTCTTCAGTGCCGCAGATAATCGATGAGGACTCGCGGGCGCGCACCTCAAGCCAGCCTGGCTGGTCTGTAATGCCTAAGGCGCGGGTGGTTTCATCATGAAAGGGCAAATCTTCGTTGAGCCATTGCTCAATTTCTGCGGTGGTAAAATAAATCATGGCACTAAAAATCCAATTGATACAAATCGTTAAGGGCGTCGGAGGTAAGCTTTTGCACGCAAGCCCCATCAGCTAAAACCTGCCCCGCCCGCATCAAAACGCAGCGATGCGCCACCCGCTTGGCGTGATCGGGGTGGTGGGTGGAGAAAATAATCGTGCGCTCGGTGGCGGCCAACTGCACGATTAAATCGAGCAAGCGTTGTTGATGCCCCCAATCGAGGTGATTCACCGGTTCATCCAGCACCAAAACTGGGGTTTGTTGCGCCAAAGCGCGGGCAATGAGAATGAGTTGCTGTTGACCACCCGAAAGTTCGGTGATGCGTTTTTCAGCCAAATGGCTTTGTTTTAATTGCGCTAACGCGGCATCTGCACGCGCCAATGCTTCTGCTGAAGTGGCTTTTATGAGCCCAGCTTTGCTGCCCATGGCCACAATATCCCGCACCCGCAAGCCAAAGGTCACCTTATGCTGCTGCGGCACAAAAGCCACCAAGCGGGCGCGCTCGGCCAGTGATAACGCGTGCAGGGGTTTATTTTGCCAATACACCACCCCCGATAGCGGCGGACGCAAGCCTAAAATCGTTTTAAGCAGGGTGGTTTTTCCTGAACCGTTGCCGCCAAGCAATGCCACCACACTGCCCGCTTCAAAAGTTAAATCGATAGGGCCAAACACGGCTTTGCCGCGATAACCGCCGCATAATTGATCGCAGCGGATCATCGCCAGCCGCTCGCCCCTAAGCGCAACAGTAAGCCCGCAAAGATTGGCAAGCCAATCAAGGCCGTTAAAATGCCAATCGGGATTTCAACCGAAGTAAAATTGCGCGAGAGCAAATCGACCGCCACTAAATAAATCGCCCCCACCAGCAAGGAGGCCGGCAGCACCAGACGGTTATCCGCGCCCAACAGCAAGCGGGTCAGGTGCGGCACAATTAAGCCCACCCAAGCAATCATGCCGGCCAACATCACCGTCACAGAGGCCAACACCGTGGTGAGCAGGATAATGAGAATACGCGTTTGCACCACGGGCACGCCCAAACTCTGCGCCTCCTCATCGCCCTGACTCATAATGTTGAGCCGCTCTGCTTGTTGCACTAAGCCAATACTGGCCAGCCCAATCACGGGCGCCGACCACGCCAATTGCGCCCAAGTAATTTGCCCAAGGGATCCCATAAGCCAATAAATAATGGCGGGGAGTTTATCGTAGGGATCAGCGGTGTATTTAATGAACGAGAGCAACGCGGTAAAGAGCGCGGCGGTAATCATGCCCGCCAACACCAGCACAATGAGCCCATCTTCATCGCCCACCCGCCAAGCCAGCAGCACGGCCAAGCCCACTGCCACCAAGCCAAAGATAAACGAGAGCAGTTGCACTGTGACAAAGTGATCGCTTAAAACCAAACCCAACGCCGCCCCAAAACCCGCCCCCGCCAACACCCCTAAAATTTCCGGGCTCACCAGCGGATTAATAAATAATCCCTGATAGGCCGCCCCAGAAATCGCTAAGGCGGCACCAATCAGCACCGCGCCGACCACATGGGGCAAGCGCACTTCCCAAACAATGGTGTGCAGCAGGGAAGGCGCGCCAAAAGGCCCCTGCATCAAAACGCCCACCAACTGGCCGGGCGACATCGCAAAGGGGCCTATCGCAATACCCAGCCCTGCCAGCACCGCCAGAGAAGCAAACAAAATACCAAAAATACCGAATTTAATCATGATGTTGAACAAATTCCCGCAGCAACTGGCCGATCAAATTAAGTTGCTCGCACCGCTCGCTGGTATCGTCGGTCATAGGATTTAACGCCAAATCAGTCACACCCAAGGACGAAAGCTCAGGCAGCCTTGCGCGGATGGTGGCAACCGACCCTATGAGCGCAAATTCATCGATGTTGTCGAGCGTAATTTTATCGATCCCCCGCGGCAGCGTGGCATCGGTTATCGAAGGCTGGGGCAGAGAAGATAAACCGCCACGTTTGGCCGCGTGTTTACGGGCGCGCACTTGGTTCACATGGGCCAGCGCGCGCAGGCGAGCGCGGGGCTCATCGTCATCAATCAACACACCCCGCCCAACCATAAGCCGAGGTGCCTTGCCTGCCTCTATGGTGTATTGCGCCACCGAGGCGCGAATCCCCGCCACAGGCCAAAACTGCGCGGCCATTAAACCCAAGCCGAGCTTAGCTGCTTGCGTGATTGTGGCCGGGTCACGCGTGGCCACAAAGAGCGGCGTGTCTGCCAATTGCGACACATAAGGCACCAAGGGCACCGGTTCGCCACCTTCAATCACAGCAACCTTTTGACCTTTAAGCCAATTTTTCAGCAATGGCAAGGCGGCCAGCAAGCGCTCACCCCGCTGCTCGGCTGCCGCCCAAATGTGTTGATGCGCAATAAACGGCCCGCCTTTGGCTAAGCCAATTTGAATCCGCTGCGGCGCCAAAACCGACAGCATGCTGATAATTTCAGCAATCTCCAGCGGCGCGCGCTGCCCCAACAGCAATGCCGCCGTGCCAAATTTAATCCGCTGCGTGCGTGCCATGGCGTGGGCGATAAACAATTCAGGCCGCGGCGTTGGGCTATCAATTTGACCATGATGCTCGGTCAGCCAAATGCAATCGAGCCCCATTTGTTCCGCGAGTAGCACCAAATCGAATTGCTCACGGTAACGCGCCACCACATCGGGAATGACATCGGCATCCATGTGCAAGGTTAAACCGATCTTCATTCGGTGGCGGCCTGCCCCGCACTCATCCCGCCAGACAGGGGGTTTAACATGGCAGAAAGCGCGTCATCACTCATTGAGACATTAAAAAATGCCCGCATAAATTCTTTGGTGATGCGCGCCAAATCAAACCGATGATGCCCAGGGTACACCCGATCATAAAGCCAAAATGCAGCCAAAATACGCATAAAAGACGGCGGTCGATCAATCCAGCGAAACGGCACTTGCGGCGCCAGCAGAATTTGCTTGTTTTTGACTGCGGCCAAATTGGCATAGCGCGCATCGCGCTCAAACGCATGCACCGCTTGGGGCTCTTGGGTTAAAACCCATTGCGGGTTCATTTGATATAACGTCTCAAGTGAGATGCGCACCATGCCAAAGCCATCGGTTTTACCCCCCGGACATTGCATCGGATTGGTTGCGTGAAGCAAATCCAAGACCTCGGCATGAAATGACCCCGGACACTCGGTCGCCAAACCATTGGCTTGCTCCGCGTAATAAATCACTGGCGCTGGCTGGGGCATGGGCAAGCTATTTAATTGAGCCAACAGCCGCCGACACAAATCGGCCGCTGGCTGCACGCGCGCCGTAATACCCAGCCATTGCCCTAAAGTTTCAATGGCGGCGGGGTAGTCCGCCACTTTATCCAGCGATAAATTTTTCACCGCAATGCCCAATTTCTTGAGCTGAACCTCGCTGACCTGCGTGCCCACCGCCGCCGCGCCCGACACAATCGCAAGCTCTGGGCGCGTGGAGAGCAGCACCTCCACATTGGGCGATTTTCCTTGGCCGAAGAACCCGCCGATGACCGGCTTGGCTAATACCGCATCACTAAAATAGCCTCGGCTTTGGGGCGGGGGTGGAAAATTCCAACCTAAAAATGTTTCGGGCGCCAAAGCCGCCAAAAGATAACTCACCACCGGATTCGCGCCGTAAACCCGGGTGGGCGCAGCGGCCATCGCGCGCTCCGCCCAAGGCAAGAGCGGCGCGGCAATAAGCCCGGCAAGCCAAGCCCGACGCCGAGGATCAAAGCCCGAGACCTGAGCATCAGTCTGCGACATAAATTGCATTAAAACCGCGCCTCCACATCGCCATACACCGTGCGCCCCATGCTGGGAAAGCCCTCGGTGACTTGATAAGCGCGGTCGGTTAGGTTGTCGACCCCCGCCCGAAGGGTCCAGTTTTTGGCCACGTCATAGCGCGCGCGCACTGCCAAAGTGGCGTAGCCTGCGGTGGGCTGCAAGCCATTGGTTGCCGTTTGGCGGGCGGAATAACCACGCAATTCGGCATCAAACGTCCATTTCGCGAGTGGGAACCAAGACAAATCAACAAAACCACTGTGCCGAGGCGTACCCGTAGCGACAAGCCCGCCCGTGCCTAAGGTGCGTGCAAGGTAGGTGTAATTACTGGTAATCGCAAAACTTGAGCCCAGAGCCGTTGAGAACGTGAGCTCCAAACCACTATTTTTGGCATTGCCGACATTCTGATTTTGTCCGAGCGTGGGGGTCAGCGCGACCATTTCGATGGCGTCGGTAATGCGGCTCGTAAATAACGTAGCCGAGTAATTTGCCCCACCAAAAATGCGGCCTTTCACGCCGGCATCCACGGTGTTGGCGGCTTCCGCACCCAGCGCCGGATTGGGAATGGATGCGCCTAAGCGGTAGGAGAAAATATCTTTAATGGTCGGGAAATGGGTTTTGTGCGCCACGCCAATATGAAACGTTTGACCGAACGCGTTATGAGTCAGCACCGCTTGCAGATTATTCGACCCACTTGCGCCTGCAACCTTCATATCGCGCACGGTTGTTTCAGCCTTGTTCGCATATTCCTGAGCTTGCGTTATTTGTGAGCGATCATAGCGATAGCCGAGGGTGAGATGAGTGGCATCACCTAACGCAATGCGATCCTCGCCGCCGATGCTGAAAATGTGGCTTTTGAATTGCAACCAAGAAGAATCATAACGTTGCGCGCCATCGGCCAAATTACGCTCGCGATGCACATCATATTTGGCTTGTGCCATCAATTTAATATCGTGCGCGCCAAAACCGCGATCCCATTCCAACCCGCCGCCGGTGCTGTGATCGGCATATTGCGAGTTGAAGGCATACGGTTTGTTTTGCGTGGTGTAACTGGCGTTATCGAACGAGCTCAACTTGTTATCAAACGCGTCGTAATACAATCGCGTTTTAAGCAGGCCGCCCGCTACCGCTGTTTTACCTAAATAATACAGACCATTTTTATTCCACTCAGGCCATTGCCAATAGCGGGTAGCACCCACCTTACCCGTGTACGGTGGCGAACCTTTGTTGCCCGACGTACCGTAATACGACACGGTGTACTCATCGGTTGCGTTGGGTGTGAAGCCAAGCCGCAAATTGCAATTGGTAATTTTTGAATAGGCATTTAAGCGCTCACCGGTTGGCTGGGCGGGGGTGGCCTGATAAGCGGCTGAGAGCGGATAATTACCCGAACTTGAGCGCTCGACACCGCCTTGAACATAAAACAAATCGTTAGGGCGACTAGCAAGCTGCACCCCTTCATGGCGGCTAAACACGCCATCTTTCCCCGCGCTAAAACCTGCATCAACTCGGCCAGACAAGGGCTGGCTGGGTCGCTTGGTTACCAAATTAATACTACCGCCCATATTATTAGGACCGTACATCAACGAACTCAAACCCTTTGAAACCACCACCTGCGATAAATCGGCGGTTAAAAAACGCGATAAATCAATATTGCCATCGTAGGGCACATACACCGGCACACCATCAATATTTAGGGTGGTTTGGGTGGAATCAAACCCCCGAATATAAACTTGATCCTCGTTGCGCTGCCCACCGCTCGACAAAGTCACACCCGGCACATCTTGCAACGCCTGGGCGAGATTGATTTGATTGCGATCGCGCAGGGTTGTGGCATCCACCACCGTGGCACTGGGGTCGGTGCTGGTGGCAATATTGTCACTTGAAACATCCACTTGGCCTAAATCAAATACCGAATCGGCATAGCCAACACCGGGTAAATTTGCGAGCAAAATAGCGATGCCAAGCACCGTTCGCCGGGTGGATAGCGCCCCAGAAAAAACAGAATTCATCACGGCTCCAACTGATTTTTTAAATTTAAAATAAAGAATGCGCCGCCCTGTCCGCATAATTTATCAAAGTATATATCGATCAAGTCGTCCCCGCACTATCGAACAAGAAATGACGAAACCACCCGCGAAATAACACCAGCCGAAAAACTGGGATATTTGATACGCTATGATGCGCGTTAAATTTGCCCGCAGCCTAGGATTTTTATGATCGATTTTATACAACAGTACCTCGATGCCTTTATTTTGGGCATTTTAGGCTTGATGAGCTTTGTGCTGGTTTGGCTTTCCATTGAGCGCTGGCTGTACTACAGGCAAGTTCGGCTCGAGGCGTTTACCGATCGAGAAACGCTCACTATCGCGCTCACGCACCACCTCACCGCGTTGTCGTCCATTGGCGCCAACGCGCCGTATGTGGGCTTGCTCGGCACCGTGCTCGGCATTTTAATCACCTTCCATGAGCTCGGCCAAAGTGGGCATATTGCGGCCAATCAGATTATGTTGGGCCTGGCTTTAGCGTTGAAAGCCACAGCGCTGGGCTTGGTGGTTGCGATACCCGCCATACTGATTTACAACGGTTTTTTGCGAAAAATTGATGTACTCACCGCGCAATGGGGGCAATTGCAACGCACCCAAGGCAAAGAATATCCCACCCCCCGAGGCGATGACTAACGTGGCCTTGCGACGCTTTGATCAAATTAATGTCATCCCATTTATCGACATCATGTTGGTGTTGCTGGCCATTGTGCTCACCACGGCGACGTTTATCAGCCAAGGCGAGCTTAACGTCACGTTACCGCAAGCGACGGCGGCGCAACCGGCCAGCACCAACCCTGCGCTAGTCATCAGCATCAATGCCGAGGGTGCCTTATTTCTTGATGGTGCGCCCATCACGCAGCCCGCCTTAAACGCACGCTTAGATAGCGTGGAAAAAACCCAAGTGATTGTGTGTTCCGTGGATAAAAAAACGGCATTTGGTGACTTTGTGACGGTGGTTGACGCGCTAAAAAGCCGGGGACTTGAACATTTGAGCATTCGCACTGAATCCTTGCCATGACGCCATCGCGGGTTGGTTTTTTAGTCACCCTTGCGCTCCATGGTGCGCTTTTAGGCCTGCTGTTGTGGTTTTGGCAGAAACCCAGCGTGCCAACGCCGCCCGAAGCCGGCGTGCCGATCACCTTGAGCATGTTCGCGCCCGCGCCAACACCCACGCCGCCCAGTGAGGCGACACCTGAACCTTCGCCCGAACCATCACCTAAGCCTTTACCCGAGCCTGCACCCGAGCCATTGCCCGTGGTTCAGCCCGTAACTCAGCCCGCAGAATCGCCCAAAATCGCTCAACCTAAGCCCGAAAAAATCAGGCCCGCAGCGCCCAAGCACACCGAGCCTAAAACTCACCCTAAGCCTACGCGCTCGGCGGCGCAACCATCCGAGGCGCCCCCCGCTTCTGCGGCAAGCACGCCCCCCGCTCCAGAGCCCAGCATCAAAGCACCCGCTGCACCGGCCGCACCCGCTCCAGCCCCTGAGCCCGTGCCCATTCACGAAGCAAAGCAGGATCTTCTCTCGGCCTATCAAGCCGCCCTCGCCGCCGCCATTGAACGAGAGAAGTTTTACCCGCCACTGGCGCGCAGGCTTAATCTGGAAGGGGTTGTTGAGGTGGGCTTTACCGTGCAAGCCGATGGCCGCATTGTGAACATTCATTTGCTCACCCCGGCGCCTTCTGCGGTACTGGAGCGCGGGGCGATAGAGGCGATCGCGCGGGTGGGTCAGTTCACCCCCATTCCCGCGAAACTGGGCATAAATAGCATGAATTTAACGATTAGCTTGGTCTACAAACTGCGTTGATCCGCCGCCTTAGCCGGTGTGCAATGCGCGGCATCTGGCTGCTTGGCGCAGTGCTCAGCGCGTTTTATGCCTTCTTGTAAATAATAGGGATAAAAATCCGGCACCGTCACCCCGGTGATACGGGCACCCACTTCCTTGCCCTCAGGATCAAAAAACGCCACCACGGGCACCAGCCGGACATCAAGCCGCCCTGCAAAATGCGCATTGGTTTCCTTTTGACCCTGGGCATTTAAAATTGTGCCGTCGGCATCAATTTCAACCCGGCGAATAATCAGCCGCCCACGATAAGCCGGGTCATTGACCATCGGCTGTATAAATTGGCTATCCACCTCGTGGCAAAACCCGCAATAGCTGGCATGCACAAAGAGCAGCATGGGGATTTTTTGCGACTGCATGGCGGCCAAATCGCGGGGGACATCGCGCAAATCGGCCATAAACGGCAAACTACTCGGCGCATCGGCCGCCATCGCTTGCGTTTGGCCCCGCCAGGCTATGAGCCCGAATAATGCGCTGGGCAAGGTTTTTTGTAACCAGCGGCGGCGAGAGACAAAATTTTTGGGCATAACACGCACTCCGAGCATTTTCTAAAAGCCCATACGGGGTCAGCAAATCATAGCTCAAAAAACCCGGCTCCCCGCTAGGCCTAATTCTTGGGTACCATAACGCTCATATTTTTAGGAGACGTGCCATGCCATCGAATACCCAATCCCTCGTCCCTGCGATCACGCGGATTCGTATCGCCACGCGCGAAAGCCCGCTGGCGCTCTGGCAAAGCGAGTTCGTTGCAGCCGAATTACAGCGCTTGCATCCGGGTTTGCAGGCAGAACTGGTGAGCATGACCACCCAAGGCGATCAGCTCCTTGATAGCCCACTGGCCAAAATTGGCGGCAAGGGTTTGTTTGTAAAAGAGCTGGAGGTGGCTCTGCTCGAACACCGCGCCGACATTGCTGTGCATTCCATGAAAGATGTGCCCATGCACTTTCCTCACGGCTTGGGGTTATTTGCGATTTTGGCAGGGCACGATCCGCGCGATGCGTTTGTATCGAACCACTATGCCCAACTGGCCGATTTACCCGAGGGTGCCGTGGTGGGCACCTCAAGCCTGCGCCGCGAAACCCAAATTCGGGCGCAATTTCCGCACCTTAAAATCGCGATGCTGCGGGGCAATATTCAATCGCGAATCGCTAAATTGGATCGCGGCGACTATGACGCGATTATTCTGGCCGCAGCGGGCTTAAAACGCATGGGGCTAGATGAGCGCATCCGCCAAGCCTTAAGCCCAGAGCAATCCCTGCCGTCGGTGGGACAAGGAGCGCTCGGTATCGAGGCTCGCAGCGATGATGCCGCCATTCACGCCCTCATCGCACCCTTGATTGATATAGCCACCCAAATTCGTGTGCGGTGTGAACGCGCCTTTAACACCCGCTTAAATGGCGGCTGCCAAGTGCCGATTGGCGGCCACGCCGTCCTACAAGCAAACAATCAAATTTGGTTGCGCGGCATGGTGGGTAGGCCCGACGGCACCGAGATGCTGCACGATGAAATTACAGGCGCCTTAAGCGATGCTGAAGCCTTAGGCAGGACGCTGGCCGAGCGCATGCTGGCCGCTGGGGCCGATCGCATTTTGGAGAGCGTTGGGATTCATGCCACCCCGGTCTAACGCCCCCATTCCTTGCGGCGCGCCCGAACCGCAAAAGACAAGCCCGCTGATTGCCCTAACGCGACCTGCGGGCGGCAATCAGCGTTTAGCGGCTTTGATTTTGGCCCGCCTACCCGAGGCGCGCCTGATTGATTGGCCCTTGCTCGCCTTCACGCCGCCGTCTCATCCTGCGGCCACCATTGCAATAATTAACCAGATCAGCCTCGGTGACTGGCTCATCTTTGTAAGCCCGCGCGCTGTGCACTTTGCCCACGCGTTGCGCCCATTAAACACCCTGCCCGCCTGCCACTGGGCGGCGGTGGGCGCGGCCACCGTGGCAGCCCTGCGGGCCGTTTTCCCCGGGGTGCCGCCCGTTTTATCACCCACCACCACGCAAGATTCCGAAGGCTTGCTGCGCGAATTACCCTTGGGCGCCATGCTTGGCCATCGGGTATGGATTTTTCGCGGCGACACGGGGCGCGAGCTCCTTAAAGATGCCCTAAACGCCCAAGGCACCCACGCCGAGCCCGTCGCCGTGTATCAGCGCATTTGCGCGCCAAACCAAGCCGCCACCGAAATACTGCCCGCCCTGTGGGTGATTAGCGCGCCATCCTCGCTGACCTGCTTGCGGGCTTTGGCAGATGAGGCACCCACTGCCGCCTTGGCGCACGGGCTGTTACACTGCCACTTAGTTGTGATTAATGAACGCACCGAACACCAAGCCCGCGCGCTCGGCTTCACCGGCAGCATTACCCGCGCGCATGCGCCCGATGATGCCGCGCTAGCCCAAGCAGTAATCCAGACAGCAACCCAAGCAATAACATACACAGCAAACCCCACACCCGCCAAAGTCAAGCCCGCGTAAGCCAATGCGCGACGAGACTCACTTAGAACAACGCAGGATAAGCTCATGACCCAACCTCAAACACCCGAACCCGCAGTGCCGCACGATCGGCAGCCGATCGATCCGGTGATTGGTCGCGCATCCGACGAACCCAAGGATGAGCCAGAACGCCCCATCCCTCCCAACCGGGTTTATGCGTATTGGCTGCTCACTTTTTTTGTGGTTTTTTCCGGTTCGCTCGCAAGCCTCTCGTGGGTTGGCTTTAAACTCTTTCAAACCAATGCCGACCGCATCAACGCGGTTTTAGCTGATCAGCGCGCAGAACAAACCGCTTTCAGCCAATCGCTTGCTGCCGCACAAACGGAGCTCAACCAGACCCAAGCGCAAATTAAATCCGAGCGTGAAACCCTTGCGCAATTGCGCGCAGAGCATCAAGCAAGCCAACACGCGGATGCGCAGCTAATTAGTGCGATCGAAAGTAAAATCGCCGGCATTCAAGAGCGACTCGGGCGCGGCGAGATGGCATGGCAATTGGCTGATATCGAGTTTTTGCTCACCCGTGCGCAAGAGCGTTTAAGCATTGCCAACGACCCTGCCGGTGCCGCAATCGCGCTCAAACTCGCCGATGGCCATATCGCGCGCACAGCCTTGCCGCAAATGCTGCCCGTACGCGCCGCCATTAGCGAAGCCTTAACCGAGCTTAACTCGGCCGCCGCCTTTGATCGGGTGGGCATAGCACTCAGCTTGTATCGCGCGGCAGCGCAAATCGGCGGCTGGCCTTTGGCTGGGAGCGAACCTAAATCGGTTGCGGGCGCACCGGGCACCCCCCCATCCGGCCAAGTAGGCAGCCAAGCGCCCTCACAAGAATCAGCAACCCAAGCACCGTGGTACATCAGCTGGCCTAAAGCGGCCTGGCAGCCCGTGGCAGACTGGTTCTCACAGCAATTTAGCCTTACCCGCTTTGATGAGCCAGTTAAAGCCAGCGCGCGCGCGGCCGCCGATCGTGAAACCTTACTCTGGCTAACCGCCGTGCGCGAAGCCTTGCTCGCCCGCGACACCCCATCGCTCACAGCCGCCATCACCCAAGCCAAAAGCTGGATTACAAGCCATTACGCAAGCCAAGCGCCCGCCCCCCAAGCCGTGCTCGATACCTTAAGCCAGCTGCAAAGCGATACCCAAACCCAAGGCGTGCGCTTGGCACCCATTTTCAGCGCGTGGCAAGCCGCCAAGGCCACACTAGCGCCATCCAGCCCGAGCCTAACTAGCCCCGGCCCTAACTCAGGGGAGGCGCAACCATGAAGCGCCTAATTTTCATCATCCTAGCACTCAGCCTCGCGGCCATCGCGCTGGTTTATTTTGTTCGCGACCCCGGCACCGCCGACATTGCCTTGCTGGGCTGGCACTTACAAACCTCGGCACTGGGTCTGCTCGCCCTCTTGCTCATCGCATTTGTCGCATTGAGCTTGGCTTGGCGCATCCTTGCCGCCCTATTGAATATTCCCACCTTTTGGCGGCAACGCACGGCGCGCCAAAAACGCGCAGCAGCCGATGAGCAACTGCTGCAAGCTTGGGCTGAGCTTGTGCGCGCCAGGTTTGATGTTGCCTGTAAATTGGCGCTCACCGAAATTAAGCACGCAAGCGTCGCCCCCATGCACTATGTTGTGGCGGCGGATGCACTCATTGCTAAAGAAGACACCTCGGCCGCCTTAACGATACTCGATGAGGTGCGCGCAAACTTTCCGCGTTTTGCTGATTATTTAGCCCTGCACATCGCCAATCGCCTCCACGCACAACACAACCTAGGCCCAGCTATTGAGTTACTCCAAGCGCTCGCCCTGCGGCATCCCAAAGATGAAGCCATTACCTGCGCCTTGGCCGAAACCCTCTACAGCGCGGCCGATTGGGAAAAATTAGCGCTCCTACTCCCGGTGCTGCGAAAGTTACATTGGCCGGGCTTAACTGAGCAGAATTTGCACCGGTTATCACTTGGCGTGTATCGCGGCTTAATCGAACAACTGGCGCGCCAAAACAAACCCGATCAGCTCACCGCGCTCTGGGCAGACGTACCCAAAGCTTTGCGCAGCGATGCGGCCTTATTAATCAGCGTGGCGCAAGCGTGGCTTAAGCTTAAGCAACCGGCTAATGCCGAGCGCGTGCTGGAAAAAGCCTTAAGCCAACACGCCACCAATGAGCTGCTGCGCGCATGGGTGGCCATTCCCCCCGCCAATCCAGCGCGGGCGCTTTTGCAACTGGAGGGTTGGATGAGTCAATCACGCGGCAGCGTTGATGAGGCCACCCGTGCTTATGCCACCGCATATCTAGCCTGGTTGAGCGGCGATGAAGCCCGCGCGCTGCAAACACTTGCACCCAGCCTCGTCAATCAACCCGATGGACCTAGCTTAAAATTAGCCGCCGATATCGCCCAACATCAGCGCGATAGTGTGCAGGCATTGGCGCTACTCACTCAGGCATACAATCGGCTTAGTTAAAACGCCACCCGCGCCATGGCCAAATCAATCATGCCGGGGATTAATTTGCCGCATGAAGGCTAATGCGCCATCTCGGTGCGGTTGCGGCCATGGGCTTTGGCAAAATAAAGGGCTTCATCGGCGCGCGCCAACACCGCTTCGTATGTTTCATTGGATGAGAACTCGGCCACACCGCAAGATAAGGTGATTTTTAACGGCTGATCCTTAAACCGAAACGCGGTATTTGCCAAGGTTTCTCGAATTCGTTCCAGCACCACAAACGCTTGTTGCAAATTGGCGCGCGGGAGAATCATCACAAACTCCTCACCGCCGTAGCGTGCCACCATATCCACATCCCGAATGAGTTTATTGAGGGTTTTGCCGACGACATGCAGCGCTTTATCGCCGGCTTGATGACCGAAGGTATCGTTCACCTTTTTGAAGTGATCGATATCCCATATCGCCAAACACAATGCGCCGTTTTCTCGTCGCATTCGGGCAACCTCAAGCGTGATGCGCTCATCAAATGCCAGGCGATTGGGCAAGCCTGTTAACGTATCACGCAGCATTTTTTGCGTGCTGGCCACAAGCTGCTCTTGCAAGTGGCTGCGCGAGGCTTCAAGCCGTGCAATGCGGTCACGCATGGCGTGATTTTCCTGCTCAACGGTACTTAAGCGGCGATCTTCCGCCTGACGAAAGCTGTGAATATGTTCACTAATGCGCGAAATGCGCTCGCGCACCACCCGTTTCAGCTCATCTAAATCCGTGGCATCGGCCACCGTGCGATGAATATCAGCCACCTGCTCTGTTACGGCCGTATTCAAGGCCTTTTGCGATTCACGCTGGGCTTGAACATCATTTAAGTTCAGCACAGTGCTTTGATCAATTTCAAACAAGGCATCAGTGAGCTGCTGTAAAAACTCCGTCAGCTCAATTTTTTCTTGCTCAAGCGCGCGGCGCATATCGTTAATTAGCGAGGCCGCTCGATCAATTAAAATTGAATTGAGGGTCAAATCGCGCGGATTTTGCAAAACCGCCAAGAGCTTGGCGCGCCGCGCTTCCATAGCCTCAGTAAAAGCGACGCGCTCCAGCAACAGCGGCAAAAAATCGCGCACATCGGCTTTATCAGCCGCGGGGATTTGTGCATTTAACTCCGCGCGATCCGGCGCTAAACTGCCCGCCTCAATCGCTCGAATCGCTTCCCCAAGCTGCTCAATGCCTGGCTGTAAAACGGCAATCGGCAGGGGGGCATCGCCCGTTTTACGCAGCACATCCCGCAGCGATTGGCAAGTTGATGCAAGCTCTGGATAGGCTTTATCAACCGCAAATAACACCCGACCAAGCAAGCTGCGCAGTAACTCTTGCTGGCGCTGTTCGTTGGCCTCAAGCGCGCTAAATTCCGCCAGCAATTGCTCGTATTTCTCGCGGTAGTCCGTTTTTACCTTCTCATTCATCGCTCATCCTCAACGCATTAAAAACCGTACAGCGGGCTTTTATGTTCCAGCGGTGGCAAACGCACCGCCATGGCTAACGGCGTGTGGTCGGATACGCCATAGGTTAACGCCGCCACTGATTCAATCTCAACGCGAGCGCTTACCAAAATATGATCAATGGCACGCTTGGGTTGCCAGCTTGGATAGGTGTTGGGCGGTATGGGGGGCAGCTTTAAATCGGCCTCGGCGCACAGCCGTTGTAAATCCCGGTTGCTGGGTGTGCAGTTAAAATCCGCCATCACGAAATTAATGCCCGAATGCTCATTGCAGCGACTAATCACCCGATCGAGCTGCAAACCCCGCGCACGCTGGCTTAAAGATAAATGGCTCGCCTGTACCCGCAGCGGTTGCCCATGCCAGTTAAAATCAGCCAGCAACACACCCCGTCCCGGAATACGCCCAGGCAAAGCGTAGCGTTCCACATTCAAAGGCGCGCAGCGCGCCAATAAGCCCAGCGCATGCTGCCCCCAATGGCCCAAATCACGATTAATCCGCGAAGCCCAAAAAGGCAAGCCCGACTTGAGCGCCAAATACTCAATTTGGTTGAGAAAATGGCTGCGCAGCGAGCCGCCATCGGCTTCCTGCAGGGCAATCAAATCAAACTGTCCCAAAAGTTGCGCGATGTGATCTAAATTGTGCATGCGCTCAGGAAAGGGCAGTACATGCTTCCAGCCGTTAAGTACATAGTCTCGAAAATGCCGCGTGCCAATGCCCGCCTGAATGTTGTAAGACAAAAGCTTCAAGGTGGGCGCAGCTGAGGGGGTTAAGCCCGCCGGCTGATCTAAAAAAACCGGCGGGGCACTTTGATTGGCTCGGTGCTCAATTATCTCTGGCTTGGTCATCCCCACCGCTCCAAAATGCGCGTTGAACCTTGCATCTACCAACGCAGCCTTTGGTTGGTACGCCCCTGATTATTTCTGATGATCAGCGGTAATTTTAGCGATTAACGCGCTCGCAATGGGCAACATAGCCTCATTACTACCCGCCATATCCCCGGTCACCAAGTATTTGCCATTAATTAACAACGCGGGCACGCCGGTGACCCCCGCATCTTGGCCAACCGCTTGAGCTTGACGCACCGCATTATCCACGCCAAAGGAATCATACATTTGCAAAAACTGCGCTCGATTTACCCCAAGATCGGCATACATATCAGCTATTTGCTCGGTGGTCGTTGGGCGCATATTTTTAACATGAATATCAGCGAAAACTTGCAAATGCGTTTGCGGTAACACGCCCATCAGCTTGGCGGCAAAAAATGCCTTGGTCAAAGGCACCCAAGCGGGTGTTAGGGGCAGCGCATAAGGCTCAAATTCAACATTCGCGGGCAGGGTTTTTCGCCAAACATCAACGGCAGGCTCAAGATGGAAACAATGCGGGCAGCCATACCAAAAAAGCTCTTGCACAAGAATTTTGCCCTGAGGCACCACCTCATCGGTAATGACCGCGCGATAGTTCACATTTTCTTGCAACTTAACCGCTGCCGTGGGGGGCGCTACCGCATCGGCCGCGTGCAGGGCTGATAAGGGCGCTAAACCCAGCGTCAAACCCAAAAAAATCACCCGCAGAAAACCGGCTCCTGTGATTGTGCCTGTATTCAAAATAGCCATAAAAAACTCCATCAATTTTTGTGTTAAACAAAGAGCCTGTGCCGCCCCATGCTCCTAGCGTGACGATTGTACGGCATAGACAACTGAAAACGCGGGATGTTCGCCCGATATAAACCCCGAAATAAATTCGATGCAAAATAAACCCCGCCAAAGCGGGGCTCATTTCAGCGCATCCTCAAAGGGACTGCGAAGCGGCTATAGCTTACCGTAGGAGTGCAAGCCGGAGAGGAACATGTTCACCCCAAGGAAGGCAAACGTGGTAACCAGCAAGCCACCCACCGACCACCACGCCATCGCTGTGCCCCGCCAGCCTTTGCTTAAACGCAAGTGCAACCAAGCGGCGTAATTCAACCAAACGATCAGCGCCCAGGTTTCCTTAGGATCCCAGCTCCAGTAGCCACCCCAAGCTTCGGCGGCCCACATGGCGCCCAAAATGGTTGCAATCGTGAAGAAGGCAAAACCCAATGCAATGGATTTGTACATGATGTCATCCATCACGGCCAATGAAGGCAGGCGGTCATTGCTGCCATCGCCGCCCATTTTCTCTTTGAGCAAATAAGCCACACCGACCATGGCTGAAATAGCGAAGCTGCCATAACCAATAAAATTGGCCGGCACATGGATTTTCATCCACCAGCTTTTAAGCGCAGGCACTAAAGGCTCGATGGTATTGGCCGACTGAGCGAATTGATACCACATTAAAAAACCAAGCGCGGCGGTGACCACCGCCATCACGAAGCCGCCGAGGGCGCGGGTTTTGTAGCGGCGTTCAAAGTATAAATACAAAATTGAGGTGAACACACTGAACACCACAAACACTTCATATAGATTACTTACCGGAATATGGCCGTAATCAAAATTGATTAAATACGATTCACGCCACCGAGCAAAAAACCCGATAAAGCCCATCGCAATGCCACTCCAAACCAAGCCACTGCCAACTTTAAGGGTGAACTCAGACCGGCGCCACAGGCCAAAAAAATACGTGGGCATCGCCAAGGCGAATAAGGTCACCATCCACATGGTGGCGGCTGGACTTGATAAGAAATAGGTCAGAAAAAAATGACCCTCTTGAATCTCGTGCAGCTTAATGCGGCCAACCGCTAACCCGCCGGGTGTATATAAACCGTATTGATACAAAGTGAGCAACGCAAACACGGCAACTACAGCTACCAAAGTGCGCGTGGCCGGCCATAGCCAACCTAAAAAGGCTAATCCCGCCGCCGTACCCCACAATGTGCCTGAACCGTAATAACCCATAGCAGAGCCATAATTGGCATACGCATAATAAGCGCCCGCAAACAAAATTAAGGCATAAATGCCATCAATTAAGCGCAAGCGTGCCATGGGTTTTTTCATCGAGGCATCTAGCATCGGTATCATGTGTTCTTTAGGCACAGACATATCAGTTACTCCTGAGTACAAAAACAATCAGCAGCCCCAATGGGCTTACTTTAAAGCGGCAACACCAAGCCTAACTAGCAGTTTTAAGCGGGGGTGCCCGGTGTGCCCGATTCGGTCGGGCTGGGTTCTAGGTTTAGTTTTGACTCGGTGATCGCCAAAAGTTCACCGCAAAACAAGGCAAAATCTCGATCAAAATCAATATTTTTACGCACATCCGATCCCGCAACCAGCAGCCGCGCACCGAGGCCTTCCGGTTTAACCAAAATCCACTGCCGACGGTAATGGATGTAAAAGCCCATAAAAATACCCAAAACCAACATGATCGAGCCGATGGTGACCCAAATAGCACCCGGCGCGCGGGATACTTCTAAGCCGGTAGATTGGATCTGCTCAAAACTCACAGGCTGAACCAAAATCGGTGAACCATACGCTGGCAAGGCAGAAATGGCATCCATGGCATCATCAAAGAATTTAGCATCTTTATCGGTAAAGTCTTGTTTATCACCCAATTGCGTCAGCGTATCTAAGAACGCGCGTTCCAATACCGAGCGCACCACGCTGATAGAGGCTTGCTCCGCCTGCTTGGATGCCTCGGGGGTGAGCTTGCGATCGGCAAGTGCTGTTTCAATTTTAGATTGCATGGCGGGGAAGCCTTGGCGCACAAACACATCCACCAATTGAGCAATCGAAGCGCTGGCGGCTTGGGTGAGTTTCGCGTTGGCGGCGGCATCGGCACCGGTCGCATGCCCTGCATCACCAATCAGTTCGGCCGCAATGATTTGCATTTTGGACGGATCGGTCAGCGTTGCTAGAAAAGCCATAAACGTTTTGATTGAGCCGTTTTTATCCGCGGGGATATAAAGAAACTGCTGCTGGCCGCCAATGCTGCGCTTAACGCCACTCAAGAAATACTGATGCTCTTTAAACGTGACAGGGTAAAAATAGTTTTGGTACTCAATCGCCTCGCCCGCGGCGTTACGCAGCTTGAAAGTAATCGAAGGACCATAATTGACTTGGTGCTCAAGTCCATCGGCGCCAATCACCGGATTGATGTTGTACTGGCGGAAATCGGTGAATTCGAGCCGATACTTTTGATCGTTAAAATCAAAGTTCTTTTTATCAAATACTGCCGAGTCAATGGGTTGCGCCACACCCGCCTTGCCGCCGAGCTGCCACGCCTCCATTTTAAGCTTGGTGCCGCCATCGCCAAAACTGGATTGAAAAATGTTGTAGCCCATGTAGTGAACCGGATGATTCACCTCGATGGTTTTGGTGATTTCTGCGCCGGTCGCTTTATTGGTGAGCGTCACGTTCGACATGTACGATTTGGGCATCCCCGTATCGTAATGCTCAATGCTGAATTTATTGACGAACACTTTGAACGGCAGTTCTTGCACCACATAGCCGTCTTTAAGCCCGATGAACACCACATCGCCCCACTTGTGCTCAGGAATATTCACCGTGCCACGAAACGCTTGCAGGCCGCCCACGGGCACCTTGCTCGCTGCGGGCACCTCACTCACAGGGATATTGGCCGTCTCGACCTTAACCATGCCGAGCATATCCATCAATTTGAGCTGCATTTTGCTATCAAGCAAACCGCCGAGCAAAATCACGATAATCCCCAAATGCGTCAACACATAACCAATCCGGTTAATGCTGCCTTTGCGGCCAGAGATGAGGGTTTCATGCGCAGAGGCTTTAACACGATTTGAAAAGCCTGCGCTTTTGAGCGCCGCCTGAATCCTGGGGATGAGTATCTCGGGGGCTAACTCGCTGCGCATATCCGCTTGATGGGCAAATGCACGCAGGGATTTTTCTTGCGCATTTAAGCGGAAACTCTGCATGTCGCGCAAAAAATTCGGGGCATTGCGGATCACGCACGAAGAGGTCGAGGCCACTAAAAAGAGCAAAATAGCCACAAACCAAGTGGCGGAGTACACATCAAAAAGCGATAAATTGCGAAATACCGCAAACCAAAACGGCCCAAACACATCAAGATAGCTACTAAATGACTCATTCTGCTTGAGCACCGTGCCAATCACAGACGCAATGGCCAAAAACACGAGCAAGGTCACAGCCAAATTCATGGAGGTGAGCCAAAGCAAAAGCCGCTTGGTGAGGCCAATGGGCTGCATCACCCGAATCGGCCCACCAGATGCGGCATCTGACCTCGTAGAGGCCGGATTAGAACTATTCAAGGAATCGGACATGCGCTCAGCCTTTGGTCTAATTTTAAGTTAATTATAGAGTCAGAAATCTCGTATCGAAGCACTAAGAGCGCATCGTTCGGCACAAGTTCCCGAGCTGGGCACTCAGGTTTAGGTGCCACGCCGCAAAACACTTAAAAAGCCCGAACAACCGCACGGCGGCGAACCCAAAAGCGCTTATCTGGCGTTAGGGGAACGTTGCCACATGCTTAGCCAAATCCTTCATATCATCGTCGCTCAATTTTGATGCGATGCTGACCATAATGTCGGCGTGCTCGGTTTTGCGCTCATTATTGCGATAGGCCATAAGTGATTCGAGCACATATTGTGAGGTTAAACCGCGCAATGCCGGAAAACCCGCCGGTTGATTGCCTTGGCCTTGAGCGCCATGGCAAGCCGCGCACGCGGCAATCGTGTTGGCGTGACCACCAAACTTCCATAAGTGCGCGCCGGGGATGGAGTCATCCGTGCTGGCCGTTTTCACCACACGTTTTTGCGCTGCAAAATAGGCCGCCAAATCGGTGATTTGTTGATCGGTTAGCGCTTTAGCCTGCGGGCTCATGAGCGCATTAACGCGGTTGCCATCCCGAAAGGCGTGTAACTGCTCGGCGATGTAGCCCGCCCCTTGCCCCGCAATAGAGGGGAACATGGGCACCATGCTATTGCCATCGGCGCCGTGGCAGGCGGCGCAGGTTTTACTGGCCTCTAAACCCGCAGCAATATCGCCACCCGCCAGCACCGCCATGCTGCCGGATAAGGTTAAACCAAGAGCCAAAGCGCCTTTAAGCGCGATTTGGCGGAGCACAAAAGCAACAATCGGTAAACGTGACTGACTCATAGGGCACCTGTTCAAAATCAATTCAAAAATCATCCCAACTCAAAAACACCCCACCTTGGGCGGGCAAGCAGGCAGCAATTCCAGCCTCGCCCGGCGCGATCAACCCTTTGGTTATCCGCGCCGGGCGGATCTTAGTCAAGATGCCCCTCTGAGGTTTTATCTCCAAAACCGCCGCAGTTTAGCAGCTATAACCGCCGCATAGGATGCCGATCCATCAATACCCACGAGACTGAGTTTATCAAGCAATGCACGGCATTTTCACCTGCGCGTGCAGGGGGGCGTATGATGGCGACGTAATTTCCCCAAAGAGAGCGTAGGCGATGATTGACTTCCGGACGGCATTTTTTATTAAAAGCGCACCGTCAACAAAAGAACTAATCGATGATTTCGGCGCTGAAATCGCGTTTGCTGGCCGCTCGAACGCGGGCAAATCCACCGTGCTCAACGCGCTCGTGGGGCAAAAAAGTTTGGCGCGTACCTCCCGCACACCGGGGCGCACTCAGCTAATCAACCTCTTTGGCTTAAGTGACGAAACCCGGCGGTTTGTCGATTTGCCGGGCTATGGTTATGCCAAAGTACCCGAGGCGATGCGCCGGCGCTGGGGCGATGCGTTGGCCGCCTATTTTGCGGAGCGCCGTTCGTTGGCAGGGGTGGTGGTGATTATGGATATTCGCCATCCCTTAAAAGAAACCGATCAGCAAATGATCGAATACGCGCTTGGTCGAGCGCTGCCTATTTTATGCCTGCTCAATAAGTGCGACAAACTCAGCCAAAATGAAGTAAGCAAGGCGGTGTTCGCATTAAAGCGAGAACCCTCTCTCGCGGGCGTCGAGTGGCTGCCTTTCTCGGGGCTGCGCGGGGTGGGTGTGCCACAGGCGCGGGCGATATTAAGCGCGTGGCTGGCCACCGGCATTGAGCGCCCCCCCGAGCCTGAAGCGGCGCCCGAATCTGAAGAAGCGCTTTCACCCGCCCAAACCGACCTTACACCACCCGCCGCCTTGGCGCCGGATTAATACCCCCCCAATAAACCTTAATTCCACATTGGGAATTTTTGATTATACTAAAACGCTAATTGATTCGACCGCAGGGAATGCGGCCTTATGCGCAGAATCTTGTGCTAAAAAACAGCACCAAAAAAGTTATGACAAGGACAACCTCTTGATTCCACGGTGGCTACGCTCCATTCGGCTTTTAATTGTGGCTGCTGCCTTGGCGGTTTCGATTTTGGTCGCGCTGGCCATGTATTGGACCACCGCCGATGTGTTTGATCGCACGGTGCGCCAATCCGCCACCGAGATGTCGGCCTCGCTGGCTGATGGCACCTTCAATGCCATGTATCAAATTATGCGCCAAGGCTGGACGCGCGCGCAGCTCAACGAGTTTTTGCAAACCATTCGCAGCCAAGGCGGCGTTAATGGGGCGCAAATCGAGCTGTATCGGGGGAGCAAAGTCATTGACTTATTTGGCCCCATCGATCAACCCAATGCCGATTCACAAGTTTTATCGGTGTTTGCAAGCGGGCAAACCACAAGCCAAATGCAAAAGGGCATTATTCGCTACGATCGCCCCTTAATTGCCGAAGCGCAATGTCTGCGCTGTCATACCAACGCGACGGCGGGCAATGTGTTGGGCGTGCTTTCCATCACCCAGCCGGTTGCCGCGCTCACCCAAAAAGCCCATCAAGACCTCTTTAATCGCCTCTTGCTTATTATGCCGATGCCTTTATTGGCGGCTTTGTTGATTGCCTTGCTGCTCGGGGATCGCATGGGGCGATCGCTCAGGCGGCTGAAATCGGCCATTAGCCGGGTCGAGCGGGTGGAAGATTTGGCGCATATCCGCTTCAGCGATGCCCACACGGGGTTCTCTGAGCTGGATGATGTGCTGGTCGAGGTGGATACACTTACCGATAAGTTGCGTAATCTGGCCGTTGATCGCAACCTGTTGGAATTTGAAATCCGCCTACTTGAGCGCTTTGTCATTACCTCCGATGTGGTGCGCGATTGGCGGCGTTATGTGCGCGATTTATTGCGGGAAATCAACACCGTGCTCCCCATTCACGGCGTTTTTACTGCGTTTGCGGTGGGGGATCGCCCGCCGGGGGTTGAGCTATTTTGGTTTGATGCCACCGATGAAAACGTGGCAGCAACCATGAGTTTTCGCGTACAACAACGGATAAGTGAAACGCTGGGGGTCGCGGCGGCTACTTTGGTGCCAAGGCAGCATGCGATGGAACCCGCCAACAGCCCGGTGCTGACCAATGCACGCACGCTTGAAATTCGCACCAAAGTGCTCACGATGGATACCCCGCCTATGCGCGGCGTGGTGGGGTTAATTTTGCCCTTCGCGCACGATCAATCTGCCGTCGCCCGCTTGGTCATTGAGTCCATATTATCCACCATGCTCAACGTGGTAGGTTCCGTGCGGGCGATCGAAAAACACACCGAGGATCTGGAGTTTTACGCCACCCGCGACCCCTTAACCCAGCTCTATAATCAACGGATGTTTTGGTCGCTATTGGACTACGAAGTGGGGCGCGCTAAACGCCACGATTACGCGTTTAGTTTGCTGGTAATCGATATGGATAACTTCAAAACCATCAACGATTCGTACGGCCATGCCTTTGGTGATTTGTTTTTGCGCCAAGTGGCGGAGCAAATTCAAGATTCGATGCGGGCGGGCGATATGGTGGCGCGGTATGGCGGCGATGAGTTTGCGGCCATTTTGCCCGAGGCCGGCGAGAAAGAAGCCCGCATGGTGGCCGATCGGCTGCTCTTGCGTCTGCGTAATTTGGCCATAAAAACACCCGATGGTCAGACGGTGCGGGCTTCCTTGTCGATTGGTATTGCCATTGGGCTCTGCCACGCAACCACGGCGCGCGGGCTTTTTGCCATTGCCGATAACCAAATGTATCGCGCGAAAAATGCGGGCAAAAACCAATACGCGCTACCCAACCCCGATGAATTGCTTGATCCCGCACCCCCGCCAGGCGTGGATGAACAAGCGCTGGTCGATGCCCTTATCAACGAGCCGCCCGCGCTGTTTTATCAATCCATTTTCGCCACCCAAGATGCGCCCACCGAGGCAGGTTCTGAGCTTTTATTGCAACGGGTTGCGATCGAGCTCTTTGCGCAGGTGCACATTGAGGGGCACTGGCATTTGGCCAATGAGTTTGCATGCCAAATCGAGCGACGGGGACAAATTGAAACCTTCGATCGCTCGGTCATTACAACCCTTTTACAATCAGCCGCCGTGCAGCAGTGTGAGCGCTTATTGTTTGTGCGCATTTCGCCGCGCACCGTTCGTGCGCCCAATTTCTTACAAAGCATCGCACAAAGCGCCGATCAAGCCGGGATTGCCCGAGATCGTTTAGTGCTCGAACTCAATGAGCGCGAATCGCTGGCTGATCTGACGATGCTCGATCGCTTTATTGAATCACTCCACGGCCATGGGTTTAAGTTCGCCATCGAAAACGCGAGCTCAGGTCATTGGATTTTTCAGCATTTGCGCCGGTATGCGGTCGATTACATCAAAATTGATGCCGATTGGTTGAGCCATCATGAGCGCATAGCGCGCGATCGTGCCTTTATCGATAGTTTGCTTAGCTTGGCGCGCGCCCTGCAGGTTACGGTGATTGCCACCCAAATCCAAACGCCAGAGCACCTTGCTGCGGCGCGCTCGGCCGGCATTGTTTGGGTTCAGGGCGATTTCTTGGCCGAAAAATGCCAAGTCCCAGAAGCCCCCTCGCTGAGCGCATAGGCTAAAAGTGCGCGATGCGAATATCGGCTAGCACTTTGCGCGCCGAGCGCTGAGCGGTTTCCACCAAAGCCACTACATAAGGCAAATCGCGCTCCGGCCGGCGAAAGGCAAAATACAAGGTGGCATGCATGCCCGAAGCCCCCAAGGGGCGCATCACAATAGCGCCCCGAGCCAGCTCATCGGCCACCGCCCAAGCGGGCAATGCCGATACGCCGCGCGCATTAGCAACCCACTGCGCAATCATCACGGTGAGCTCTGAGCTGCGCGTAGCGGCAGGCTCTATGCCGGCAGGCTCCAAAAACCGTGAAAAAATATCTAACCTGTGTCGGCTTACAGGGTAGGTAATCACCGTTTGATCGGCCAACATGGCGGGGGTGATAAACGCCTCGGCCGCCAAAGGGTGCTGGGGCGCTAGGGCAAGCATAATGTCGTAGTGGAACAACGGCACAAAGCACAGTTCGGGGTTATCCACGGGATCGGAGCTTACCACCACATCCACCAGTCCCCGCATTAGCGCATCCAAGGCATCAAAGCTGTGCGAGAGCGATAAATCGGTGTCGATATTCGGCCATTGCTCGCGGTACGCATCTAAGGTGGGGAGCAACCATGAAAAACACGAGTGACATTCCAGTGCAATAAAGAGGCGCCCGGTATCGCCGCCCGCCAATTGCCGCAAATCTCGATCCAATTCATCCATCATCGGCAACACTTGCGCGGCCGCTTGCAAAAAACGCCGCCCCGCCGGGGTGGGTTGCATGGGGCGAGATCGGCGCGAGAATAAGGGCAAGCCGTAATACGCCTCGATGGCACGGATTTGATGCGATAGCGCCGACTGCGTTAGGTGGAGCTGCTCTGCCGCCAGTGCCAGCGATTCGCTCTCGGCAATCGCGCGAATGGTTCGCAGGTGGCGGGTCTCTAAAAACATCTTAAGTATCGCTGCGCGGGGTTTTCAGCGTGACCAATTCCTCAGAAGCCGTGGGATGAATCGCAACCGTGGCATCAAATTGCGCCTTGGTTAAGCCCGCCTTCACCGCCACCGCAAAACCTTGCAACATTTCATCAGCGCCATCGCCCACGATATGCAAGCCCGCCACGCGTTGCTCATCGCCAACACACACCAGCTTCATCGCGGTTTTAAACCCCTGTGCCGAGAGTGCGTAGCGCATGGGCGTAAAACGGGTTTCATAAATTGTGACGGCCGCATCGCCAAACTCCGCCCGCGCCGCCGCTTCGGTTAAACCCACGGTGCCAATCGGCGGATGGGCGAACACGACGGTCGGAATGTCGCGGTAATCAAGCTTTGCGTCGGGTTTGTTGTTATAGAGCCGTTCCACCAACTGCCGCCCGGCGGCAATAGCCACGGGGGTGAGTGGCGCGCGGCCGGTAATATCCCCAATGGCAAAAATGCTGGGCACGTTGGTATTTTGATAGTCATCGGTCGGGATAATGCCATTTTTAAGCACCTCGACACCCGCCGCCTCAAGCCCCAAATCCGGCGTGTTTGGGGCGCGACCCACCGCCCAGATGATGGTGTCGAAAGGGCCTAACTGCGCACCATCAGCCGATTGGATAAACTTGCCTGCCTCGGTTTGAATCAGCTGCTGCACGCGAAACGGCAAATGCATTTCAACGCCTAAATTGCGCAAATTCTCAGTGGCTACTTCGCGCAACATCACATCAAACGGGGCAATCACCGAATCGAGCATATCCAGCAAGGTCACCGCACTGCCCAATGAACGCAGTACGCCGGCCAACTCAACCCCAATGTAGCCACCGCCAATCACCGCCACCCGCTCGGGCAGAGTGGTCAGTGCGAAAAATCCATCTGAATCAATACCCAAGTCCGCTCCAGGCACGGGCGGCACAAACGGCTTGCCACCGGTGGAAAGCACGATATGCGGCGCGGTATAAATGTTGCCATTCACCTCAACTGCGGTTGCCGAGCGCAGCACGCCGCGCCCAGCGATAACGGTAACGCCCAAATCCACCGCATAACCATCCCAATAATGGCGAATATTTTCGACAAACTGGTTGCGCCCCGCCACGAGCTTGGCAAAATCGATACCATCATGCACTGGCGCAAAGCCCCAGCTTTGCGCCTCATGCCGGGCATGCGCCATATTGGCCGCATACCACATCACTTTTTTCGGCACGCAACCCAAATTGACACAGGTGCCGCCTAAATGCGCCGGCTCAATAACCGCAACCTTTTTACCGTATTGCACCGCCCGCTCGGCGATAGCCAGGCCGCCCGAGCCGCCGCCCAAAACAATCAAATCGAACTGGGTAGATAGAGGGGTATTCATGGGGATATTCCTGATTTTTGCCAAACTAAAACAGATGAGCAGTGCGCCACGGGTTGATACCGAAACCCAAAAAGACACGGCCTGTGGCGGATTTTTTCCCACCCTAGCAGCCTATCTTTTGGGGATTCGGTACCGGCCGGAGCCGGCACCCCGATAAAACGAATAAAGAAAATCGATTAGCGCGCGGCGATCCACTCTGCCAGTTTATCGCTGCCGCCAATCAATTGGCCGTCGATAAATACCTGCGGCACAGATTCTGAGCCGGTTGCGGCACGCAAGGCGCGCAAATTAACCTGTTCGCCGACCAAAATTTCATCAAACGCCATGCCCGCATCGTGCAGCATGCCTTTGGCCCTTGCACAAAACGGGCACGTGCGCCGCGAGAACAACATCACCGAGTGGGGTTTAACCGCGTTCGGTGCCAACCAATCGAGCATCGTATCGGCATCGGAGACTTCATACGGGTCGCCCTCGACATTCGGCTCGATGAACATTTTCTCAATCACACCATCACGCACTAGCATGGAATAACGCCATGAACGCTTGCCAAAACCTAAGTTTTCTTTATCGACCAGCATGCCCATGCCGGCACTAAAATCGCCATTGCCATCGGGAATAAAACGAACGTGCTCGGCTTTTTGATCCACCGCCCATTCGTTCATCACAAAAGTATCGTTCACCGACAGGCAGAGGATGTCATCGACACCGTGCTTGAAGAACACGGGCGCCAATTCGTTAAAACGGGGCACATGGCTTGATGAGCAGGTAGGCGTAAACGCGCCGGGCAATGAGAACACGACCACGGTTTTGCCTTTGAATAAATCGTCGGTGGTGACATCGACCCATTGATTATGTTGGCGGGTGCGGAATGTAACATTCGGGACGCGTTGGCCTTCACGATTTTCGAGCATGATGGGTTCCTTGAAACTCTTGTAAAAATTAAAAACAGGCGACTGAGTAAAAAACAACTTCATTGAAGTTTGATGACAATACGCGAAGCCGCCATGGGTTTGAAATTAAAAAATTCAATTATTTTCATAGAATAAAACTATTCAGATGAACCCGATTAATGAGCGCCATGGCTATCCTCAGCTAGGACCCTGTTGACGGGGCAATGCACTCATTGGCCCACAAAGATTCCACGGTTTCCCGCGCGCGAATCAGGTGCGCTTGGCCTGCGTCAATCAGCACTTCCGCCGGCCGACCTCGGGTGTTGTAGTTGGAAGCCATGGAAAAACCGTAGGCACCCGCCCCCAAAATAGCCACCAAATCGCCTTCTTTAAGCGCTAACTCGCGGGCACGGCCTAAAAAGTCACCGGTTTCACACACCGGCCCCACCACGTCCCACGTCGCGGTGGGTTGAGCGGGGTCGGGCGCAACCGCCACAATCTCCATCACACTGCCATACAGTGCCGGGCGTATGAGATCGTTCATGGCGGCATCGATAATGGCAAAATTTTTGCCCACCGCGTTATGCGGCTTCAAATACTCCACTCGGCTCAACAAAACCCCCGAGGGACCCACCAAAAACCGCCCCGGCTCCAGCATAATCGGCAAGCGCCGCGCAATGGGATGACGATCAATCACCCCCACCACCGTGCTGACCCAGTCGGCCGCCGTAGGTGAATGCTCATCGGTGTAGGCAATACCCAAGCCACCGCCTAAATCAAGGTGATGCAATTCGATCCCTTCGAGCACCAAAAGATCAAGCAAAGAAAGCACCCGTTCCGCCGCCGCCGCAAATGGGCTCACATCCGTCAACTGCGAGCCGATATGACAATCAATGCCGACGACGCTAAGATGCGGATCGCGCGCGGCCTTGCGATATAAATCGGGCGCTTGCTCGATCGGAATCCCGAATTTATTGTCTTTTAAGCCGGTCGAAATATAGGGGTGCGTTTTGGCATCCACATCGGGGTTGACCCGCAGCGAAATGGGCGCAACTAAGTTCATATCTTTGGCGATCGCGCTAATTCGCGCAAGCTCAGCTGCGGATTCCACATTCAAGCAGCCGACACCGACACGCAAAGCGTAACGAATTTCATCTGCGCGCTTGCCCACCCCAGAAAAAACAACTTTTGCCGGCTCACCGCCCGCTTTGAGCACCCGCGCTAACTCCCCGCCCGACACAATATCGAACCCCGCACCAAGCCTTGCCAATAGCGCCAAAATGGCAAGGTTACTGTTAGCTTTAACGGCATAACAAATTTGGTGCTTGCGATCACCAAAGGCGGCAGCAAGCGCGTGATAGGCTTGGGTAATCGCTGCGCTTGAGTAGGCATAGGTCGGCGTGCCGAATGCATCGGCTATCTGGCTTAACGGATAACCGTCAAGCATGAGCGCCTGATTGGCATCGCGGGCAAGTTGGGGGTAGGGTAAACGGCTCATGACAGGGCGGCTCCGCTCTGGGGTTAGTTAGAAAGGGATTTTGTGGCCATTTGCGCGGCAACGTTAGGCTGCGGGCTTTGCGCGATAGGAATTTGAGCCTGGGTTTGAGCCTGGGCTTGGGCTTGAGTTTGAGCTTGAGGCGGTAAAACCAGCGGCCCTTTTTGCCCACAACCTGTCAGCAACGCGCCCAGCATGATTAAGCTTGCAGCCGCCGCGCGATAAAAAAACACCGATGGGATCATGAAAATCACCGTGCCAGCGCCATACAACGCAAATAAAAATCAAGGCAATGAGTTTGCCGTGCCCGCCTCGATTTGTCGATAGCCCAAAAATGCCTGCAGGCTAGCTTGGCGCGCGCAACACGGCAAAGAAAAATCCATCGCCCCCTTGTTTATCGGGGCGAATTCTGGCCATGCCACAGGCAGGCTCAACCGCGGCCGGCGCCACAAAATCGGCAATCGTGGCCGGCAAAGGCTCAAGGCGCCACGCGGGATGACGGCGCAAAAACGCCTCAATCTGCGCCTCGTTTTCATCCAGCCATAAGCTACAGGTGGCGTAAATCA
Organism: Halothiobacillus sp.; assembly: GCA_023255735.1. Classification (GTDB taxonomy): domain Bacteria; phylum Pseudomonadota; class Gammaproteobacteria; order Halothiobacillales; family Halothiobacillaceae; genus Halothiobacillus. The sequence continues at coordinate 78,698 of JAGDVP010000010.1, read as the reverse complement.
GCAAACCATCCGGGCGTGTCACTTCTGCGCCATCATCTAGGAGCTGCGCTTGAATGGCGCCCAAAGCGGTTAAATCAATAGCGGCTTGCTTTAATTCTGGGTGACGACGAACCGTGCCCGAGCCAGAACACGGCGCATCGATCAACACGCGATCAAAGGGCGCGCGCCGGACAACTTCTCGATCTTGGCCATGGTCAATCGGTTGGCACTCAATATTTTTCCAGCCCGCGCGCTCACTGCGCAAAGGCAGCCGGCTTAAGCGCTCGAAATCCACATCGCAGGCCAAAACCCGCCCCGTCTCACCCACCACTTGCGCCAACCCCAGTGCTTTGCCCCCCGCGCCTGCGCACAAATCCAGCACACTCATGCCGCTTTGTGCCTGACACGCTTCGATAATCCATTGGCTACCCGCATCCTGAACCTCAAAGGCGCCCGTTTTAAATGCGTCAAGCTGGGTGAGCGCCGCGTTATCAACCAGGCGCAAAGCGTGCGCTAACCCTGCAATCGGCTCACTGGCTATGCCCGCCGCGTGCAACTCGGCGCGCAAGGCATCGGGCGTGGTGACGCGCGTATTGGTGCGAATATCCAGCGGCGCGCGCGCAAGTAACGCCAGCCCGACGGTTGCCGCCTCGGCCCCAAACGCCGCCCGCAAACGCTGCATATCGCCATCACGCAAATTCAACCGCGCCGCAAGCGACATGGGCGCAGCAAGGCGGCGAGCAATCACGGCGCCATCCACACCGGTCAACGCCGCCAAAGTGTCGTCTAACCTGTCGGCTAAGGCCAGAGCAACCCCCAAACGCGGTAAAGATGAACCCCGCTCGGTATCAAGCGGTAAATCCATCAGCACATCTAACGTGCGCCAATAGCGAAGCACAAAAAACACCAAAACCTGCAATTGCGTGCGGTCGCGCTTGCCCATGCCGCGCTCGGCTCGAAAGGCGTGAGCCAACGCGCGATCACTGGGAATCCCCTCGTCTTGAATTAAATCCAATAAAGCCGCTGCGCGCGTAATTTGCACCGGAAAAACCCGCGGCGCATTTAAATCTGGCCGCGGCAAATCAACACAAACGCCCGCAGCTGAGTCACCCGCCGAGCCATCGATAATAAACATACAGCACTTCTATCGTTATTTAAGAAAGGTCAGCAGGAACCAATGCCCCACCACAATAAGGCATCCACAATAAGGTATTATGCGCCGCGCAATTCAAAGCCACTGAACCGATTTGCACATTACCCCAGGAGCCCATCAAGCCATGCCCCATTCAACCGTTATGCTTAACTTTGAAGAATCGGGCGGGGGATTACCGGTACTCATTATGCACGGTTTATTTGGATCCTCCGCGAATTGGCGCGGCGTGGCGCGTGATTTGTCCGATACCTACCGTGTCATTAACCTTGATCTGCGCAACCACGGCCGTTCGCCATGGATTGACAACCTGTGCTTCGAGGCCATGGCTGATGACGTGCTGCGGTTGATGGATCGCTTAGGCTTGGAGCGAGCGCGGCTCATTGGTCATTCCCTAGGCGGCAAACTCGCCATGGTGCTGGCCGATCGGGCGCCCGAGCGCTTCACCCACCTGGTGGTGGTGGATATCGCCCCTAAAGCCTACCCTGCCTGGCATAACGAGGTGTTTACGGCGCTGCGCGCGGTTAATCTGGCCACCTTAACCTCGCGCGCGCAGGCGAAAACCCAAATGGCGCCCTTTGTATTTGATCCCGATGTGCGGGCATTCTTGGCCGCCAACCTAAGCCAAGAAACTCAAAATAACCAAACCACTTGGCGCTGGCGCTTTAATTTGGATGCCTTAGAGCGAGCCTACCCCGAAACCTCGCTGATGCCCGAGCTCCACGGTTTTTTTTGCGGGCCTTCGTTATTTATTCGCGGCGCGGGCTCGGCTTATATTGGGCCGGACGATCGCCCTATTATCGCCCGCAACTTTCCCGCCGCCTGCCTGAACACCTTAAATAAAGCCAAACACTGGCCGCATACCGAAGACCCCGCAGGCTTTATGCAGAGCCTACGCTTATTTTTCACCCAAGGCTGCGCGCCGTTTGGCCGGCTGGACCAACCCCGCACACCCTAAAATTCTGTAAGAAAATTCTTACACAACAAATCGCCCATTCTGACGGAACTATGGCGCCTTGGCGCTACAACTTGTCACATTTGTTCGGCATGATAGCTCCGTGCTCAGGATAGAGCAGCAAGAAGCCGATTAAGCACCCCGCATGACGCATCGGTGTTTAAGTTATAGGACATAATTTTAAAGGATGATTCGCACCCCGAGGATGGGGGGCGGTACGCTCAGGATGAGCAAATCATCAAGGATGACTCAAGGACGGATAAAAGGACAGTCGCCCAGGATGGGCTAACAGAGCAAGGTCGCTCCGGTTAAGGATAACCAGGACAGGATGTCCCAAGTAGCAGGCTTCAAGGATGAGGCAGCAAGGAAGATGCTGGTTGAGGGAATAACCACCTTTAAGAAAAGCGGCAAAAGATTTGCCGTGCCGGGCAGAGGGATTTGTTTAACTGCTTGGTTGACCAGCGATTAAATTGATTGCTTGAGTTAAAAACCCGCATGAGTACCCAAGGATGGGTCATATTTTCCCGAACTCGATAACCCATGATGGGCGCCGAGATTGCATACAGGGATGGGCTTGAAGCCACAGGATGGCTCCTAACCAAAACCTTTGTAACGAAACCTACATCAGCAAAAGCCGTGTTAAACTGCGCGCTTCATGTTAACCCAACTCTTTGATTACACGCTCCCACCCGAACAAATCGCGCATCGCCCTGCCGAGCCGCGAGAATCCGCACGTTTACTGGTTTTAGCCGCCGCGCCCCGCACCGAACTGCACGATCGCCAAATTGCCGACTTCCCCGCGTTATTGCAGGCCGGTGATTTATTGATTTTAAATGACACCCGCGTGATTCCCGCCCGCGTATTTGGCCACAAAGCCAGCGGCGGCAAGGTTGAAGTGCTGGTAGAGCGGCTCATCAATGCGCAAAGCGCATGGTGCCATGTTCGCGCCAGTAAATCGCCCCCCGTGGGCACGGTATTAATCATGGATGGCAGCGCTGAACTCACCATGACAGCGCGCGCCGATGCGCTCTTTTTACTGACCCTAACGCCCAATGCCGATACCCCCGACCTGCTCACTTGGCTCAATCGCGCAGGCCATATGCCGCTGCCGCCGTATATCGAGCGCGCCGACGATGCTCAAGACAGAGCCGATTACCAAACCGTGTTTGCGCGTCATGATGGAGCGGTTGCCGCCCCCACAGCAAGCTTGCATCTCACCCACGCGCTGCTGGCCGAAATTGCAGAGCGGGGCGTTGAAACAGCCTTTGTTACCTTGCATGTAGGGGCGGGTACCTTCCAGCCGGTGCGCGTCGATAATATTTTAAGCCACATCATGCACAGTGAATGGCTTGATGTACCCGAGGCCACTGCGCAAGCCATTACCCATGCGCGAGCAAGGGGCGGGCGGGTCATTTGCGTGGGAACCACGGCCTTGCGGGCGATTGAATCGGCGGCACGCGCGCACCCAGCGGCGGCGGCGCGACGTGAAGTGCTGGCGCATCAAGGCGATACCCGGCTTTTTTTATACCCAGGCCAGCCGGTGCATATCGCCGATGGCCTACTCACCAATTTTCATTTGCCGCAATCCACCTTGCTGATGCTGGTGAGTGCCCTAGCCGGGCGTGAGCGCATTTTGGCCGCTTATGCCCATGCCATCCAGCAGGGATACCGTTTTTTTAGTTACGGTGATGCCATGTTTATTCCCATCACCCCGACCCAAGCCACCCAACACCCGGTGACAGGCGCGGAAGGTTAAATTTATGCAGTTTGAATTGCTCCATACCGATGGCGCCGCGCGACGCGGCCAGCTTCGCTTTGCGCGCGGCACGATCCAAACGCCGGCCTTTATGCCAGTGGGCACCTACGGCACGGTGAAGGCGGTTGACCCGCAAGAAATCGAAGCCCTCGGCGCCGAGATTATCCTCGGCAACACCTTTCATTTAATGCTGCGCCCCGGCACGGAGGTGATTCGTGCCCACGGCGATTTGCACGATTTTATGGGCTGGGCCAAACCCATCCTCACCGATTCGGGCGGGTTTCAAGTGTTCTCCTTGGCCGATATGCGCAAAATCACCGAAGAAGGCGCCAAATTTCAATCCCCCGTCGATGGCAGCCCCGTGATGCTCACCCCGGAGCGCTCCATGCAAATTCAGCATGAACTCGGCTCAGATATTGTGATGATTTTTGATGAATGCACACCGTATCCGGCCACCGAAATTCAGGCGGCAGAATCCATGCGCTTATCTTTGCGCTGGGCAGCGCGCTCACGCGCGGCATTTGATGCGCTTAAGCCCGGCAACACCGACACTGCCCTTTTTGGCATTGTGCAAGGCGGCATGTACGCGCCGCTGCGCCAAGAATCGGCCCACGGTTTGCTTGAGATCGGTTTTGATGGCTATGCCATCGGCGGTTTATCGGTCGGTGAACCCATCGATGAGCGCAATCACGTCCTCGAGGCCACCACACCGCTGCTGCCCACCGATAAACCCCGCTATCTAATGGGTGTTGGCAAGCCGGAAGATTTAGTGGAATCAGTCGCACGCGGGGTGGATATGTTCGATTGCGTTATGCCCACCCGCAACGCCCGCAATGCCCATCTCTTTACCCGCTTTGGCGACATTAAACTGCGCAATGCCCGCTACGCTAAAGACACCCGCCCCCTAGATGAAACCTGCACCTGCACCACCTGCCAGCGGTTTTCTCGCGCTTATCTCAAACACTTAGATAAATGCAATGAACTGCTGGGCGCACGGCTTAACACCATTCACAACCTGCATTACTATCAAACCGTGATGCGCGAGATGCGGGACGCGATTGAAGCCAATCAATTTGAGGCATGGCGCGCAAAATTCCATGCCGATCGTGCCCAAGGCATCAGCTAAGTGGACGCCACACGCGGTAATACCGGCAAAAAGGCCAGGAACTTAGCGCGCCTGTGGCATACTAATCAGCGAATTTTAGCCCAGTCACCCCGCTGACTGCTTATTAAAACCCAAGAGTAAAGGAAAAGCCCTGTATGTTTTTTATCTCCGATGCGATGGCCGATGCCGCCCCCACAGCCGCCCAGCAACCCAGCTTAATCGCGACTTTTCTGCCCTTAATCCTCATTTTTGGTGTGATGTATTTTTTACTGATTCGCCCCCAGGTTAAGCGTCAAAAAGAACTCAAAAAACTCGTTGAATCGATTGAAAAAGGGGATGAAATTATCACCAATGGGGGCTTGCTTGGCCGGGTTGTTAAAGTCACCGAAGCGTTTTTGATTATTGAAGTGGCCGATAACGTCACCATGGTGGTTCAGCGCAATGCCGTGGCCACCGTGATGCCCAAAGGCACACTGAAAGATACCCGCGAAGCGTAAGCTCTGCGGCACACGGCAGGCTTAACGCGTGCCGAGCCATTTGGTTGTTATTTATCCACGCGCCCATAACTCTTTGATTTATAGGCGCTATAATTGCGTGTCACGGTCGACACCCCACAGGCATTTTTGATGAATCGTTATCCTTGGTGGAAAAATCTACTCATTGTTTTGGTGCTGTTTTTTGCACTGTTTTACGCCCTGCCCAACATTTACGGGGAAAACCCGGCACTGCAAATCTCTAAACGCAATGCCGTGATGGATCAAGCCGCCGTCGATAAGGCGGTTGCTGCGCTTAAAGCCGCCAACATCACCGTAAAAAGTGCGGGCATCGAAGATAAAGATGGCCTCATTCAGTTCGATTCCACCGATGCCCAGCTCAAAGCCGTCAACGTGGTGCGCGAAGCCTTGGGTGATGATTATCCCGTAGCACTCAATCTGGCGCCCGCCGCCCCGCGCTGGATGCAAAATTTAGGCGCTAAGCCGATGTATTTGGGGCTAGATTTACGTGGCGGCGTGCATTTCTTAATGCAAATCGACATGCAAGCCGCCATTAAAACCGCGCTTGAGCGTCGGGTGGATGGCATGCGGGGTGATTTGCGCGAGGCCAATATTCGCTACATTAGCGCCGATGTGGATAAAGGCACCGAAATTGCTGTGCGCTTCCCGGATGCCGCCGCCCGGGATGCCGCCATTACCGCCTTAACCGGCAAATATCCTGAGCTCGTTTTTGCCAAAGATGAGCGCAATACCCAACCATATTTCACCGCCCAATTCACCGAGGTAGGCGCGCAAGCGGAGCGCAAAGCCGCCATCGATCAAAACATCACCACCCTGCGTAATCGCGTCAATGAATTAGGGGTTGCCGAACCGCTCATTCAGCAACAGGGCGATGATCGCATCGTGGTGGAACTGCCCGGCATCCAAGATACCGTTCGCGCCAAAGAGATTATCGGCGCCACCGCCACACTCGAGTTTCGCTTAGTCTCGGGCACGCCCACCGATTGGATCGATGCCCAACAATCGGGACGCACGCCACCCGATGCGCGGCTGTATCACGAGAAAAACGGCCAGCCGGTCTTGTTAAAACGTCAAGTGATCGTCACCGGCGATCGCATCACCGGCGCCTCGTCGGGGTTTGATCAACGTTCCGGCTCACCGGCGGTATTTGTGAATTTAGATGGCCAGGGCGCGCGCCGCATGGCCGACATCACCGGGCAAAATATCGGCAAGCAAATGGGTGTCGTGTTCATTGAGCACCGCAGCGAAACCAAAATGGTGAACGGCGCGCCCGTCAAAGAGAAAAAAGTGATCGAGCAGGTCATTAATGTCGCCACCATTCAAGATCAACTGGCCAACCGCTTCCAAATTACCGGGCTGGATTCCCCCAATGAAGCCCGCGATTTAGCGTTGCTGTTGCGCGCCGGCGCCCTGCGCGCGCCCATGGATATTGTTGAAGAGCGCACCGTCGGCCCAAGCTTAGGCGCGCAAAATATCCAAGCCGGCGTGAATGCTTCCATCTTAGGCTTTGCGTTGGTCGCTGTATTTATGCTGATTTACTACCGCGTGTTTGGCGTGACCGCCGTGGTCGCCCTCGGGGTGAATCTCGTGCTTATCGTGTCCGTGCTTTCATTGCTCCAAGCCACACTCACCTTGCCGGGGATTGCGGGCATGGTGCTCACCTTGGGGATTGCCGTGGATGCCAACGTGCTGATTAACGAGCGAATCCGCGAGGAACTGCGCAATGGGCTTACCCCGCAGGCGGCCATTAAAGCCGGTTATGAGCGCGCGTTTGCCACGATTATCGATTCGCACATTACCACCCTACTCGCGGCTATCGTATTGTTCGGATTGGGCTCAGGCCCTGTGAAAGGCTTTGCGGTAACGCTGATTATCGGGATTTCTGCCTCGTTGTTTACGGCCATTATGGTCACCCGCGCACTGGTGAATTTGATTTATGGTCGGCGTGCGCGCTTAACCCAAATTTCCATTTAACGCCCGCGTGCCGCTGAGCCCCGCTTTAAAGAGAACCGTATTATGTTGAATTTGTTTCCCTATGACGCCAAAGTCGATTTTTTCGGCAAGCGCTATTACGCCTACGCACTATCTTTGGTGTTTCTAATCGTCTCCATCGTCTCGCTATCCACCCGCGGCATTAATATGGGGCTTGATTTTACCGGCGGGGTTGTGATTGAAGTGGGGTACACCAAAGCCGCGGATCTTGAGGCGATTCGTGCGGTACTCAAAAAAAATGAATTTCCCGAAGCCGTCGTGCAATATTTTGGCTCCAGCGAATCGGTCATGATCCGCCTGCCCCCCGCCAAAACAGGCAACCAAAACCAACTGGCCGATCATGTCTTAAGCCTGCTTAGAACCGAAGATGCCGGCGTCACCATGCGGCGGGTAGAATATGTGGGGCCGGCGGTCGGCAAAGAGCTATTCAATTCAGGCGGCCTGGCCATGCTTGTGGTCTTAGCCGGCTTGCTGATTTTTGTAAGCTTGCGCTATCAGCTCAAAATGGCGACCGGCGCGGTCATCACCCTCTCGCACGATTTAATCATGGTGTTTGGCTTTATCAGCCTGACCGGCATTGAGTTTAATCTCACCGTCTTGGCGGCCTATTTAGCCTTAGCTGGGTATTCCATCAACGACATGATCGTAGTGTTTGACCGGATGCGCGAAAATTTCCGCAAAATCCGCAAAGGCAGCGAAATTGAAATCATGAATATTTCCGTCAATCAAACCATGTCGCGCACCGTTATCACCGCGTTAACCACGTTTTTATCTGTGTTGGCCTTATATGTGTTTGGCGGCGAAACATTGCACGGGTTCTCGCTCGTCTTGCTGGTCGGTATTGTCCTTGGCACCTTCTCCTCGATTTATGTTGCCGCAAGCTTATCGCTCGATTTAGGTTTGAAGCGCCGCGATTTGTTGAAAATCACCGATAAAGAAAAGCTCGTCGATCACGCGCCTTAGCAGCAAAATGCGGGATGAAAAAAAGCCGCAGGTTAGGCCTGCGGCTTTTTTTATGGGCGGGAAATAGAGTCCCCTTACTTCTGGCCTCCTAAAGCTTAAGCCAAACTTGTGCTGATGGCTTTGAGCATGGCGTGCGTAATTTTGGGGTTGGCGGCAATCACATTGCCTGAAGTCATAAACTCTTCTTTGCCTGAAAAATCAATCACAATCCCGCCTGCTTCACGCACCATCAAGATGCCTGCGGCCATATCCCAGGGCAGCAACCCAAATTCCCAAAAGCCATCGAGCCGGCCGGACGCCACATAGGCCAAATCCAGCGCCGCGGAACCCGCCCGGCGAATCCCCGATAACGGGCCGTGCAGCGCGCGGAAGGTTTTCAGATACCGCTCCACATCTTGATCGGCGCGAAACGGAAAACCCGTGCCCAAGAGCGCGCCTTCAAGTGAGCGTAAGCCGGCCACGCGGATGCGCCGATTATTCAAAAACGCCCCGCCGCCGCGTTCAGCGGTGAAAAGTTCTTGATTGCTCGGGTTGTAAATCACGCCTAACTCAAGGCGCCCTTGATATTCGAGCGCGATCGATACGGCATAATGGGGCAAGCCATGCAAAAAATTGGTTGTGCCATCGAGTGGGTCGATAATCCAGCGGTATTCACTCAGCTCACTGCCCGTGTCGCCCGATTCTTCACCTAAAAAATGATGATCAGGGTAAGCGCGTTTCAAAATATCGATGATGGCGTGTTCGGCCTGGCGATCGACTTCACTCACAAAATCGTTACGCTGTTTGCTTTCGATGGTGAGATCGGCTACGTGGTCGGTCGCGCGGGAGATAACGGTTCCAGCAGCGCGCGCTGCGCGAACTGCCATGGTTAACATAGGATGGGGCATAATAGGTGAGTTCGCAGGTTCAATTCAAAGTGAGCCGGCTGGCATACGGCATAAAATTTAGAACTGCGCATTATACTTAAACTAAGCGCAAATTTTCGGAAAAATTATCAGCTCATGACGCGCTCGCAAGCCAACCCTGCCTTTGCCCCCCCAAACGTGCGGCCATGCACCCAAGCCCGCCCAATTCAAATTGTACTGTGCGGCACATCCCACCCCGGCAATCTGGGCGCTGTGGCGCGGGCGATGAAAAACATGGGCTTAGCCCGCTTGGTATTGGTGGCGCCCACGGCAGGTATCGATGAGCTGGCGCTGGCGACGGCAAAACATGCCGCCGATGTATTGCATCATGCGACGGTGGTGGCCGATTTACCCAGCGCCTTGGCGGATTCTGTTGCGGTATGGGCCACCACGGCGCGCCCTCGGGAGCTGCCTTTACCGGTGTGGACGGCGCGTGCAGCCGCAGAAACCATTGCAGCAGATCAACAAACCGGCGCAGGGCTAATCAGCATTGTTTTTGGCGCGGAGCGCACGGGGCTCAGTAATTTTGAGCTTTCTTGGGCGCAGCGGGTGATCGAAATTCCGGCAAACCCTGAGTATCCCGTGTTAAATCTTGGCCAGGCCGTGCAAATCGTGGCCTATGAGCTTTATATTGCAGCGCAAAGCGCTGCATTGGCGCCCGCCACCCGGGCGGCAGACAGGGCGGCAGACAGAGAAGCAGACAGGGCGGCAAACCAGCCACTAGCCATGCAAGCCACTCTGGCACAATGGCAAGCCTTTGAAGATCGTTTAGCGAATTTACTGGATCAAACGCCGTTTTTCGTCCGCGGCGCCACAATCGCCTCTGATATTGCCGATAACCGGGCGCGGCTCATGAGCAAACTGCGGGTGATGTGTCGGCGGGCACAGCCCTTGAGCAGCGAGCTTGCCCTCATCCAAGGCATGCTCACCGCGCTTTCAAGCGAGCCCCACCCCGAGGCAATCCCGCGCCCACCCAAGCAAGGTAACCCGCAATGAGTGTATGGCATCGGATAAAAGAGGATATTGATAGCGTCTTTGCCCGCGATCCGGCCGCGCGCAGCCGCACAGAAATTGCACTGACCTATCCCGGGATTCATGCCATTTGGTGGCACAGGCTCGCGCATCAACTCTGGTGTTGGCGGCTCACCTTATTGGCGCGCATGGTGGCCAATCTCAGCCGCTGGCTCACCGGAATTGAAATTCATCCGGCGGCGAAAATCGGCCGCCGCTTTTTCATCGATCATGGCATGGGCGTGGTGATTGGCGAAACGGCTGAAATTGGCGATGATTGCACGCTCTATCATGGCGTGACCTTAGGCGGCACCCAATGGTCGGCGGGTAAGCGCCACCCTACGCTCGGCAATGGCGTGGTGGTGGGTGCGGGGGCAAAAGTATTAGGCCCCATCACTTTGGGCGATGGCGTGCGCGTTGGTAGCAATGCCGTGCTGCTGCAAGATGCGCCGCCGGGCACCACTTTGGTGGGCATTCCGGCGCGGATTGTTGGCCAGCGACCCAGCATCACAGAGCAGCAAGCCCGCATTGCCCAGCGCTTAGGCTTTGATGCCTATGGCGTGGCGCAAGACATGCCCGATCCCGTGGCCGAGGTCATTGATCGGCTACTGAATCATGTTCAAGCGGGGGATGATCGTTTAGCCAGCTTAGCCGCCCGGGTTCGACAACTGCAAGCGCAGATGGACGGTGGCGCGACCGAAGCACCCGCCGATGACACCCCACTGCCCAGTTTAGCCGGCTGCCATCTAACGCGCGCGCCCAAGGATGAAGCCCGCACCGGCGCAGATGTAGTGGGTTGTCCGCCCCAAACCGAGCCCACACCCGCCCCGCCGAGGGATGCCAACCCACCTGCCGGTTCATCGTAAATTGCGCTTGTATTACGTTGTTAATTAACCAAGAATTAGCCTTAGTTATTGTCAGGCTTGGCACTTGATCCCGCGGGCGAATGCGCAGGGGCAAGCGCCGCCCCAATAGATATTGCACGCCACCCTGCTCGGCTGGCCTAACCTTAGGATTTTGTTATGAGACTTACGACCAAAGGTCGCTACGCTGTGACGGCCATGCTGGATCTCGCGCTTCACGATCTTGGCGAACCCATCGCCTTGGCCGATATTGCCGAGCGCCAGGAATTATCGCTCTCCTACCTTGAGCAGCTATTTGCTCAATTGCGGCGCGCGGGTTTAGTCAAAAGCGTGCGCGGTCCGGGCGGGGGCTATCAGCTTGCCGGGCAGGCTTGCGATATCAACGTGGCGCAAATTGTGATCGCCGTCGATGAAGAGGTGGATGTCACGCGCTGCGCGGGCAAAGGCAATTGCCAAAATGGCCACAAATGCTTGGCGCACAACCTTTGGATGGGGCTCTCCGCGCAAATACATGATTTTTTGAGCGGAATTTCTTTGGCCGACTTAATCGCCAACCCCGAGCTCATTGGCATCGCCAAGACCCAAGACCGAACCCTGCATGATGCGCGTGAGCGCGATCACATAGCAGGGCTTAAAGGGGCGGGGCTGCGGCACAAAAATTAATTCCGCGCAAGATTCGCCGGGCGGCGATGTGGCCAGCCAACACCGCACAAGGGGCAGCCAAGTTCTGCCCGCGATCGGCTGTCATGGATTGTTTGACCGCAAGGCGTTAAACTCAGCCCCCTTCGATTTTTAACAAAATTCCTTTTTAATTAATGCCTGTTGAGGAGATACCCCGTGGCCGTTGAACGTACTTTGTCGATTATTAAGCCCGATGCCGTAGCCAAAAATGTCATCGGTAAAATTGTGACCCGCTTTGAAGAGGCCGGTTTAACTGTAATTGCTGCCCGCATGATGCAACTCACCCGCGCGCAGGCTGAAGGATTTTATGCGGTTCATCGTGAGCGCCCTTTCTTTGGTGAATTGGTCAGCTTCATGATTTCAGGCCCCGTATTTGTGCAAGTGCTCCAAGGCGAAAACGCCATGCAAGTCAATCGCGATTTGATGGGCGCAACCGATCCGAAAAAAGCCGAAAAGGGCACCATTCGTGCTGATTTTGCCGACTCAATTGATGCCAATGCCGTGCATGGCTCAGATAGCGTCGAAAATGCCGCTATTGAAATTGCGTACTTCTTCAAGCCTGAAGAAATTACGGCTCGTCGATAAGTTTTGATGTTCGAGGTCAGCCCTGTGACAAGCAACCAGCCTGCGACGATTCCCGCCCCCGTTGTGGGTAGCGAGGGTGGGGATGGCAAAATCAACCTGCTCGGCTTAAGCCCTGAGCAGCTGCGTGATTGGTTCAACGCGCTGGGTGAAAAGCCTTTTCGCGCAACGCAAGTGCTCAAATGGGTGCATCAGCGGCGCGTGGCTGACTTCGATGACATGACGGATCTGGCCAAGAGCCTGCGCGATAAGCTCAAAGCCTTGGCCTGTATTCGCGCCCCAAAGGTCCGGCTGGATCAACAATCCAGTGACGGCACCCGCAAATTTTTGCTCGAATTAGAAGGCGGCGGCTCGGTTGAGATGGTTTACATCCCCGAAGAAGACCGCGCGACCCTATGTATATCCTCTCAAGTGGGCTGCGCGCTCGCTTGCACCTTTTGCTCTACCGGCCGCCAAGGCTTCAACCGCAACCTCACCACCGCCGAAATTGTGGGGCAATTATGGTTAGCTGAACGAATGGTCACCCGCGCGGTCAATCACAACCGAGCCATCAGCAACGTGGTATTCATGGGCATGGGCGAGCCCCTGCTCAACTTTGAGGCCGTGGTGAATGCGGCCACTTTAATGTTGGATGACAACGCCTACGGGCTCTCGCGGCGGCGCGTAACGGTTTCCACCTCGGGGATTGTGCCGGCCATTGACCGCCTCGCCGAGAGGCTCCCCGTGGCGCTGGCGATTTCCCTACACGCACCCGATGATGCCCTGCGGGATGTTTTGGTGCCGATTAATCAAAAGTATCCACTAAAAGACCTGATGGCCGCCTGCGACCGCTATGCCCAGGTGGTACCGCACGGTGCCATTATTTATGAATATGTCATGCTCGAAGGCGTGAACGATGAGATCAAACACGCCGAATCCCTCATCGCGTTACTCGGTACGCGCCGGGATGCGGTTAAAATCAATTTGATACCGTTCAACCCGTTTCCTGAATCGGGCTACCAGCGTTCATCGCGGAACCGAATTGAGCGCTTTCGCAGCGTGCTCAAAGCAGCCGGCATTAATACCGTGCCGCGCAAAACACGCGGTGATGACATCGATGCAGCTTGCGGCCAACTGGTCGGCGAATTTGAAGATAAAGCCCGGCGCAGTGCGCGCTTAGCCGAAATGGGATTGACGGAAATCAAGGTTACTTTGGAGAAAAGTTAATGCACCAGCGTGTACGTCGTTTTCGCTCAACCGCCGCACGGGCGTTGCTCGTGTTGGCAGTGGCTTTGGTTACGGGTTGCGCGAGCGTGGGGCAAAATCCACCAGGCAACCCCAACAATCTGCCCACCAACCCCAATGAAAATCAACGCGCCGCCCAAATCAACACCGAATTGGGTGTGGGATACATGAACGAAGGTCACATGGATGTAGCGGTCGAGAAAATCAAGCGGGCCATTTATTTCGACAACAACTTCGCCCCCGCGCACCACGCCTACGCGCTTATGCTCGATCGCCTCGGTGAAGCGCAGCAGGCGGGAGCTGAGTTTGAAAAAGCCTACGCGCTCGATCCTAACAACTCCGATTTAGACAACAATTACGCCACCTACCTCTGCGGGCAAAAAAACTATTCACGCGCCCAATCTCTGTTTAACCGAGCCTATAGCGACCCGCTGTATAAAACGCCGGAGTTTGCGCTCACCAATTCTGGGGTGTGTTATGAGGCCGAAGGCAACCTAGCTCAATCACTCGCGCAATATCAAGCGGCGTTAGATAAATCACCCGGCTACGGCTCTGCGCTCATAGGTTTAGCGCGCGTGAACTTTGCCTTAAAAAAATATGCCGCTGCGGCAGCCGCCATGAAAGCGTTTGAAACCAGCAACCGCAACACCCCCGACACCTTGCAATTGGCCATCCGTATCGACCGAGCTACGGGCGATCAAACTGCGCTCGCCAATCATGTATTAATTTTAAAAGGCCGCTTCCCTGATTCAGCTGCCGCCAAATGGTACAATAGCGGAGCAAAATAATGCCTTCAAACGACCCATCAGCTACCCATAAAGCCGCCTCTAACCCATCCGGCGGAGCGCCTCTGGTGTTCAGTCGCAATGCGGCCACATCCGACGCCGTCACGGCCAAAGAGCCAGCGCACAACAGCCCCCAGAATAACTTAGGCGCGCTGTTGCGTGATGCACGCAACAGCAAGGGCTTAAGCCCGGGTGATCTGGCACAATCGCTCAACCTTGATTTGCGCATCGTGGAGCTGATTGAAGCCAACCGGCTCGATGAAGCCCCAGAACCCATTTATGTGCGCGCTTACCTTAAACATTGGGCCGGCCTGCTCGATACCGATGCCGCCCAACTGCTGGCCGCGTTTGAAGCTCAGCGCACCATCAACCCGCGCACAGAGTCACTCAATACCCACGCCCGCGCGCCGCTTGATGTAATGTCGAGCCGTAAAGCCACGCACACCCCGCACCATAACCCGCAAGCGCGGGGCGGGCGCGTGTGGGGCTGGCTTGCCACCGTACTCATTATCGCCGGGGTAATCACCGTCGCCGTATTCGCCCTTCCAAGTGCTTGGCAGCAACGCATTGCGAGCCTCATTGGCCTGCCTCAAAGCCAAAACACCCGCCTCATAGCGCCGCAATCGAGCGCTGAGCCAGCACCCATTGCCATCGATATTCCAATGAATGGCGCGGTGAGCACCCCCAATGCCAGCGCACCCGCAGCCGGCTCATCGCCCAGCGCGTTGCCTGCCGCGGCGCCCACAGAGGCAATCCCCGCAACCAACCGCTCAACCGAATCAAGCCAAACAGCATTATCAGGCGGATTGCCGCCACCGCCGCCGTTCGGCGCGCAGGAATCGCCCGGGCTTAATCCGACCACTCAGGCACAGGCTAATCCCCCGGCAGCAAACGCGGCCGATAGCGCACCCAATCTACCTGCGCCCGCGCCAGCAACTGCGGCCGATAACAATCTTGTGATTAAAGCCAACAGCGCCGATTGCTGGGTCGAAGTGCAAGATGCCAAGGGCAAGCGGTTGATTTACGACGTACTCAAAAAAGGCAGCGAGCGCAGCTTGCCAGGCGCTGGGCCTTTTTCAGTCATCCTTGGCAACCCTGCGGCAGTGACCGTTTTATGGAAAGGGGAACCCGTTAAACTCGGCGCGCCCAACACCACCACCGGCGTGGTGCGCACCAAGGTGGGCGGCCCATGAGCCACATTGCCTCACCCACGATTCGACGCCTCTCGCGCAAAATTCAGGTTGGCCGTGTGGCCATCGGCGGCGATGCGCCCATTTCGGTGCAAAGCATGACCAACACCGATACCTGCGATGTGGCGGCGACCATTGCCCAAATACAGGCGATTCAAAAAGCGGGCGCCGATTTGGTACGGGTCTCGGTGCCGACCATGGCGGCGGCTGAAGCCTTCGGCAAAATTCGCCGCGCAGTGGATATTCCCCTCATTACCGATATTCACTTTGATTACCGCATCGCCCTGCGCGTGGCCGAGCTTGGCGCAGATTGTTTGCGGATTAATCCCGGCAATATTGGCAGAGCCGATCGGGTGCGCGCGGTGATTGATTGCGCGCGCGATAAAGGCATTCCGCTGCGCATTGGCGTGAATGCAGGCTCGCTCGAAAAAGATTTACAGCAAAAATATGGCGAACCCACCCCAGATGCCATGGTGGAATCGGCGCTGCGCCATATTGATATTCTCGACAAACTCAATTACCCCGAGTTTAAAGTCTCACTCAAAGCCTCCGATGTGTGGATGACCGTTTTGGCCTATCGCGCACTGGCCAGCCAAATCGAGCAACCCTTACACTTAGGCATCACCGAAGCCGGTGGGCTGCGATCGGGGGCGGTGAAATCCGCCGTCGGCCTCGGGCTTTTGTTAGCCGAAGGCATTGGCGACACCATCCGCATCTCGCTGGCCGCCGATCCCGTGGAAGAAATTAAGGTCGGCTGGGATATTTTAAAATCGCTACGCCTGCGCAATCGTGGCATCAACCTAATTGCCTGCCCTTCCTGCTCGCGCCAAGAGTTTGATGTTATTAAAGCGGTGAATGCGCTTGAAGGCCGACTGGAAGACATCGATACCCCAATGGATGTGGCCGTCATCGGCTGTGTCGTCAACGGGCCTGGGGAGGCGCGTGAGGCCGCCATTGGTCTTACCGGCGGCCAGCCTAATTTGTTGTATATTGATGGCAAGCCGGCGGGAAAACTCAGCGAAGCCGAATTAGTGGATGGCGTTGAGCGCGCCATTCGAAACCACATTGCTGCGCACACCAAGGCGGCCAACCCCCTGACTAATAAAGAATAAATGAGTAAAACGCTACAAACCTTGCGTGGCATGCACGATGTGCTGCCCGCCCAAACGCTCGGCTGGTCGCAATTAGAATCGGTCTTGGCCGATACGGCGCGCCGCTATGGGTATCAAGAAATCCGCATGCCGCTCGTGGAACACACCGCGCTGTTCGCCCGCGGCATTGGTGAAGTAACCGACATCGTAGAAAAAGAGATGTACAGCTTCATCGACCGCAACGGCGATGCCATCACACTGCGCCCGGAAGGCACCGCAAGCTGCGTGCGCGCCTGTTTAGAGCACGGCTTAATTCACAACCAGCAACGCAAACTCTGGTACATCGGCCCCATGTTTCGGCACGAACGGCCACAAAAAGGTCGCTACCGTCAGTTTCATCAATTTGGGGTTGAAGCCTTTGGCGTTAACGGGGCAGAGCTGGACGTTGAGCTTATGCTCATGGCCGCCCGCATTTGGCAGCAACTCGGTATTACCGAAGTTGAACTTCAAATCAACACCTTAGGCAGTGTGGCTGCGCGCGCTGCCCATCGCGCCGTGCTTATTGCCTATCTGCAAGCCCACCGCGAAGCGCTGGATGATGAAGCCCGCGCCCGGCTGGAAACCAACCCCCTGCGCATTTTGGATAGCAAAAACCCGGCGGTGCAAGCCATTGTGGCCGACGCGCCAGCACTGGGTGATTATCTGGATGCGGCCGATCAAGAAAACTTTGCCGAAGTCCAAGCCTTGCTCACCGCCGCCGGCATCCCCTTTGTGGTGAATCCCCGGTTGGTGCGGGGCTTAGATTATTACAACCGCACCGTATTTGAGTGGGTCACCCACGCGCTAGGCGCGCAAGGCACGATCTGCGCGGGCGGCCGCTATGATGGGCTGGTGAGCCAATTGGGCGGCAAAGCCACCCCTGCCGCCGGGTTTGCGCTTGGGCTTGAGCGCCTGATTGAGCTGTGCGATAAGCCAGAGAACGACAGCACCGCCGATATTTATGTGCTCTGGACCGATCCGGCCAGCAAAGCGGCCGCGCTGAATGCCGCCGATGCCCTGCGAAATGCGCTGCCCTCGCAGCGCGTGCAATGCGCGCTGGATGGCGGCGGCCTTAAAAATCAGTTACGCCGAGCCGATCGCAGTGGCGCGGCATTTACAGTGCATGTTGAAGCGCCACGTCAAACAGTGCCACACTGGACCATCAAAGCCTTGCGCGCTGAGCCCACAGCGCCAAGCATCACCGACACCAGCATGAGCCCCACCGAAGCCATAGCTTGGCTTGCGCAAGCCATCGGCGCTCGGCCATCGGCATGCTAACCTTTTTATTCTGATTTATTTTTTACCCTTAACCCGATAGGTGCCCTGTGACAACAACGGACGACGAAGAATTCGATAAAATTAAGGAGTTTTGGGCGCAATACGGCAAAACGCTGCTTTTGGGCATCACGCTGGGCCTCATGGTGGTTGCCGGCTGGCTGGGCTGGCAAAACTGGCAAGGCCAACGCCAAACCCAAGCGGCACTGGCTTTTCACCAAATCGAGCAATTGAGCCAGGCCAATCAACCTATAGAAGCCATGCAAGCGGCGCGCAAACTGGCGACCAGCGAGCAAGGCTCGGTTTACGCCACCTTAGCGCTCATGATCGGCGCGCATGAGGCCATGAGCCAAAACGATCTGGCAAAAGCCCGCATTTATTTACAAGATGCCATCCAAAGCACCCACCAGCCGGGGCTGGCCGCCTTAGCGCGATTGCGCTTAGCCCGCGTGCAATGGGCGCAAAACGAGCCGGATGCAGCGCTAGCCACCCTAAAAGTCGTCCCACCCGCGCCATATGGTTCGCTTTTTGCTGAACTGACGGGCGATATTCAAGCGAGCCAGAAAAACTGGCAAGCGGCAAGGCTAAGCTACGGGCAAGCCCTGCGCGATCCGGCCTCAGCCGGTGGATTGGTGCAAATTAAACTCGATAATTTACCCGCAACCAATCCGCCAACGGCGCCCAGTGCCACCGAGAAAGCGCCCGCATCAGGAGCCCCCCAATCATGAACCTTTTAAATTCACCCGACGCACCCACTGCTGCTCGCCGTCTGCACCCGCGCGCCTGGCGGCGCATAACTGCCCATGTGCTGCTGCTCCCCCTCGCATTAGTTTGGCTCGCTGGCTGCTCTGAGACCCGCGAGCTGGTCAAACCAACCCCTTTAACCCAAATTGATAACAAATCGGCGCCAAAAATTTTATGGCAAGCCACCGCGGGGGCGGGGCAAAAAAATGAATTATTGCGCATTGCCCCCGTCGTATCGGCCGGGCGGGTGATTGTGGCCGATGCGCGCGGCCAAGTATTTGCCTACGACATCAAATCCGGCAAACGGCTCTGGGAAGCCAACTTAAAGGCTAATTTAAGTGTGGGTGGCGGTGCCAGCGATGCCATGGTGGTGTTCGGTTCCGATACGGGCAAAGTCTTTGCGCTGGCCATCGATACCGGCAAACTGTTGTGGCAAGCACAGGTTTCAACCGCGATTGAAGCGGCGCCTTCAGTCGGTGATACCGATGTGGTGGTGCGCGCCAAAGACGGCTCGGTTAGCCTGCTTAAAACCCAAGATGGCAGCATTGCCTGGTCGGTTAATCACAACGAACCGGCCATGACGCTGCAAGGCCAAAGCCGCGCGTTACTCTTCCCCGATGCCGTTGCCGTGGGTTATGACGATGGCGAGTTTGCCGTACTCTCCCGCACCGATGGCCGCTTTTTGTGGAAAAATCAAATCGCCCTGCCCATGGGTCGCACCGATATTGATCGGATGGTGGATATTGATGCCACGCCCCTGTTTGCTGATGCCACCTTTTATGTCGTGACCTATCAAGGCCGTTTAGCCGCCATCAACGCCAAAGGCGGCCAAACGCTGTGGAGCCGGAAATTTTCGGGCTACACCGATATGAGTTTGGATGCCCATGCCGTGTATGCCACCGATGCCAATGGCGTGGTTTGGGCGCTGGATCGGCGCACGGGTGAGCCCCTCTGGCGGCAAGCGGCTCTTGCCTATCGCGGTGTCACAGGACCTGCCATTGAAAACAATCAACTCGTGGTGGGTGACCAAGAAGGCTATCTGCATGTTCTCAATACCCAAACCGGCGCGATAGTTGGCCGCACTCGGCTAAACGGCGCGCTTATTGATCCGATGCGCTCGGAAGCCAACACCGTGGCTGCGGTCACGCGGGGCGGCGATTTGGTGGTGTTCCAGCTGCCCTAACCCCGCGGCCGGTTACCCCCTAGCAGCCGGTTATCCGCCACAGATTCGCGCGCCATGGTGATGCAGGATCGCTTGAACGATCCTTTTTTATGGGCAAACAACCCCTTGGGCTATGAAACTGCATCTTACATTCATCCGTCGCAGTCGATGGCCTGCCCGTAGCGCCCTATTTTTACTGCTTTTAGCGGCGCTGTGGGGCTATGTCATACCCTATCAAGCCGGCGTGCGGCTCGATAAAGCCCTCGCCGCTTGGGTTGCGGCGAACCCCGACTGGCAGCTGATTCGTCTGACGCAAAGCCCGTATCAGCGCGACTTTACGCTGGTGCGCCATGGTTTTGCGGGCACGCCCGCGCTTGCAGCCCGACTCACGCTGCACACGCTGCCGCCCGGCTGGCCTACGGCATCCGGCAATCAATGGGGGTGGGCTCGTTTTAAGCTTAAAATCACGCAAGATTGCCCGGTGCAAATTTACCCACTGCCCCGCGTACCCAATGATGAGCCATTGAGCCTTGATGGCTTAGTCAATTGGCAAGGCCATGTGCTGTTCACATTGGCAGACGCGCCAAACACCGGCGAGCTGCGCTTTGATGCGGCGCGCGATACCTGGCACGGCACAATCGATACCCCAGGCTTTGTGATTCATTGGGATAAGGCGGATTACCTCTTTGGCCGCACGAGGGTAACAGCACACACCCAGCTTGCCGCGTCCAACGGACTTATTGATTTAAGCCAAGCCGTGGGTGAAATTGATTTGGATATCCGCCAACTAGGCTGGGTTACGGCAAACCAACGCGGCCGAGTTGATCAGTTTCAATTGCGTTTAAGCCAAGCGAAGATGAATCAGGGCGCCGCGCGCGCGATGAGTGTGTTCTGCGCGGCGCGCTCGGTGTCCGTCAATCAAAAGCTTTGGGGCGGCGGCCAATTGGCCATCAACATTGGGGGGGCAGAGCCCAGCTTTCTCAAAAATCTGGCAACCCTCATCACCGATGTGCGCAGTGCGCTCATGCTAATGCCTGCCCAAGCGTCGCCGCCCGATGAACAAGCCCCAACAGAACCCCTAAGACAGCAACTGCTACCCCGCTTGGCACAACTGGTTCGCACGCTCCCGCAAGACACCTTGCCTGCGGTATTGGTAGCTTTGCGCGCCGCCGACGTGCACTTAAGGGCGTTGTATTGGCACAATTTGGCCGGCCAAATTGAATTAGCGGGCGAGGCGTTGGGCCCGCGGTACAAAACCGCCGCATCCCAAGCGCCCGCCATCGATCCAATCCCACCACCGCTGACTTGGCAGCTGCATGCCACGCTACGGCAAGCGCGCACCCAAAGCGCGTCGCAGGATCTGCCCATGAACATAAGCTATGGCGCAGAGGGCTGGCAAATCAATGGCCAAAGTGTCGATAGTTCGGCAATCTTCCCTTAAGGCTGCGATAATCGCGCGCAATACGCGCCGCGACGACCGCGCGCGGCTCTGATTGTCTGTACTGCGCATGGCTTGGATATCTGCATGAAACCTGTAATTGCTTTAGTTGGCCGACCAAACGTCGGAAAATCCACAATGTTTAACCAAATGACGCGTACCCGCGCCGCCTTGGTGGCAGATTACGCGGGCTTAACCCGTGATCGGCAGTATGGTTCGGCTGAGCACGAGGGGCGCGAGTTTATCGTCATTGATACCGGCGGGCTCACCGGCGAGCGCGGCGGCATTGAAGCCTTAATGCAAGACCAAGCCTGGGCCGCGATTGAAGAGGCCGATTGCGTGGTGTTTTTGGTGGATGCCCGCGCCGGTTTAACCATGGCCGATCAAGAAATTGCAGAAAAACTCCGCCGCACCAGCAAAATTATTCAGCTGGTGGTGAACAAAGTCGATGGCGTCGATGAATCGCTCGTTCAGGCAGAATTTTCGCGGATGGGTTTGGGCGAGCCGGTGTTCACCACCGCCTCACACGGGCGCGGCATTAGTAGTCTCTGGGATGCGGTCGCAATTAAAATCGCTGGCAAATTCCCCAACACCCCAAGCGCGCCCGAATACGACGAAAAAACCATTCGGGTTGCGCTCATTGGCCGCCCGAACGTAGGCAAATCCACCCTCACCAACCGCCTTTTGGGCGAAGAGCGCGTGCTGGCATTCGATCAGCCGGGCACCACGCGCGACAGCATTTACATCCCCTTTGAGCAAAATGGCAAGCGATACACTTTGATTGACACCGCCGGCGTGCGGCGGCGCGCGCGCGTGAATGAGATGATCGAAAAATTCAGTATTGTCAAAACCTTACAGGCCATTGAAGCTGCCAATGTGGTGATTTTGGTCTGCGATGCGCACGAGGGTGTCAGCGAGCAAGATCAACATCTCCTGGGGTTTATTCACGACCGAGGCCGCGCTTTGGTGATCGCCATTAATAAATGGGACAACATGACCGACTACGCCCGCGCGGAAGTCAAGCGGCAAATCGATTTGAAGCTCGATTTTATTAACTACGCAGAAATGCACTATATCTCCGCATTGCACGGCACAGGCGTGGATAGATTATTTGAAAGCGTTGATACCGCTTACGCCGCCGCCATGCGCGACATAAGCACCAATGTACTCACCCGCTCACTCGAAGCCGCCGTATTTGCTCATCAACCGCCACTGGTGCATGGTCGGCGCATTAAATTACGCTACGCCCACCAAGGCGGGAGCAACCCACCGATCATCGTCATTCACGGCAAACAAACCGATCGCTTACCGGGCAATTATTCGCGCTATCTAGAAGGCTGGTTCCGGCGGGAATTTATGCTGATGGGCACGCCGATTCGCCTCGAATTTAAAACCGATAGCAACCCCTTTGAAGGCAAGTTCGATAACAGAACCCCGCTACAACGCTACAAAGAGCAAAAAGAAGAGCGGCAAATTGCCGGCATGAAACGCAAATCTGCCGCCAACGCCGAGCGCCGCGCCCGCATGGAAGCGGCCACCGGCTCTGCCGGCACCACAGGCAAACCCCTTGCCGCTTCCGCTAAAGCCGCCACCAAACCCGCAAGACCTGCCACCAAACCCGCTGCGCGGCCTGCGGCGAAACCAAGCTCAAAGCCCAGCGCAAAACCCTCAGTGAAAGCGCACACCCAAGCGGCCGCCAAGCCCGCTGGTCGCAAAAGTGCGCTATCTGCGCGCCCGGCAGCAAAACCCGCCCAGCGCAGCGGCGGCAAACCCGGCGGTGGGCGCAAACCTTCCGGCCGATAACTCGTTGCCGCCAAGGCCGCGCCGGCATGGTTTGCGCCCTACCAGATCAAGTCATCGGGCACGGCAAACTGCGCGTAGTGGTCGTCCGTGTTCGTGACGGGTGGTGCATCGCTCGGGTGGGCAATTAATAAAGAGGCATCGCGCGAGGCCAGTTTTTCAGCGGCGGCGGCAGAAATCAGCACATAGCCCCCCTCAAAGCGGGCGATTCGAATCCCTGCGGCGGCCAGCTTATGATGGGTTTGCGGATTTACGTGCAGCGTTTTTACGCTGCCGTTATCCGCAAAATGATAGGCAATTTGTCCGGCAAACGCGCTTATTCGGTTCGATTCAATAATCTGACGCGCTTGCGCCTGCGCTGCCTTTTGCGCCTGCATTGCTTCACGCGCCAAGTTCAGTGCCCGATCTCGCGCCGCCTTTTCACTGAAAGCCTGCGCCGCCTGCTCGGCCACATCGTGGTTCACGGGGGTGTTCTGTTTTACCTCGCGATAGTGTGCTTTGCCTTTCTCTTTTTGCGATTTTTGCGCTTTTTTAGCGTCAACTAAACCTGCTTTTTTAAGCTGATCGAAAAGGGACTCTGCCATGCTGTTGCTCATGATGGGGTGATGGGGGAATACGCTCAAGCTTAAGCCTTTGGTATTTTGCGGCAAGCTTGCGCGTTATCCAAAATAATCGATGGGTGATTTAACCACCGCCCAGAACATCACGCACCGTGCGCCACACTGAACCGTGTTAGACTCAAAAGCATCTTAACGCCCCTGTTAAGCAAACCAAAGGCTTACGAAATGAAGGGATTACGCATCATGGCACTGGCTTTGATTGTGGGCGGCGCTTTGGGCTTAGCCTATGGCAGTTTTAGCTACACCAAAAACACCAATCAGGCCAAAATCGGCCCCATTGAATTGAATGTTAAAGAAACCCAAACCGTGAATATCCCAATTTGGGCGGGTTTGGGTGCCATTGTATTGGGTGGTTTGCTGCTATTGGGCAGTGCCCGCAAAGTTTAAACCTGCGTTTCTTTGATCCAAAAATCATGCAAATTGCAGGTGCTCGTTATGGTAATTTTGCCGGTGTAGCCGGTCGGCAAGGTGTGCTCTGATACCGGTTGATCTTTCCAGCTAAAGGTTTTTCGATCTAGAAACTTGCCGCCCGCCAACACCACGGTATGGCTCACGATGTAATGATCCTCGCTCATCGGATGTGGGGTTCTAATGGTTATTTGGCTGCCCTTACGCTCAATAATGGGCACATGGAGTGCCTCCACGGATTTCCAGTGGCCGGGGTTTTGCGCATCAAACACCACATTTTCTTGCGCATGCGGTGCCGCGTGAGCAGCTTGAGATGACAGGGCAAGGACGGCAGTGCCGGCTAAGGCGGTGGTCATAAATTCACGGCGTTTCATAGGCATCTCCTGATTAAAGTTACTCTTATTAATTAGTATAGGTTTAACTTATTGTCCAGTGCGCCGCACAATTAAACCCTTTGGGTTATCGCGTGCAAAGGCGTTGCGCGCTGATTTTTTATTAACCCAAAGCGCCGTGGCCGCGCAGACACCCACCGGCAAGGCCAACAAATTCAGCACCGGCACGAGGGTCATGCCCGTCATCGTGGCGCCGAACGTTAAGCTTGTGACGGGCATGGTTTGCAACCATCGGCGCTGAGCTTCAAATTCCCATAGGTGATTGCCCGCCGGCGCATCAATATATTGCAGCGCCATCATCCACGCCGAGAAGGCAAACCACAAAAAGGGCGCCAAAAGATTTAAACCCGGCACGAACCACAGTAGGGCAAGGGGAATGGCATAGCTCAAAAAATATCGAAACTTTCGCCATTCTGCCGCGAGGGTTTTGACCGCGAGCGGCCAAAGTGCGGTGTTATCCTCCGGCGTAGCCTCGCCGGTCAGCTCAAACTCAATTTTTTGGGCGAGCAGCGCATTAAACGGCGCGGCGATGAAATTAGCGACCAGCGTAAAGCTGAAAAACGCCATCAGCAAAAGCCCGATAAATAAAACAGGCAACAACAACCAGCTCAGCCAATTTAACCAATCGGGTAAGAGCTGATTGAGCATGTGCTGCGCGTAATGGATCAGCGCCCAAGTGCCTGCGCCGAATAATAGAAGGTTAATCGCCAGCGGAATGAGGGTGAATCGCCGAATCCCCGGGCGCCACATCAAGCGAAGACCCTGTAAAACATAACCAAAACCGGTCATCGCATGGCCTCTGGTTGATTTATTTTTGCGGGTTAAGCCAAGTGATCGCGCAGGGTGCCGCTGTATCCTCGCGCAAGGCCGCATTTAAATACGTTAAGGTGGGGCGAATCAACGGCTCAAACTGCCAAGGCGGGTTGATGATGAGCAAGCCCGAACCCGTGAGGCGATTACCCAGTTCATCGGGTACCAGCGAATTTTCGATGGTTAACACAGGCCTTTCGGTTAAGCGGGCAATCCGATGCAACCAACGGCTCAAAAAAGGGCGCTGCTTAATGGGGTACCACAGGGCAAAAACCCCGATTTCAAACCGCTGCAAACCGGCCTCAAGTGCGGCAATAATCTCATCGCGCTCGCTCGGTTGCTCATAGGGCGGATCAATTAAAATCAGGCCGCGACGCTCAATAGGGGGTAAATCTGATTTCAATGCCGCCAAGCCTTCACCGCAGCGCGCCACCGTGCGCCGCTGGGCAATGCCCGCCTCGTGCCGGGGGCATAAATCTAAATTTCGACCCAATTCGCGCGCCACTTTAGATACCAGCTCCACGCCGATAAACCGATCTTGCGTGCGCAATTGCCCCACCGCGAGCAACGGGGAGCCGGGATACTGCGCCCGGCCGAAACCTTGCACGCGCGCCAGGTAATCCGACATTAGGCGCATCGCGGGCGCATCACAGGGCGGTGCCAGCGCCATGGCCGCACGCAAGCGCTCAATGCCGCCCCGCGCTTCATCGCCCCGGCGCGCCTCAGCAGCGGTTAAATCATATAAACCCGCCCCCGCATGGGTATCGAGCATCAAAAAACCACCTGGTTTTTGCTGCATTAATTCAATCAGTTGAAGCAAAACCAAATGCTTGAGCACGTCGGCATGGTTGCCCGCGTGAAAGAGATGTTGATAATTCATAAGCTGCTAATCCTCTCGATACCCAACGACAAGCGGCCTGCGCGGGAATGGGCAGACATCATACGTGCGATGGGCGGACTTGGCGCGTCTCAATGCACGCGCCCTTACGTTTAGCCCAAGACAAGACGCTTTTAACCCCGATGAAAGATGACAGAAACCGCGCCACCTAACATACTAGTCAGCGGGCTAACCCCGCCGAAGGCTCGCAGTGCGCCCGCAACGCACAAAAGTGATGCCCTGCATAAGGAACGCGCACCCAATTGGGGGGTCTTACCGCATAGCGCGCTGAGCCGACAACGATTTAAAATAACCCATCCACCGCAAACACAGGAGGCAATGTGGATCTTGAAGCACAGGCATCCGTTTGCGTCGGCATTATTTCCGATACGCATGGGGCAATCGAGGGCGCAATCCTCACCTTGATGCAGCAATGCGATGTCATCGTGCATGCGGGTGATATTTTAGACCCCGATATTTTGCGGCGTGCCACACCAAAATCAGGCCATATCATGGCAGTGCGGGGCAACAACGACACCGTTGATCAATGGCCGCAAGGTACCGCCCACTTACTCGAATCTCTGCCGGAGCTGGCACGGCTCAAGCTGCCCGGCGGCTTGCTCGTTATTGAGCACGGCCATCGCGTTAATCCCGCGCATCAGCGCCATGAGAAGCTGAGAATGCGCCACCCAGAAGCGCGCGCGATTGTCTACGGCCACACCCATCACCGCAGCATTGATACAGACCATGAAATTTGGGTACTAAACCCCGGGGCGGCCGGCAAGGTGCGCGCCTATGGCGGTGCGGGCTGCCTTGTGCTGCATGCCTCAGCCGAGCGCTGGTGGATTGAAGAAAAAACGCTCGCCAAGTCTACTGAACCTTCATCATAAATTCGGCATAATCACCGCCCTAATCGCACCCGCGCAAAACAGGCATCGGGCGCGTCCCATCAATTGGAGCGAGCTTGCGTTATGGCCTCTATCTTAGGCATTGGCATTGCCACCATCGACATCATCAATGAAGTAGACCACTACCCCCTTGAGGATAGTGAGCAACGGGCGCTAGCCCAGCGGCAGAGCACGGGCGGCAATGTCTGCAACACCTTGCAGGTGCTGCGCCAATTTGAACACCACTGCGCGCTGGCCGCCGTACTCACCCCGGATGCCGATGGTGTACTGATTCAGACAAAAATCACGCAGCGCGGCATCGATTTATCGCCCAGCCAAAAAATAGGCTTTGGTCATGCGCCTACCTCCTACATCACCCTCAATCGGCACAATGGCAGCCGCACCATTGTGCATTATCGTGATGCACCCGAATTTGACTTAAACGCATTTCTCGCCATCGATTTAACCCCGTTTGACTGGCTGCATTTTGAAGCCAGAAACTGCATGGATACCGCCGCCATGCTGGCTTGGGCGCGCAGCATGAGCCGCACGCAAACCCTATCGCTTGAAATTGAAAAAGAGCGCCCGCACCTTGAGCAGCTGTTCCAATTTCCAGATGTGATTTTCTTCTCGCGCGCATTTGCAGAAGGCCGCGATTTTACTGACCCCCGGGCTTTTTTAACCGCCGCGCATCATTGGGCACCGCAAGCCGTGCTCATTCTCGCCTGGGGCGCGGCGGGTGCTTATTGGCTGGCGCCGCAGCTGGGCACGATTCACAGCATACCGAGCCAAATCGTCAATCCGGTAGTAGACACCCTGGGGGCTGGCGACACCTTAATTGCCGGCGTTATTCATGCGCGTGCAAGCGGGGCTGCCACCGCCGATTGGTCGCCCGCCGTGACCTTTGGCGTGCGCCTTGCGGAACAAAAAATTAGGCAAATCGGCTTTGATGGATTGAACACACAAGCCAACCAACAAGCCAACCCAATAGAACCCCTGTGCCACTTAGATGATTTGGGGCCAGCCGATGCCGTGGGCGTTCGCCCGCAAAATGGCGTCCCAAGCATCATCGTGGTGCGCGCCCATAAAGCCCTCTACGCTTATCGCAATAGCTGCCCGCACAACGGCTCGCCTTTGTGCAAAACCCGGCGCGGGTATCTGACAGGCCAACCCGATGGCCTCACGCTGCGCTGCGCCGTGCATCATGCGCAGTTTGATATTCAAAGCGGCGCCTGCACCCAAGGCCCTTGCCCGGGCACGAGCCTGCAAGCCGTGCCCATTCGCATCGAAGGCGATGCCGTATTTTTAGCATCCGACCCCACCCCGCCTGCAAACAACGAATCCAGCATCCCTGCGTCATGAAATTGCAATATACCCCGGCGGTTTAATTGGCTATGCTTTGCTACATGAGAATGATTATTACAACAGCCCGCAAAAAAGGATTTTCACGCATTTTGTCTTACCTACCCACACCCCCTGCGGCGCCCCACCCATGCTGAGCCTCGACGTCATGGCCGATAGCCCGCCGCACGCCTACAGCGAGGTTTGGTTGTGGGTACGACTGGATGCGGCCAATCGAATCTGCGATTGGCAGCCTCTTGCGCTGCCAAACACGCCGCTTGCCGCCCCGTTCGCCCAAGGCGAGCCTCATCGACTCGATTTAATCCTAGGCATGCTCGCAGGTGATGCACGCTGGCAGGAAAACACCGGCCGCGCGGGTCCCTCAGAAAGCCTGCAAGGGTGGATTTGGCGTGCGTGCTGGCTTGATGGCCAACACCTAGCCGCGCTCATCCCGCAAGCCCCCGTGACACCCGATACAAAATCGTCGGTGCGCTTGTTGCATATTTCCGCCTATCCCGGCGTGTCACCCGATGCGATGGGCTGGCTTGATCGCTTACCCGATTTCGTGATTGGTCGCGATGAATCTCAAGCCATTGCGTTTTTGAATCAGGCCGCGCGTGAACTCGCTGACCCCGCACTGATACAACAGCTCACCCAAAATATCGCCCACTTTGACGGCTCAAATAGCTTTGACGAACACGCTGTTATCGATAATCAGGGCCATACGCGAATTTTTCATCGCATGCTGATCCAAGCGCCGCCAGCCTCGGCGTTGCACGAATTTATTTTGGCGCATGAAATTTCACACATTAAAGCCCTCGAACACGCCTTAGGTGACAACGAGCAATTAATGCGGCAGCTCATTGATGCCACACCCGATTTTATTGTGATTAAAGATGGCGCGGGGCGCTGGCTATTGGCCAACCAAGCCGCGCTGGATCTCTTACATCTGCAAAACAAACCGTGGTGGGGTAAAACCGATGCGCAATTAGCCGAATTAACTCTGCCAATTTACACACAAGGGCTTACCACCTGTATCGACACCGATCAACAGGCTTGGGCCTCACAAAAACTTACCCGCACGCTTGAAAAACTCCCTGAGCCGGCGGGCGGGCACCGCGTGTTCGATACCATCAAACTGCCGTCATTCACCGAGCAAGGCGAGCGCAAGCTATTAATTATTATTGGCCGTGATGTAACCGAGCGGGAACTAGCCCAAAAACGCTACGAAACCTTGGCCAGTCAAGATGAATTAACCGGCCTGCTCAATCGCCAATTTTTCCAAATTCAAGCCCAGCTCTGGATGGATGAGCTCGCGCAAGAACACAATCAAAAACTCGCCCTCATTGAGTTTGATTTGGATTATTTTCGCTCCATTAACGACAGCTACGGCCATCCGCGCGGAGATCAGCTCCTAAAGCAAATCGCAAAGCGCCTGCACGATGAATGCACGGTTGAGCGCATTTTAATTGCCCGATTGGGCGGCGATGAGTTCGCGCTGCTACTCCCCACCGATGGCACCCCGGCGGCACTCGATGCCTTAGGCGCTCGGGTTAAAGCCCTAGTGGCCAACCCCTTCCACATGGATCATCTCACGGTACTCACCACCGCCAGCACCGGCATGGCGGTTTGGCCCGATCATGGCCGCAGCATGCACGAATTATTGCATTTAGCCGATTCCGCCATGTACGCCGCCAAAGCGCAGGGGCGCAATGGCCATGCCATCTTCTCGCCGCAGATTGCCGCCGAACAAAACTGGCGCGCGCTGCTGCTCACGGCGCTGCGCCAAGGCCAAGCCGATAACCGCTTTTATCTCGTGTACCAAGTCCAGCAAAATGCCAACAGCCTTGCCATCACGGGGGTTGAGGCTTTATTACGCTGGCGCCACACCACGCCCGATCTTGCCGCCGGCCCCGATCGATTTATCCCTTTGCTTGAGCAATCGGGGCTCATTATCGACATTGGCGGCTGGGTGCTTTTAGAATCTTGCCTGCAAATTGCCCGTTGGCGGGTGCCGCTGGGTGAGCGCATTACCGTGGCGGTGAATGTCTCCAGCATCCAATTACACGCCCCGTGTTTTGTGGATCGCGTGCGCGCGGCTTTAGCGCAATCGGGCATTCCGCCCGCTTTGCTTGAGCTTGAGCTCACCGAATCCGCGCTCGTCAATGACCCCCACACCGCCGCCAACACCTTGGCTGAACTCAAAGCATTAGGCGTGCAGTTAGCACTGGATGATTTTGGCACGGGCTATTCTTCATTAAGTTATCTCACCCAATTCTCTTTTGATCGCCTAAAAATCGATCAAAGCTTTGTGCGGGATATTCTCGATGACCCCAAAGACCTTGAAATCGTTAAAGCGATCATCGCCATGGGGCATGCGTTACGCCTAGAGGTGGTGGCCGAAGGGGTTGAAACTACGGCCGAACGCGATTTGCTCGAAGCCCTCGGCTGCGATTCTTTTCAAGGGTATTTGATTGGTCGCCCCGGCTTACCCGCAGAAATTTACCCCATGTTGGGCGTCGGCTTGTTATGATTCATCAAGTTAATTAATCAGAGCAAACATACCATGAACCGAGCCGACCGTATTCGCAGCCAACTTCAATCTGAACTGGCTCCCACCCATCTTGAAATTGATAACGAATCGCACCTGCATGCCGGCACGCGAGAAGAAACCCATTACCGCCTGGTGATTGTGAGCGAAGCATTTGCCGAATTGGGCTTACTTGCGCGGCATCGTCACGTGCAAAGCCTATTGCAAGCCGAGCGCGATGCCGGAATGCACGCCTTATCACTGCACACGTTTACACCGGCTGAGTGGGCGCAAAAAGGTTCGGCGCCCGCCTCGCCCGATTGTGCCGGCAGCAATCACTAACGAGCGCAATCAGTTATGTGGCAATGGCTTACAACGCTTTTCGCAAAAGAACCCGCCAAACCCACCGTGCGGCCAAAACAACCGCCGAGTGCCGCCGCAAAAAATCTAAGCAAAGCCCCCCCAGAAGAACCCCACTTTCCCAATGCCGCCGAGGTGAGTCTCACGTTCTATCAACAATTGTTGAATGCGCCGTCCGTTCCCTCGGCCACGAGCGAACACTTAAGCGAACCCGAAGCGCGCTGGCTTCGTGCGCGCAGGGAAGATCTCAGTCAAACCCCCACCCAGCTCACCCAGCTGGTGCCGCGCCTACCCAGCGTGCTGCCCAAGTTGATGACCGCGCTGAATAATATCGACACCCCCATACGCAGCCTGACCGAATTGATTGAATCGGATCCGATTATTTCAACCCAGGTGCTGCGCCTAATTAACAGCCCGGCCATGCGGGTGCGGCGTGAAAACATCACCTCGCTTGAACAGGCCGTCATGTTGCTTGGCTTTGCGGGGATGCGTGAGGTGGTTTCAGCCGCCATGTTCAGCCCCATAGCCCAGCTCAATGCCATTGAGGGCGTCCACCCGCTGCTGATTCACGATATTTGGCCGATCAGCCTGCGGGCGGCCAATGCGCTGCGCCAAGGGCTGAAACATCAAAGCCCAGCGGATGTCAACATGGATGCCAATGTAGGCTTCGAGCTTTACCTCTCGTTGCTGATTGAACACACCGGGCTAATTGCATTGATTCGTCAAAAGCCCTTAACTGGCGCCAGCTTAAGCGCCGCCTATCTGGCCGCATTTAGGGCACTCGTGCCCGCCTATAGCGCCCGCATTGCCGAGGCTTGGTCTCTGTCACCCAGCACCATCGCGCTCATCACCAACCCACCACCCGAGCTCAATATCCGCCGAGAAGAAGCCCGATATTTTTCAATCGCTTGCGCCCTTAATCGGCGCGGGCTGCTGGATCAAGCACAGTTTTACCATTTGTGCCGCGCCCTGCCCGAGTACGCGCAGGATTGGTACGATCAATGCACGCCGCAAAATGATTGAGCAGCTGAACAACAAAAGCCGCGCCTAAAGCAGCCGCATTAATTGAGCACCAAAACCCCATCCATTTCAACCCGCGCCCCCCGGGGTAGCTGCGCCACTCCTATGGCCGCGCGGGCGGGGTAAGGCGCTTGGATAAACTCAGCCATCAGGCTGTTAACACTGGCAAAATGCGCCAAGTCGGTTAAATACACCTGCAGTTTTACAACCTCAGCCAACGACCCGCCGGCCGCTTCGCAAACAGCCGATAAGTTCGTTAACACTTGGCGAATTTCTTGCTCGATGGTGTCATTCACCATGTTCATCGTGTGCGGATCCAGCGCAATTTGCCCCGATAAATACACGGTTTTATCTACCCGTACCGCTTGGGAGTAGGTTCCAATTGCTCGGGGGGCTTGCTCGGTGTGAATAATGGTTTTGTTTGCCATACACGGGCCTCATAAAATAAAATTTAATCATAAAAAATTAGCTAAGGACGAGTTACCTTAACCACATCCGGCACTTGCTTAATTCGTCGCATCACGCGCGCTAAATGCACCCGATCAATCACGCGCAAAGCAATCGTGATAATGGTGAGGTTGATATCCCGATCATCGAAGCGCACATCGTCAATATCCGCCCCGGTTTCGGCCACGGAGCCGGCAATCCGCGCCAAACCACCCCGCACATTTTTAGCATGCACAATAATCAGTGCTTGATATTCCCCGGTCGGTGGGCTCGCCCAATTCACCGCCAGCCAACGCTCTGGGTGGATGCCCGCATCGACCGCATTACTGCAATCACAGCGGTGCACCACGATGCCGCGGCCGGTGCTCAAAAACCCCACCACCGCATCACCCGGAATCGGATGGCAGCATTTCGCAAAATCGACCACTAACCCTTCGGTGCCGCTAATAATTATGGGCGGCTGGGTCGCGCCCATGCCGGGTAAACCGCCCTCGGCGGCAACCCCATCACCCTCTTCCATCACAAGCAACCGCGCGACCAAGGGCGCCATCCGGTTACCCAAGCCAATTTCATGGAGTAAATCTTGTAAGCCATCAAAATGATACTCAGCCAGCAACTGCGCCATGCGTTCAGGCCGCACCGCCTCAAGCTCAACCTGTTCGGCATTTAATGCTTTCACCAGCAGGCGATGCCCTAATTTAATGGCCTCGGTATCCTGCAGATTTTTAAGGTAATTTCGAATGTTGGCGCGCGCCTTGGCTGTAACCACAAACGAGAGCCAATTGGGGTTGGGCTCAGCGCCGGCCGCTGTAATAATCTCAATGGTTTGGCCGTTTTCTAGCGGGGCAGAGAGGGGCGCAAAGCGGCGATCAATTTTGCAGGCGACACACCGATTGCCTACATCGGTATGAATTGCATAGGCAAAATCCACCACCGTCGCGCGGCGCGGCAGCTCGATAATCTCGCCCATGGGGGTGAACACATACACCTCATCAGGAAAAAGATCGACCTTAACCGATTCCAAAAACTCCTGTGGATTGCCCGCTTTTTGCTGAATTTCGAGTAAATCGCGCAGCCATTCACGCGCGCGTGCTTGGGTCACGGTACCTTGGTCACCGCTCGATTTGTATAACCAATGCGCCGCAATGCCACTTTCGGCAAATTGGTGCATCTCGTTGGTGCGAATTTGCACCTCCAGCGGAATGCCGTGGGGGCCGAATAAAATGGTATGCAACGATTGATAACCGTTGGCCTTAGGGATGGCAATGTAATCTTTGAACCGCCCCGGCAAGGGCTTGTATAAGTTGTGCACAATGCCGAGTGCGCGGTAGCACTCATCCACATTTTGCACCACGATACGCACCGCAAACACATCAAACACTTCTTTGAAACTTAAGTGTTTTTGTAGCATTTTGCGGTAAATGGAATAGGGGCGTTTTTCACGCGCATCAATTTGCGCCTTTAAGGCTTCTTCACCAAACCGACGCACAAACCGCTCTTCAATGCCCGCAACAACCTCTTTGCGATTGCCCCGCGCTTTGCGCACCGACTCCGACAGCACCCGATAGCGCGTGGGATACAAGGCCGCAAAGCCCATATCCTCAAGCTCATGGCGCAGCGAATTCAAACCCAAACGGCTGGCAATTGGGGTGTAAATATCTAAGGTTTCACGCGCAATGCGGCGGCGTTTATCGGGGCGCATCACCCCCAGCGTACGCATGTTATGCAGCCGATCGGCCAACTTGATGAGGATGACACGCACGTCTTCCACCATCGCCATCATCATTTTGCGAAAATTGGCCGCCTGCGCCTCGGCTTTGGATTTGAAACGGATTTGGGTGAGCTTGGAAACCCCATCGACCAAGCGCGCCACCTCTTCACCGAAGCGCAGCACAATTTCCTCGCGCACCACCGCAGTGTCTTCGATCACATCATGCAAAATGGCCGCGACCAAAGTCGCCTCATCCATATGCAGGCCAGCCAAAATTTCTGCCACCGCAATCGGATGGCTGATGTACGGCTCGCCACTTTGACGCGACTGCCCCACGTGGGCATTCGCACCAAAAATAAAGGCATCCCGCACATGCGAGATGCCTGTTGAATCAATATAAGGTGCCAACACCATCGCCAAAGGCGCGAAGAATTTTTCAGCTCCGACGGCCTCGGCAGCCAAGACCAAGCTTGCAGGGCTTGCCGCCCGTGCGGCACTCAAAGGAGGCAAAGCCGAAACTTCGGGCAATTTAGCCCTCGTCGCTCGTTGTCGCTGGGCGGCGAACACTGCCGCCTTCGTCATCGTCGGCAAACTGTGCTAACTCCGCCCGAATCTCGGCTTCAGAAATCTGCGAGCGCAACACCACCATGTTGGACTGAATTTCTTCAATACGGGCGGCATCAATTTTGCCCTCGCCAATTTCGCGCAAGGCGATCACAACGGGCTTTTCTTTGCCCATTGGCACCAGCGGCTCGGCGCCCTGTTCAATTTGGCGGGCGCGGCGGGCGGCCATTAAAACCAGCTCAAAGCGGTTCGGAATCTTTACAAGACAATCTTCTACGGTGACACGCGCCATGATGACTCTACCCAGGATAAGTGAAACTGACCAATTAGTTTACGGCTTTTTGGGGGCTATAGCCAAATTTTCTAAGCGCGCGCGCTCAATCTGCGCCTGTCTTGGGGTGCGCAAGCGCTCACTTTCAAAAATGGAACGTAACTGGCTGAGTGCGTGAGAAAAATCATCGTTGATAATTAAGTAATCGTAATTGGGGTATTCCTGCATTTCACGGCTGGCTTCGGCAAGCCTGCGGGCAATGACAGCGGGATCATCTTGCGCACGCGCCGCCAAACGCGCCGCCAGCGCTTCAAGACTAGGCGGCAGAATAAAAATGCTTTGCACCGTGGGAAACAGCGCGCGAACCTGCGCGGCGCCTTGCCAATCAATTTCTAAAATTAAATCACGCCCCTGCGCCAAGACCTGCTCTACCGCCGCGCGTGAGGTGCCGTAATAATGATCAAAGACTTGGGCATATTCGACAAAGGCCTGCGCCGCGATCAGCGCCTCAAATTCTGCTACGCTAACGAAGTGATAATGCTGACCTGCGACCTCACCGGGTCGCATTGGGCGCGTGGTATGCGAGATAGATAAGCCCAAATCAGGCATTTGTGCCCGCAATGCTTTAATTAAACTGGTTTTTCCTGCCCCCGAGGGCGCGGAAATAATAAACAACTGCCCCAACATCACCATCAATTACCTCAAATCTACTCAAGACCTTGCGCTTGGCGTGCCGCCAGCGCCGCCCGCGCTAAACGCGCCGCCCGCCTGCGATTCCAAAGCCAAATACCCGCCCCCAAAACCAAGACCACAACGGCGCCCACATAAAAAACATAATGTCCCCACGCGTCAATTTGGGTCAGCACCTGCTCTGCGGCCTGGCCAAACACCCAGCCTAAACTCACAAATAAAACAGCCCAAATCACGGCGCCAATCGCGTTATAGAGCATAAATTTCCAAGGGCACAAACCGCTGTGACCAATCAAAACGGGACCGGCTATGCGCAGGCCATACATGAAGCGCACCATCACAATGACCGGCGCGTGGTATTTATGAATCCAAATATCCAATCGGGGCTTTTGCTTCGCCCAACGGGGAAAGCGCTGCAAAATGGCATCGCCTTTCCAGCGTCCAAGCCAGAAAAAAATCTGATCGCCCAGCCAACCAAAAACCATGGCCACAATCAACACTTGCGGCAAACCGAGCAACCCTTGATGCGCGGCAAGGCCTGCAAGCACCAACACGGTTTCACCTTCAAGCAGGCAGCCGATGGCTAAAACCCACAAACCGTATTGCGCCAACAGCGCGGCAATATCAATCCCGAACACAACAGACCCTCAAGTAAATAAAGCCTTCGGTGCTCATCATTAACCCGCCGTGACCCGGCTTGTGCCATCAGGCGCAGTTAGCACTTGCACCCGCTGGCCTAAAGAAAACATCTGCGCGCCCACGGCCTGCACAATCGATACCGTGCGGCCATTATCCAAGCGCACCACAATTTCGACACCATTTTGCTGTGTGACATTATTTTCAATCGCAGAACCTGCCACCCCGCCGGCAATCGCCCCGCCGACCGTCGCCAAATCGCGCCCCAGCCCGCCGCCCACACCACTGCCCAGCAAACCGCCCACCACGGCACCACCAATCATGCCCACGGGCGATTGGCTTCCGGCGATTTGCACCCCACGCAAGCGTTCAATGGTGCCGTACTGCACGGTTTGCATTTGCATGGCGTTGCTTCTGCTGTACACATCGCCCGACATGGGGGTGGCGCAGCCAGTTAACACGACACTCAATCCACATAAAACGCTCGGTAAGAGGATTCGCAGCCCCATGATTTTTCTCCCACAAAAAACTCAGGTTCAGTATACGAAACTATCTGGCAAAACAGGATGCCCTCGCGCTTAAGATAAACAAATGGCCACACGCAGAACTTAAATTTCTTAAACGGGGCGCAAAATGCTAAATTGCGAATCGCATTGTTTCAAAATCCTTAGCAATACAACAGGTTCGCCATGCTAGAGCTGCTCTTTTTACCCGAAACGTGGATCGCATTTGCCACCTTAACCGCGCTCGAAATTGTTTTGGGCATTGATAATATTATTGTCATCGCCATCTTGGTTTCAAAGCTGCCCGAGCACCAACGGGCGGCGGGTCGATTTTTTGGGCTGGCGTTGGCGATGGTGACGCGGATCGGGCTTTTGTTTTCGCTGGTTTGGCTCATGGGGCTCACCGAACCCTTCTTGCATATTGGGGCACTGGCCTTTTCAGGGCGCGATTTAATTCTGCTCGTGGGTGGCTTGTTCTTGGTGTACAAAGCCGTAACCGAAATGCACGATACGATGGAAACCGGCGGCCAGGTTGAAACAAGCAGTGGCCCCGCCCTTAAAAAAGTGGCGCTCTGGACC
Source organism: Halothiobacillus sp. (assembly GCA_023255735.1). GTDB lineage: Bacteria > Pseudomonadota > Gammaproteobacteria > Halothiobacillales > Halothiobacillaceae > Halothiobacillus. The sequence continues at coordinate 40,847 of JAGDVP010000010.1, read as the reverse complement.
GTGGTGATGCAGATCGCGCTCATCGATATTGTGTTCTCGCTCGATTCGGTGATCACCGCGATTGGTTTGGTTAAACACATCGAGATTATGGTGGCGGCCATTATTGTGGCGGTGTTGGTGATGATGGTGGCGGCCAAGTCCATCAGTGAGTTTGTTGAGCATCACCCCACCATTAAAATGCTGGCCTTGTCATTTTTGATTTTGGTGGGGGTGTTTTTAATCGCCGAAGCTTTCGGCCAGCATGTATCCAAAGGCTATATCTATGCGGCCATGGGGTTTTCTTTGATTGTGGAATCGCTGAATATCCGCATGCGTAAAAAGCGGGCACAATTAATGTCAGATTCTTTGCCGGATTAATCTTTGTAATCAATGATTAGCGGGGCGTGGTCTGAAAACTTCTCACCCCGGTAAACCGCTGCACTCGCCACACGCCCTGCCAAATCGGGCGTAATAATTTGATAATCGATTCGCCACCCCACGTTGTTCTCCCACGCATTAGCACGATTCGACCACCACGTATAAATCGCCTCATCGGGCGCCACCACGCGGTGCGCATCCACATAACCCAAGGTATTAAACAACTCGTCGAGCCACGCGCGCTCATGCGGCAAAAATCCGGAGTTTTTCTGGTTGCTACGCCAATTTTTAAGATCCCGCTCTTTGTGGGCGATATTCCAATCACCACACAAAATCAAGGGTTTGGTTTGCGCTTGGCGATAGGCCGCAAGCAAAGGCAAATAGGCGGCCAGAAAGCGATCTTTCGATTCTTGGCGGTGATCGCCCGCTGAGCCCGACGGCAAATACAGCGAGGCCAGCATTAAATCGGGGTATTCAAACGCGCAATAGCGGCCTTCGGCATCAAATTCTGGCAAGCCCAGCGCGGTAATCATGCGCTCAGGCGGGCGCCGCGCATAAATTGCGACACCGCTATAGCCCTTTTTCTGCGCCGATACGTACTGGCAGGTGTAGCCCGCGGGATGAAACACCGCGTCGGTGAGTTGATCGGGCTGCGCCTTGGTTTCTTGAATGCAGACAAAATCGGCATTTTGGTTTTCAAGCCAATCAAAAAAGCCTTTTTTTGCTGCCGAACGGATGCCGTTTGCATTAAATGAAATAACCCGCATCGCGCATTCCCCAGCCGTTAATTAAAGGCGGCAGTGTACCGTGGTGCGCGCCGTGAACAAATCACGGGCAAAAAAAAGCCCCGGATCATTCGGGGCAATGGTTCATCCTTGAGGAGCCGCTTATTGAGATTGTGTGCGAGATGAATAGTTCACTCCTCCATTCAAAAAATTTGATGGCGGGGTATAAAAAGCATCAAACCACCCCACTATCGCCCCCATCTCAATGCCGGCTTATTGTTTGCCTAACTGCACCGCCATAAATAAGGGCTGACCATCGCGCAGCAAGCGAATGGCAATCGGCCGATCTTTCGGTGCGCTATCCAAGGCTTTCCTCAAGTCTTCGGTGGTTTTCATCGGCACACGGTTCACCTCAAGCAACACATCTTTAGGTGCCAGCACGCTTGCAAAGGGTGAGTCGTTGCCGACGGCATCGACTTTAACCCCATATTGCACGTTTAATTGCTGCAGCTCCGTTGCGCTTAATTCCGACACTTTAAGACCCATTTTTTCGATTGCCGCCCCCGGGCCGCCTTCGGCTTCCATCGCTGCTTTATCGAGTTTTTCAACCGTCACGGTCATTTCACGCTCGGTGCCATCGCGCAGTACGGTCAAAGTAGACGGTTTGCCAATCGCGGACATGCCTACCATGATGGGCAGCTCGCCGGAACGATTAATTTCTTTGCCGTTGAATTTCAAAATCACATCACCGGATTTCAAGCCAGCTTTGGCGGCGGGTGTATTGGGTTCTACTTTAGCGACGAGTGCGCCTTTGGTATTGCTCATGCCGAACGATTTGGCCAATTCATTCGTCACCGGCTGAATTAATACGCCCAAATACCCCCGAGAAACAGAGCCCGTAGCTTTGAGTTGATCGACAATATTCATGGCCACATTGATCGGAATGGCGAACGAAATCCCCATAAAGCCGCCCGATTTTGTGTAAATCTGCGAGTTAATGCCAATCACCTTGCCGTTGGTATCAATCAGCGGCCCACCGGAATTACCAGGGTTAACCGGCGCATCGGTTTGAATGAACGGCACATAACTTTCATCCGGCAAATCACGACCAATCGCCGATACAATGCCGTGTGTGGCGGTGTGATCTAGCCCGAATGGCTCACCGATGGCCAACACCCATTCGCCTACTTGGATATTGTCGGAGTTGCCGATGGGCGCCACGGGCAGGTTGGTAGCATCAATTTTAATCAGCGCAATATCGGTGCGTTTGTCTTTGCCGATAACCTTGGCGGTATATTCTTGGCGATCGGGCATTCGAACCGTAATTTTATCTGCGCCATCAATCACATGCGCGTTGGTTAAAATATAACCATCGGCGGAGATGATAAAACCCGAACCCAATGATCGAACCGGTTCTGATCTTTGATTTTGCGGCATTTGCTCAAAAAAACGGCGCAGCATATCGCCGGTGGGTCCGGGCGGGAAGGTGGGTACGTTGCCGCTATCGAAGGTTTGCTGCGCTTTGGGCTTGGAGACGGTGCTGATGTTCACCACCCACGGGCTCGATTGTTTTACGAGCTGCACGTAATCGGGCATCGCGGTGTCGGCAAAACTTAAATTAGGTGTCATGGCCATCAAGGGGGCGGCAATGACAGCTGCGGATAACAAAACGCGCCCACGGGGTGTTAGAGCGGCACGAATCACATGGGTCAGAATTGGAGTTCGCATACGGTACCTCTGCTAAATAAATCGGAAGAATCGTTTCCGGTGACGCGACGCGCGGCAGCTTAAGTCTCCCAGCCATCGGTGGGGCTGGCCACGCGCCACAGGGTGATTCTGACGATGTTCCTTGGAATTAGTTCACTGGGCTATCAAGGCTAACTTGGCGCATCAATGGCTCCATCGCGCTCGACGCGCCTAAACGTTCGGCTGCGGCCTGTTGACTTGATAGGGCACGTGGCGCGCATCCAACTGCGCTTGCAGCATCGCCATCGCCTCGGCCACTTGGGCTCTCGCGCCCTTGAAGCCTAATTCAATCAAGCGTTGCTCGCCTTGCATGGTGGGCAGGCTAAATAATTTTAAGTTCGGAAATTGCGCGCAAAGATCAGTCATGAGCCGCAATAAGTCGTTTTCCGATGCACCGATCGTCCAAACCGCTTGCTCGTGGTAATGATCGCTGCCCAATTTTTGCAAGGGGTTGGCGAGAATCCAATCAAGCATCGGGTGCGCCATCTGGGGGAAGCCGGGCATGAAAAAATGCTGCTCCAGGTAAAAACCGGCCACGTTGTTCACGGGATTGGGGATTAAATCCACATCTTGTGGAAAATCAGCCATATGCACTCGATGAGGAAACGCCGCATCAGCAAATTGCGCGATGATGCGACGCTCCGCCTCAGGGTGGCGCGCCAACGGCCGATTAAATGCCCGTGCCGCGCAAGCTCGAGTTAAATCATCCGGCGTGGCGCCAATGCCGCCAAAACAAAAGGCAATGCTCCCCGCCGCCAAGCTGGCGCGCAGGGTGGACTCAATTAAGCGTTCCTCATCGCCAATCATCTGCACCCAGCTCAAACGCAAGCCACGCGGCGCTAAGCGCTCGATCACCGCCGCTAAGTGCGTATCTTTACGTCGCCCCGAGAGAATCTCATCGCCAATAATCACCACACCGATGGGCGGCACCGGGCTCATTGCGGCGCACCCATTTTAAGGGCATTGGCCTGCACGAGGGCACGCTCTTGCTCATCGGCATGCGCATCAAACCCCGCCACCTCCGGCCAGCCTTGGCTGTGGCGAACAATCAGCTGCGCCAGCGCATCGAGATGATCGTCGCGTGCGTTAAGCGCCTTGATGTAGTGATAGGTTTCGCCGCCAGCTTCCATGAAGTATTCGCGATTTTCTTGTCCAATTTCTTCAATGGTTTCCAAGCAATCCGCCGAAAAGCCGGGGCAAATCACGGCTATATTTTTGATGCCTTGGCCGGGCAGGGCTTTCATGGTTTCATCGGTGTAGGGGCGCAACCATTCCTCGCGACCAAAGCGCGATTGAAACGTAACCATGTATTGCTCGGACGCAAGCCCCAGGCGCTCGGCCAGTAAACGCCCCGTGACATGGCATTCGCAATGATACGGATCACCCGCCAACAAATAGCGCTTGGGTACCCCGTGAAAGCTCATCAGCAGTTTTTGCGGCATGCCGTGTTCGGCAAAATGCTCGCGCACGCTGGCCGCCAAGGCATCTAAATACGCCGGTTCGCGGTGGTAATGGGTAATCAGGCGCATCTCGGGCATCCAGCGCCAGGTTTTTAGCTCATCGAATACCGCATCAAAACTGGATGCGGTGGTGGCCGCGGCATATTGCGGATACATCGGCAGCACCACGATGCGCCGGGCGCCGGCATCGCGCAGTTCTGCCAAGGCGCTGGCCACCGATGGGTTGCCGTATCGCATGCCGAGAGCCACGCTGACGGGGCCGGCCATAAGCGCAGACAAGCGCGTTTGCAGGCCGCGTTGTTGCTGGCGTGAAATGGTGAGCAAGGGCGAGCCTTCCTCATAATGGCTCCAAACCTCGCGATAGGCCGCCGCCGATTTGGCGGGGCGGGTATTTAAAATAATCAGATTGAGAATCGGCCACCACAGAAATTTATTTACCTCGATCACGCGCGGATCGGATAGAAACTGCTTCAAATAGCGCCGCAAGGCGGGCGTGGTGGGCTCATCGGGCGTGCCTAAATTGAGTAGTAAAACGCCGATACACTCTTTGCTGCCGTGGGCGTAACCCGGTTCACCTTGAAACTTCATGCCTTAATCCTTAACTTTGAATAGTGTTTGTGCGCCGAATTGTAAACGGCTATAAAAATCAAAGTATGATTGTAGGCAGCAAATCCTTAAAAACACCGCTCATTTGTGAGGAATTAATTATGTCTGAAGTTACCACCCGCCATGCTCGGCTATTAATTCTGGGCTCCGGCCCCGCCGGTTATGCCGCGGCGGTGTATGCCGCCCGTGCAAATTTGCATCCCGTGCTTATTACTGGCATGGAAATGGGCGGCCAGCTCACCACGACGACCGAGATTGAAAACTGGCCCGGCGACCCGGATGAATTAACCGGCCCCGCGCTGATGGATCGGATGAAAGCCCACGCTGAAAAATTCGATACTGAAATCATCATCGATCATATTAAAAGCACGAACTTAACGCAGCGCCCGTTTGTACTACGGGGTGATTTGGCCACGTATACCTGCGATGCGCTGATTATTGCCACCGGCGCAAGTGCGAAATACTTAGGGCTAGAATCAGAAACTCAATTCAAGGGCAAAGGCGTTTCTGCTTGCGCCACTTGCGATGGTTTTTTCTATAGAAATCAAACTGTTGCCGTCGTTGGCGGCGGCAACACGGCGGTTGAAGAAGCACTTTATTTGGCCAATATCGCCGCTAAAGTGCATGTCATCCACCGCCGCGATAAATTCAAAGCGGAAAATATTTTGATTGATCGCTTAATGAAAAAAGTCGAGGAGGGCAAAGTCGAAATTCACTGGCATAGCGCAGTCGAAGAGGTGCTGGGTGATAAAACGGGGGTCACGGGTTTACGCATCAAGCACGTCAAAACCGCTCATCACACCGATTTAGCCCTAACCGGCGTGTTTATTGCCATAGGTCACGCACCCAACACCGGCATTTTTGAAGGCCAACTCGATTTGGCCGGGTGCTATGTGCAGGTGAAAAGCGGTACCCAAGGCAACGCCACGGCCACCTCCGTGCCCGGCGTTTTTGCCGCAGGCGATGTGATGGATCATGTGTATCGCCAAGCGATTACCTCGGCGGGCACCGGCTGCATGGCAGCGCTGGATGCCAAAACTTATCTTGAAGGCTTAGATTAAGCCCGCCCCCAAGAGACCGAGCAGCACATGGATCCTGTGATTGCCTTATATACCGTCTTGCTGGCCGTGGCGCTCGGGCTTTCCGGGTTTGTGCGCGGCGATGCCCGGCGACGGGGGCGGGGGTTGTTGCTGGCAGCCGCCTTGGCCGGTTTTATGCTTGTGGCTGCCACCAGCGCGCTCGTTAATGCCACCTCGGTGGCCGGCATGATTCTCACCGCATTGGCAGTGCTATTTGCCGCGCAATCGGCCACAACCGCCTTTTCGCTCCTCTGGCGGGAAATTTGCTGCGAGCCGCCAGCCAAAACGCGCCCCATGCCGCCCACGCATCCGCTAAAAAGCGGGTCTTTGGTGCCGGAATCGTCAGCCAAATCTACCAAAACTGCGATGCTGCCATGAATGTGGGCATGCAAATCGATCTCATCGGTTGGTTCGCCTTAATCGCTATTTTGGCGGCGGTGCAGGGCTTAAGCGGCCAACAAAAATCTGGGCGCGCGCCTTGGCCGAAGGCGGCGGTGGGGCTGCTGATTTTGGCCATGGGCATGATGCTTAGCTCCGTGCTTTTAACGTCTGATGGCAGCAACACCCTGCTTGCCGGCATCATGATTTTGCTTGGCATGGCCGCAGCGCCCCTCTCGGCCAGGCGCAAAGATCAGCCTAAAGCCGTGGATGAACAGGCCGCCATCGAACCCGAAGCCGGCGGCCAAGACAGCATACTCGGCGGGTTGGCGCTGATTACAATTGGCGGCGGATTATCGGTGGCACTGCTCGGCTTAACCGGCTGGCTTGAAACCGATCACGATGCCTACACCTGGGATTTACGGCTGATTGCGGTGGTGGGCTTATTTATTGGCGTTTGGACATTTGCCGCCGGCTTAATGCTGTGGTTGCGGTTAAATGGGTACCTGCCTCAATCCACCCCGACGCGCACGCAGCAGCGCGTAGTGTTTGCGGTATTCACGTTCGCGTTGGGGCTGGGGGCGCTCGCAGTGATCTACCCCGCCGTTGCCAGTATTTTAATGAGCTTAATGGTTATTCTCGCGCTGGAATTGGGCGCGCTATCCGCTTTAAGTGTTGCAATAACCAGCACCACCCGTGTATTGGGGCGGCATTTGGGTTTGATTGGTGCGGCGATTGCCATGCTGGGCTATGTGCAGGCGAGCCTATTTTTACTGGCGCTTGGCGGCTTAATTGTGGCGGGTGCCGTACACTATTTGCGTGGCCGGGTGGATTTTTATCAGATCAAAACGCCTTTCGATTCGTCGCGTTAATCCGCGTTTATTCATGGCTTAAATCATCCAGCGTGAGCTTAAACCCTTCGACAAAGTGACTGCGAAAATAGGCCACCGCCGGCAGGGTTTGCTGCATTGCTTCAAGCTTGCTTTGCAAATAGCCTTCGGCCTTTTTGAATTCCAAATTCCCCGCAAAGCCCTCTTCCAAGCATTTTAAGTATGCCGATAATGAATCGGCGGCTTTAACCACGCGCGCCACTTCGGGCTCAATGTGCTCACTTTCAATCACCCGCGCAAACGCTTGGCGCAAATTCGCGGGCAAAAGCCCCACCAGTTTAGCCTCGGCATGGGCTTCGAGCGCTTTGTAGGAATCCAAAATATCTTGGCGAAAATATTTAATTGGCGTGGGTAAATCGCCGGTAATAATTTCCGGCGCATCGTGATAGAGCGCCACGGTCACGATCCGGCCAATATCGTTCGTCTCGCCGTATAGCTCATTGCCAATCAACGCCAGCGCGTGAGCAATCATGGCCACCTGCAGGCTATGCTCTTGGATATTTTCACTGCGGGTATTGCGCATCAAACCCCAACGCACGATGTATTTCATGCGGGCTAAATAAGCAAAGAAATGGCTCTGCGGCTCGGTTGATTCCATGGCACTCACGCGCGAACTCCTCTATGAAGGGTTGAACTGAATCCGGCTTCTTGTATTTGCTGCCAAGAGCGCACGGCAAAACTATCGGTCATGCCGGAGAGCATATCCGTTAACAGCTGCGCCTCGCGATAGCGCAAGGGCATGGGGTTGGCGGGGGATTCAAACACGCGGCGATAATTTTCTGAAATCAGTTGATACAAGTAGCTGGCAAGCGGTGTGCACCGCGCGCTGGCTGGGTTGTGTGCATCCACGCGGCAGGTAATGGCGTACCAAAAGGCATCCATTAGGCCATGAATCACGGTAAACCCGGTCAACTCGACCTTGAGCACAGTTTTGTGCCGGTACACATGCTGCCAATTGCAGGCTTTAAGCGCTGCTAACAGCGCGCCCGCAGGCGAGGCGGCAATCAGCTCTTGGTTAAAATCCCCCCGCCCAATGGCGGGCAGCTGGCTTAAAAACGTATCGGCAACCGCCTGCATCAAAGCGCCAATCGCGCGGATACGAAACGTTTGCATGGAGATGTCATTTAATTCTGCCGGCGATAACCCCGCCTCGCGATAGCGCCGGTGCTCGTGTTCCGCTGCGACACACACTTGAGTCACCATCGCATCATCGCCGGCTGTGTGGCGCAAAAAAGCCAGAATGTCGGAAAATGACAGTAAACCTTTTTTCACCGCATCCTCGGCATCCAACACCGAGTAGGCAATATCATCGCAAGCCTCTAAAACCCAAGTGAGCGGGTGGCGCTGCCCCGGCGCTAACCCGCAGCGCGCCTGAACATCCGCCACCAAAGCCTGTTCGGATTGAAAAAACCCGTGCTTTTTGCGCGTCACCCGCGTCCTATCCACCGCTTCGCTGCCCACGGGGTATTTAATCAGTGAGGCTAAGGTGGCCGCCGTTAAATTCAAACCGTAGTCATCGTTAATCAACTGCAATTTTGTCAGCAAGCGCAAGGTTTGGGCATTGCCCTCAAAAAGCAGAAAATCTTGGCGCATGGCATAGGTTAACTCGGGCGCATCGCCAAACACCCGCGCAGCGTTTTGGGCAAACCACCGCCCGATAGCCGCTTCGCCTTGATGACCAAACGGCGGATTGCCCAAATCATGCGCCAGCCCAATGGTGGCAAGCAAAGCGGGCACATCGCGCAGCGCAGCAGGCAAACCTTCGGCCACGCCCCGATTGAACACCAAATCCAGCCCCACCGAACGGGCTAAATTTGCCACCTCGTGCGAGTGGGTTAGGCGGGTGCGCACGCTATCTGCGCGATCTAAGGGAAACACTTGGGTTTTATCGGCCATGCGCCGCACGGGGGTGGAAAACAACACCCGATCATAATCGCGCTCAATTTCAGCGCGCGTTTCGGTGTGGAATAACGCCGGCGCCGCAAGGTTCGGGCGGCGACGGGCGGCATTGAGCCATAAATTCCAAGGATAACTATCGGCTGCAGGGTCGGACACGTTGAATTCCTGTTCGGGGACAATTTAAGGCATTATCCCTGCTCGTTAAATGGTAAGAGAGAAAACCTATGAATATAGCCATGCTGGGATTAGGACTCATGGGGCGCGCCATGGCGCAGCGCTTGGCTGAGTTTGGCTTTACCGTGCGCGGCTTTAACCGCAGCTCGCTGCCAGATCAATGGCCGAACAGCACACCGGCACAGCCGGGCAGCACGGCGACGGTTTGCGTTGTGCCCACGCTCGCAGAAGCCGTCATTCCCGCGCATCTTGTTTGGGTGATGTTAGCGGATTTTGCAGCCTGCGAGGCCGTTTTTCTGGCGCCCGAGCATCAATCTTTATGGCGCAATCGCCTGGTGATTAACGGCTCAACCATCTCGCCGGATCAATCGCGCGCGCTAGCACAGTCAATTCATGCGCTCGGCGGTCGCTACCTTGAGGCGCCCGTACTCGGCTCCACCCCGCAAGCGCAAACGGGCACCTTGCAAATTCTCTTGGGCGGGGCAAGTGCGGATATTTTGCAAGCCGATACCGTGCTCGGCGCGCTCGGCACACCGACGCATTTTGGCGTCGTGGGGCAAGGTGCTGCTGTCAAATTAGCGATGAATCAGTTGATCGGCTCGCTTACCGCCGCCTTTTCGATGAGCTTAGGCTTGGTGCAAGCGGAGGGGGTTGATGTGGGTCTTTTTATGGAAACCCTGCGTGCCAGCGCACTTTATGCGCCCACGTTCGATAAAAAATTGCAAAAAATGGTTGAGCGGGATTTTGCCACGGCCAATTTTCCCTTAAAGCACCTGCTCAAAGATTTAACCTTATTTACCAAAGCGGCCGAAGCCCACCAAATCCGCATCGAGATGGTGCGCGCCCTCACCGATCGCTTAGCACAGGCCTGCACCCAAGGCGCTGGTGATGCCGATTACAGCGCGCTGTTTGCCGAGCTCGTGCCGCCCGCCGCCCCATGATTTTTCATCGATTGTGCGGGTTTGCCGTGTAAAATGCGCGTTTTCGCGCCCACTCAGACAGGCTACTGCTTAGGATTTTTCATGAATTCATCCCCCAAAATCATGCCCCGTACCACGCCGCGCCGCGCTCTATTAAGCGTATCGGATAAAACCGGCCTGCTCGATTTCGCCCAAGGCTTGCATAAGAACGGTGTCGCGCTCATTTCAACTGGCGGCACCGCGCAGCTTCTGCGCGATGCCGGCTTGCCGGTGGCGGAAGTCGCTGAAATTACCGGCTTCCCTGAAATGATGGCCGGGCGGGTGAAAACCTTAAACCCCAAAATTCATGGCGGCATTTTGGCGCGGCGCGGGCTAGATGATGCGGTGATGAGCGCGCACGGCATACAACCCATCGACTTGGTGGTGGTGAACTTATACCCCTTTGCCCAAACGGTGGCCGCGGCAGATTGTGCCTTTGATGATGCGGTCGAGCAAATTGATATTGGCGGGCCGGCCATGGTGCGTGCCGCCGCGAAAAATCATCAAGATGTGGCGATAATCGTCAATCCGGCGAATTACGACCGCGTTCTGGCAGAAATTGAAGCCGGCGGCATTGAAGGGAAAACCCGCTTTGAACTCGCGGTGCAAGCCTTTGAACACACCGCCCACTACGATGGCATGATTGCCGATTATTTCGGCAAAATGGTCAGTGGCAATACCTTTGCGCCCACCTTTAATTTGCAACTCGTCAAGGCGCAAGATTTACGCTACGGCGAAAACCCGCATCAAGCGGCGGCGTTTTATGTGGAACATAATGCCCCGGCGGGCAGCATTGCCCGCGCACACATCCTCCAAGGCAAAGCGTTATCTTTCAACAATATTGCTGATGCTGATGCCGCGCTGGAATGCGTTAAGCAATTTTTAGAACCGGCCTGCGTGATTGTGAAACACGCCAATCCCTGCGGCGTTGCCATCGGGGCGGATTTAACCATCGCTTATGACAGAGCCTACGCCACCGATCCCACCTCCGCTTTTGGCGGCATTATCGCCTTTAATCGCCCCTTGGATGCACACACCGCCCGCACGATTGTGGCGCGGCAATTCGTGGAGGTGATTATCGCGCCTGCATTCAATCAAGATGCCTTAATTGAGTTGGCGGCCAAGCCCAATATCCGCGTGCTCAGCACCGGCACGGCTGCCGCCACCCCCGAGCCTAGGTTGGATTTTAAGCGCGTCAACGGCGGCTTGCTGGTGCAAGACAACGATGAGGCACGCATCACGCGCGCCGATTTGACCATCCTCACCCAGCGCGCGCCCACCCCCGAGGAATGGCGCGATTTGTTATTTGCCTGGCATGTAGCCAAGTTTGTGAAATCGAATGCCATTATTTACGCCAGTGGCGAGCAAACCATTGGTGTGGGCGCAGGGCAAATGAGCCGCGTTTATTCGGCGCGTATCGCCGCCATTAAAGCCGCCGATGCGGGCTTACCCGTGGCCGGCTCTGTGATGGCCTCCGATGCCTTTTTCCCGTTCCGAGATGGCATTGATGCCGCCGCCGCCGCAGGCATTACCGCCGTGATTCAGCCCGGCGGCTCACTGCGCGACAGCGAGGTGATTGATGCCGCCAACGAGCACAACATGGCGATGGTGTTTACCGGCATTCGCCACTTTCGCCACTAAATCGCCGTTCATCCATTAAGGGCAATTCACGCATGAGCTTTTTCAATGAGTTGCCTGCCATCGCCCCCATTCTGGTCTGGCTTGGCCTTATCACCAGCGCCATCCTTGCGGTGGGGTTCGCTTTTTTTTGGCAAGGTTCGCGCCAAAAATCGCAGCAAAGCCTGCAAGAAATTGGGCGACTTCAACAAGAGCGCACCGCATTAACCGCCCAGTTAACGCAGCAAGCCCTGCACTCGGCGCATACGCAAGCACAGGCCGAAGCACGCGGGGTGGAATTAGCAGCAAGCCAAGCCACGTTGGCGGCATTAAGCCAGCGCCTCGACGCGCTCCAAATAGAACGGCAAACCGAGCGCGAGCTCGCCCATCACACCATTGAGCGCTTAACCCAACAAACCAAACTCGCCGCCGCCGAGCAGGCCGAGCTGCACGAGCGCCTCGCCCAAGAGCGCCAAGCCGCAGGCGAAAAGCTGGCTTTGCTCACCGAAGCCAAAACCCAGCTACAGCAAGCGTTTCAAGCGCTTTCAGCCGATGCACTACGCGCCAATAACGAATCGTTTTTAAAGTTAGCGCAAGAAAATTTAAGCCGCTTTCAAACCGGAGCCACCCAAGATCTCAATCAACGCCAAGAAGCCATCGCGCAGCTTACCCAGCCGATCCGCGAGCGGTTGGATCAGTTCGATGTCAAACTCAACACCTTAGAGCAAGCCCGCACCGGCGCATACAGCGCCATGACGCAGCAAATTAATGATTTGCTCAAAATTCATCTGCCCCAACTCCATCGAGAAACGGCCGATCTCGTGCGGGCGCTGCGCCAACCCCAAACACGGGGGCGCTGGGGCGAGGTGCAGCTCAAACGGGTGGTAGAACTCGCGGGTATGCTGGCGCATTGCGATTTCGATGAACAAGTCAGCACCCGTGATACAGGCAACCGCCTGCGTCCCGATATGATTGTGCATCTGCCCGGTGGCCGCCGCGTGATTGTCGATGCCAAAGCGCCGCTCAATGCCTACTTAACCGCCATGGAGGCCACCACAGATGAAGCACGCGCGGCCGCGCTCCAAGATCATGCCCGCCAAGTGCGCAACCACATTACCCAACTCAGCAAAAAAGAATATTTCGATCAATTCGACCCCACGCCAGAATTTGTGGTGCTATTTGTGCCCGGCGAGGTATTTTTCTCAGCCGCGCTGATGCAAGATCCTGAGCTGATTGAATATGGCGCGCAAATGCGGGTTATTCCCGCCAGCCCCACAACGTTAATTGCCTTGCTCAAAGCCGTCGCCTACGGCTGGCGGCAAGAGGCGCTCGCAAAAAATGCCCAAGAAATGGCAGAATTAGGGCGCGAGCTCTACGAGAGGATGGGGAATTTAGCCACCCATTGGCAAAAAGTGGGCAAGCATTTAGATCAGGCGGTGGGTGCGTTCAACCAATCGGTCGGCACCTTAGAAGGGCGCGTGCTGCCCTCGGCACGCAAATTTCAAACCTTGGGCGCGGTGCGCAGCGATCGGGAAGATTTGCCCGATTTAACGCCCATCACCACTGATACGCGCCCCTTGACCGCACCCGAGCTAACGGCCGGATTGCACGCGGTTAACGCGCCCAACCCGTCGGCGGATGAACGCCCTTAAGCGAAGGGATTAAACACCTCTTCTTTTTGTTTGCGGTGTCGTTTGAGCTCAAAATTCAGCACTTGCGCGAATTCCTCCGCATCAAGTGGCTTGGCAGGCTGGGTGCTGCGAAGGGTTAATTCTGCAGCAATCGCTTGAATTAACTGCTCAAGCTCACGCGTGGATAGGGCGTTCAATTCAGTGGTCAGTGTCGTGTTCAAGGGAAATCAACTCATCAAAACAGAATGAAAACGGGGTTGTAAATTCAAATTAAACCGCTCCGTGCGAATGCGTAAATCGCGAAAATGCGTTGTCACAGTCAATGTGGGCGCCACTTCCACAATCGACAAACCCCGGTCTGGCTGATTTTCATAAGCGCCCGTATCAATCCAGAGCCGATTACCCGCGCGGCGCGGCGTATTCAAAATACTGTGGCCATAAATCACCCAGGCAATGCCGCTAATGACGCGATCCCGATGCTCGCCGCGCATTAAGGATTGAAACTGGGTGCGCCCCCACAAAATCGGCTCAATACTGGGATCATCACGCGGCTGATCCCAAAATTTAACTTTTTTAATCCGCTCTAATCGAGCGACATTGCGATTCCAATCCCAATCAGGGAGCTCTGCATGCACCACGCCCACGGCATTAACGCCATTACCAATTTGAATCATTAAGGGCATTTGCCCAATTAAATTCATAATTTCCGTAATCAAATCTGCCCATTTATCATCATTTAGTGAATCATAGGCATCTAACAACCATTGAGCACCCGATTGCTCCAAACGCTTGCGCGCGGCGGCATCTAATTGGCGCTGGGTTAATCCTTGGCGATATTGGCTTAATAACCGCTCGTGATTACCGGCCACAGAAAAAAACCATGGCTCAGATAATAAACGCAGTGTGTTCATTGAGTCGGTGCCGCGGTCAATCAAATCGCCCACGGCAATCACCCGATCGCGATCTGGCTTGAATTGATGATATTCAAGCACTTTTTCTAAGCGGTTTATATTCCCGTGCAGATCGCCCACAACAAAATCCCGGCCACCGGAATTAATCAGGAGTTGTTTAAATAGTGTCATTAATAAGCGTCAAATGGTTCGGTACATTAAAAATCCGGCACCGCCGTAGCGAAACCGCAACTAAACAACAGATAGGTGCGCCGCGCAAATCAAAGGGTTCACGGGCAGAGGAAGAAATATTATGTTTTGAGTATGGCGCCTGAATAAATTTTCGTCAAGAACCACCGCGACCTCACTATGTTGTTGTCAAAAATGGTTTTGATACCGCCTCGGTGTCACCGCTCGAAGGCTTAGCGCGGTAACTCATGCTTGGCTCAGATTAAAAACCTTGATAAGCATCAAGCAAGCTTAACGCTTAAAGTAGGGCAGTCTTATTGCTATCCCCGGCAACAAGCAACATCACCCCGAGGAGTCCACTATGCCCACCGTTCGCTTTACCCCCTCGCTTATGCTTGCACTCATTTTTTGTTTTTTTGCGTTCGGCATAAGTCAAACAGCCCGCGCAGATGCCAAAGCGATTGATGCGCTCGGTGGCAATTCGATGGCCAAACATCATATTGTTTTGCAAGAAACAGAAAGTGATTTGCAACGCCAAACCCTGTTATTGAATGTCACCGCCAATTTGCTTAAAGCTTACGGCGATAATGTGGATATTGAAGTAGTTGCTTTTGGGCCGGGTATTAGCCTCTTATTTGCCAATAACGAACATGCCAAACGGATTGAAGCGCTATCGCAACAGGGCGTGCGATTCTCGGCTTGCATGAACGCACTTAAAAATGCGACCGAGCGCTTGGGTCATGAGCCGGCATTAAATCCTGTCGCTAAAAAGGTGCCGGCGGGTATCGTTCGCGTGGTTGAACTGGTCGATGCGGGTTACATTTTGGTTCGCCCGTAATGCGCACTAAACTCAAGAAAGCTTTGTTCGTGTTGCGCGCAGGAATGCGGTTAAAATTAACGGATTATGCTCAACCCAACTCAAAAGTAATCCAATGACGCCAACACCAGACATGCAGCCCGCCCCGCAGACCGAACAACACCTGAGCCAAGAAGAGGTGGCTCAATATATTCTTCAAGAACAGCAAAATCGTCGCGGAGGCTTCACGCCTCGGCCAGTTTTTGTGCAAAAACTCAGTGAATTTGGCTCACCCAGCCTTGCCGTGCTGACCTTTGAGCAGGACACGCAATTAACAATAGCCGGCTTGCTCAAGGTACTGCCTTGCGATCATGTGATTGTTTATGATGATAATGCGCCCTCTGGAGCTCAGTATGTTCATGGCACCGTCACCGAAGTTCGTGATGCGCTCCGTCCCGCCGATTCGGTTCGCGGCATGCATTTGATTTATATTAATAAAATCAAAAGCACCGACGAACCGATAAGCGAAAATACATAAGGCTAAGCACACCGAAGCGGTGCGCACACCCTGGCGCCAAGCCCACTTGGCATCACCCACCCCCATGGAGCCCAAGCCATGCGAGATTCCGTCGCCCCCGAACCGTTTGCGTTAATCGCACAATCCGCCAAGGCGGCGGGTGCGACCCAGGCGCAGGTTGCCGAGCTTGAACGCTTGGTATTTGCCAGCCCCTTTGTTGCCGCCAGCGTGCAAAAGCAAGCCAATATTATGCCGTACTTGTTGGCTTACGCAGGCGAATCGAATGCCAGCCAACCCTTGGCTGATCGCATCCGCGCCGCGCTTGATGCCTGCACACCCGACGATTTTGACGCCCGCCTTCGGCAAATACGCCGCGCTGAAATGGCGCGCATTGCTTGGCGCGATGTGAATGATTTAGCCCCCACCGCCGAAACACTCCATGATCTGTCGCAATTGGCTGATCTTTGTGTAGAAGCGGCTCTGGCTTTGCATGAACGTGCGCTCACCGCACGACACGGCACGCCGAGGGATCGAGACGGCAAGGCGCAGCAGCTTATTATCTTAGGTATGGGCAAGCTTGGCGGGTATGAGCTGAATTACTCATCAGATATCGATTTAATCTTCGCATTCGAGCATGCGGGGGAAACCGACGGCGCTCGCCCCATCAGCAACAGCGAGTTTTTTATTAAGCTTGGGCAAAGGCTGATCAAATCACTCAATGAAGTCACCCGGGATGGCTTTGTGTTTCGGGTGGATATGCGCCTTCGCCCGCATGGGGATGAAGGCGCGCTGGCACTCAGTTTTGATGCCATCGAAGATTATTACACCACCCAAGGCCGTGAGTGGGAGCGATATGCGCTGATTAAAGCCCGGGTGATTGCCGGCGACTTTGCCGCCGGTGCGCGGTTATTGCATCTATTAAAACCCTTTGTTTATCGCAAGTATTTAGATTTTGGCGCCTTCGCGCAGCTCCGCGACATGAAAAGCGCCATTGAACAAGAAATGAACCGCAAAGGTTTGATTGAAAACATTAAATTAGGCCCGGGCGGCATCCGTGAAGTAGAGTTCATCGGCCAGCTATTTCAATTATTACGGGGCGGGCGTGAACCTCGACTGCAAACCCGCAGTATCCTGACCACCCTAACCGTACTGCTTGAACTCAAAGAGCTACCCGCCCCGATAGTCAGTGAGCTCAAAGCGGGCTATGATTTTCTGCGCCGCGCCGAGAATCGGCTGCAAATGATGCACGATCAACAAACCCAAACCCTGCCGCAAGATGAAGATGATCGCGCGCGCTTAGCTTATGCCATGCGCTACGCTACCTGGGCGGACTTTCTTGAAGCGCTCAATCACCATCGGGATCGAATCCATCAGCATTTTGGCGCGGTGCTCCAAACCCAGCGAGATGAAATACCCGATACCGACCCCTTATCCCGCCTTTGGCATCAATCGCTTTCCCACGATGCGGCGCTCGAAGCGCTCAAGCAAGCGGGCTTTAAGGAGCCTGCGGCGGCACTGGCCACACTCACCGATTGGCAGCATGAGCTTCAAGACAAAATCTCCGATACCGTGCGCCAACGACTCGATTTACTCATTCCTAAATTGCTCAGGCAAGTGGCTACGATTGATGCCCGCACAAGCATTCTGAGTGCCATTTTCGCGCTCGTGCGTGCCGTGCTCAGCCGGTCGGTTTATCTCGCCTTACTGATAGAGCAGCCACAAGCCCTCAATCAGCTCATTCATCTGTGCGCAGCCAGTCCGTGGATTGCCGAACTGCTGCGCCAGCAACCCATTTTACTGGATGAGTTAATTGATCCAGAAAGCCTATTCCATCAACCCAATACGGCAGAGCTTAAAACAGAGCTCTTAGGTTTTTTATCGCGCTTTCCCGATGATGAGGAGCGACAATTTGACGAGCTTAGGCGTTTTCGGCAAATGGCCGTGCTTCGCGTGGCGGCTGCTGACGTGACGGGCATTCTTCCGGTAATGCGTGTATCCGATCAGCTCACTTGGATTGCCGAAGTTGTTTTAGAGACCGTTCTCGCACAGGCATATCAGCAATTGAGTGAAAAACATGGTGAACCCAGTGCCCTAGGCGCCGATGGCCTGCGTTACACCCCAGGATTTGCCGTGATTGCCTATGGCAAATTTGGTGGGATTGAGCTCGGCTATGGCTCAGATCTGGACTTGGTTTTTTTGCACAATTCAACCGATACCGACGGCGTAACGACGGGTGCAAAACCCATAGATAACCAAGTATTTTTTGCCCGCCTAACCCAAAAAATAATTCATATTCTCAGCATTCGCACCCCGGCCGGCGTGCTTTATGAAGTCGATACCCGTTTGCGGCCAGATGGCGCCAGCGGGTTACTCGTTTCAAGCCTGCAGGGATTTGCCCATTATCAGAACACGCAGGCTTGGCTATGGGAAACCCAAGCACTCTGCCGAGCCCGATTCATCGCCGGCAGCCCCGACATCGCACAAGAATTCACACACATTCGGCGCGCTTGCTTAAGCCAAGCCCGAGATGCCACCTTCCTTAAACAAGCGGTTATGGACATGCGCGTCAAAATGCGCAATGAGCAAGAACCCACACAACCCGATGAATTTCATTTGAAAAAAGGTGTCGGCGGCATCACCGATATTGAATTTATGGTGCAATATCTTTTACTGCGCCATGCGCACGCACAGCCAGAAATCACCCAGTTCACCGATAATATTCGCCAATTGCGCGCCCTTGCCCACCTCAAGCTCATGGATGAAGCCACCTGCGAGGCTCTAGTTGGCGCGTTTCAAAACCTACGCAATGCCATACACCACCGCACTTTGCTCCAGAAACCGATGATCACGCCCTGCGCGGAGTTTCGTCATGAGCGAGCCGTCGTTATAGCGGCTTGGTCTCAGATTTTTGAAGTGTCAGCATAACAGGGGCGTGATCCGAAGGCCGCTCCCAACCGCGCGGCACCGCATCCACCACACAATCCACCACGCTCGGCATCACAGCCCTACTCACCAAAAGATGATCAATCCGTAATCCCTGATTTCGCCGAAAACCGCCCCCTCGGTAATCCCACCAAGTAAAACATTGCGGCTCTCGCTTAAATTGCCGCAAGGTATCGGTTAAACCCAAATCCAAAAACCCCTGAAAAAAATCCCGCTCCGACGCGCTGCATAACACTTGGCCGTGAAATTTTTGGGGATCATAAACATCGTCATCCGTTGGTGCGATATTAAAATCGCCCATTACAATTAACTTAGGATAACGGAACAACTCTGCAGCGAGCCAATCATGAAATGCAGCCAGCCAGCGCAACTTATACTCATATTTTTCTGACGCTAACGACTCGCCATTCACCACATAGGCATTAATCAGCCGCAAATCGCCAAATGTAGCCGCCACCACCCGGCGTTGCGCATCCTCCAGTGCGGGGATTTCACACACGATATCCCGCGGCTCGCCTAACTCCGCGTCATAAACCAAGGCCACGCCATTGTAGGTTTTTTGCCCATTGAGAATAAGGCGATAACCCAAGGCCTCAATAGCAGCCGCATTCACCGCTTCATTCACTTGTTTAAGTTCCTGTAACCCTAATAGGGCGGGGCGATGGGTGGCAAGCCAGCGCACCACCTGCGGCAGACGAACATTGAGTGAATTTACATTCCAAGTCGCAATTTTCATGCAGTTGATCTCAACCCGGCTCCAAGCAATCTAGGTGCGCAGATAATAGGCAGTAATTAAAAAGAAAAATCCCAACAAGCTCGCAAACCAAGCCAAAAAGCCCCAACGTCGAAATCGCCGCGCCAGCGCGGCTTGATCCAGAGCCGAAATAATAAATGGCCGATGCCCCTGCAAATCATTGCTCATAAAATGGGTTTGCTGTTCTTGATCATTCGATGGAACTCGCAGCGCACGTGCCTCAAGCTCAGCCTGCTGCCGCGCGTGTGCCCACTCATCTTCACTAATTTGGCCATCTTGATTAAGATCAAAAGCGCGCATTTTTTCAGGGTCCGTTTTCCATTCCCGCAGCATTGCTTTGATGGCTTCTTGCTCTGCTTGATACGGATCATGCGCGATCGTTTTAAACCAACCCAACACATAAACGGCATGGTTTGGTAAAAGTAGTTTTTCTGTGTATCGGTAATCCCCAAACAGTCGGCTCGTGATGCCGCCGGCAGCGATGCCGCTTGGTATTTCCGTATCGCCATACCATTGCCGCTCAACCCCGGGGTGGATACGCGCGCCATCGGGGTCAACCAAGCATTCTCCGCTGCCATCGCTTACCGCAATTAAGTGGTCACTTTGATGCTGGTACACCCGTTGCCAGAGGTTTTTACCCGTATCCTGATAACCGGATTCTTTGTGCTCAACCGAAACCCAGTACCACACACACGGCGTACCTGTCAGCGGCGATGCCAAGGGTGCTGCATCAATGAGCCGCGTAACACCTTCAATTTCAATATAGCCTTGATGCGCGGATTGAATTTTCGATGTCGGTGTATTGATAATCCAGTAGGTTCGCCGGATAAAATAAACCCCTGTCACAAATAGCGCCAAGGTGAACAAAAATAAGGCGATCAACAATCCTCGGTATTCGTTGGCATCTAAGTGCCCAACCCAAACCGCATACCACGCCATCACGCAAACCGCTTAAGCGTTAAACAACGAATTCACATTAACATCTAAAAGTTCGTCCGCCTGAAAAGTGAGCAACTTAAATGGTCGAAAATGGAATAACTGCGCCACCATCACATCAGGGAATTGCTCAATCCGAACATTATTGATGTTGACCGATGCGTTATAAAACTCCCGCCGATCAGCAATCATGTTCTCCAGCCCTGAAATTCGTTGCTGCAAATGCTGAAAGCTGAGATCCGCTTTTAATTCAGGATACGCTTCTGCCACAGCATAAAAACCAGCAAGACCCGCACGCAACTGGCCTTCCGCACGCCCCAACGCGTCAACATCCCCTGAATCTTGCGCCCCACGCACAGCGGTGCGCGCCTGCATGACTTTTTCCAGCGTTGCCTGTTCGTACTGCATGTATTGCTTCGCGGTTTCAACCAATTTGGGTAGCTCGTCATGCCGCTGCTTGAGCAAAATATCAATATTCGACCAAGCTTGGGACACGTTATGCTTCAACACCACAAGCCCGTTGTAGATAATGATCGCCCAGACCACCAACAGTCCAACCATAAACAACAACACTGATAACGTGACGCCCATGATTAATTCCTTTTTTCTTATCGAGTTAAAAGAACCCAGATCAAATGTCGATATTAACGGCGGACAAAGCAAACCGCTCGATAAAATCACGGCGCGGCTCGACTAAGTCGCCCATTAGGACAGTAAACAGCTCATCAGAGGCCATTGCATCTTCGATACGAACCTGCAGCAGGCGGCGTGTGGCCGGATTCATGGTCGTTTCCCACAATTGATCGGGATTCATTTCACCCAAGCCCTTGTAACGCTGAATGCCTAAACCTCGGCGCCCCTCCTGCATCAACCAATCAATGGCTTGCTCGAAATGCGTGATGGGCGCCGTTTTCTCGCCCCGCAACACACGCGCATCCGTGCCGATTAGCCCTTCAAGCTGCGCGGCCAATTCTCCCAGCACCTTGTAGTCTGCGGTGGAAAAGAAAGAAGCGGGCAAGAATGTTTCACGTGAAACACCATGCTGATGACGCTGAATATGAATGCCCGCGCTCTCTTCGGCGGGCGAGGCAAGCGTGACTTCATAAACCACACCCGCGTCGGCAAATTCATTAATTAAACCGATAAAACGCGACAACCACATCGCAAGGCCATCATCACCGCCCACAACGGCAGACGCTGTCATCTTCGGCAGATGCAAAACCGCCTTCAATGCCACCGCATCATACCGATGCGACAGACGATCAATAATGGCTTGCGCCACTAAATACTCACGCGCCATGGTCTCAAGCGCAATTCCGGTAATCAAAGGCGCATCTGCATTCACCTGCAAAGCCGCATTATCCACCGCCAACTGCAGCAAATACTGGTTTAATGCCAAATCATCTTTAAGGTATTGCTCCTGCTTACCCTTTTTAACCTTATACAACGGCGGCTGCGCAATATAGATATGACCGCGATCAACCAATTCACGCATTTGGCGATAAAAAAACGTGAGCAGCAGGGTGCGGATGTGGCTACCATCGACATCAGCATCGGTCATGATAATAATCCGGTGATAGCGCAGCTTGTCGGGATTAAAATCTTCACGACCGATACCACAGCCCAGCGCGGTAATTAACGTGCCGACTTCGGCTGAAGCCAGCATTTTGTCAAAACGGGCTTTCTCCACATTCAAAATTTTGCCCTTCAACGGCAAAATAGCCTGCGTGCGCCGATCTCGGCCTTGCTTAGCTGAACCGCCCGCAGAGTCACCTTCCACAAGATAAATTTCAGACAAAGCAGGATCTTTTTCTTGACAGTCTGCAAGTTTGCCGGGCAATCCGGCAATATCAAGCGCGCCTTTTCTGCGCGTCATCTCCCGCGCCCGACGAGCCGCTTCGCGCGCCCGCGCCGCCTCGATAATTTTGTTCGTAATCAGCGTAGCTTCGGTGGGATTTTCTTCAAGAAACTCAGCCAAGCGTTCTGCCGTTAATGACTCAACCGCCGATTTCACCTCAGAGGAAACTAACTTTTCTTTCGTCTGCGAAGAAAACTTAGGATCTGGCACTTTAACCGAGATAATCGCGACCAAACCTTCACGCCAATCATCACCTGAGGTGGCGACTTTAGCTCGTTTAAGAATGCCCGTACGCTCCATGTAGTCGTTGAGCGTGCGGGTTAACGCCGCCCGAAAGCCGGTTAAATGCGTACCGCCGTCGCGCTGGGGAATATTATTGGTGTAGCAAAATAAATTTTCCTGGTAAGTATCATTCCATTGCAACGCAAGCTCAACCAACACCGCATCTTTTTGACCAGAAAAACTCAGTACATTTTTATGAATTGCCGTTTTGCCTTTGTTCAAATGCTCAACAAATGCCCGAATGCCGCCCTCATAATAAAAGGTATCCGATCGGCCTGAAATTTCGTCGGCTAAGTGAACGCGAATACCCGAGTTTAGAAAAGATAACTCACGCAAACGCTTGGCCAAAATATCGTAATGAAAAACAACATCCGTAAAAATGCTGGGGCTGGGCAGAAAGCGAATGGCCGTACCCGTTGTATCCGAGGCGCCGATATCAGCCAAGGGTGCAACAGGTACACCCAGTCGATATGACTGATGATAAGCACGACCACCGCGGGAAATATTCAGCTCCAGCTCATCGGAAAGCGCGTTAACCACCGATACGCCCACCCCATGCAGGCCGCCGGAGACTTTGTAACTATTTTGGTCGAACTTACCGCCCGCGTGCAGCACGGTCATAATCACTTCGGCGGCTGAAACACCTTCTTCCGCATGAATGTCAACCGGAATGCCACGGCCGTTATCGGTCACCGTCACGGAGCCATCGGCGTTCATAGTCACGCTAACCGTGTCGCAATGGCCGGCTAACGCTTCATCTACGGCGTTATCCACCACCTCAAACACCATATGATGCAAACCACTGCCATCATCGGTATCTCCGATGTACATGCCTGGCCGTTTACGGACTGCATCCAGCCCTTTGAGAACCTTAATACTCGTTGAGTCGTAATTCGCGTTATTGCTCATAAGAGGCATCCAGTTGCACTGCAAAATAAAGCAAGATTATAACATGGATGTTATCTTGCCGGCATTCAGGCTGTATTTGGCATCAAATGCAAAGTCGAGCGGATTACGATCTGTGGTAGAAAAAAAAGCCTGATGACCAAAATGCGATAAAAACTCAAATAAAAGGGCTGCGTGCCGATTATCGAGCTCTGAAATAAAGTCATCAAATAACAATAGGGCACTTTGATCAGAGACCGTTCGCCATACACCCGCCACCGACAAATATAACGCCAAAAGGATAATTTTAATTTGCCCGCGTGATGCAGTTGATTTCACCGCCGCGCCATTCATGGATAAAATCAAATCCGCACGATGCGGCCCACTTAAAGTCTGACCTAATTCACGCTCACGCGCCGCATGGCGCACTAAAGACTCAGCCAAAGTACCCGTTGCGCGATAACCTGGATGATAGTCAACTTGGAGCGATAAATAAGGCGTTAAACTCAATAAAATATTGGGCAATGTTGCCAGAATATAATCTAATGCTTCTAATCTTTTCTGGGTTAAAAGTGTGCTGCACTGAACGAACAAACCATCCCAAGCCAGAGTAGATTGGCCATTTTTTAATGCCGCATTACGTTGTTTTAATACCCGAGAAAATTGCGTGAAAATAGTTGCAAACTCTGGGAACAGGTAAAACGCGGTTCGATCCAAAAACTTGCGCCTATATTCCGGCCCAGCCAAAATTAAATCATCTGATTGCGCATGCAACGCGAGTACAGGTAAATGCGCAACAAATTCGCCCGCAGATTGAATATCTTCATGATCCACCTTTAGCCGAAAGCGCTCCTTGCAGCGCTCAACCGCCATAAAAAAAGAAGAATGCGGATTAGATACCCGCGCGCGAACCACGGCACAAGCTTCATTTTGCGCGATGAGATCATGGTGCGTTTGGCTTCGAAACGACTTAAGATTGCCCAAAAAATAGAGCGCTTCAAGCAAGCTTGTTTTCCCCGCGCCATTTTCTCCCGATAGAAGATTAAAACCCGAAGAAAATTCGCAGTCGACAATACTGAGATTGCGAAAATTTGTAACCGAAATCGATGCAATAGTCGCCAAATAGAATTACAACTTCATCGGCATTAAAACGTATTTAACATTAACGCTACCCGCAATTTCGGGTGTGATTAAAACGCTGGACTCAGGCGCTTCAAGCACCATACACACTCGATCGGAATCAATGACCGACAAAATATTTAAAAGGTAGGATATATTAAATGATATTTTTAAATCATCAAAAGCATATTGCACCATCAAGCTTTCTTTAGAAGACTCATGCTCAGAGTTATTTGATTCAATAACAAGCTGATCGTGTGTTAGGTAAAAATAAGCGCCGGCAAAGCGCTCGTTCGATAAAATGCTGGCTCTCTGTAAAACTAGTTTTAACTCAGATTTTGAGACAATCATTGTTTTACTATTGAACTGCGGAATTACCCGAGAATAATCAGGGTACTTGCCGTCAATCAATTTACTAATTAAATAATTCTTACCGATTAATAATTCAATTTGATTATCTCTCAAGGTCAGATTAACCAGCGATTCACTTTCCCGATTCAGCGATTTGAGTACTTCGCCGATCATTTTTCTCGGCACAATCACTTGTCGCTTGTCTTGCCCCGCACTTTCATGCACCAATTGTGCGTAAGCAAGGCGATGACCATCGGTTGCCACGGTAATAATCTCAGTCGCGTTGACCTCTAAAAGCAAACCATTCAGAAAATAACGCACATCTTGTTGCGCCATTGAAAATTGAGTTTTTTCGATCAACGCGAATAGGTTTTTTTCCGACAGCGTTAAGGTGCTTTGATGCGCCGAATCAATGGCCATTTGCGGGAAGCTATCGGCTTCGATCGTGGCTAACCGAAATTTACCTGTGCCAATGTCAATATCAATCCAACCTTCACTTTGATGCAAACGAATAGCCGCCTCGGGCGGCGCCGCCTTGATAATGTCAGCTAATTTGCGCGCATTTACCGTTATGGCGCCCGGCTTAATAACGGTAACATCTAACGACGTGCGTAATTGAATTTCAAGATCGGTTGCGACCAAAACCAGTTGGCCATCGCGGGCATCAAGCAATAGATTGCTTAAAACCTGCATCGTTTGACGTTTTTCAACCCCACCGATGACTTGATTAATGGCGGCGTTAAAAATTTCTCGATTGACAACAAATTGCATTATGTATCGTCCTAAAGTGATTTTGTTAGGGTTTAATGATTAAGGAACCTCTGATTAAATTCCCCGTGGCAAAGACTCGGTTTTCAGAGATGAGCTACTCGGCGCGCTGCGCTGTGAATGGCTCTTCCCATCGGCAGCACCGCAACAACGCGGAACGTCCGCAAACCCAAGTCTTAGGCGGGATTTAATTAGAGGGTTCCTAAATATTTAATGTATGCCGAAGTAAGTTGTAATCATCATTCAACTTGGTTTCTATCTCACGTAACTCTTCTATTTTTTTGCAGGCGTGAATCACGGTTGTATGGTCGCGCCCACCGAATGCTTCACCAATTTCAGGCAAACTGTGGTTAGTCAGCTCTTTAGCCAGGCTCATCGCAATTTGACGCGGCCGTGCAATGGAACGCGATCGGCGAATACCCGTTAAATCAGTCACCTTGAGATTGTAGTATTTGGCCACGGTACGCTGAATATTTTCTAGCGTAATCATCTTCGCTTGCGCGGCTATCAGATCTTTTAACGCCTCCTTGGCAGATTCGACGGTAATGGGGCGCCCGGTGAATTGCGCCGTTGCAATCACGAGTCGCAAGGCACCTTCGAGCTCACGAATGTTAGCGCGGATGCGTTTGGCGATAAAAAAAGCCACATCCGTGCTTAACGTGATATGCGAAAGCTCTGCCTTTCTTTGTAAAATAGCCACCCGTGTTTCCAGATCAGGCGGCTCGACGGCCACGGTGAGCCCCCAACCAAAACGCGACTTTAAGCGCTCCTCTAGCCCTTCAATTTCTTTCGGGTAACGATCGCAGGTCATGATAATTTGCTGTCCCTGCTCGATCAAGGCATTAAAGGTATGAAAAAACTCTTCTTGGCTGCGATTTTTCCCCGCAAAAAATTGAATATCATCAATTAATAATGCATTAACTGAACGATAATAATTTTTAAAATCTTCGATCGTATTATTTTTAATAGAACTAACCATCTGCTGAACATAACGCTCACTGTGCAGATAAACCACCCTTGCCGCAGGCGAGTGCTCAAGAATTGCATTACCCACCGCTTGCATGAGATGCGTTTTACCCAAGCCAACGCCACCATAAATAAATAATGGGTTATAGCCACCACCTGGGTTTTGAGCAACCTGCTGAGCAGCCGCGCGCGCTAATTGATTCGATTTACCTTCGACAAAATTTTCGAAATTTAATTGATTATTAATATGGCTTACAAATTCTTTTGGCTCGCCATTGGACACCGTTTCCTGATGCGCCGACTCCTCGCTTCCAAGGTTGATGGAGGGCGCAGGCGTCGAGGCTCTTGGTGCAGAAGATGCGGCGACGGCGGCTTTAGGAGCAACCGTTTGCGCGCTCCCTACCTGCAAGCTGATTTCTAACATCGGGCGATTTAGCAGCGTTTGCGCTTGCTCTAGAATTTTTGCCCGCAATTGCTGCGCCACCATATCCAGCACAAAACGGTTCGGCGCCCAGAGAACCAAAAGCTGATCGTCTTTAAACTCCGGCTGTAAGGGGCGAATCCACATATTGATTTGCTGGGATGAAAGCTCTTGAGCTAATCGCTCAATGCACTGTGGCCAAAAGTCAGGCGTGATGGTCGGCATAACTGGAAAACGAACCTGCGCAAAAAAGACTTTTAGTGTATCACTGACTTCGCTCTAAGCGCAGCCAACGTGGCAATGATTTGGTACTGAACAACACGCCGTTACATCCAAAAAGCACAAGGATTCAATCTAGGTATTTGATTGACAGCGGGTTGTTTTTCCGGTTTAATATTTGGCCTTTTGGTTGCCGCGCTTAAATTTGTTTTAACACTGGTTTATTTTGCAGGTGGCTGCAAAATATCTCGGTGATTGGTATTTTAAGCGTTAAATTTTAACCATACGCGCCGCTACGCTCGGTTTTTCGATAGGAATTTTTAGCATGAAAAGAACATACCAACCCAGCATTATTCACCGTGCACGCACCCACGGTTTTCGTGCCCGCATGGCAACCCGCGGCGGTCGTGCTGTAATTAACGCACGCCGCGCCAAAGGCCGCAAACGTCTCGCTGTCTAATTTAGGTTCACTGACCGGACGGCCGCTTCACCGAGCCATGTTGGCCCCGCCAAAACGGTTTGGTTTTTCGATTGAGGCGCGCTTAATTCGCCCCGATGAGTTCAAGCACGTCTTAAGTTCTGGCAAACGCATTCACCACGAACAATTAATGGCCGTGGTGAATGCGTTTGCAGGCAATTCTCCTAGGTTAGGCTTGGCTATTGCCAAACGTCAGGCTAAGCTCGCTTTCGATCGGAATCGAATTAAACGCGCGGCACGAGAGTATTTTCGTTTGCATCGCGCGCAATTACCCGTGCTTGATTACGTTATTATGGCCAAATCTGGCGCAGATAAATTGCCACCTCCCGCACTGAACTTAATGATGCAACAGCTCTTTGAAAAGGTAGCCGCCCGATGCGCTGGCTCCTAATTAAACTGGTGCGGGGTTATCAGCTCCTGATTAGCCCTTTTTTGCCACCCAGCTGCCGCTTTGAACCCACTTGTTCCAATTACGCCATTGAGGCGCTAAAAATCCACGGCACATGGCGTGGCGGGTGGTTAGCGCTTAAAAGATTAGGTCGCTGCCAACCATTTTGTACCGGGGGATATGATCCGGTGCCCGGTTCGGAATGCACTTGTCATGATCATCAGGCACACTTGATTACTGATAGCCAAAATAGCCCACAGGCTTTACTGGTTGAACCTGATTCTGTTTTGCCTGTCAACGAGAACCCACCCACCTTGGGTTCACCTGTTATTACCCCACACAAATGATTGAGTCTTAAAGATGGATAATCGTCGCCTGATTTTGGTTGTAGCGCTTGGTTTTGTATTGATGCTCCTCTGGCAAGCCTGGACCCGGGATCAACAGCAAACCGTGCAGGCCGTGGCGCCACAAACGTCCTCTTTGCCGACGGCGGCTATACCAGAGCAAGCTTTAGATTTACCCAATGCCCAGCCAAAAATCGCCACGCCCAATCCGGCTGAGCCTGCTAACGCGATCGCAAATGCTGCGCAAATCACGGTTCGAACGGATGTTTTATCGCTAAAAATTAACCCTCGGGGCGGTGTGATTGATGCGGCAGATTTGCTGCGTTATCCCCAAGAGCAAGACAAAGCCGAGCCGGTAAATTTACTCAACGATAGCAATGGGTTTGTTTATATCGCTCAATCAGGCTTGCTCGGCGACAAAGGCTCGCCCGCCCCGGATCACTACGCCCAATTTCAATCCGCGCAATCCCAATATCAGCTGCAACCCGGTCAGAACGAGCTGCGGATTCCCTTAACGTGGGAAAAAGAGGGTATTAAAATCACCAAATGGTTCATTGTGAAACGGGGTGATTATGCGATTAAAGTTGAATACCAAATTGATAACACATCAAACCAACCTTGGCAGGCCAGCCAGTATCGCCAGCTTACTCGGCTGGGCACTACCCCCGGAACCCAACTTGTACACACCTACACCGGCGGGGTGTACGCCGGTGATGTACCGGGGAGCAAGGATCGCTTGGCTTATGAGAAAGTCAGCTTTGAGGATATGGCAAAAACCAAGCTCAACAAGCCGTTAAGCAACGGGTGGGTTGCGATTATCGAGCATTACTTCCTGAGCGCTTGGATTCCCGCAAATCCGCTGCAAGTGAATAATTTTTATACTTTAGTTTCAAGTAAAAATAACCAAACACTGTATACAATTGGTATGTCATCTCCTGTTGATACCATTGCAGCAGGTTCAAAAGGTGAACTCAGCTCCACCTTATATGTGGGGCCAAAAATTCAATCCAACTTAGCGCCATTGGCACAAGGGTTGAATCTCACCATTGATTACGGCATTTTTACCGTCATTGCAGATCCCATTTTCTGGTTACTAAAACATTTTCATGAATGGGTAGGCAACTGGGGTTGGGCTATTGTACTGGTCACCCTTGTGATCAAAATCTTCTTCTTGTGGCCATCTGCCATTAGTTATCGCTCCATGGCTAAAATGCGGGCAGTAACACCAAAAATGCAGCAATTAAAAGAACGTTTTGGTGAAGATCGCCAAAAACTTTCGCAAGAAATGATGAAGTTATACCAAAAGGAAAAAATTAATCCGTTGGGTGGCTGCTTACCCATTGTGATTCAAATACCGGTCTTTATTTCACTTTATTGGGTTTTGGCGGAATCCGTTGAGCTGCGACAAGCCCCTTGGATTTTTTGGATTCATGATTTATCGCAAAAAGACCCGTTTTTTGTTCTGCCTTTGCTGATGGGGATTTCCATGTTTATTCAGCAAAAATTAAACCCTGCGCCCGTTGACCCGATGCAGCAAAAAATCTTCGCTTGGTTGCCCGTGATTTTCACCGTATTTTTCTCATTTTTCCCCGCCGGCTTAGTGCTGTATTGGTTTGTTAATAACCTGTTATCTATCGCACAGCAATACACTATTACGCGGCAAATTGAGAAACAAATGGCTTTAGCAAAAACAGATTAAAGCCTTTGGGTTTACCTACTTGAATAGGTGCGCGCACCCCTTAACGCCGTGGGTTAAAACGAATGACTTCTTGCGATACCATCGCCGCCATTGCCACTGCCCCCGGTCGAGGGGGGGTTGGCGTTATTCGTATTTCCGGCCCTAAGGCACAGAGCATTGCCCAACACATCACAGGCAAACTCCCGCCCATTCGTTATGCACGGCATGGGGTATTTATTGATCCCAACACCCAAGATGTGATTGACGATGGCCTCTGCCTTGTTTTCGCCGCACCCCACTCCTATACCGGTGAAGATGTGGTAGAACTTCAAGGGCATGGCGGCCCTGTGGTTTTAGATCGCTTACTGCACCACCTTTTGCAATTAGGCGCCCGCTTAGCCCGCCCGGGAGAATTTACCGAACGGGCGTTTCTTAATGGCCGGATTGACTTAACCCAAGCTGAAGCCGTGGCCGACTTAATTGATGCAGGAAACCAAGCGGCGGCACAAGCGGCGAGTCGGGCTTTGCAGGGCGGTTTTTCAAAACGCATTTCGCCCTTAACCACCGCGCTGATTGGCCTGCGTGTTCGAATCGAATCGGCTTTAGATTTTCCGGAAGAGGAAATCGATTTTTTATCCGATCCACAAATAGCCAAACAAAATCAGCAACTCTTGCACGATTTTGATGCTCTGCTTGCCGAGACCGAGCAAGGCGTTTTGCTGCGCGAGGGCATGCGTATCGCTATTATTGGCAAACCTAACGCGGGCAAATCGAGCTTACTCAATCAATTAGCCGGCGAAGATCGAGCCATTGTCACAGATATTGCCGGCACCACCCGTGATGTATTGCGCGCAGAAATTCAAATCGATGGCTTGCCCGTTCATATTATTGACACCGCCGGGTTGCGCGAAAGCGATGATCCCATTGAGCAAGAAGGCATTCGGCGCGCTTGGGTAGAAATCGAACAGGCGGATGTAATTTTATTACTTCGCGATGACCGAGAGCAATACAGCCCCCATGACAAAGCACTTCGCGCGCAAATGCCGGCCAAACCCCTTATTGAAATTCACAATAAAATTGATCTCACTGGCGGCATAGCCGGATTTAATACCGAGCGGCGTATCCTAAATATCAGCGCTAAAACCGGGGCGGGCTTACCTGAATTGCGCAGCCACTTAAAACAACTGATGGGATTTAAAACCACCGAAGGCGGGCAATTTATTGCCCGGCGCCGACATCTCGATGCGCTAATTCAAGCACGAGCAGAAATTGCAGCCGCACAAACCGCGCTCACAGATCAAAAAGCTGGCGAACTGGCGGCTGAATCGTTGCGTCGTGCTCAAATGGCACTCGATCAAATTACCGGCAAATTTACCGCTGATGATTTGCTCGGTGAAATTTTCAGCACCTTTTGTATTGGCAAATAACCCCCGTTATCTGGACCATTGCGCGAACAAAAAATTTGTACGACGTAAATGGATGCCCCTGTACGCCTACTCAAACCAAAACCTGAGGAATAACTGGGTATAATGAATTTATTAAAAGTTATCCCCAACTTGGCGAGCCATCCATCCACCCTTAAGCGATGATATCCACAGTGTTGGTTACCTGATAACCCGCTAAAAATAAAGAAAAATTAACACTTTTAGGTCAAAATACACAAAGCTAATCATCAAAAATATCAACAGAATTAAAAACATTATTAAATTAAATTTAAAAACAGATCAAAAGGTAAAACCCATGAGCACTGCCAATCAAATACGTTTAACCCAATACAGCCATGGCGCAGGCTGTGGCTGCAAAATTTCACCCGCCTTACTCGATGAAATTTTGCACACCAGTAAAATATCCGCCGCTGCTAATCCCAAACTCATTGTGGGCAATGAAAGCCGTGACGATGCCGCCGTTTACGATTTAGGCGACGGTACAGCCATTATTAGTACAACCGATTTTTTTATGCCAATTGTGGACGATCCCTTCACCTTTGGCCGCATTGCCGCAACAAATGCCATCAGTGACATCTATGCTATGGGCGGTACGCCTTTGCTGGCCATTGCAATTTTTGCATGGCCTATCGATAAGCTACCCGCCCATGTGGCAAGCGAAGTGATTGATGGCGGCAAATACGCCTGTAAGGAAGCAGGTATCCCGCTCGCCGGGGGGCATTCGATTGATGCACCCGAGCCTATTTTTGGGCTCGCGGTTACTGGCCGCGTACAGCTTTCTGCGTTAAAACGCAATGATACGGCGCAAGTCGGTGATATTTTGTTTCTCACAAAACCTTTGGGCATTGGCATATTAACTACCGCGCAAAAAGACGCCGTTTTACGCCCAGAAGATGCACAAAAAGCAGCCGATGTGATGTGCAAACTCAACAAAATAGGCGCTGAATTAAGCTCGTTAACCACCGTGACCGCTATGACCGATGTGACCGGTTTTGGCCTCGGCGGACATTTGCTTGAAATGTGCCGTGGCAGCCAAACCCGGGCAGATCTCAACTTAAAAAACATCCCCCTCATTGAAAGCGTTGAATTTTATTTGGCGCAAAAACAAATACCCGGCGGCACTTATCGTAATTTTGCAAGCTATGGCAAAGAAATCAGCGCTATGCCTGAAGCAACGCAAGCCCTTATTTGCGATCCTCAAACCTCGGGTGGCTTACTCATTGCTGTACGCCCTGAGGGTGCCGCACAAGTGCAGCACATGCTGAACGCAGCAGGTTGCTTCGATCAACCCATCGGTTACATGCAAGCGCGTATAGCCAATGAGCCAATAATCACCATAAGTGGTCAATAATGCCGTTAGAGTTACCTGTCGAAACTAATTTTGCTCGCCTCTTTATAGAGCAAATTCCTCTGCTCGATGTCAGGGCGCCCGTCGAATTTGCCGCAGGTGCATTTCCTAAGAGCATTAATATCCCATTGCTTAATGATCAAGAGCGACATTTAGTCGGCATAAAATACAAACAACAAGGGCAAGCGGCCGCCATCGCCTTGGGGTATGAATTAGTCGATGAGGCAAAAAAACAGCATCGGCTGACTCAATGGCAGGATTTTTTCCAAAAAAATCCCACTGGCATGCTTTATTGCTTTCGTGGCGGACTCAGATCACGTTTAAGCCAGGCAATGCTCGCCCATGAGGTCGGCATCACCGTGCCAAGACTCGGTGGCGGCTACAAGGCAATGCGGCGATTTTTAATCAATACGCTTGAATTTGAAACAATGCGGACAAATTTCATCGTACTCGGTGGCCGTACAGGGAGTGGTAAAACCGAATTGATTCAATCTTGCCCTCGAATACTTGATCTCGAAGGAATGGCAAATCACAAAGGATCAGCATTTGGCCAAGAGATTGATCCACAACCGAGCCAAATTGATATTGATCACCGTGTATCGATTCAATTGCTACGCCTGAATGATAAAAATAAACACGCTGCCATTGTGCTTGAAGATGAAAGCGCCAAAATAGGCGCACGCAGGCTACCTACAAGTTTGTGGCGCCGCATGCAAAACGCCCCACTCATCATTCTGCAAACTCCGATCGAGGAGCGAGTAACCCGGGTTTTGAACGAATATATCGTTCTTAAACGACAAAGATTAAGGTGCCGCTTTGTTGATGAAAATACGGTATTCAAGCAACAACACGATGATTTAATTCAAAGCTTAAGCCAAATTCAACGCAGACTCGGTGATGAGCGGTACCGACAGTATCGAACGTTGGCAAGCGAAGGCATACACGAATTTTATCTAAATAATAACGTCGAAAAACTCAACCTATTAATTGCACGGATGCTAGCCGAATACTACGACCCCATGTATGACTATCAAATCAGCAAAAAAATAGCTCGAATCCAATTTATTGGCCCTACAGAGGCTGTGCGATCATGGCTACAAGAACAATCGGTATAACTCATGGCTATCCTGTTGAAGAAAAAAAACACCAAAGTTATCCACAACAGCAAAGAAGTTACCCACAGTTAAAAATTAACACGGCGCACAGGTTGAAAATAAAATAACACGATGAATTTTAAAAATTTATAACGCTTGCAAGTGAATTTAGCTTGGCTTAACTATCATCAATATCAACAGAAATAAAACACTTATCTATGAATAAGAATCTACCCAGCGCACGAGATCAGCTTTTTAACACCTCAGAAAAGCCAGCCGCATTTTGCTTTAACGAAGCGGTGGCAGCCGTATTTCCCGATATGATTTCAAGATCCGTGCCGGGATATGCCTTCTGCTTAGAGATGATCACAGACATAGCGCGCAATTTAGTCCAACCCGACTCAAATATTTATGATTTAGGCTGCTCGCTCGGCACGATTACCTTAGCATTACGCGCTGGCGTGCTGACCACCAACACGCAAAATGTAACCATTTACGGAATTGATTCTTCATCGGCTATGTTGGAACGCGCACGAGCACATATCGCAGCATTTCAACCCAAAATACCCATTTATTTACTCTGTGAAGATGTGATCGATACAAAAATTGAACACGCATCCTTAGTAGTTTTGGCCTATACCCTTCAATTTATCTTGCCTGAGCATCGCAATTATTTATTAGAAAAAATATACCAAGGGTTAAATCCTGGTGGCGGATTAATCGTGATAGAAAAAATCCACGATACAAACAATATCATGCAAAATATAATCACTGAACTTCATCACGAATTTAAACGACGCAATGGTTATTCTGAACTAGAAATAGCACACAAAAGACAAGCACTTGAAAATGTGCTCATTACAGAAACGGAAATTGATCATGTCAATCGTTTTAAAAAAGTAGGATTCAAAAATATATCGCTTATCGCTAAAAATTATTGCTTTGCAGCTTGGTTAGCTATTAAATCATGAGAATTCAAAAAAAAATTAATGATTTTTTAGCTTATATTCAGTCCAATAAAAATTTAAACCTAAGCGAATGGATTGAAAAAAATCTTATACATTTTGAAAAAATTAACCATGGGCATTGGCCTCAGTTAAAAAAAATATTATCCGAGTTACCAGAAATACCCAATGAGTTAAACTGCAACTTAAACCAAGCCGTTGTCAGCGTACAAAGTGACATTCTTTTTGATCATAGCCACTTATATCCTCTGCTTAAACAGTTATCTCCTTGGCGAAAAGGCCCCTTTTCCCTGTATGACATTTTTATCGATACCGAATGGCGATCAGACGCAAAATGGGATCGACTCGCGCCCCACATTACGCCTTTGCACGAAAGGCGGGTACTGGATGTGGGTACCGGAAGTGGCTATCACCTATGGCGTATACTTGGCGCAGGTGCGCATTGTGCGGTAGGTATTGAGCCAACCGTAACCTTTGTGGCGCAATTTTATGCGGTTGCGCATCTTTTGGGCGAATCACGCGCGCTTATAATTCCCACCACGTTAGAGGAAACAACACGACAACCTATTTTTGATACGGTGTTTTCAATGGGTGTTTTGTATCATCGTCGCAGCCCTATTGATCATCTTCAAGAATTGGGGGCGTGTTTACGACCCGGCGGCGAGTTAGTGCTTGAAACATTAATTATAGATAGTCCCAATCAAAATATATTAACGCCAGAGGATCGATACGCCGCCATGCGCAATGTCTGGTTTATTCCGAGCATTCCATTGCTTCAAATTTGGCTTATGCGATCGGGTTACACTCATATCCGAGTGGTGAGTTTAGAGTACACATCATTTAATGAGCAAAGAGCAACAGAATGGACCGATTTTAAACCCTCGTTGATTGATTTTTTAGATACGACTGATTCCAAAAAAACCATCGAAGGTTATCCTTCGCCGCTACGCGCTATTATAATTGCCAATAAAAAATAAATGCTTTAAGGCGTACTAAATAATCGATCCAGATTACGATAGCCAATTGCTTCACTTAAAGTTTGGGTATCGATATCGGTTTTTTGTTCTAAATCGGCAATAGTGCGCGCCACTTTAAGAATACGACTGCGTGCCCGTCCAGAGAGTTTGAGCTTTTCGATCGCTAAATTTAAAAATAATTGATCTTTCTGATTAAGTATCGCGACATCACTTAATTGTTTGGGTGACAAATGCGCATTAGCCACACCTTGGCGTTTGAGCATAATCATTCGAGCCTCGGATACCCGTTGGCGGATAATGTCGGATGGTTCTTCATGGGTATCTTCAGATAATGCGGCCGCCGGCACCCGGGGAATTTCTAAGTGCATATCAATGCGATCGAGTAAGGGTCCAGATAATTTAGCGCGGTACCGCTGGGCCGCGATAGAATTGATTTCTACCCCTTGCGGTGATGGATTCATCGCCGCGATTAATTGAAACCGCGCTGGAAATTCAGCCTGTTGCGCGGCGCGTGAAATGGTAATTTTGCCATTTTCAAGCGGCTCGCGCAGTGCTTCGAGTACTTTGCGATCAAATTCAGGTAATTCATCCAGAAATAAAATTCCGCCATGCGCCAACGAAATTTCACCTGGCTTTGGGTTTGAGCCACCGCCAATAATGGCCACCGCCGAGGCGGAATGGTGGGGATTACGAAAGGCGCGCAGGCCAAAGTTGGCGGCTTTAAACCCAGCGTGCGATGCCGAGGCAATTTTTGCCGATTCAATCGATTCGGCTTCAGTCATCGGCGGGAGTATGCCGGGCAAGCGTTGCGCCAACATGCTTTTACCGGCGCCAGGCGGGCCTATAAGCAATAAATTATGTGCGCCCGCCGCCGCAATACTTAACGCACGTTTAGCGCGCGGTTGGCCGCGAACTTCATCAAAATCGCCCTCTTGCGTGAAATTAATCGGTTGCCTTGTTTGCGGTTGCACCTCATCAAGCCTCAATTGCCCCGCTAAATGAGCAACTAACGCGGCAAGGCTTTCCACTTTAAATGCCCGTATATTTTGAATAACCGCAATTTCATCCGCGCTTTGCGTGGGCACAATGATGCTGCGGCCGGCATCGCGCGCGGCAATGGCCGCTGATAAGGTGCCCGCTACCGCACGCACACTGCCATCAAGCGATAATTCACCGAGAAATTCATAATCTCGCAGCCGATTAAACACCGCCTCAGTATTTAAACCGGGAATTTGCTCCGTTACGGCCAAAATGACCACTGCAATTGCCAAATCAAAACGGGCGCCTTCTTTGGGTAAATCGGCGGGGGCTAAATTAATGGTGAGCCGCCGCGGTGGAAATTCAAAGCCCGAGGATAAAATAGCAGCGCGCACCCGATCGCGGCTTTCACGCACCGCCGTTTCAGGCAAACCCACGATGGTAATGGCCGGTAAGCCGCTGGCCACATGGGCTTCAACCGTAATGAGGGGGGCATCAATACCTACTTGGGCGCGGCTGAATACTTTTGCGATGGCCATGAAAATCCTTGAATCTTACGCTTGCATGGGGCGCTTATTTTGCGGCGATTACCCGGTTATTGGAATTATTACGGGGCTGATTTTGTCGATTCAAGCGCGCCCACGCGCTGCTCTAATGCCTCAAGCTTTGCGTGCGTGCGTGCTAACACCTGAGTTTGAATATCGAATTCATCTCGCGTGACTAATTCCATTTTTTGAAACGCATTCATAACTGCTTGGCGGATGGTTTTATCCAGCTCGCTTTTGGTTTGTTTCAGACTTTCCGGCAGCGCTTGTTCGATGCGTTGCGATAACTCTTCAATGGTGTGGGCGAAAGACATGGTATTTAACCTCTTGAATAAACGTCACTATCGGCAGCTTTGATTCTTGGGGATTACCTTGGTTCTTGCAAGGCAAGTTTATGCACCATTATGGCGCTTTTGAGTGGGGTTTGATGCACCAATTATAAGCATAGCTTCACTCTTTAATGCGCAATCGCAAGAAAAAATATTACAAATCAATTAGTTAATTAATTGGCACGCTTCCTGATATGACTCGAATGCAACTCGCACAATCTGATTTTTATGAGGAATGGTTTTATGAACAAATTCAAAATTACCCTAATTGCTTCATCTGTTGCTGCCGCACTGGCCGGTTTAGCGATGCCCGCTGTGTATGCCGATGATGCGGCGCCTGCGGTAAGCCTGACGGGCAGCGCGGCGGTGGTGAGTGATTACCGGTTTCGGGGTATTTCGCAAACCTACAAAAAACCGGCGGTTCAAGTCGGTATTAATTTAGGACTGCCTGCTGGGTTTTATGCCGGCTTTTGGGGATCAAACGTATCGACCAACGTGTATAACAGCTTGGATAACGGCATGAGCATGGAAACCGATTGGTTCGGTGGTTACGTTTATAAAGTAAACCCCGATTTATCGTTTGATGTGGGCGGGTTGTATTACTTCTACCCAGGCTCATCAATTGTGAGCAGCGGGGTTGATACGGGCACTAAATACAACACTTTTGAGCTGCACGCGGCCGCCACTTATAAATGGTTGACCGCAAAATATAACGTGACCACCAATAACTTCTTTGGCGCGACTGACAGCAAAGGCTCAACCTACCTGCAATTAGATGCCGCCTACCCGCTCACCGATACGGTCACATTAAATGCTCATGCGGGTCATCAATGGGTGAAAGGTACAGGCAATAGCCAGCTCAATTACACCGATTGGTTGCTCGGCGCCACCTACACCCTACCGGCCGGCACTTTTGCACCGGGTTGGGCGGTTAGCTTGGCGTACGTGGATACCAACGCAAAACAGTCGGCCTACACCTACACCGGGGGTACAGGCAGCAAATATTTAGGCGGCCCAACGGCGGTTCTCTCATTAAGCAAAAGCTTCTAATCGCCCAATCAAACCCAAGGGGAACGTTATGAAACTGGTGACGGCAATTATTAAACCCTTCAAGCTTGATGACGTGCGTGAAGCACTCTCCCTCATCGGCGTGAAGGGCATCACAATGACCGAAGTTAAAGGCTTTGGTCGGCAAAAGGGGCATACCGAGCTGTATCGCGGCGCGGAATATGTGGTTGATTTTTTACCCAAAGTAAAGCTTGAAATGGTGGTGGATGACGCAACGGTCGATTCAGTGATTGATGCCATCACCAAAGCCGCCAGCACAGGCAAAATCGGGGATGGCAAGATTTTTGTCTCGACCATCGAAGAAGCCATTCGCATCCGTACCGGTGAAACCGGCCCAGAAGCGCTTTAAGGAGCAAATAAAATGAGTAAGATTAAGAAAATGCCCAGCATTTATCTGGGGCTAATGGCGATCTTGGGCATGGTATTTTCGGTAGCGGCTAATGCCGATGTGCCTGCCCCCGTGTTGAACTCAGGGGATACCGCCTGGATGCTCACCTCAACGGCGCTCGTGCTGATGATGACCATTCCCGGTGTCGCCTTATTTTACGGCGGCATGGTGCGGCGTAAAAACTTGTTATCGGTCGCTGCGGCAACGTTTGCCACCACCGCATTAATCAGCGTGGTTTGGGCTGTTATTGGCTACTCGCTGGCCTTCAAAGGCACGGGCACTTATGTGGGCGATTTTTCCGCCGTATTCTTAAAAGGCATGGGCTTTACCAGCCTAACCGGCACCATTCCTGAATCGGTGTTTATGACCTTTCAGATGACCTTTGCCATCATCACCCCCGCGCTCATTATTGGTGCCATTGTCGAGCGGATGAAGTTCGGAGCCCTGCTGATCTTCATGGCGGCCTGGTCAATCCTCGTGTACTCGCCCATTGCCCACATGGTGTGGGGCGGCGGCTGGTTAATGGGCGATGGCGTGCAAGATTTCGCCGGCGGCACCGTGGTGCACATTAACGCCGGTGTGGCCGGTTTAGTGGCCGCATTAATGTTGGGCAAACGCAAAGGCTATGGCACAGAACCCATGCCCCCCGTTAACCTTGT
Organism: Halothiobacillus sp.; assembly: GCA_023255735.1. GTDB lineage: Bacteria > Pseudomonadota > Gammaproteobacteria > Halothiobacillales > Halothiobacillaceae > Halothiobacillus. The sequence continues at coordinate 748 of JAGDVP010000010.1, read as the reverse complement.
GTACACCATGGCCGGTGCAGCCCTGCTGTGGGTAGGCTGGTTCGGCTTTAACGCGGGTTCTGCGGCTGCCGCCAACCAAGCAGCGGGCATGGCGATGGCCGTAACCCAAATCGCAACGGCGGTAGCGGCGATGTCCTGGATGCTGATTGAATGGATGATGCGCGGTAAACCTACCCTGCTTGGCATGGCCTCGGGCGCGGTAGCCGGTTTAGTGGCCATTACCCCCGCATCCGGTTTTGTCGGCCCCATTGGCGCCTTCGCGATCGGCATTGCGGCCGGCATCATCCCCTTCCTCGCCTCAGTCTACTTAAAGCGCCTGTTGGGCTACGACGATTCACTCGATGCGTTTGGCGTGCATGCCGTCGGCGGCATTGTCGGCGCGCTCATGACAGGTATTTTCTCAGCCGTGGCATTCGGCGGCGTGGGTGTATCGGCCAACGCCAACGGCAGCATTTTGGCTCAGTTCCTCATTCAAGCCAAAGGCGTGGGCTTCACCATTGTCTATGATGTGGTGGTCACCTTCGCGATCCTGATGGTGCTGAAAATGACGATAGGCCTGCGTGTCACAGAAGAAGAAGAAGCCGAGGGTTTAGATATAAACCAACACGGTGAACGTGTTTAACCATTCGATGAACGCTGAATGAAAAACCCCGCCGGTTGGCGGGGTTAACGCTAAAAATAAACCCCCGCCCCTTTTATGAGGCGGGGGTTTATAGTGGTAGCTCTTTATTTATTAAAGCCAGTTTTC
>JAGDVP010000016.1 GCA_023255735.1 Halothiobacillus sp. | reverse complement strand
ATCGGGTATATCCCTTCAGCAGAAGCTGAGGCAAACTACTACCGGCTAAACGCCAATCGCCAAGGTTAGCCGCTTGGCTTCAAAGCGATAATCAAGCCGCCATTACTTTGAACCATTGGGGTGAATGAGAAGGTACAAGCCCTTTTCATCAGCCAGCTTAAACAGCTTTGCGGCGGGCTTTGCGGCCTTGATTGCGGTATCTGTAAGTGCCATGACGGTACATCCTTTGACGGTATATTTTTCAGGGGTGACGGTATAAAACCGCGTGTACCGTCAAAAAATGTGGGCTGCAGTGGATTCACTTGGGACGCTACAGGCATAAAAAAACCCGCAAACTTGGCTAGTATGCGGGTTTAGATATTTACTTGGGTTTTCTTGGTACGTAAAAATCCCTAATCTGGTGGCCAGGGAGGGAATCGAACCCCCGACACGAGGATTTTCAATCCTCTGCTCTACCGACTGAGCTACCTGGCCATACAAGGCCGCAAATTAAACGCGATTTGCGGTAGTTCGTCAAGCTCTTACTTCAAATTTTTACATCAATTGCTGACGGCGCGGCGCTGTCCGTTGTATGCTTGCTGCCTGATTTACCTTTGAACACACGAAAGCCTATGATGCCCGCTCGTACCGCACAAGTGAGCCGCCGCACGGCGGAAACTCAAATTGATCTTAACTTGAACTTAGATGGCGATGGCCGTGCCATTTTGACGACGGGGGTGCCTTTTTTTGAGCATATGCTTGATCAAATTGCCCGGCATGGTTTGGTGGATATTGAGCTTGCAGCGCAAGGCGATTGGCATATTGATGACCACCACACGGTTGAGGATTGCGGCATTGTGTTTGGTCAGGCGCTGGCTAAAGCGGTGGGTGATAAGCGCGGTATTTCGCGTTATGGCCATGCTTATGTACCGCTGGATGAGGCGTTATCTCGCGTGGTGATTGATTTATCTGGCCGCCCGGGTTTGGTGTTTTCTTGCAATTTTACCCGTAATACCATCGGCCGGTTTGAAACCCAGCTCGTGGAGGAGTTTTTCCGTGGGCTTGTGAATCATGCGGGTGTGACCTTGCATATTGATAATCTTCGCGGTGATAACGCGCATCATCAGGCCGAAACGATTTTCAAGGCGTTTGGGCGTGCGTTGCGGATGGCACTTTCGCCCGATGCGCGCCAAGCCAATCAAATCCCTTCAACCAAAGGCTCGTTGTAACGATGGCCGGTTCGATTGCGATTGTTGATTATGGCATGGGTAATTTGCGCTCGGTCGCTAAGGCGATTGAGCATGTGGCGCCGCTGGGCACGCAGGTGCTGATTACCGATAACCCGGCTGAAATTTTGAATGCCGATCGCGTGGTATTTCCCGGCCAAGGTGCCGCGGGGGATTGTATGACGGCGCTCAGTGCTCGCGAATTGCTGGCACCTTTGGCTGAGGCCGCCCAAACGCGGCCTTTTTTGGGTATTTGCATGGGCATGCAGGTGATGCTCGATCATAGCGAAGAGAACGGCGGTGTGCATTTGCTGGGTTGGTTTAAGGGCGCGGTACGGCGGTTTCCTGCCGGGCGCGATGCCCAGGGTTTGGCCTTGAAAATCCCGCAAATGGGTTGGAATCAAATCAAGCAAATTCGGCCGCATCCTTTGTGGCGGGGCGTGGCCGATCTGAGCCGGTTTTATTTTGTGCACAGTTATTATTGTGCGCCTGAAGATGAATCGTTGCCGGTGGGCACCACCGACTACGGTATTGGTTATGCCTCTGCGCTGGCGCAGGGGTCGGTGTTTGCCATTCAGTCGCACCCTGAAAAAAGTGCCGAGGATGGCCTTCAGGTGTTAAAAAACTTTACCCGCTGGGATGGTCGCCCCGACTAACCCCCGATTTTTTTGCGTTTGATTGTTTGAATTTTGCGTGTCGAGGGCGCAGCTTATGTTACTTATCCCCGCTATTGATTTGAAAGCCGGTCAGTGTGTGCGTTTAAAACAAGGGCGCATGGACGACGACACAGTGTTCTCCGATGATCCGGTTGCCATAGCGCGCCGCTGGACTGAGGCCGGCGCGCGGCGTTTGCATCTGGTGGACTTGGATGGCGCTTTTGCGGGTAGCCCAAAAAATCGGGAGAGCATTGCCGCCATTTGCGCCGCTTTTCCTGATTTGCCGATTCAAGTCGGCGGCGGGATTCGGGATGAGGATACCATTGAGCAATATCTGGCTATGGGTGTCTCTTATGTCATTATCGGCTCGAAAGCGGTATCTGATCCGCATTTTGTGAGTGATGCCTGTTTGTCCTTTCCCGGTCATGTCATTGTGGGGCTGGATGCCAAAGATGGCATGGTGGCGGTGGATGGCTGGGCCAAAATTTCCAACCAAACCGCAACCGATTTGGCGCGTCGCTTTGAGCAAGATGGGGTTTCCTCGATTGTATTCACCGATATTGCGCGCGATGGCATGATGCAGGGCGCCAACATGGAGGCAACCCGAGCCTTGGCGCGCGCGGTACGAATACCGATTATCGCCTCGGGCGGCATGACCGATATGGCCGATATTGATCGGCTCATTGATGCCGGTGACGATGGCGTTTCGGGCGCGATTATTGGTCGCGCCTTATATGAAGGCGGTATTGATTTGCGCATTGCCCAAGCCCGTGTGGACGAGCGGCGTGGCATTCCGCCGTTTACCGAGTAATGGCGAGGCTTGGTTTAAATTAAATCATGAAAGCCTTGGCGGGTATAATCCAGCGCCCTGATGAGGCGCGTTCTCTTTAAATGGCTATGTTCGGATGATGATTCTCCAATAATGGTTTTCCAATGATGGTTTTTATATGAGCTTGGCTAAACGTATTATTCCCTGCCTTGATGTCGCCGATGGCCGTGTGGTGAAAGGGGTGCAGTTTGAATCGTTGCGCGATGCGGGCGATCCTGTCGAAGCGGCGCGCCGATATAACGACGAGGGTGCAGACGAGCTCACTTTTCTTGATATTTCCGCCTCGCACGAGGGGCGCGAAACCTTGCTGCACATGGTGGAACAAGTGGCCGAGCAGGTGTTTATCCCCCTCACCGTGGGTGGTGGCATTCGGGCGATAAGCGATGTACGCCGCTTGCTGAATGCCGGTGCCGATAAAGTGTCAATCAATACAGCGGCCGTGCACGAGCCTGACCTCATTAAAGAAATTGCCGATTCGGTGGGCGCACAATGTGTGGTGGTCGCCATCGATGCTCGGCGGGTATCCGCTTTGGGCGAGCCGTTGCGCTGGGAAATTTTTACCCACGGCGGGCGCAAGCCGACGGGGTTAGATGCCGTTGAGTGGGCGCAGCGCATGGCGTGCTATGGCGCGGGTGAGCTGCTGGTGACCAGTATGGATCGCGATGGCACAAAGCTTGGGTTTGATTTGGATTTAACCCGCGCCATCGCAGATTCTGTGCCCGTGCCGGTGATTGCCTCAGGCGGAGTGGGATCGCTTGATGATCTCACCGCAGGGATTGTGCAAGGCCACGCGGATGCGGTATTGGCCGCCAGTATTTTTCACTTTGGTACGCATCGAATTTCAGAGGCCAAAGCGAATATGGCGGCGGCAGGCATTGAAGTTCGCGCCTAATTTACCGCACAATCCCACAAACCCAGCCGGTTTTTGGCGCCGCCTGTTATATACTCCGTTTTCTTTAAATGCCGCCCATAACGCCCAGTGAGTCGAGATGACCCTCAGCCCCTCTGCCAGCCCTTCAGATTGGATCGCCGATGTGGTGTGGAATGCCGATGGCCTTGTACCCGTTATTGCGCAAGATACGCACACGGGGCGTATCTTGATGTTCGCTTGGATGAATCCGGCGGCGCTCGCGCAAACGGCGGCCACGGGTGAGGCGGTGTATTACTCGCGCTCACGCCAAAAATTGTGGCATAAAGGCGAAGAAAGTGGCCATATTCAAAAGGTTAAAAGCCTGCGCCTCGATTGTGATGGCGATGTGATTTTGCTCGAAATTGAACAGATGGGCGGCATTGCCTGTCACACCGGACGGGTCAGCTGCTTTTACCGCCAGCTCAAAGATGGGCAATGGCAAACCACCGATCCCGTATTAAAATCACCCGATGAGATTTATGGCCACTGAACCCGCACCGCGCACAGCGTCTGATCTGTTTGAGCAATTGGCGTTGGTGATCGAGCAGCGCAAGCATGCAGATCCCAAGCAATCCTACGTGGCCAGCTTGTTTGCCAAAGGGCGGCATAAAATTGCGCAAAAAGTGGGCGAAGAGGGCGTTGAAACCGCGCTGGCGGCCGTGGGTTCCGATCCGGATGCCATCGTGAGTGAGCTTGCTGATTTATGGTTTCATAGTTTGGTTTTACTGGCCGATGCGAATATCCCGCATCAGGCGGTGTTTGACGAATTGGCGCGCCGGTTTGGGTTATCAGGGCTTGAAGAAAAGGCCGCGCGCCATCAAGATCACGCAAGATAATTAATTTTTGAGGAGTATGAAAAATGGGTAGTTTTAGTATTTGGCATTGGTTAGTTATTTTGGCGATTGTTTTGTTGCTGTTCGGCACCAAACGGCTCAAAAACTTAGGCAGCGATTTGGGTAGTGCGATTAAAGGTTTTAAAAGTGCGGTTAAAGATGAGGACAAAAAGCCTGAAGATGCCGCCGCAGCCAGCACCACGCCCGATTTTTTAGCGCATAAAAGCGCGGATGCGGGTCGGGTCATTGAAGGCGAAACGGTTGCACGTAATACCCAAGATTCTTCGGGCACCAAGCCGAATTAATGTCGGTGTGTCGCGCCAACATTCGGGGTTAAGCCGTGTTCGGATTCAGCATCTGGGAAATTTTCCTGATTCTTGTGATCGCCTTGATTGTGGTCGGCCCCGAGCGCCTGCCCGGTTTAGCGCGCACGATTGGCTCTTGGGTGTACAAAGTCAAAAAATTTGTCGCCAATGCCAAGGCAGAGCTAGATAGCGAATTTAACTTAAGTGATATGAAAAACCTGCTGAACGCACAAGAGTCCGAAATCTCAAAGCTGCGCGCACTGGTTGAAGAAACCCGCCAAGAAGTCACCGAGTCGGGGCGGCACATGCAGGTCGCGGTGGATGACGCCGAAGCGAGCTTGCGCGCTGCCGCGCAATCGGAGCGACAAAAACTTGCGGCGATTGATTCGCAAGCCGCCCCGGCCGAAAAAATCGAACAGGTGGCCGAGCACCCCGCCGCCGCGCTCGAATCGCCCTCGGCACTCAGTTTTGATGATGAAATCCGCGCACTTGAACAAAGTACCGGCAAGCCTTTTAAACGCCCGTTTGAGGCACCTTTGGCAACGCCCGCCGAGGCGCAGCCGGCTGCCTCACCCACATCTGATACTAAAACACCATGAGCGATCGCGATTCGATGCCGGCCCTTGATGCGCCCAATAAAAACGGCTCAGAGGAACCTGCCGCCAGCGTACAAGAGCAAGAAGGCATTGCCGGTTTTCTCGCCCACTTAGTTGAGTTGCGCAATCGCTTACTCAAATCCGTTCTTGCCGTGCTGGTGCTGTTTATTGCCCTGTTCCCGTTGCGCAACGATTTATTCACCTTGCTGGCCGATCCGCTATCAAAGCACATGCCGCCCGGCACCACCATGATCGCGGTGCAAGTGGCTTCGCCTTTTTTCATCCCCTTGAAGCTCACCGCGTTAACCGCACTTTTTATTGCGATTCCTTTTTTGCTGTATCAGTTATGGGCATTTGTCGCGCCCGGCTTATACAAGCATGAGCGAAGATTAGTGGCGCCCTTGGTTTTTTCCAGCACCATTTTGTTTTACTTAGGCGCGGCATTTGCGTACTTTGCGGTGTTTCCCATCGTATTTGGTTTTTTGGCTGCCGCCGGCCCCAATGATGTGAACTTTGCCCCAGATATTGGCGAATATTTGAGTTTTGTGACCTCGCTCTTCTTTGCGTTTGGCTTTGTGTTCGAGGTGCCAGTTGCCATCGTATTGCTGGTAATTATTGGGGTGGTAACCCCGACTAAGCTCGCCGAGTTTCGCCGGTATGCCATTTTGATTGCGTTTATTGTTGCCGCTATTCTTACGCCGCCGGATGTGATGTCGCAGTTTATGATGGCCATCCCCATCATTTTGCTGTACGAATTAGGGTTGCTTGTGAGCCGTTTTTTTTATAAGGCTAAAATGGCGCGCGCGCAAGCCTTGGCCGCCCAAGAAGCCGAAGAAGCCGAAGAAGACGCCGCGCGGGATGCGGCCTATGAAGAGGATGAAGTCACCAAACGCCATGAAGCCTATGAGCAGCAAGCTGCGGCTGAGCCTTTGGATTTTGATAAAGCCCTTGATGAGGCCGAAGCCGAGCAGCGCCGCTTGGACGCGCCAATAGATGCGCCCGGCGACCCAGCAGTGCCGCCCGATGAGCAGCCGCCTGCGCCACCAAGTAACGCGCCGCCATTGCCGGATGCGCCGCCGAAAAAACCGGGCGAGGCCGGTTAGCCAGCCAATTAAGTTGCCCCTTGGGGTGAATGCACCGCTCGGTGGGCGAACAAATTTCTGACGGGCAGCGAACCTGCCCTGATTAATGTATGGATAGGAACAACCATGTCACGAACTGCACCACGAAATCCCGTTTTACTCATTATTATGGATGGTATTGGGGTGAACCCCAGCCGCGAAAATAATGCCTTTGCTTTAGCCAGTACGCCGAACTTAGATCATTTATTTGCCCATCATCCCCACACGGTGATTGAAGCTTCAGGGCGGGCGTGCGGCCTGCCTGATGGTCAAATGGGCAATTCGGAAGTGGGGCATCTCACGCTGGGCTGCGGTGATTTAATTCGGCAAGATTTAGTGCGCATTGATGATGCGGTGGCCGATGGCAGTTTTTATACCAATGCGGCTTTGGTTGAGGCGGTGCAAAAGGCGGCGGCAGCGAATCGCCCACTGCATTTAATCGGTTTGGTTTCGGATGGCGGTGTGCATAGCCATATCTCCCACTTGCTGGCGCTAATTGATTTAGCCAGCCAGCATGGGGCGCGGCCTTTGGTGCACATGATTACCGATGGTCGCGATACGGCGCCCAAATCAGCACGCAGCTATCTGCCTGAGCTAGAAGCACGTTTGAAGCTCGCCGGTGGCGCTATTGCCACGGTGAGCGGGCGTTATTACGCGATGGATCGCGATCAGCGCTGGGAGCGCACCGAGCTTGCCTGGCAAGCGATTGTGCGGGGGGTGGGTGAACACTTTGCGACCGCCAACGATGCGCTTGAGGCCTCTTATGCCGCTGGCAAAACCGATGAATTTGTGTTGCCCGCGGCGCTGGATGCATTTGAACCGCTGGCGGCCAGCGATGCGGTGATTTTCTTTAATTTCCGCAACGACAGGCCGCGGCAATTGACCGAAGCCTTGGCGCTGGCTGATTTTACAGGCTTTGATCGAGGGGATTATGAGCGGGTCTTAGTGACTTGCTTAACTGAATATGATCCGCGATTCCTCTCGCCCATTGGTTTTCCGCCCGATCGGCCAAAAAATGTGTTGGCTGAAGTGATTAGCCAAGCGGGGATCAAGCAATTTCACTGCGCCGAAACCGAAAAATACCCGCATGTCACCTTCTTTTTCAACGGCGGCAAAGAAGCCCCGTTTGCCGGTGAAGATCGCTACATGGCGCCTTCGCCCAAAGTGGCCACCTACGATTTGCAACCCGAAATGAGCGCGCATGAAGTGGCCGATGCCACGATTGCGGCGATAAAACGGGAAGCGTATGGCTTTTTACTGGTGAACTTCGCCAACGGCGATATGGTCGGCCACACCGCCGTGCGAGAGGCGGTGATTCGCGCCGTTGAAACGGTTGATACAGAAGTGGGGCGCTTGGTCGAAGTGGCCCAAGCCTATGGGTTGTCCATCATCATTACGGCCGATCATGGCAATTGCGATGAAATGGTGGATCCTGTGACGGGTGAGCCACATACCCAGCATACGGTATACCCCGTACCGTGCTTAGTGATTGATGAGGCTGAGCCTCGGCTGCGCACCGGCGGGGGGATTGCCCACATTGCCGCCACGGTACTTGAACTCATGGGCTTGCCTGTGCCCAAAAAAATGAAGCGCTCCTTGTTGCTTAACCCCATTGCTGCAGGCAGTCCGGCTGAATAACCCGGCGGAGTATTCCGCTTTAGCGTGTGGTTAATCGATCCAGTCGCAGGCGCGCCCGCTCATCAAATAAGCGGCGTGTGCCTAAGTGCACCGCCAATAGGGCGCCAAAGCCGTTGGCGGCGGTAATCAAAAACATAATTAAAATTTGATACCGCACGGCATCCATCGGCGCGGCACCGGCCAAAATTTGACCGGTCATCATGCCGGGTAAGCTGATTAAACCGGCGGCCGCCAACATATTCAATGTGGGAATCAAGCCCGCGCGCAATGCCTCCATGCGCAATTCAGCGGTGGCTTGCTGTGCGGTTTGCCCGAGCAATAATCGGGCTTCAATTTTAATGCGTGCACTCCAAGCGGTTTGGGTGAGGTGATTGAGCGCAAGGCCGATCCCCGTCATGGTGTTGCCCAAAATCATGCCGAGCAAGGGGATGGCGTATTGCGGCGTGTACCAAGGGTTGGGTGCAATAATAATGATGAGCGCAAACAGCGTAATGGCGGCCGCGGTCACGCCCATAGAAAGCAGGCCAATGCCATACCCTTGCCAGCCCTTGATGGGGCGTTTTTGCCGCGCGGTGACTTCATAGCCGGCCAAAGCCAGCATAATGAGCGCCATAAGGCTAACCCAGCCCAAATTGGCCGTTTCGAATAGCGTTTTGAGCACAAGGCCAACCAGCAAAAGCTGGACTGTCATGCGCACACTGCCAATGGCCAGCGAGCGCAATAGCCCTAACCCCATGAGCAATTGCACAAGCCCCAAGGCGGCAACCAACAGGGCAGCCAGGCTTAAATCAAAGAGGGATAATTGTTCCAGATTCATGCGGGGGTACCTTGAGCCGGTAGTGGTGTGGAGCCACTTGGCATCTCGATGCTGCGCGCGCCCAAGCGCGAACGCTCATCGCGGTTGTGCGACACCCACACCGCCGCCGCTTGATGGCTTTGCACGTAATTAAGCACCAATGCGGTTAGGGCTTGAGCGTTGAGGTCATCGAGATTCGCGGTAGGTTCGTCGAGTAAAAGCACGCGCGGCTCAATGGTTAATGCGCGCAGCACAGCTAAGCGTTGCCGCTCGCCAGAAGAAAGCCGTTCAACCGGCGCATCCAGCAGTTCAGGCGGCAGCGACAGGGCGGCAAGCCAATCGGCAGGCGGGCGGGTGTGAAAGTGCGCACCAACCAAATCAGCCCACCAGCCCGATTCAGCGGGTACATAGCCCACTTTTCTGCGCCATTGCTCCGGTCGCAGGGTGGCTTGGTTGATGCCTTCTAAAAAAACAGCACCTTCATGGGGCGATAAATCGGCCAGCGCGCGCAACATTTGGCTTTTGCCACTGCCCGATGCCCCAAAAACCGTTAAAACCTCGCCGGCATCGAGCGAAAAGCTGATGGGCGCACTAAAGCGCGTAGCGACGTTTTGAACCTCAAACAGCATGGTGGGGCTCCTAATAAAAAGGCCGTCAATAAAAAAACCGCCGATAGGAACTCACGGCGGTTTTAAGGGTTTATGGCTTTAATTTGGGTTAATCGTTGGCCGAGGCACCGTGTGCAGCGGCGGTGTTCATAACGGCAATATAGTTCGCCAGTGCGTCGATTTCATTATCCGTGAGGTTTTTGGCTTGAGGAATCATCGCATAGGAGTTGGCACCCATTTGCTGACCTTTGCGATACAACCCCAGCAACGAGGTAACCGAGGCATAAGGCAGGCCAGCAATTTTGGGCGCACCAAATAACCGAGCACCTTCGCCCTCGTTGCCATGACACACCGCGCAGGATGAGTAGAGCGAATGACCATAAGCGATGGTCTCGCTAGAAACGAGTTTGGTTGCAGCAGGCGCGGCAACCGGTGCTGGGCTTGCCGTTGTGGCTGGCGCGGCGGCAGGTGCTGCCCCACTCCATAACCCAATGTAGGCCGCTAAATCGGCAATATCAGTATCGGATAAGCCGGCGGCTTGGGGTGCCATGGTGCTGTAGCGCGCGCCGCCTAGGTCATGCTTTTTCAGGTAATCCATATCGCCTTTTTTAAAGGCGGTCAGAATTGCTTGCGCATCGGCCGCATTGAGTTTGGTTAAATTAGGGAAGGCACCGCCATTGCCTTTGCCATCGGCACCATGGCAGGCTGCGCAAGTAGCGTAAGCTGCTGCCGTATGGCCACCGAGTTCGGCAATGTAGGCGGCTAAATTGGCAATGGCCTCATCGGATAAGCCGGCCGCTTGGGGCGCCATGGTGCTGTAGCGTGCGCCGCCTAAGTCATGCTTTTTCAGGTAATCCATATCGCCTTTTTTAAAGGCGGTCAGAATTGCTTGCGCATCGGCCGCATTGAGTTTGGTTAAATTAGGGAAGGCACCGCCATTGCCTTTGCCATCGGCACCATGGCAGGCTGCGCAAGTAGCGTAAGCGGTTTTGCCGAGTTCCGCATTGCCCGCGGCGGCAACGGAAACCGGTGCTGCCGCCGGTGCGGCGGCAGCGCTGGGCGCCGTGTTGGTAGCTGTATTGGCAGCCGTATTAACAGTTTGGGGGGCTGCGGGCGTTTGGGCGTACTCATTTTTAAAAGCAGAACGATTCACCACGCTGACAAGCGAGCTGACCAAATAATAAACCGCTGCGAGTAAAACAATCACAGCGACAAAGCCGACAAACTTCGCATTGGAATCAGTCTTAGGGGCATTACCAACGGCCACAGGAACCTCCGAGCATAAAAAATTGAATCATTAAATTTAAGCGCAAGCAAAAGCGGTTATCCGCGCAGCTTATTTTAAGTTAAAGCGCTTGTGCGCACCTGATTTGGCATGGCGCGGCATCAAACGCTTTTAATTTGTGTAAAAGTATATAGTGAATTGCTTTTTAAACCCATACAAACGCTTAATTACCCTATTATTTTAACGCTATGACTGCCCCAAAAACCCGCGCGACTTCATTGAAACTCTCTGATTCGGTTGAACTTTTGGCCGGTGTGGGTGCGCGCGTGGCCGCGCAATTGGCGCGGTTATCGGTGCTGACCTTAAGCGATTTGTTGTGGCATTTGCCGATTCGCTATGAAAATCGCGGCCAAATCATGCCGTTGGGTGCGTATTTGCTGGGGCAATCGGTTTTGGTGCAAGTTACGATTAGCGAGTCTAAGCCCTTGATGCGGGGTAAAGCGCGGCAGGTGGCGCAGGGGTTTGATGAGTCGGGTGATATTACCTTATGGCAGTTCGGTCGTTTTGGCCCCACCTTGCAAACCGGGCAAACCTATTTGCTGTTTGGCGAGGTGCGTGCGGGGGCGCATGGCCTTGAGATGGCGCAACCGGAGTTGATGAGCTCGGCGCAGCTGGAGGCAATTTTGCCGATTTATCCCAGCACTGAAGGCTTAAGCCAAGGCAAGTTGCGTGCTTTGGTTGCGCAGGCATTACAGGTGGCATTGGCGGATTTAGATGAATTATTGCCAAGCAAATTGCGCAAGCGAGAGGGCTGGCCTTCGCTGTTGGTGGCCCTGCAGCGGATTCACGCGCCCACATTAAGCGAGGGCTTGCCGCAGCGCGATGAGGCGGCTTATGTGCGATTGATTGTGGAGGAATTGCTGGCGCATATGCTGGCTCTGCGCTTAAAACGCCATGAGCTGTTGCAAACCGAGGCACCCCGTTTTTATCAGCAATCCATGCTGTATCAAAAGCTACTAACGCATTTGGCTTTTAAGCCGACGGGCGCGCAGGCACGGGTTTTGCGTGAAATTCAGGCCGATTTGGCGCGCGGTGTGCCGATGTTGCGCTTAGTGCAGGGTGATGTGGGTTCGGGCAAAACCTTGGTCGCGGCCGGTGCGGCGTTATCGGCCATTGAGCATGGGTATCAGGTGGCGTTAATGGCGCCCACGGCTTTGTTGGCTGAGCAGCATCAACGCAATTTTGCCCAATGGTTTGCGCCGCTTGGGGTATCGGTGCAGTTGTTATCCGGCCAGCAAACCGCCGCTGAGCGCCGGGCGGGTTTAGCGGCTTTGGCCGATGGCCGCGCGCAGTTGGTGATTGGCACCCATGCTTTGTTTCAAGAGCAGGTGGTGTTTGCGCAATTGGGCTTGGTGATTGTCGATGAGCAGCATCGCTTTGGGGTGCATCAGCGCTTGGCGCTTTCGGATAAGGGTGCGAGTCTCGAGCGCGCGATGTCGCGTCCGCATCAATTGGTGATGACGGCGACCCCGATTCCGCGCACGCTGGCGATGAGTGCCTATGCGGATTTAGATGTGTCGATTATTGACGAGCTGCCGCCGGGGCGCACGCCGATTACCACGGCGCTGGTGCGCTCAGATCGACGTGAGCAATTGATTGAGCGCATTAGCACCGTGTGTGGGCAGGGGCGTCAGGCCTATTGGGTGTGCCCGTTGGTGGAAGATTCTGAGCGCATCGAGGCGCAGGCGGCTGAGTCCACGGCTGAGTATTTGCGTGAAGCTTTGCCGCATTTGCGCGTTGGGCTGGTGCATGGCCGTATGACAGCGGCTGAAAAAAATGCCGAGATGGCGCGCTTTAAAGCGCATGAGATGGATTTGTTGGTCGCCACCACGGTGATTGAGGTGGGGGTCGATGTGCCGAATGCCTCGCTGATGTTGATTGAAAATGCCGACCGCATGGGGTTGGCGCAATTGCACCAATTGCGGGGGCGGGTGGGGCGCGGCACGGTGGCCTCTTTTTGTGTGTTGCTGTTTGATGAGCCGCTTTCCGACAAGGCGCGCGCGCGGCTGCAATTAATGCGAGAAACGCAAGATGGCTTCAAACTCGCCGAGGCCGATTTGGTGCAGCGCGGGCCTGGGGAGATTCTCGGCACCCGGCAAACGGGATTGGCCAAGCTTAAAGTGGCTGATTTGGTGCTTGATGCGCCTTGGCTGGCGTTAGCGCGAAGCTTGGCCGATGAGCTGATTGCCGAGCAAAGCCCGACGATTCCCGCCTTGCTGCGCCGCTGGATTGGCGCCGCGCAGCATTACGGGCAGGTGTGAGCGGGCTTGCGGGTGGCCAAGGCTAAAAGCTTGCCTGCTTTAACGCAGTTCTACGACAAAAAAGCCCGATTTGGGCACTATTTCGCCCGATCTTTTGTTCAATGGAACAAGCCTTCGCCTCAAAATCGTGAAAAATAGTGCTCAAGCTGGATACTTTTTTCGTGACGAATGGTTCAGTCCGACAGGTCGCTAGGCGCTTAGAACCGAGCTCAAAAAAGGCTCTTGAAAAAATAATAACAATCCCTAAAAAGTCATTGAGCTGTTGTAAAACAGTGCGTTGTATCAATTATGTGGAGGTGTTTATGTCTATCGTACGTTATGAACCCTTTGGTTTACTCACCCAGCTGCAACGTGAGCTTGAGCGGGCTTATGAAAAAAATACCGGCGATGGTTCGACTGCGACGGCGCAGTGGTCGCCTAATGTGGATATCAAAGAAGAGGCGGATAAATTTGTCATTCATGCCGACGTGCCGGGCGTGAACCCAGATGATATTGATATTCATATGGAAAACGGCCAGCTCACCATTAAAGGGGAGAAAAAAACTGAAGCGACCACCAATGGCGAGCAGTTCAAGCGAATTGAGCGCACCTATGGCTCGTTTTATCGACGCTTTGGGCTGCCTGATTCCGCTGAGGCCGATAAAATCTCAGCCCGCTGCAAGAGTGGCGTGTTGGAAATTACCATTCCTAAGCGGGAGTCGGTGCAGCCGCGCAAAATCAGTGTGGCCAGTGCGGATTAAAACGTAGGCTTTGGCTTGAATCGATAACCCGGCGCTTGCCGGGTTTTTTATGCACGCCCCAATGTGCCGACTTGGTTGCGGCCAGCCGCTTTGGCCTGATACAGGCCTTTATCAGCCAAATTGATGAGTGCGCTGGGTTCGCAAAAAGCGGTGGGACGCCATTGCGCCACACCGAGGCTGACGGTAACAACGGGAAGCACGCTGCTGGCTGGGTGGGGCAGTTCCAGTGCGATGATGCTGGTGCGCACGCGTTCGGCAACGCTTAAAGCATCGTCGAGCGTGGTTTCCGGCAAAATCACCGCGAATTCTTCACCGCCGTAGCGTGCGGCCAAATCTTTCACGCGAAACAGGCTGGTACTGATGGCCTTGGCCACTTTCATTAAGGCATGGTCGCCCGCCTCGTGGCCTAACGCATCGTTGTAGCGTTTAAAATAATCCACATCAATCAAGATGAGGGATACCGGCGCCCCTTCTTGTTGAGAGCGCCGCCAGGTAGTCATTAGATACTCATCAAATTTGCGCCGATTGGCGATGGCGGTGAGGCCATCGATATACGAGAACTGCTTGAGTTGCCGGTTGGCCTCAGCCAGCTGCTGGGTGACTTTGCGCAAATAGACTTGGGTGGCGATGCGGGCGAGCGCCACGGGAAAATCCAGCGGCTTGGCGAGATAATCGTTGGCGCCCAAGGTGAGCGCTTCGACGATCATATCGGAGCCATGCCGCGCGGTCACCACGATGACAGGGAGTTCATGCGCGGAAAATTTGCTGCGAATTTTGCCCAGCACGTCTTTGCCGGTCATGTCGGGCATGAGCCAATCGAGCAAAATGACATCGAAATTGTCGTGATCCATGCGCGCAAGCGCCTCGCGCCCACTGTTGCAGGTGGTGATTTGGTAGCCTTCACGCATCAGGCGGCGCTGCATGAGCTCTAAATTTTCGGCCCGATCATCAATGACTAAAAGATGCCCTTCGGCGTGGGTGCTCGCCTCGGTGGTATCGCGGGGTTTGGCGGTGGCCGCTGCGCCTAAATCGATGGCTGGTTTCGCGCTTAAGGTTTCAGCCAAGGCGCGCAGTTGGCCGATCGCCGTGTGGATTTTTCCAACATCTGGGCAGGCCGATTGCCAATGGGCTTGAATGAGGGTGGAAAGATGGCTGAAGTCGGCTTCGATTAAGGCCATTTTGCTGCGCCAGTCGGGGAGGAGGGCATCAAAGCGCCCAACGCTGAGTAGGGTTGGGCGGTTGATGGTTTGCAGCATTTGATGGGCATCATCGAGCAAGATTTGCAGCGGGGCGGCCAATAAATTGCGACACGCGGCCGGTAAATCTTCTTGCAGCATTTCGGTGTAACCAATCAGGTGGTTCAGTGGCGTGCGTAAATCATGGCGAATAGAAGCATCGCAGGGGTGTAAATCGGCCATGCTTAGCTCCTTGCCGCCAAGAGTTGTTCGATTTTCGCAAGCAAGCGCGGCAGGTCAACGGGTTTGGTATCAAAATCATCGCAACCCGCTAGAAGCGCTTTGCTGCGCTCGCCTTCCATGGCGTGGGCGGTCAGCGCGATGATGGGAATGGTTTGGGTCGCCGCATCAGCGCGCAGCGCACGGCTGGCCTCCCAGCCATCTAAAATCGGCAAGCTCATGTCCATTAAAATTAAATCAGGGTGGTGCGCTTGCGCCATGCGGATCGCCTCGGCACCATCCAACGCCATGAGCACCTCATAGCCGCGCCGCACGAGCCGCCGCGAGAGCATGTCGCGGTTCATTTCGTTATCTTCCACCAGTAAAATTTGTGTCATGGCTACCTCCTAGGGGTTGGGCGGTGAATCATTTTTGCTGAGATCAGCGGCGCAAATTTGCGCTTGCAGGCGCGCGATAATGGTTTCTTCACTCTGGCCTTGGCGCTCGATGATGTGCAGGGTGCGGGTTTGAAGCCGTTCACGGTCGGTTTCAGTGAGGGTTTTAGCCGTTAGCACCACCACGGGCAGCGGATCAAAACGGCTGTTTTGCCTTAGGGCATCTAAAAATGTAAACCCATCCATGGTCGGCATCATTAAATCTAAAATGACTAAATCGGGCGGCGGGTTCGCATTAAGCCAATCGAGCCCGGATTGACCATCAATTGCCTCGCTGACGCGCGTACCCTCGGGTTCAAACACGCGCCTGAGTAAATCGCGGTTATTGGCGTCATCATCGATGACCAGCACATGGCAATTTTTGGGGTGCGGTGCGTATTGTTTCAGGAGCCCAAGCAGGGCATCGCGGTTGACAGGTTTGGTTAAAAACTGCGCGGCACCTAAAGCGTACCCTAAGCTTTTCTCGTGGGTCATGGTGAGAATAAACACGGGGATGTCTTTGAGTTCAGGCTCGGCTTTGAGTGTGGTGAGCACGCTCCAGCCATCGATGCCCGGCATCATGATGTCGAGCGTGATGAAGTCGGGGCGCTCCGCCCGCGCCATCGCCAAGCCATCGCTGCCATTGCTGGCGGTGATGACCCGATACCCCGCCCGCCCCATGGAGCGGCGGATTAAATCATGCACGGATGGGTCGTCGTCAATCACCAAGATCGTGCCAAGCCCCCCGTCGCTTGGCGCATCGATTGGGCGGGTGGGCAAAATCTCGGCGGTGCGCGTGGGTTCCACCGCAGGCATTGCCACGGTGCGCGGCAGCGTAATGGTGAACACGCTGCCTTCATTTGGGGTGCTGCTGGCCACAATATCGCCGCCCATCATGCGGGCGAAATGGCGGGAAATCGATAACCCCAAACCCGAACCCCCATATTTACGGGTGGTGGAGGCATCGGCTTGGCTGAACACTTGAAACAGGCGGCTTAATTGTTCTTCCGTCATGCCAATGCCGGTGTCTGATACGGTGATTTGGATTTGATCATCGGCGGGCGTGCTAACGCGCAGCGTGAGTTGCCCCGCGTGGGTAAATTTGGCGGCGTTGCTGATTAAATTCAGTAAAATCTGGCGGAACTTGGTTAAATCGCCCGTTACCGGGCTTAAATGTTCGGGGCAAATGAGCTCAATTTGATTGTGGTTTTTTTCAATCACGGGGCGCGCGGTGTCAATCACGGATTGAATTTCGCGGCACAGGGCAAACGATTCGAGATACAGCGCCATTTTGCCCGCTTCGATGCGGGAAATATCCAAAATATCGTTCACCAGCGCGAGCAAGTGTTTGCCACTATTAAGAATGTGCGCTAAATCGGGCTCATATTGGGGGTTGCCATCCTCGGCCGATTCCTCAATTAAAATCTCGCTATAGCCAATAATGGCGTTCAGCGGTGTGCGCAGCTCGTGGCTCATATTGGCCACAAACTGGCTTTTGGTTTGATTTGCCTCCTCGGCATCGGCGCGCGCTTGCCGAGCTTCTGCCAGCACCTGTGAAATTTGCTCGGTGCGGGCCAATACGGCGGCATTGAGGGTGTGTTCTCGGTCGGCTACCTCATGCGCCATCATCTGAAAACTGCGCGCCAATTCGCCGGGCTCATCGTTTTGTTGCGCGAGCTGGCGCAGCTTGGGCTCATCGAAAACTGCGAGTTGCTCTGCGGTGGCAGAGCCCGAACCAATCGCCCGCGCGGCGGCGGTTAGCCTTTGGATGGGGCACACGACAGTGCGGCGAATTTGCCAAATTAAGAGCGCCGTGCCAACGGCGAACACGCCAAAAAATATGCTCATGGCGCGTATTAAATACTGATGCCCCTGCGCGAACACTTCATCGGAGGGCACGTAAATGGTTTGCGCGGCCACAATTTCCCCAAGTTTCCAACCAAAGCCGTGTTGATCGCCATAGGTGGCCACCAAGCTTTTGGGGGCGGCAGCGGGCGTGGAGTGGCATTGCAAACAGGAGGGCTGCGTTACAGCTAAGGGGCGGGCGGTATAAAACAAATTTCGCCCGCCTTCTTCGCGAAACCCGGATAGCACCTTAAGCGTTGGGTCGGCGCGAAATTGGGCGACGAGATTTTCTTCAAACGCATCGGCCTGATCGCCTGGGCTAGTGGGGTTGAGCGTGGCTTCTTTGTACGAGTAATCGGCAAATAAAGGATCCGCGCGAAAGGTCTCGAACACGGTGCGGGCTGCAAATGCGGGTACCGTTTCGGCAATAAATTCGGGGCTGGTCTCTAATTGCGCGCGCAGTTTGGGGGTGATGTGCTGGCTGGTGTAGCTGCGTGTTGAGTTCATCACCCGGGTGAGCATTTCAGCGCGCATTTGAATTTCGGCCTGCGCTTTGGCATTCATCGCGTTTGAAAGGAAAAACCCCGAAACGGTAATGCTGAGCAAAAAGGCTAAGATTAAAAACGCGGTAAGCTTGGTGCCAATGCGAAAGTGTTGCAACATAGTTCATCGTCCTTGATGGGGGTTCGCCGCTTGTGTGCCGTTCAGATCGAGCCGTGCAATTTAAGGCAGCGCGCTCAATCAGATGACGGCAGCTAAGAAACCTCTGATTAATTTAAATAATAAAGATTAAAATAAATTCAATGGGTTGCCGAGCAAGCAACAACATTGTGACATAAATCCACGATGCGGTTTATAGTAGAAAAAAATAGACCTTCACACAGAGCAAGGAAGCCGCTTTGAAATCAGCCAACCCCACTTCCAGCGCCGGCGCAGTGCCGACCCAAATGCAACGCATTATGGGCTGCGCACGTCATCAGGGCGGGCGCAGCAGCCAGCAAGACCAAGCCCTGTGCTTAACCACCCACGATAAACGCCGCCAATTTCTGGTGGTGGCCGATGGGGTGGGTGGGCATGCCGGCGGTGAATTGGCCTCACGCTGCGTGGTTGAGGTGGCCGCGCAGATGTTTCCCGCCGATCTTGACAATGGCATCAAGCCGGCTGAATTTTTAAGCCATTTTTGCACCCAAGCAAATCAAGAAATTCGTGCGCGCGCCGCATTGGCGGGCTCTGAGGCTTATTCCACCGTAGTCGCCTTGCTGGTGGATCAAACCCGCGCCTTTTGGGCGCATGTGGGCGATAGCCGGCTTTATGGGTTTAAGGGCGGGGCATTGATTCATCAAACCCGTGATCATTCCCTCGTGCAGCGCTTGTTCGAGCAAGGCAAAATTAGCGCAGAAGCGCGCGCCACGCACCCTAATCGCAACCAAATTAGCCAGGTGTTGGGCATGGAAGCCACGGTTAGCCCCACGCTGGGTGAAATGGCGTTGAGTGCCGATTGTGCCTTTTTGCTCTGCACCGATGGCTTTTGGGCGCACATGGCGCCCTCTGACATGGCGCTGATTTTGCAGGCCGATGATTTAGCGTTTGCCGCCTCCTTGACGGTGCGCCAAGCCGCGTACCGAGGCGGGGCTCGCGGCGATAATATTGGGCTCGCCTTGTGGCGCGCGCCGCGCGAAGGGGTAAGGCGTTGGTCTTTTTTTCGATGATGAGGGGATGGTGATTCATGCGGTTAATTAAGGGGTGTGCACAACGCGCCCGTGTTTCTTGGATTGTGCTCGCAAGTTTCGTGCTCGTGTTCTTTTTGGCCGGCTGCGCGCAATTGCCGCAATCGGCAGACGGGGCTGCCGATAATGCAGAAGGCTCTGCCGCGCGTGTTGATCATGATGTCGCCCGCGGGCATGAAGCGAATACAAATCCCGCCCCATTGATGGATTTAAAAAGCATTATTCGGTTAATCGAGGCGGGGCAATCCGATGAGGCATTGCGCGCGCTGACAACCTATTTGGCTCATGATCCTAAAAATGCCGTGGCTTTGAGTTTACGCCAGCAGCTCACCGTGAACCCGGAGGTTTTTTTGGGCAAGCCCGCCGCCCGTTACACGGTGCAATCGGGGGATACTCTGGGCGGCATTGCAGCCAAATTTTTAGGCAATCCGCTTAAATTTGTGATTTTGGGGCGATATAACCAAATTAGCCGGGTGAAAGATTTGCGCGTCGGGCAGGTGTTAAAACTTCCTGCCAAGCTGAAAGCCGATCCTAATGCTGAACCTGCGCCAGAAGCCGTCCTCGCGTCCGACTCTTTGGCAACACCCGAGCCTGCGGCTGAGCCTGAACCCGCCCCAACGGTGCCTGCCCCAGCGGAACTTGCCCCAACAGAACCTATCGGTGGCGCGAGCACGCCCGCTACTCCGCCCAGTGCTAATACGGGCGGGTACTCGCCCGCGCAAATGGCGCGCGTGCAAAAATATCATGAGGCCGCCTTGGTGGCGTACCGCAAACAAGATTTAGATAATGCCATTGCACTCTGGAATAAAGCGTTGGCGATTGATCCCAATTATGAGCCTGCATTGGGCTACCGTGCCCGCGCGCAAGAGCTGCAGCGGCGTTTAAACCAATTGGGCGCACATTAGCGGGCAGATGGCTGCAGTTCAGAAGCCTGCTCTAAGCCCGCCCAAAGTAGGCTTAGAGCGTGCGCGCAGATTTGGCTAAATCCAGCGTGGTGGCGTGCGCGGCGCGCGGTTCTTTGCTTACTTGCGGGTTGGGCTTGTCGTTTAGGCTTTCTTGTTGTAATTGCCGGGCTTCGAGCACATCGGCCATGGCGTTAAAGGCGGAATAGAGTTGCTCGAAATCATCGCGCCGGTGCAGCCGGATGCGGTGCTCAAAGTGGCCTTGTTTGATTTGTTCAAGGGCATTGCGCACCGCATCCAGCGGCATCTGAATGCGGCGGGTGAGCCAATAGGTGCCGCTAATCACAATCAACAAAATGACCAAAATCCAGATAAGCAAGGTGAATAAGGTGGTGTGGCTGGCCGTCGTTAAGGCATCGGTCGCCAAGCCAATGCGCAATTGTCCCACGCGTTTATCTTGGTATTCAATGGGCATTTCGAACACATAAAACGGTGCGCCATCGATTTGGTGTACGGCATACACTTGCATATCGCCGCGCTTTAACACCACGTGGTCATCTTGTAATTGGGTGGCCATTTGCTCGGCTAAACGATCCCCTCGCGTTTGCGCTTCGGTGGTGCCGTTGTTATTTTTTATCGCCATATACACGATTTCGCGGTTATGGCTCATGCTATCGACCCACGATTGTAGCGCGAGCTTATCTTGCAGGAGCAAATCCTCGGCAGTTTGCACGGCCACCCATTCCGATAGGCTAAAGCCATAGTCGTAGGCGAGATTTGTCATGGCCTGCTTTTGTTTGTAATAAACCCCGAGTAATCCGATCAACATGGCTGCCAGCACCACAACCGCCATCACAAGCGGCCAGCGCACCCGCAGCGGAATAATTTTTCTTGAAAACCAGTGTTCGGCGCGTTCATTTTGGCGTTGCAACAAAGAGCGCAAATCGGCAGATAAACCCGATGCCGCCTGATAGCGCGCATTGGGGTCTTTAGCCAGCAGGGTGGTTACCAGCTCAAGCAGCTCGGGCGGCGTGCTCGGGTCGCGGGGTTTGAGTCGGGGGACGGGGGTTTTTAAGGTTTTTTGCCAGAGGGCGAAGTGGTCATCATCCTCAAAAGGGCAGTGGCCGCTAATTAATTCATACAGCAACACCCCCATCGCGTAGAGGTCGCTTCGGCCATCAATGGGTTGATCGGTAATTTGCTCGGGCGACATATATTGCGGCGTGCCCGATAAAAACGCGCGTGCGCCTTCCTCGGAGGGGGCATCGGCCTGCCGCAGGATGCGGGCGATGCCAAAGTCCATCATTTTAATGTCGCCTGTATCGTTCACCAGTACGATGTTGTCGGGCTTAATATCTTGATGCACCACGCCATGGCGGTGCGAGAAATCTAACGCATCACTAATTTGGATGGCGATTTTCAGTAGCATCGGGAGCGGGATGCCTTGCGGGTGCAGCTCGGCGAATTGCCCTAACGTAGCCCCCGCTAGGAGTTCCATGGCAATGAACGGGATGCCGTCTACTTCGCCTACATCAAAAATAGTCACAATTTTGGGGTGATTAAGCGTGCCCGCGGCGCGCGCCTCCACCAGAAATCGGGCGCGGTACTCGGGGTGAGCCGAAAACTCAGGGCGCAAGGTTTTAAGCGCCACCATGCGGTCAATTTTCGAATCAAAGCCGCGATAAATAATCGCCATTGCGCCCCGACCCAATTCACCTTGAATCTCAAAGCGGCCAAACATTCTGGACATGCCCAACTCCTCAAGCCCTAAACCGACCTTTTAGACCGACCGTTCAAGCGGCACGCCGTTACTTCAAAATAAACCACAACCCCAAAGCCACCAGTGCGCCAAGCCCAATCACCACCGCAGCCAGCATAAAGCGACTCGTTGGGCGTCTTTTTTGGGTCGCCAGCCCCGTGTATAACTGCAACTCAACGCCGCCAAACCGAATGCGATCGCCATCCTTGAGCGGGGCTTCGGTAATGCGTTCATTGTTCACAAAGCTGCCGTTGGTCGACAAAATATTCATGATGCGGTAGTTGCCGTTATCTTCGATCACCCAGGCATGCAGGCTTGACACGCTGCCATCGGTCAGCACGATGTCGTTATCCTCGCGCCGGCCAATGGCCGTTTTGCCCGGCCGCAATGGAAAACGCCGCCCACTAAACGGCGGCGTTAAGCCGATGAGCGCCGGCTGATCGAGATTGATGGGTTGGCCTGAGCCTTCTTCGATAGGGTCAGACAGGCGATCATCATTTTTCGCCACAAGCAAGGTGCCTTGGGTGCCGGCGTATTTGGGTTTGCTGGTCTGCATGCTGTGTTCCATGAGAGTTCCTCGTCGATGCGGTCGCTTGAGCGATCTAATGGCTAATGGTATGGCCGCGTTATTCTATGATTGAATTGCCGCTACATTCTACCCAGATTACCAGCAACTGCGGCTTCCCTGCCGCAGTAAGGTGTGTAGGGATTTTCTGACACACCCTTGCGACAGGGTGGGCTTGGTCAGCGGTTAAGGCAGCTCAACCTTGGGCAGAGAAACCCAGCCGGGCTGGCGGTGCTCCACCACCACATTAGTGTAAACCCCGCCGCGCACGTTCCATTCGCCGGTTACGCGCATAAACCTTGGCGAAATGGCCGCTACTAAATCACTTAAAATGCCGTTGGTCATTGCTTCATGAAAACCGCCTTCCTCGCGGAACGACCACATGTACATTTTGAGGGCTTTTAACTCAACGCAGAGCTTGTCGGGCACGAAGTCAATATAAATCGTGGCAAAATCAGGCTGGCCAGTTTTAGGGCACAGGCAGGTGAACTCAGGCACGCGCATGTGGATGGTATAGTCGCGCTCTGGATTGGGGTTGGCGAAGGTTTCTAAGGTTTTGCTGGGGCGGGTGCTCATGGTTTGGCCTTGGGGTTTGCTTAAATGTTGCGGGAAAAATTGAATTGATGGCCATTATAGATGCAGTTTTAGCCCAATGCGCCTGCTCGTGTGCAGATTCGCGCACGCCTGTTATTTAGTGGTTATGCGCTTAACTCGGCTTTACCTGGCGGGATTCAAATCGTTTGCCGCCCCCACTGAAATTGTGCTGCCCGATGCGCGGGTGGCCATTGTGGGGCCCAATGGCTGCGGTAAATCGAATTTAATTGATGCCATTCGGTGGGTGCTGGGTGAATCGTCGGCGCGCCAATTGCGCGGCGTTGCACTCGATGATGTGATTTTTGCTGGCAGTGGCCAGCGCCCGGCGGCAAGCCAAGCGGTGGTTGAGCTGAGCTTTGATAACAGCGCACGCCGTTTGAGCGGCGCCTTTGCCGCGTTTGATCAAATCACGCTTCGCCGGAGTTTAGGCCGCGATGGCCAATCGCGGTATGAAATTAACCAAACCCGCGTGCGCCGGCGGGATGTGGTTGATTTATTTCTCGGCACGGGCGTGGGTGCGCGGTCGTATTCTGTGATTGAGCAGGGGCAAATTAACCGCATTGTCGATGCGCGCCCCGAGGAGTTGCGCGGGTATTTGGAAGAAACCGCCGGCATCTCACTCTACCGCGAGCGGCGGCGCGAAACACAAACCCGCATGACGCAAACCCAAGAAAACCTAAGCCGCCTCACCGATATGAGCGATGAGCTTTCGCGCCAGCAAAGCCAGCTTGAGCGGCAAGCCAAAACAGCTGAGCGTTATCGCGTACTGCAGCGCCAGCGCCGCATCGTGATTGCCGAGCAGGCCGCCGTGGCGCATGTGCTGGCCGATCGCACCCAAATTGCCGCAGAGCAAAGCGTGCGGCAGCAAACAGCGCTTGTTGAACAGCTTGCCCAGTCGCTTGCCGAGCGCGAGCAAGCGCGCGCCACCCACAGTGCGGCACGCCAAGCAGCCATGCAGCACCTGCACACCATCCAGGCCGAGGTTTATCGCGTGGCGGCCGATCGCGCCCAGTGCGAGGGCGGGCTTGGTGCCGTTATCGCGCAGCTACAGGCGCTCGCAGCCCAGCAAACGGCCGATTTAACCCAGCGCACCCAAGTAACCCAAGCACTCACACAGCAACAACGCGCCAAGGCCGAGCTTGAATCGGCGCGCACAACGCTTGCGCAAGCGCTTGAAGATGCCACCGATAAGCGTTTGGCCGCGCAAGAGGCCTTGCGCATGGCTGATGCCGAATTAACCGCGCAGCGCCAAGCATGGCGTAGCGCGCAAGAGCAATTAGCCAAACCGCAGCAGCAGCTGGCCGCCGTAGAGGCAGAACTCGCCGCGCTCACCCGCCAAAGCCAGCGGTTAGCCAGCGATGCCGCCCCCCATGATGAGACGCAAGAGATTGACGCCTGCGCCGCGCGTCTAGCCCGCACTGATGAGATTTTAAGCCAAGCGCAGGCAGAAAAAACCAACCGAGCGCAGCATTTGGCCGTTTTGCAGGCCGAAATTGCCACGCAAGAGCGGGAGGTAGCCGGTGCCCGCCTTAAGCTGCAACAAGCCCAGAAAGCCCGCGATACGGCGGCGGCCGAGCAAGCGGGTTTGATGCGCTTATTAACGCCCGCCAAGGCCACGCCGGGGCGGGCGGCAAATGAATCGCTGATGGCGCAACTGGCTCATGCCAAAGCCGATGTGTGGTGGGCGCATGCCTTAGAGGCGCATATTGATGCTGAATGTGTGGATGATTTAGATGCCTTGGCCCGCCAATGGGCGGCGGCCGGCGAGTGCCCCGCCGATGGCTATTGGGTTGACCCGCATGGAGATGCGCCCCCGCCCGCCGCCGATTTAGCGCAAGCAACGTGCCCCGCCCTCGCGTTGCAGCCCTGGCTCAGCGATTGGCAACACAGCTGTCATCCGGCCGAAAATTTAGCTAAGGCCTTAGCTCAGCGCCATGCTTTGCCGCCGGGGCAGCGGTTTGTGTTAAGTGATGGCTGGCAGGTGGGGCGGCACTGGCTTGGGCGAACGGCGCAAGATACCGCCGCCTTGCGCCTAGCGCAGCATGCCCGCCTGCAAGCCCTAAACGCAGAATGCACCGATGCAGAAGGCGTGGCGCAAGTCTGCGAAGCGAGCTACAACCAGCTGCAGGCCGCCCTGACCGCAAGGCAACACGAGGCCAGCTTGGCGGCGCGCCAGCTGCGCGAGCAAGAACAAACCGCGGCGCGCCTGCAAACCGAGCGCACACAGGCGGCCTATCAGCACCAGCGGTTAATTGAGCGCCAGGCCGAACAACAAGCGCGCCAAATGCTGCGAGAACAAGAGCAAGCGCGGCTGGCTGCAGAATGTGCCGAGCTTGCAACCAAGGCCGCCGAATGGAGGCGCAGCGTGCACGAGGCCACCGCCCATCGCGATAGCGCGAACGCCAAACAACACCGTCAAGAGGACTTGGTGCAACAGCTACGCCGCAAGGCAGGGGCGGCGGCAGAACACCTGCAAGCCTGCGCGCGGGCGGTCGATCAAAACCAGCATCAACAGAGCCAAGCGCAACACTTGATCGCGCGCGATCAAGTGTTGCTCACGCAAATTGAGGCGCGATTGGCTCAAATGGGCACACAAATGGCTGCTTTAACCGAGCAAAAAAACAACCTGCAGGCGCAGCTAGCCGAACTTCGCCAGCAGCAAGCCGCTGTGACCGCGCGTGAGGTGGCCGCCCAAGCCGATCAGGTGCGTGCCACCGAAGTTTTGCAGCAAACCGAAGCCCAATGTCATGCCGCCGAGCGCGCACACAACGAGGCCACCGCCAGCGTGCACGCTGCGCTGCTCGCGCACGCCCAAGCCCAGGTACGCGCCGAGCACACCGAACACGCCCTGCGTGAAGCATGGGATGCCTTGGCTGATGATTCGATTACCCTAAACGCTACCGCCATCGAACAGCTTGCCGATGCGCCAGATACGCCCGCCCGTCAAGCCGCCGAGCGCGCTGCACTCAGCGCGCAAATTGAGCGTTTGGGTGCGGTGAACCTCACCGCGATTGCGGCATTTAATGAAGTTAAGGCGCGCAAAGAAGCACTGGATGCGCAAATAGCTGATGTGACGTTGGCATTAACCCAACTTACCGAAGCCATCCATACGCTTGATCGCCAAACCCGCGCGCAGTTTCGGCAAATTTTTGATGCGGTGAACACCCGCCTAAGCCCCCTATTTGCGCAGCTATTTGGTGGCGGCGAGGCGCGGTTAAATTTAACCGGCACCGATGAGCTCAATGATGGCTTAGAGCTCATTGCCCGCCCACCGGGCAAAAAAACCACCCAACTCTCGCTGTTATCGGGGGGTGAGCGGGCGCTCACCGCGGTTGCGCTTATTTTTGCCCTATTTGAATTAAATCCCGCCCCGTTTTGCATCTTAGATGAGGTGGATGCGCCCTTAGATGAAGCCAATGTAGGGCGATTTTGTGCTATGGTTTCGGCCATGTCGGATCGCGTGCAATTTTTGTTTGTGACCCACAATAAAACCACTATGGCCAGCGCAAATGCCCTAATTGGGGTTACGATGCGCGAAGCGGGTGTCTCGCGGATCGTCTCGGTGGATGTGGATCGCGCCGTGCAACTATTAGAGTCTTAAAATATGGAATGGTTACGTTGGGTTTTGTTAGGCGTGGGTTTAGTGGCGCTGGCGGTAATTGCTTGGGCGTATTTGCGGCACAAAAGCGAGCAAGCGATTGAATTAGGCAGCGGGCGCACCCAAGCGAATGGGGATGATCCCATTGATGTCCAAATTCGTGACCAAGATATTGATGAACCCCTCTCGGCCGTGCGTACCACAGCGCGCCCCGTTGAGCTTGCAAGCCCAGCGCTTGAGGCAGCCAACCGCAGCGAGCCGCGCATTCATCCCGAGCCGCAAAGCCCGAAGGCTGAAATTGAACCGTTTGCCATCGAGCCTGAACCCCTGCGCTGGCAGCAGCCCACATTTACCCGCCACAGTGCCGCCCCTGATTTGTTTGCCCACCCCCATGAGGCCGATGACACCGCGCACACCGATGCCGATGGCGTGATTGGCGCGGTGCGCCGCACCGTGCTTGAGCACCCACTTGATGCCGCATCCTCTGGCCAGAACAACGGCCAGAAAAACGGCTCGAACAACGGTCAAGGGGGGCTGTTTCGCCAGCGCCAAGCGCCGCGGTTCAGCTATCAAGAAAAGCAACCTGTCAGCGCGGCGGGCGAGCAGACGCAGTCGCCTGCCGCGCCCAGCGCCCCAAACCCTATCGTAATTCCCCTTTTTGTAGCAAGCCTTGAGGGTGTGCCATTCCCCGGTGCCGAGGTTGAAAATTTAATCGAAGAGCTGGGCTTTGAATTTGGCGCTTTTTCGATTTTTCATTACCACAGCGAATTGGGCGAACCCTTGTTCTCGCTCATGAATGGCATTAACCCCGGCACCTTTGATCGTGGCAATGTGTCAAGCTTTGAAACCCCGGTGCTCGCGCTGTTTATGCAAGTGCCAACCGGCGCAGTCAGCGAAACCCTCGTGCTCGATCGCATGATTGATTTGGCGCGCGATATTGCCGATCACCTCGGGGGCGCGGTGCTCGATGACACGCGCGAACCTTTAAGTTCCGAATCGATTGATCGCTACCGTGAACAACTCAGCTCTTAACCCCAAGGCCTAGCCACATGGCGCCCTTATTGGCAGATGCCAACCCCGCGCGCGCGCGCCTCAACGCCCTGCGGGCAGAAATCGAAGCGCATAACTTCCGCTATTATGTGCTGGCTGCGCCCACCCTAAGCGATGCTGAGTTCGATCAGCTCATGCGCGAATTGCAGCAAATCGAAGCCCAGCACCCCGAATGGATCACCCCCGATTCGCCGAGCCAGCGCGTGGGCAGCCCCACCTACACCACAAGCTTTGCCCCCGTCACCCATGCAAAGCCCATGCTCTCGCTCGATAATGCCTTCAGCGAGGCCGAGTGGGATGCGTTTACCGCCCGGGTGCAAGAACGCTTAGGGCTTGCCAGCTTGCCGGAATTTGCCGCCGAACCAAAATTTGATGGCCTGGCCATTAATCTCTCCTACCGCGAGGGCGTTTTAGTGCAGGCCGCCACCCGGGGCGATGGGCAAACCGGCGAAGATGTGACCTCGAACGTGCGCACCATTGCCGCCATTCCCGAAACCTTACCGGGCGCCTGGCCGAGTTTTTTTGAAGTGCGCGGTGAAGTCGTGCTGTCGCACGCCGCGTTTGCCGCACTTAATGCGGCCTGCGAGGCGGCGGGCGAAAAAAAATTTGTCAACCCGCGCAACGCAGCCGCAGGCTCCCTGCGCCAAAAAGACCCGCGCATCACCGCAAAGCGCCAACTGCAATTTTTCGCCTATGGTCTGGGTGCCTGGGAAGGCGCGAGGGAGGGCATGGCGCAGCCAGCCAGCCAGCTTGAATTGCTCGATTGGCTCCAAGCCCAAGGCTTCTTGGTGAGCCCGCATCGGCAAGGCTGTGCCAATCGCGACGCGGTGCTGGCCTATTATCATGCCATGCACGCGCGCCGCGCTTCGCTTGAGTACGACATCGATGGCGTCGTGTTTAAAGTCAATGCCCGCGCCGCACAAGAAGCCTTAGGCTTTGTGGCGCGCGCGCCGCGCTGGGCCATTGCCTATAAATTTCCCGCCGAAGAAGCGGTCAGCCAAGTGCAAGCGGTCGATTTTCAAGTCGGGCGCACCGGCGCACTCACCCCCGTCGCGCGCATCACCCCCGTATTTGTGGGCGGGGTTACGGTCGCCAACATCACCTTGCACAATATCGATGAAATTATCCGCAAAGATATTCACGTGGGCGATTTTGTCAGTGTGCGTCGCGCCGGCGATGTCATCCCCGAAATTGTTGCCGTGTTGCCCGAGCGCCGCCCGCCCGATGCGCGCGCCATCACCCTGCCCAGCACCTGCCCCGTGTGCGGTTCTGCCGTGCTGCGGGTGGAAGGCGAGGCCATAGCCCGCTGCAGCGGCGGCCTTTATTGCCCCGCCCAACGGCGCTGGGCCATCTTGCACTTTGCCAGCCGTAAAGCGATGAATATCGATGGCCTCGGTGAAAAGTGGATTGAGCTCTTGCTCGAACACGGCCTCATCGCGCATGTGGATGACCTTTTTAGCCTCAGCGTGCCGCAGTTGCTCACCCTGCCGCGCATGGGCGAAAAATCCGCCCAAAATTTAGTCGATGCCATCGAAGCGGGCAAACACACCACCTTGCCGCGTTTTTTATACGCCCTTGGCATACGAGAGGTGGGCGAAGTCACCGCGAACGCACTGGCCAACCATTTTGGCACGCTTGAAGCATTATTTGCCGCAAGTAGGGAAGAACTGCAAACCGTGCCCGATGTAGGCCCCATCGTCGCCCAGCACGTGCACGCGTTTTTGCGCCAACCGCACAACCGAGCGGTTATCGACAACCTCCTCAAAGCCGGCGTGTACTGGGAAAACCCCACGCCCCATGCCGCCGACTTACCGTTAAGTGGCCGCGTCTACGTGCTGACCGGCACACTAAGTGGCCTTACCCGCGAGGAAGCCGCCGCCCGCCTACACGCGCTGGGCGCCAAAACCAGCAACAGCGTTTCAGCCAAAACCACCGCCGTGATTGCAGGCGAGGCAGCCGGCTCAAAACGCACCAAAGCCGAAGCGCTCGGCGTGCCCGTACTCGACGAAGCCGCCTTGCAGCACTTACTCACCCCCACCCCCACCCCACCCCCACAAGGGGGGAGGGGCTAAAAGAATCCACCTCTTAGAAGATCAGCACCCCTAAAAACGCTCCCTTTAATACATAAGCGCCGCCAAAACTCCCTCCCCCTTCATGGGGGAGGGTTGGGGTGGGGGGTATGAGCGTGGGAAACCCGCCTAAAACATAAATTTTATTGCCCGCCTTGCCTATCCCGGCGCGTGGTGCATTATCCTTACACTCAAATTTACAACCCTGCCCCTAATGAAGCCCGCCCTATGCCCCAGATGACGCTCGACCACATCCGCCACCTAGCCGCGCACGACATGAGCCAAGTCGATGCGGTCATTCAAACTAAGCTCGCCTCCGATGTCGCGCTCATCAACCAGCTATCGGGCTACATCATTCACGCGGGCGGTAAGCGTTTTCGGCCCATGGTGCTCGTGCTGGCGGCGCGGGCGCTGGGGGTGCCCTCGCCGTGGGCGGCGCAAATGGCCGCCGTGGTCGAGCTCATCCACACCGCCACCTTGCTGCACGATGATGTGGTTGATGAATCCACCTTGCGCCGGGGGCGCAAAACCGCCAATGCGTTATTTGGCAATGCCGCCTCCGTGCTCACCGGCGATTTTCTTTATTCCCGCGCGTTTGAAATGATGGTTGAAGTGAAAGCGCCGCGCGTCATGGCCATATTAGCCGCCGCCACCAACCGCATAGCCGAGGGCGAAGTGCTGCAACTTATGAACATGGGTGATCCCGATGTCGATGAAGCGCGCTATTTAGATGTGATTGTGCGCAAAACCGCCACCCTGTTTGAAGCCGCCACCCAGCTCGCCGCCGTGTTGGCCGACCAGTCGCCCGTCATCGAACACGCGCTGGCCGCCTATGGCCTGCATTTAGGCACCGCGTTTCAGCTCATCGATGACGTGCTCGATTACACCGGCGATCAAATGCACACCGGCAAACATGTGGGCGATGATTTAAGCGAAGGCAAGCCCACCTTGCCGCTCATAATTGCCATGCAACGCGGCGATGCCGCCACGCGCGCGCTTATTCGCCGCGCCATTACCGAGCAAGATGCCAGCGAGCTTACCGAAATTATTGCCGCCATAAACCACACCGGCGCCCTGGCGCACACCACAGCCGCAGCGCAAAAGCAGGCGCAATTGGCTCAAGCCGCCTTGGCCGCCTTGCCGGAAAGCCCCTACAAAACCGCCCTTATCGCGCTGGCTCATGCCGCCGTTGAGCGGAATCATTGAGTATTCACCCACGGGGCTTTATGCGAATTAGCCCGGCTCAAGCCGAACAAATTACCCAAATTATTCGCGCGCAATGTCGTGATGCAATACAAATTTGCCTATTTGGCTCGCGCATTGACGATAAGCGGCGAGGGGGCGATCTGGATTTATATTTTGAAACCCAGCACCCACTTCCCCTGCTTGAACAGGCCGATCTCATCCGCAGGCTAGAAGAGGCAACCCACCTGCCGGTCGATCTGATCATTCACCCTCATGGCCAGCCCAGAAGGCCCATTGCCGTCATCGCCCAAGCAACCGACATCGCCTTATGAATTTTACCCACCTGCGTGAACAGCAAATCCGGCTCTTGGCCTATTGCCAAACCCATCTCTCTGATGCAGCCCCACAGGTGCAAAAATAACCCACAAACGCTCGCCCCCTTTATAGGAGAGGGTTGAACCAAAATACGCCCTCCCCCTTGATGGGGGAGGGCTGGGGTGGGGTTGCGTTTAACTCCCTCCCCC
>JAGDVP010000024.1 GCA_023255735.1 Halothiobacillus sp. | reverse complement strand
GGGGAGGGGGAGGGTGCGTACTATGCGCTTGGGGTCGCGCTAAGGTCGTTCAAAAAATTGCGCAAGCGCTCGGCCGCTTCAATGCAGTCGGCCAGCTCTGCCACTAGCGCTAGGCGCACAAAGCCGGCGCCGGGGTCGGTGCCGTTAAACGGGCGTGATAAATAGCGGCCGGGCAACACGGTGAGGTTTTGTTCGGCAAATAGGGCGCGGGCAAACGCGCGCTCATCACCTTGGCCGATTGCGCGCACATCGGCCCACAGATAAAACCCGGCATCCGGGCGGATCACGGGCAGCACGGGGCTTAAAATTTCCAGTACGGCATCGAATTTGGCACGGTATTGATCGCGGTTGTCGCGTACATGCACTTCGTCGCTCCAAGCGGCGATGCTGGTCATCTGCACGGGCAGCGAGAGCGCGCAACCTTGATAGGTGCGGTATTTAAGATACTGCGCCAAAATGGCTGCATCGCCCGCGACAAAACCCGAGCGCAGGCCGGGTAGATTAGAGCGCTTCGATAAGCTGTGAAATACGATCAAGTTTTGCCAACCCTGACGGCCAAGCTCGTGTGCCATTTGTAAAAAACCAGCGGGCGGGTTGGCTTCATCGAAATAAATTTCGGAATAACATTCATCGGCGGCGACAATCACGTTGTATTGATCGGCGAGATCAAACAAATTTTTCACCCGTGGCCGATCAATCACCGCCCCGCTGGGGTTGCCGGGTGAGCACACATAAATGAGCTGTGCGCGCGCCCATATTTCGGCGGGAATGGCGCTAAAATCGGGCAAAAACCCATCTTCTGCCGGTGTGGGATAGTAGTAGGGTTCGGCGCCGGCCAAAAAAGCTGCGCCTTCGTAAATTTGGTAGAAGGGGTTCGGCATCAACACAATGGGGCGTGGGGCATCGGGCGCCGACGGTTTGCCGATAACGGCTTGGGCAAAGGAGAACAGCGCTTCGCGCGTGCCGGCAACCGGCAATACCTCGCGCTCGGGGTCGATGGGGCGGGTTTGCAGGTGAAAGCGGCGCGTTAACCAGCCGGCTATGGCTTGGCGTAAGGCCGGTTCGCCGCGGGTTAAGGGATAGCGCGATAAACCGGCGAGCGAATCGGCCATGGCGCGCAATGCCACGGCGGGCGGTGCGTGTTGCGGCTCGCCAATGGAAAGCGCAATGTGCCGGGCGTTAAGCCTTGGGGTGATGCCTGCTTTGAGTTCAGCCAGTTTTTCAAACGGGTAGGGGTGCAGGCGGGCAAGATCAGGATTCATGAGTCGTTAGGCATCAAAATTTTAAGAGTGAGCAGTATACGTGATGACAACACCCGCTGTGGCCGTGCCCGGCATCGAAACGATTGACCATGTGAGCGTGCTTGTAGCCGATGCTGAAGCGGCGGCGGGGTTTTATCAGGCGGTGCTGGATTTGGTGCGGATTGATCGACCCGCTTTGGGGTTCCCCGGCGTGTGGTTGCATTTGGCGCGCGGGATGGATTTGCATTTGCTGCAATTACCGAACCCCGATCCCACCGCCCATCGTCCTGCGCATGGCGGGCGTGATCGCCATGTGGCGCTGCGCGTGGCTGCCACCGAGCCCTTCGCGGCGCGCTTAACGGCGCTCGGCTGGCCGTTTACCCGCTCTTATTCTGGCCGCGATGCGTTGTTTTTTCGAGATCGTGATGGCAATGCCTGGGAGTTAACGGCGCGTAATTGAGCAACCATAAGCTCAATTGCCTTAGCGCTGCTTCATGGTTTGATCGATGGCTTGCCACAGTTGAAAATACGCCTGCGCGGCCGGATGCTTGGCATGGGCGAACACGGTGGGGTTTTGGTCATCGCCCATTTGCTCGATGATGGCGGCATAGGGGATTTCATGGGGCAGGAGCTCGGGGATTTCGATTTTCTTCTCGGTGTAAAAATCTCGATGCAGTGCGCGGCGGCGATCAACCATGGTTAAAAAAGCGGCGAGCTTGCCGGGTTTGATTTTCTCGTTGCCCAAATGGGTTTTAAGCTGAAACCAGGTGCGTTCCGATAAATGCGTGGGCACGAGCGGCACCAGCACAAGATCCGCCGCCCGCAGCACGTTATCGCCGAGCAAAGTCAGACCCGGTGGGGTATCAATCCAAATTTCATCGAAATCATCGGCCAAGCCATCCAGCACTTTGGCAATGCGAAAGCCTGCGTCTTTTTTCTCAGCGAGCACATGCTCCATCGCGTGGTAGCGTTGATCGGAGGGCAGCACGCTGAGGTTGCGATGTTGGCTTGGGCGTAAGCCCAGCGCGACTGATTTGGCTTTGAGTAGTTGCCCTATTTTGGGGGCAGAGGCAGGCTCGGCTTGCAGATACCACGACGCGGCACCTTGCGGATCGAGATCCCACAGCAGTACCTTGCGCCCTTGTAAGGCGGATAACGCGGCTAAATTGACGACGGAGGCAGTTTTGCCCACACCGCCTTTAACGGAATAGAGCGCAATAATTTGTGCCATGCTTTTGCCTGTATCGGATGCGAATATGCCGTCATGATACGGCATTGTCCGGTAATTTCAGCGTTGTCGCGCAGGATGTTGCGATTTACTCGGTGGGTTTGTCATCGCCCTCACCCAGTTCTTTGAGTTTGCGTGTGACGGTATTGCGCCCCCAGCCGATGAGTGCGGCGGCGTTCTGTTTGTGCCCGCCGGTGAACGTGAGCGCCGCTTGTAACAAGGTGCGTTCAAACGCGGGGCCGGCAATGGCGAGCAGATCCCGCTCGCCTGCCGCCAGCCGGCCTTCGGCCCAGCGTTTTAAATCGCCTGTCCATTGGGTGAGCAGGGCATCATCGGTGTGGGCGATGCCCTCGGCGGTGAAGCGGCTTAAATTGGCGGGTAAGTCATCGCTGCTAATTTCGTGCCCCGGCGCCATCACGGTGAGCCAGCGGGCGATATTTTCCAGTTCGCGCACATTGCCCGGCCACTCGTGCTGGGTTAGAAGTGCCATGGCCTTGGGATGAATCGCTTTAACTGGCACACCAAGCTCTTGCGCGGCGCGGCCTAAAAAGTAGCGCAACAGTTGCGGAATGTCTTCGCGACGTTCGCGCAGGGCGGGGAGTTTTAAGCGAATCACATTCAGGCGATGAAATAAATCCTCGCGAAATTGGCCACTGGCTACGCGATCTTCCAGCCGTTGATGGGTGGCGGCCACAATACGCACATCGGTGCGAATCAGGTGGGTGCCGCCCACGCGATAAAATTGACCATCCGCCAGCACGCGCAGCAAGCGGGTTTGCAAATCCATTGGCATATCGCCAATTTCATCCAAAAATAGGGTACCGCCATGCGCTTGCTCAAAGCGGCCAATGCGTTGACCCGCTGCCCCGGTAAACGCACCTTTCTCATGCCCAAAGAGCTCTGATTCCAACAAATCTTTGGGAATGGCCGCGGTGTTGAGCGCCACAAACGGGCCATTACGGCGCAGGCTGTGTTGATGCAGCGCGCGGGCAACGAGCTCCTTGCCCGTGCCGGATTCGCCGTTAATCAGCACCGTGACATTGGAGCGCGCCAATCGGCCAATGGCGCGGAAAATTTCCTGCATGGCGGGGGCATTGCCAATTAAATCGGTTTGGGTGCCGGTATCGTGCCCGGTGCGGCTGGCTTCAGGTTCGGGCGCGGGTGTTTGAGGTGCAAGGGATGCCAGCGCCCGCTGCGCTAGGCGCACCGCATCATCTATATCAAATGGCTTAGGCAAATAATCGAACGCGCCACCTTCAAAGGCGCCCACGGCACTGTCTAAATCGGAGTGCGCGGTGATGATGATAATGGGCAAATTCGGGTGGGTTTGCCCAAGGGAGGCCAGCAGGCTTAAACCATCTTCTCCCGGCATGCGAATGTCTGAAAATAAAACATCGGGCGCGCCGCTGCGTAATCGGGCGCGCAGCAAAGCCGCACTTTCAAAGGCTTCGACGATGTAACCTGCCGATTTTAAGGCGCGTTCCAGCACCCAGCGGATGCTTCGGTCATCATCGACAATCCAAATTTTTGCCAAATTTTTGGGTGCAGGTGTTGAAAGGTTCGGGTTCATAATGGGGTTGCCTTTGGAAATTGCGGTTCGGGCGCGGGGGAATCACAAGGGTTTTGCTGCATGGGCAAAACCAATGAGAACTTAACCTCACCGGATTTTTGCTTAAATTCGATCATGCCTTGATGTTGTTCGGCGATGGTTTGGGCAATCGATAAGCCCAAACCCGTGCCGTGCGCCCGCCCGCTCACCATGGGTAAAAACAGGCTTTCAACCAGCGGCGCTGGGACCTCAGGACCGTTATTGGCAAGCTCAATCATTAGAACCAAGCGATGACGTTTTTGATGGATGGTGTATTGGCGCAACACGCGGGTTTTTAGCCGCAATTGTGGCGCTGCTGTGGCGTTCTCGCTCATGGCTTGCAGGGCGTTGCGGCCTAAATTGAGCAGCACTTGGATGAGTTGATCTCGATCTGCTAGCACCTCGGGGATGCTGGGGTCAAAATCCAATTGCCAGCGCAAAGGTGCGCAAAGCGGGGTTTGCTCGGCCTCAATGCTAAGGAGTTGCCGCACTTGTTCCAGCGGTGCATGAATATTAATCAGCGTGCGGTTCGGGCGATTAATGGGGCCGAGCATCCGGTCGATCAAGTTTTTCAGCCGATGGGTTTCATTCAGGATAATTTGGGTGTATTCCCGCAAATCGGCGGAGGGCAGCTCACGCTCCAAGAGTTGAGCCGCCCCCTGCAGGCCACCTAACGGGTTTTTGAGCTCATGCGCGAGGCCGCGAACCAGTTGGCGGGTCGAGCGTTGCATGGCATGCAGCTGCGCCTCGCGGGAAATGCGCACATGCTGCTCAATATCGGTGAGCTCCAGCAGCAGCGCCGCGCCCGCAATATCCGGATCGGGGGTGATGGCGCAATCGGCTATCCTGATTTGGCCGTGCGGGGTAATGAGCTGGGCCTCACGCAGCGTCACCACCTGTTGCGTGGCTCGGGCTTCGGCAACGGCGTCAGCCAGCGCGGGGTTGTGGGCAAAAATGGGCAAAAACCCCTGTTTTCGCACTGCAAGAAAGCTTGCGTCCCAAAACTGTTCAGCGGCGGCGTTCAGGTACAAAAGTTGTTCTTTGGCATCCAGTACCACAATGGCGGTATTGAGCGCATCGGCTAAGCGCGCCGGCCGGATAGGGTGGCTAATCTCGGAGTGGGTCACATGAACTCCTTCGGTGCTTGCTCTGAAACGGTTCGATGAGGTTTGTATGGCAAAGAGTATGCCTAGGCTGAGGACTTGTTGCATTGAGTTTATTTAAATCAATGAGTTGCCTTGGATTTTCTTGCTGGGCAGAAAAAAAACGGCGCGCAAAAGCGGCGCCGCAGCCATACGGACGTAAGTTTAGGGCGTTTTTGCGCTAAATTGGTGCGATTAACGCAGCGGTGATTTTATTTTGGTGCGGCTGATGCCAAAGGCAGTCCGCCGGACACCTGAACCACGACAGGATTTGATTGATAAATGTTTTGCCCATGGCGCATCACAATCGCAATGATGGAATGGCTCCCATTGGTGATGTTGTTCAGCATAAAGCGTTGTCCTGTCGAATCATCCACTTGCACATCGCCATCAATCACAATGCGCATACGGTCACCGGCGGTAATATCCAGCGCGGGGCTGAGTTTAATCTGCACAAAAATGGTGCCGCCTTCGCGTGCGGTAATAGCACCGGCTTTGGGTTCGGTAATCGTAAGTGATTGATAATGCCCGTTGGGGCTAACCCGTGGCACCGCCGGCGCTGCGGATTCGGGCAAGGGGCTGCGAATGATCTGTGGATGATCGCTTGGCATAAGGGCGGGCGCGCTATGACTCAGGCTGTCGCCTTGGGGCAACGCGGGGGTGCCGCTCTGCGTGGCGGCCGGATTATTGGCTTGAACTGGCGGCATTTGTACCGAAGGCACCAGGGCGGCGTTCGGTGCGGCGTTCGGTGCGGCGTTCGGTGCGGCGTTCGGTGCGGCGTTGAGCGGCGGGGCGACGGGCGCCGCCGGCGGCAGGTTAATGGGGGTAAGTGGTATCACCGGCGGCGGGTCGATGGTGATTTTTTGCGCGCCTTTGGTTGGCTCATCGGTGAAGACGGTATCGCCTTGGCTATTGGTGTATTTATACACCGTCTCCGCGCAGGCGCTCTGAGCGAGGGGGTTAAGGCTTGTCGCCAAAATTAAGAGGGCAAGCCAAGTGGGGTATTGCTTGGCCGGGCTGGGCTTGGGGCGATTGGCGAGGGCGGGTTTGTTCATCGGTGAGAGACTCCTTGTCATGGCGGGTTTGGTTGGTGTTGCACGGGCGAATTTAATATTGCGGCGAGAAGGTCAGGCAAGCTGCTAGGGCTATGAGCCCGACTGTGCCCGAAGGTTCCTACGCGCACAGATTAGCCGCACCAATACACCTTGGCGCGCAGTTATTGCGCGTTGATTACCTGCTCAAGTACCGCAGCGTGCGCGCGGCAGGTATCAATTGTGTCGGCTACGATATTGATGTGCCCAAGTTTGCGTCCCGCGCGCGGCTCTTTGCCGTAGTCGTGCAGATGCACGCCGGGCAAGGCCAAGATCGATTCACGAGGCGGAATTTGGCCGATTAGATTAAGCATAATGCTGTGCCCCGTGCACGCGGTGCTGCCCAGGGGCCAGCCTAAAATGGCACGCAGATGATTTTCAAATTGCGAGGTGGCGGCGCCGTTTTGCGTCCAATGGCCGCTGTTATGCACGCGGGGCGCCATCTCATTGGCAATCAGCTCGCCGTCGCGTTCAAAAAACTCAATAGCCAGCACGCCAACATAATTAAGCCCGGTTAAAACCCGGCGCGCGCAAGCTTGTGCGGCGGCTTGGGCGGAATCATTCGGGTGAATATCGGTGCGCTGCAAAATGCCGCCCACATGGCGGTTTTCACCCACCGGATAAAAGGCGAGCTCGCCTTGGGTGCTGCGCACCGCAATCACGGAAACCTCGCGGTCAAAAGCGATCATCTGCTCTAAAATGGCGGGCTGTTCATGCATTTGCGCCCATGCGGCGGGCAGGTCGGCTGGTGTGCGGATAATCGCTTGTCCTTTGCCATCGTAGCCCAAGCGCCGGGTTTTTAAGATGGCCGGATAGCCTATGGCCTCAATCGCCGTGCTGAGCGATTCCAAGCTATCGACGGCGGCATACGGCGCCACCGCAATGCCCTGCGATTCAAAATATTGCTTTTCTGTGATGCGATCTTGCGCCACGGCAAGCGCGTGGGCACCGGGATAAATAGCATTGTTGTGGCTAATGCTGGCAACCGCCGACACCGGGATATTTTCAAACTCTAGAGTGATAACCCCACATTCAACGGCGAGTTGTTCCAGCGCCAGCGCATCATCATACTCGGCTTGAATATGCCGCCCGAGTTTGCCGGCCGGGGCTTGCGCGCTGGGGTCGAGAAACGTAAATCGCAATCCTAGGGCAATGCCCGCCAACGCGAGCATTTGTCCCAATTGACCTGCGCCAATAATGCCGATGTGGTCTGGAGTTAAATCTTTTGCGGGGGGCAGTGGGGTGGGTTCGTGCATGATGTGCGGTTATTGCGCCATAGGCGGTGTGCGTGGGTCGGTATGCGCGAGCACGGCTTGGGTTTGTGCTGCGCGCCAGGCATCTAAGCGCGCGGCAAGTGCTGCATCGTGAACTGCTAATTGTGCCGCGGCCAGCAGGGCGGCATTTACGGCACCGGCGCGGCCAATCGCCAGCGTGCCGACCGGGATGCCGGCGGGCATTTGTACGATTGAAAGCAGCGAATCCCAGCCCGATAGGGTTTTAGATTGCACCGGCACACCCAGCACGGGTAGGCGTGTTTTGGCAGCCAACATGCCCGGCAGGTGCGCTGCGCCACCTGCGCCACCAATAATGACCTGCAAGCCTCGTGTGGCCGCGGTTTGGGCATATTCGAACAGGCGGTCAGGGGTGCGATGGGCGGACACAATATGCGCCTCAAACGCAATCTCGAGTGCCGTGAGTGTGGCGCAAGCATGCTGCATGGTTTCCCAATCGGATTGAGAACCCATAACAACCCCAACAAGCGGTGCTGGGTGGTTTGCCGCAATCACGAGCGCTGCCGATTCACTCATTGAGCCACCCCGCTTGCTACTGCCGCTGGCATTAAAAAGGGCGTAGGCGTTTTCATAATACCGACTGCAGAGAGATACAAAAACACCAATACAGCCAGCACAAATGCACTCGCGCGAATGGCCTTAGTTTTACCGAGCCGCAGTGCGACCAGCCCAATGGCGATGTAAACCAAAAGTCCCACCATCATGACCGTGACATAGTTGGGGTTGACGCCATAGCGCCAAAACATCAGGTAACTTGCGATTAAGGCGCTCACCAGTAGCACTGTATCAATAATGTGCGGGCTGATTTTTACCCAGCGTGCTTTGAGCATGGGTGATTCCTGCAGCATCCAGATGCCCCGAGTTACAAACAGAATTAACGATAGGAGTACCGCAAGTCCGTGGATTTGATAAGAGAGTTGAGCGGCGGACATAAAAGCTCCCGATGGCGGTTTAATCAAATGGCCTAATCAATCGACAAGGCAAATAAGCGTTCCATTAAACACTAAGCGTTTTCGGAATGAAAGAGCCCGACCAGATTGGCCGGGCTCAAGGTGGTGTAGCGGACTTGGCTGCGTGATTATTCAGGCACGCAAATTTCGCCCCGCGCCATGGCAATGCTGGTTTTTACAACCAAATAAGCAATAAGCAAGCTTAAAAATCCAAACAAAAAGCCAGCTAAATAGCTATAAAACACCTGCCCTGTCACATGCTGCATGATCAGCGTGGCAATCGTCATGGCCGCAATGGGGAACGTGTAAGCCCAGAAGGGCAGGCCAAACGGAATAGTGATGAAGCGTTTAGCTTGGAAAAACAACAGCAGGGTGATGAATAAGGCAAAGTTATAGAGAATATGCCCCATGTCATCAAGCCCGCCGGGATGCAAGGTATGCCAAGAAATAAAGCCAACGGCAGGCGGGGCAATCATAATAAACAAGGTAGGCATGAGCTTGCCAGGTGTGGGCGCATGGAAGAAATACCGGTTCATCAGAATGGTGAGCAGTACAATCCAGAAGATAATGCCGACGCTGAAAAAGAACCAAGAAATCTGGATATACCCAAGCGCGGCGCCGGTAATCGGCACCAAAATGTTGCCCACGATGGGAATGAACCAAGCAGGATTAGAGTGATGAATCTGGAATTTTTCGTGATGAATCCAGTTGCTTAAAATAATCAGCGTAAATAAAAGCTGAATCGGCGCACCAATGCTCCAAAGCCACAGCGACAGGGTTTTATTGAAGCTGAGCGCCACAATACTCATGAGCAACAAACTAATTGAAATGGCGGGGAAAAAACTCAAGCGAACTACATGGTTGAATTCCGCGCGCACTTCACCGGGGTATTTAAGCAGCTTGGTAAAGTACGCCAGCGCTAAAATGCCAAACAGGCCATAGGTGATGTACGTGAACACGGTGCTGGCCGTGTGGCTCCATTGCAATAGTTCTTCGCCTTTGTGCATGGCGATGGTGAAACCGGCCAAACCCATGACCATGCCAAACATTGAGATCGGCATGTGGGCTAAGCGACTGTGTGATGCATGGGCATCAGGTGCGTGCGCGTTTGAAAGAGACATTTCTTGCTCCAAGTTAAGCGATGACAGAACAGGCAAAAAGCAGTAAAAAGGTTGCCCACCCAAGTGTGCAGGCCATCATTATTAAAAGATTTTAGCTGGCGCCTGCCGTGTGCCCTGCGCGCGGATATTGACAGAATAGGCTGTTTTTATTCTGTTTATTGCCGAATTCTACACAGACTTTCCGGGGTTGTGGTGCCCGTGTAAACGCTTATTTTGCACGGTGGCAGTTGCCGATGCGTTAATCCTTAATAATTTCATCGGATATTACGATTAATTTTGCTTATAGTAAACAACAAAGAGGTAGGGTCTTGAATTTTTCCGTGAATGTCATTGGGTTCGATGCCGCCTTGTGGGGCTGGTTTAGTCTTGCTGTTTTGCTGGTAATCGCCGGACTCGCCGCGCCGTGGCGGGCACTCATCGCCTCCTCTGCGCGACAGAATGTGGTGTTGGGCAGCTGGCTTGCTTTAATTTTGCTGGGCGCGTTTCAGGGCAATACCCTGCCGGGTTTACCGATGCACTTTTTAGGATTAACCGCCGTCACACTGTTAATTGGATGGCCGCTTGCCTTGCTCGGCGGCGCCTTGGCCGTGGGGGTGCTGGCAGGTTTGAGTCACGCGGGCTTCGCTGCGATTGGCTTTGCCGTTTGGGGGCAGGTTTTGGTACCCATTGGGATGACGGTGGTGATAAACCGCCTCGCACAGCGCTTTTTGCCGCCGAATTTTTTTATTTATGTGTTCGTGAATGTTTTTTTTGCCGCCGCGCTGGGGTTTATATTCGCCGCGCTGACGACGGCGGGGTTCGTGGTGATGCTCGGGGTGTATTCATGGCCGGTGTTGCTAACAAGTTATTTGGCATTAATCCCGATTCAAGTGATTCCTGAGGCGATGATCAATGGCATGGTGATGTTGGGGTTCACCCTACTCAAGCCCGAGTGGGTCGAGTCCTTCGATGCGCAGCGGTATTTTAAAAATTAGCGCGGCAGGGATTGCAAGGGATGTGCGGTGGGTGCATTTTGCAATCCGAAGCGAGGGTGTTTGGCGTTAAGCTTGGCAGGCGCGGCTTTGTATATAAAGCGAGGATGATCGGTGGCGCGGTGCCCATTTGCCTTTGGAGCTTTGCTGTGGTGCGGTTCGTGCGGGCATTGGATGATGGCGTAGCGGGCTTGCGCAATCGGTGAGCTCGCTTTGGCATGAATTTTGGATAGGGATTGTTACCACGGGCACTTTTTTCAATTGCTCGTGTCTCGTGCAATCCATCTTTTGTTTTGGAGAACTGTGATGAAAAAAATGACGATGATGATTTTGGCTGCTGGTTTTATGGCTTCAAGCGCGGCAATGGCCGCAGGCGACGCGGCTGCTGGCAAAACTTTATATGACGCTTCTTGTGCCTCATGTCATGGTATGCAGGCGCAAGGTCAGGGTATGTTCCCTAAATTGGCTGGCATGGCTGCAGCCGATACCAAATCAACTTTGGTCGCGTTTAAAGCAGGCGATATGGCAACCTTGAACAAGCGTAATTTGGGTGGCGCAAACTATGCCATTATGGCGCCCAACGCGGCTGGCCTGTCTGAGCAAGATATGGACAACTTAGCCGCGTATGTTGCCACCCTGAAATAAGTTTTAGGTTGGTTTTAAAAGCAAAAAGCCCCATTTTGGGGCTTTTTTGTTGCGGTGGGTTTAAGTGCATTACCCGCCCGCCTTGGTGGATTGCAATGGGTTGATGCGATGGGTTGATGCTTCGGCTTAAATTTGGGTGCGTTGTTTACCGCTTGAAATATCACCGTGGCGCACGTCAAAGCCTTTTTGCTGGAAAATGACATATTCCGCGATATTGGTGCAGTGATCGCCAATGCGCTCAATTGCCCGCATGCAACTTAGCATCCGTAAACTCACTTCGGCGGAGTTGGGGTTTTCGGTCATGAATTTTAATAAGACACCATGAACCGCATTGTATTCTTGGTTGACATGCGTATCGCGACGAATAATTTCTTCAGCCGCGATGGCATCCTGTCGCACAAAGGCATCTAAGGCATCGTGCAGCATGCCGGTGACGATGCGCCCCATGACGCGGAAATGCCCCACAAAATCGGTGGCGCGCAAAACAGAGCCCACTTCTTCGGCGATGCGCGCCAATTTTTCGGCTTTATCGCCGATGCGTTCTAAATCGGTAATGGTTTTTACGACTGACATGATGGTGCGTAAATCGTTGGCGGTGGGTGAATAGCGCGCAATAATTTGGATGGCTAGCTCATCAATGGAGGATTCCAGCCGGTTAATTTCATAATCTTGACTAATGGCACGGGCGCCCCGAATGGCATCGGCATCCAGTAAATAGGCTAAGGCATCAGCAAAATGTTGCTCGGCCATGCCGCCCATGTTCATCATCAAAGTGCGCAGGTTGTTTAAATCTTCATCAAAGCGCGTGAGGGTATGCGGGGTGCCGTTATAAGATTCCATGAATAAAATTTTCTCCAAGTAAGTTGTGTTTCAGTACGGGTGGGTGGCCTGCGTCACCGAGTTGTCACCTGTTGCCTTCATAATGACATGCGTGTCATGGCCG
The DNA here is from genome assembly GCA_023255735.1 of Halothiobacillus sp. Classification (GTDB taxonomy): domain Bacteria; phylum Pseudomonadota; class Gammaproteobacteria; order Halothiobacillales; family Halothiobacillaceae; genus Halothiobacillus. The sequence continues at coordinate 19,566 of JAGDVP010000024.1, read as the reverse complement.
ATTAAAGAAGAACTTTGTAACGTTTTGTTTCTTTAAATGCATCCAGCGCACAAAGGTTGTTAATTCTTTATACTGATTTCCAATATTAATTCTTTTAAGTTGCGATTTTATGACGTCAAACCTTGAGCAATCGATAACGCCTGTTTTTATTAATCGCGAATTAAGCCTCATTGCGTTTAACCGCCGCGTGCTGGAGCTTTCGCAAGATGTTAGCGTGCCTTTGATGGAGCGGCTCAAGTTTTTGTGTATTTCATCGGCGAATTTAGATGAGCTGTTTGAAGTGCGCATTGGCTCGTTAACCCAGCAGCTTCGCGCGGGCTTAAACCGGCCAGACGATTCTGGCTTAACGCCGCAAGAGCAGCTGCGGCAGGTGTACGCAAAGGCGCATGAGTTGGTGTACGACCAATACCATACGCTTAATGATGAAATTATCCCCGCGCTTGCTGAACAAGGGATCGATTTTTTACGCCGCACCCATTGGAGTGAAGCGCAGGCTTTATGGGTTAAGCAATTTTTCCGGCGTGAGCTTTTGCCGTTGTTGACGCCGCTGGGGCTCGATCCCTCGCATCCTTTTCCGCGCATTTTGAATAAATCATTGAATTTTGTGGTTTCTTTGGAGGGCACCGATGATTATGGTCGAGAGGCCTGGATGGCCATTGTGCAGGCGCCGCGGGCGTTGCCGCGCATTATTCGCATGGATGAAGAGGCATCGGGGAGCACCTCAAGTTTTGTCTTTTTAAGCTCGATAATTCACGCGCATGTGCATGAATTGTTTCCGGGCATGACGGTGACGGGGTGCTACCAGTTCCGCGTGACGCGCAACAGTGATTTGGCCGTAGATTTAGATGACGATGCCGATTTGCTTAAAACCTTGCAAGGTGGGTTGTTTGAGCGCAATTACGGTGATGCGGTGCGCCTAGAAGTGGCCGATAACTGCCCACAAGAGATGATCGATTTTCTGTGTGATCGGTTCAAGCTCGATAATTCGGCGGTTTTTCAGGTGCACGGTCCGGTCAATTTAAATCGGCTGATGGCGCTGTATGGCCTAGTGAATCGCCCAGAGCTTAAAGATGTGCCGTTCACGCCCAAGCTTAAAAACGAGTTGAGTGGCGATGCGAATATCTTTGAAACCATCGAGCAGCGCGGTTCGATATTGCTGCATCACCCTTATGAGTCGTTTATGCCGGTGGTGGAGTTTGTGCGCCAAGCGGCCAGCGACCCTAAGGTTGTGGCCATTAAAATGACCCTCTACCGTACAGGTCGCGATTCGGCGATTGTTGATGCGCTGGAAGCGGCCGCGCGGGCGGGCAAAGAAGTGACCGCTGTGGTTGAGCTGCGCGCGCGGTTTGATGAAGAGGCGAATATCGACATTACCACCCGCCTGCAAAAGGCCGGCGCGTATGTCGCCTATGGCATTGTGGGCTACAAAACCCACGGCAAAATGACCTTAGTGCTGCGGCGCGATGGCTCCCGATTAAAGCGCTTCGTGCACCTAGGCACGGGCAATTATCACCCCGGTACCGCGCGCATTTATACCGACTTTGGCTTGCTGACCGATGATCGTTTTTTTGGTGATGATGTGAATAAGCTTTTTATGCAGCTGACGGGGCTTGGGCGTGGTATGCGCTTAAAGCGTTTGCTGCAATCGCCCTTTACCTTGCACAGCGGCATGTTAGAGCGCATTGCGCGTGAAATTGAGCACGCCAAAGCCGGGCGCAAGGCACTGATTCGCGCCAAAATGAATGCCTTGATTGATCGCCAAATTATCGAAGCGCTTTATCAAGCGTCGCAAGCTGGCGTGGTGATTGATCTCATTGTGCGTGGGGTGTGTTGCCTGCAACCGGGTGTGCCGGGGTTATCGGAAAACATCCATGTGCGCTCGGTGATGGGGCGCTTTTTGGAGCATCCTCGGGTGTTCTACTTCTTGAACGATGGCGATGATGAACTGTTTTTATCCAGCGCCGATTGGATGCCGCGCAATTTCTTTGCGCGGCTAGAAACCTGCTTCCCGATTGATTCGCCCGAACTTAAAGCCCGCGTGATCAATGAGGCATTTGAGCGTTATCTTGCCGATAATACGGGCGCTTGGGCACTTGAGGCAGATGGGTTGTATCATCGGGTTAAGCGCCATCACAATGCCAAGCCGCGCTCGGCGCAACAATCGCTGCTGGAAGATTTGGCCGGTTAAATTCGGGTGGCTGTGCGCCCATGAGGGGGCGTGTGTGAGAACGGCGCAAGCGCCCCGTTTTTTATGGAAGATAACGGTTAGAGCAAGATCAGGTTGTCGCGATGAACCAGCTCTTCTTCTTCCACAAAGCCTAAAATCTCTTGAATGGCACTGCTGGGTTGGCGACAAATTTTGTGCGCCTGCTCGCTGCTGTAGTTGACAAGCCCCCGGGCAAACTCAATCCCAGCCTCATCGAAAATCTGCACCAAATCGCCGCGAGTAAACTCGCCTTCAACCGACATCACGCCAATGGGGAGCAAAGAGCGCCCGCCTTGGCGTAACGCCGCCGCTGCGCCGGCGTCTACCTTAAGCCCGCCGCGCGCGCGCAGATGACCGGCCAGCCATTGCTTGCGGGCAGCAAGCCTGTTTTGCGCCGGTTGAAACACGGTGCCGACCCCAGGATCACCCGCCGCCAACGCTAAAAGCACCGCAGGGGTAGCGCCTGAAGCTACCACCGTGGCCGCGCCTGATTGCGCGGCTCGTTTGGCGGCAATGACCTTGGTGTACATGCCGCCACGACCGAGCCGCCCCCCCTCGGCTGAGGCCATGCCCTCAAGGCTGGGATCGCCAGCGGTAACTTCAGTGAGCAGTTTTGCTGTTGGGTTTTTGCGCGGATCGCTATCAAAAAGGCCGAGCTGATCGGTGAGAATCACCAAAACATCCGCTTCAACCAAATTGGCCACCAGCGCGGCTAAGGTATCGTTGTCGCCAAAACGAATTTCATCGGTGGCCACGGTATCGTTTTCATTAACAACCGGCACCACGCCTAAATCGAGCAAAACGCGCAGTGTGCTGCGGGCATTGAGATACCGCTGGCGGTTCGATAAATCATCATGCGTGAGCAAAATTTGCGCGGTGTGGATGCCATGACGAGCCAAAACATCGGCATAAGCCTGCACCAAACCCATCTGGCCAACGGCAGCGGCGGCTTGCAATTCGGGCAGGGCAGAGGGGCGGTCTTTCCATCTCAAGCGTGCCATCCCTTCGGCCACCGCGCCGGAGGTTACGATCACGATTTCACGCCCTTGCGCGCGAAGCGCGGCGATTTGCTGCGCCCAACCATCAATCGCCGCTAGATCTAAGCCTGCGCCATTGCTTGTGACCATAGCGGAGCCAATTTTAATTACCCAGCGTCGATCTGTTGTCAGGTGTGCGCGGGCATCGGGGGCGGTAAGCAATGGATCAACTGGGCTCATGCGCGATTATTCCTCTGTCCACTCAAGGTTTGGGTTTGTGTAAACGGACGGTGTGACCACAGGCGCGTTCAGCGGGTTGCTTTGTGCGGCTAAATCAGCGGCGCGCGCAGCTTCCATAAATTCCATAATTGCCCAAACCAAGGCGGTGGTGCCTTGCTTGTTTAACGCACTAATCGCGAAAATAGGCCCTTTGAAGTCAAGTTCGGTACGAAACCGCTCGGTGAGCGCCTCGATGTGTTCGGCTTGCTCTTCCTCTAGCCACTGGTCGATTTTATTTAAAATTAACCAGCGCGGGCGTTCGGCTGAGTTCGTAAAGTGGCTTTCATCATACCGCAGAAGCTCCTCTTCAATAATCGTGACCGATTCGACCGGATCCACTGCATCAATGGGTTCTACATCAACAATGTGCAGCAGCAGATTAGTACGGGCTAAATGCCGCAAGAACTGGTGCCCTAAGCCTGCGCCTTCCGCGGCGCCTTCAATTAAACCGGGAATATCCGCCATCACAAAACTGCGGTGCGGCTCGGGGGCCACCACGCCTAAATTGGGGTGCAGGGTGGTAAAGGGGTAATCGGCCACTTTAGGCTTGGCTTGCGATACCGCGCGAATGAGGGTGGATTTACCCGCATTCGGCATACCGAGCAGACCGACATCGGCCAGAATGCGCAGCTCAAGCAGGAGGCGACGTTCATCACCCGGCGTGCCATCGGTTTTTTGGCGCGGCGCACGATTGGTCGAGCTTTTGAAGCGGGCATTGCCCAAACCGTGCCAACCGCCTTTGGCGACCATGAGCGGTGTCGCGGGATCGATAATTTCCCCCAAGATCTCACCGGTGTCTAGATCGTGAACGACCGTGCCCAAGGGCACGCGCACCCACAAATCGTCACCCTTGGCGCCGGTTTGGTTAGCGCCGCTGCCATTTTCGCCACGCTGGGCTTCGTAATGACGCACAAAACGAAAATCCGCCAAGGTATTAAGATTGGCGTCGCCAGCAAAGTAAACACTGCCGCCATCGCCGCCATCGCCGCCATCGGGCCCGCCGTTAGGGACATATTTTTCACGCCGAAAGCCGATGACCCCGTTGCCGCCATCGCCCGCTTTAACTTTTACTTTGGCTTCATCTACGAATTTCATGATTACTTACCTAGGCCGGGGCTTGGGGGTGAATCAATGCAATTCAATCCGCCAGCGGCCGAAAACACAAAAGCCCCGCAGTGTACGGGGCTAAAAATCTGGGGGAAGCCCAGCGATGAATTGATCCAAGCCCAACGGACATACCGTTGTGGCGGCGCCCGTTTAGGCGGTGGGAACGATGCTCACGAAGCGACGGGATTTTTCACCTTTCACTTCAAACTTAACCGCGCCATCAACCAGTGCAAACAAGGTGTAATCACGACCACAACCCACGTTAGCGCCCGGATGAAACTGGGTGCCACGTTGGCGGATGATGATGCTACCCGCGTTGATGACTTGGCCGCCGTAGCGTTTTACGCCTAAGCGTTTGCTTTCGGAATCACGACCGTTGCGTGACGAACCGGCTGCTTTTTTATGTGCCATGACAAAACTCCAAACAGGGCGAGAAGGCGGGAAAAACCCGCCTTACGCGAAATTAACCATTAATACTGGTGATTTTAATCTCGGTGAACGCTTGGCGATGACCTTGATGTTTACGGTGATGCTTACGGCGGCGGAATTTGATGATGTCCACTTTTTTGCCGCGGCCTTGGCCGATGATTTCAGCGGTCACAGTGGCACCCACCAAGACCGGTGAGCCAACTTGGATGGCTTCGCCGTTGGCAATCATCAATACGCGATCAAGCGTGATCGCGCTGCCTTCTTCGCCTTCTAATTTTTCAACCCGGAGCCATTCGCCAGGTTCTACGCGATACTGTTTACCGCCGGTGACTACTACTGCGTACATGTTGGTATTTAACCTTTGTTCAGGTCGCGCACGCCAGCTTTAAGTCAGCCAGTCACACGCTGTGATCTTATGGAAAGGCGGCGGATATTAGCGAGTTGTTTTGCCCCCGTCAAGTCCCTTGCGCTATGCCAGTCGGATTTTGCTGCGGCGATGTTGTGATTGCAAATGTAGCTTAGCTCGTCGATACTCAAGCTTATGAATTTTAAACGCATCATTACCTCAATTATGCTGTTGTTCGCGGTTTGGCTGCCGCTCGACAACGCACTGGCGGCTGCCGTCATTGAAGGCTGCCCAATGATGTCACATGCGTTGGTGGATGGCTTAAACAAAATCGGCCATCCCCCAACGGCAACCCCGCCGATGCACTGCCATGAGATGGACTCGATGCCATCGATGGTGATGGGCGATGATGCGCCACCGACATACCATTGCGTGAATGGCTGCGAGCATTGCAGTTTGTGTTTGTTATTAGGTTCGGTCGCCTTGCCTTGCACGGGCGTTCCGCTGGCTCTTGTGCCTGTGTTAGCACAGGCGATTTCTTCCCCCTCGGCGCACATTTATTCCGATGTTGGCGCCAGTGTCTTTCGACCTCCTATCGTTTAGCCCTTGGCGGGTTCTTGTGCCTTAAATGGCGCTGGTGGCGCATTTATTTTGATATTTATCAATTAAGTGCCGCGTTTTTACCTGAGTGTGATTTTGCTGATTCGTGTTCGTGCGATTGGCTTTCAATGCTGCGCTTAGGAATTTATAGGGGGTCAATATGTTTGCATTATTCTTGCGGCGGCTTTTGCCAAAGGCCATGCCGATGGCTTTGCTTGGGGTGTACTTTTCAGGGGGTGTTTTGGCGGCGCAGCCAAGTACTGAGGGTGCGGCGTTATCATTGCAACAGGCTGAAACGCTTGCGCTTGTCCGCGATCAGGGGATTGAATCAAGCCGGCAGACGCGCGATGCCAATGCCTTGGATGCGACGGCGGCGGATCAATTGCCCGACCCGACTATTTCGGTGGGGCTGCAAAATTTGCCACTCGATCAGTTCAGCATGACGCGCTTACCTACCACCATGCTGGCGGTGACTTTAAGCCAAACCTTGCCACCGGGCGATACGCTCGCGCAGCAGGCGCTGGCGGCAGATGCGCGTACGGCGGCGAGCACCGCTGATATCGCGGTCAAACAGCAAGTGTTATTGCGTGAGGTGCGGCGCTTTTGGCTGACGGTGTACCGCGATGAGCAAACGATGCTGTTATTGCAGCGGGAAAAAACCGTGTATCAGCGCTTACTCGCCAGCGCGCAAACGGCCTACAGTGCAGGGCGAGCGCGCGCCACCGATTTGGTGCGCTTGCAAGTGAAATTGGCTGAACTCGATGATGCCCTAGCGCAAGAAGAGGGCGATGCCGCAGCGACGCGAGCGCGATTGGCGCGTTGGATTGGCGATCGTGCGCGTGCGCCGTGGCCGGATGATTTACCTGTGGCATTGCAAAAAACACCGGAAGGCAACATTAATCAACAGCCGGAGTTGGCGGTACTTCGAGCCGAGCTTGGCGTGGCGCGGGCGGGTGTTGGCGTGGCAAAAGCGGCCTTCAAGCCCCAATTTGGGGTTGATGTGGGTTATGGCGTGAATGCGGGCACGATGCCCAATACCGGCTCAATCGGGGTTTCTATGAGCTTGCCGATTTTTGTAGGCGAGCGCCAAGTGCCGCGTTTAGCCGCCGCCCAGCAACGCGTCGCTGCAGAGCAGTTGGCGCTGGATAATCGCGCCGCAGCGCTTGAGGCTGAGCAGCAATCGCTTATCCGTGCAGTGGCGAGTTTTAACCAGCGAATTGAGGGTTATGACACCCGCATCCTGCCGCAGTTAACGCAGGTCACCAAGCTGGCGCAAAGCCAATTTGGTGCGGGCGGCGGCGATTTCACGGCGATTGTGGACGCCGAACAGGCGTTGATACAAGGCCAGCAACAACGGCTGGATTTAACGATTGATCGGGCCAGCAGCTTGATTGATTTGCGCTACTTGGTGGAGATGCCCTCATGAAATCGACAACCCTTATTAGCTTTGTGGCTACCGGCTTGGTTGCGAGCGTTGCAGCCAGTGGCGTGACTTATACCTTAATGACCGCGCCCGTTGTTCGCCCCGCCGTGGCCGATGACATGGCGGGCATGGCAATGGATTCTGGCGATACAAAAAAGGCAAGGGTGCCTCAAACCGCCCCAGTGGGGGGCAAGGCACCGGCCGAGCCTAAATTTGTCACCAAATATACCTGCCCGATGCACCCGCAAATTATTGAAGATCACCCCGGCACTTGCCCGATTTGCGGGATGACCTTAGTGCCCAAGCTGTTCCCGGTGGGCACCAAGGATACGGCGGGTGATGGCGTTGCGGCCAATTCGCCCGCCCCCGCTCATGCGCCCGTGGCCGCCCCAATCATGATGCCGGCGGTCACGGTGGCGCCCCTCACGTTGCGGTATATGAATGTGGTGCTGGCACCCGTGCAATGGCGCAATCTTACCCGGCAAATTCACAGCGTGGGTTTGGTGGATTTTGATGAAAATCGCTTGGCGCATGTGCATCCGCGCGCCAGTGGCTGGGTGGAAACGCTCAATGTGCGCGCGCTCGGCGAACCGGTGCAAAAAGGGGAAGTGCTGCTCACGCTGTATTCACCGGATATTTTATCGGCGAGTAAAGATTTTTTAGTCGCCAAAAATAGCGGCATGAGTGTGCTCCTAGAGGCGGCGCGTGAGCGCTTACGGCTGCTTAATGTGCCTGATGCGATCATCAATCAAATCGCCAGCACCGGCAAAGTGGCGCGCACCATTCCGGTGGTGGCGCCGCAGTCGGGTTATATCTCGGCGATTAATTTGCGTGATGGCATGTATGTCACGCCCGATTTGGATATGTATACCATTGCGGATGCGGCCAAAGTGTGGGTTTCGGTTGAAATTTTGCCGCGTGATATGGCGCAAATAGCCAAAGGTCAGCCCGCCGAGATGACGGTCGATGGCATACCGGGGCGGATTTGGCGGGGCAAGGTGGATTTTGTCTACCCCGAGCTTGATCCCAAATCGCGCACGCTCAAAGCGCGCCTCGTGTTTGAAAACGCCGATGGGGTGTTAAAACCCAATCAATTTGCCGAAGTGGGTATTAGCGGCATACCGCAGGCCGATGTGCTCACCGTGCCCACGGCGGCGGTGATTCCAACGCCCACAGGCGAGCGCGTGGTGCGTAAAAATAAGGATGGCAGTTTTCAGCCGGTGCTTGTCATAACCGGCCCTTCGGCGGGCGGCTATACGGAAATTAAAAGCGGCTTGAACTTAGATGATGAGGTGGTGGCTTCGGGGCAGTTCTTGCTGGACTCGGAAAGCAGCCTGCAGGCCTCGTTTGCGCGCATGACGGGCAGCCTAGATGCGGCGCCAGCACCCGATGCGGCGCCCGTAACCGCGCATCAACACGCGCATTAAGGGGGCTTGAATCATGTTGAAATCAATCATTGAAGCCTCGATTAAAAACCGCGTATTAGTCTTGCTGTTGGCGGCGATTCTCGCCGTGGTGGGTTGGTACTCTTGGCGTGCAACGCCGCTGGATGCCATCCCTGATTTATCCGATACGCAGGTGATTATCAAAACGAGCTACCCCGGCCAATCGCCGCAGGTGGTGCAAGATCAAGTCACCTATCCTTTGACCACCACCTTGCTTTCGGTGCCGGGTTCCACCGCCGTGCGGGGCTATTCGTTTTATGGCGATTCGTACATTTATGTCACCTTCAAAGACGGCACCGATGTGTATTGGGCGCGCTCGCGGGTGCTTGAATATTTGAATCAGGCGAAAGCAAACTTGCCCGCAGGGGTGAACCCAGAGCTCGGTCCCGATGCCACCGGCGTGGGCTGGGTGTATGAATATGCGCTCACCGACCCCGCAGGCACGATGAACTTGTCAGAGCTCACCACCCTGCAAAACTGGTTTTTAAAGTTTCAGTTGCAAACGGTGCCCGGCGTGGCAGAAGTAGCCACGGTGGGCGGCATGGTGCAGGAATATCAAATTGTGGTGGATCCCGATCGGCTGCGCGCGTTTGGGGTATCGCTCAATACCCTGCGGGCAGCCGTGGCGGCGGGTAACAAGGAAGTGGGCGGCGGCGTGTTGGAGCTGGGCGGCGCAGAATATATGGTCACAAGCCTCGGGTACCTTAAAAGCGTGGCGGATATTGAACGCATCCCCGTGGGGGTGACCGGCAGCGGCACGCCGATTTTAGTGCGTGATTTAGGCACCGTGCGTTTGGGTCCTGCAGGGCGGCGGGGCGTGGCCGATTTGGACGGCAAGGGTGAGGTGGTCGGCGGCATCATCGTGATGCGGTCCGGCGAAAATGCCCGCGCGGTGATTGAGGCGGTTAAAACCAAGCTCGATCACTTAAAGCCCAGCCTGCCTAAAGGGGTTGAAATTGTGCCGGTGTATGATCGCTCCGGCGTCATCGACCGGGCGGTGGAAACCCTGAAATCTAAGTTGATGGAAGAGTTCATTGTGGTTGCGCTCGTGTGCCTGATTTTTTTGTGGCATTTCCGTTCCGCTATGGTGGCGATTGTGAGCTTGCCGCTCGGCGTGCTGATGGCGTTTATCGTGATGCATGTGCAGGGTATTAACGCCAACATCATGTCGCTTGGCGGCATAGCCATAGCCATTGGGGCGATGGTGGACGCCGCGATTGTGCTGATTGAAAACGCGCATCGGCACTTAACCGACTACGCGCGCACGCACGGGGCGCCGCCGGTCGGTGAGGCGCATTGGCGGGTGATTGCCCAATCGGCGGGCGAGGTGGGGCCGGCGCTTTTTTTCTCACTCTTGATTATCACCCTCTCGTTTATCCCGGTGTTTACCCTGCAAGCGCAAGAAGGGCGCCTGTTTGCACCGCTGGCCTTTACTAAAACCTATGCCATGGCGGCAGCGGCGGGCTTGGCCGTTACCTTGGTGCCGGTTTTGATGGGCTATTTCATTCGCGGGCGCATCCCTGATGAGCAGAAAAACCCGCTCAATCGCGGCTTAATCGCGCTCTATCGGCCGCTACTCAAAGGCGCTTTGCGTTTTCCGAAAACAGGGGTGGCATTAAGCATGGTATTTGCCTTATCGATGGTATTGCCTCTGGCCGGCGTAGGCGGGTATTTAGCGCCGCTTAAATGGGTGGGCAATGGCGATTGGCAGCAGCGGGTGAGTGGCTGGCAAAGTGCTTGGGCTAACGGCTGGGCGCAGCGATTTGCCGCCGTGCCGAAAATCGCCGAATTGGGGCGCGGCTTGGGCAGTGAATTTATGCCCACCCTCGATGAGGGCGATTTGCTCTATATGCCCACCACCGCGCCGGGTTTAAGCATTGGCGATGCGCGGCTTTTATTGCAACAAGTCGATGCCCTGATCGCAAGTGAACCCGAGGTGAAATCGGTCTTCGGTAAAATTGGCCGCGCCGATACCGCCACCGATCCCGCGCCCTTAGAGATGATTGAAACCACCATTCAATTCAAGCCCCAAAGCGCGTGGCCGGCCGGCATGACATTGGAAAAAATCATTGATAAATTCAATGCCAAAATCCAATTTCCGGGGTTAAACAATGCTTGGGTAATGCCGATTAAAACCCGAATTGACATGCAAACCACGGGCATTCAAACCCCGATTGGCGCGAAAATTACTGGGCCCGATTTGGGCGAAATTGCGCGCATTGGGCGCCAAGTGCAATCGGTGTTAATGCACGATGTGCCCGGCACCCGCACCGCCTATGCCGAGCAAACCACCGGCGGGCGGTATATCGAAATCACCCCCGATCGGGTTAAAGCGGCGCGGTTTGGCCTGAATATCGGCGATATTCAAGAGGTGATTGATTCGGCAGTGGGCGGGGCGCAAGTCACGCAAACGGTGGAAGGGCTGGAGCGTTTCCCCGTGAGCATTCGCTACCCGCGCGCGGATCGGGACAGCATCGAAGCGCTTAAAAACCTCGCTATGCTGACCCCCACCGGCGCGACGGTGGCTTTGGGTCAGGTGGCCAGCATCGCTGTCACCGATGGCCCGCCGATGATTCGCAGTGAGGATAGCCGCCCGGCGGGGTTCGTGTTTGTGACCACCCAAGGCATTGATTTAGGTACCTATGTGCGCCACGCCCGCAACGTAGTGGATGCCAAAATCACCCTGCCACCGGGCTACGCCATTAATTGGACGGGGCAATATCAGTACCTTGAGCGTGCGAGCCAACGCTTAAGCCAAGTGGTGCCGCTCACGCTCGCCATTATCTTTGTGCTGTTGTTTTTGATTTTTCGGCAGGTGGGCAAAGCCTTAATGATTATGCTGAGTGTGCCGTTTGCTCTGGTGGGCGGGTTTTGGCTGCTGTGGGCGCTGAACTTTGAGCTATCTGTCGCGGTTGCGGTCGGGGTTATCGCGCTGGCGGGTGTTGCGGCAGAATTTGGCGTGGTGATGCTGATTTATTTAGATCATGCCATCGAGACGCGCCGCGCCGAGGGGCGTCTCAACACCCGGGCGGATTTAGCCGATGCGATCATGGAAGGCGCCGTGCTGCGCGTGCGCCCCAAAGCCATGACGGTCGCGGTGATTCTGGCCGGGTTAATCCCGATTTTAATCGGCCACGGCACGGGCTCCGAGGTGATGAGCCGTATCGCCGCGCCCCTCATCGGCGGCATGATTACCGCGCCCCTGCTGTCGATGTTTTTGTTGCCCGTAATCTACTGGCTGTGGTTGCGGCGGGGGTTTTATGGCAGCGAGCCAAGCCCAGCGCGGGAGTAAACGCATCCGGTGCTAAGCCCATTTAAACGCGCTTTAAAGCGCGTTTTTTATGGCGTGAATTTAAGACAGGCTGCTTGATTAGCGATAGCCTGGCAGCTCAATCACATAAGTATCCACCTGCGCGTTGGGGTCAATCACCGGATTGCGTGGATCGGCGTTGCCCCAATCGCTTTGCACCAAAATGCGCGTGCCGCTGGGGCTCGGGGTGACATTGGTTTGCGCCCAGTAGTTGTTGACCGGCGCGTTGCTGTAATGCCCCGTGCTGCGGTGGTGCGCCACGCGAAATACCGCGCCTGTGTTCACATTGGCAACCGAAACCTCTTGGTCGATGTACGTTTGCGGGTTGGCCACGGGCACCACATTGCTGCCGTTGTTTGCCGTGCTGCCATACGGCGAGCCCGTGACGCCCATGGCCACCCAGCCCGGCACCTTCCACGCACCCGCGCTAATCAGGGTGCTGGTGCGCGGATAGCCATCGCCCTTGGCTTCCCCAACCACGGTAGACACCGCGCCCGTGTTGAGATTGGCTACCATTAAGTTGCCACTACCCGACGGGTTATCGTATTGCGTGCCGACGAGTAAATCCTCGCCTTGGGCGTTGAGCGCGCTATCTAAATGCTCGATCGCATCGAACGGCACGGTACGCACGATATTGCCGTTTAAATCAAGCACCACGGTGGTGTGGTTCGCCCAATCCGGCCATGCCCAGCCTTTGCCTGATTTGAGCGGGAACGGCGTTGTACCCCGTGCCTGTGCCTGAGGAATACCGGCGTAGGGCGTGATTTTTCCGGTATTGAGGTTAAAACCAAACACATTTAACCCCAATTGGCCGGAGACATTCGCAATGCCACCTGCGCCCAACCCCCAGAGTTCTAAATTGCCGCCCGAATAAAACGGATAGCCCGCGCGCACGGGACCGGTGGTCGGCCAGCCCAGTTTTTGCAGATCGGGCATAAAGTCATGCAGCACGGTTTTTACGCCGGTTTCCACGTTAATGGCCGTCATTTGCATGAGGGTTTTACCGCTTAACTCGCGGTTGTCGATATAAACGAGCTGAGTTGGGTCGGTATGCGACCAATAAAACTGCTCAATATCCGGCGGGTTGATGGGTAAAAACTTAATAAATGCATAGGTTTTGCCATCGAACATCGCCCAGCCTTGTTGCCCGCCGGTGCTTGCTTGAGTGATGTACAGTACGAATCGGCTTTCATCGCTATTCCAAGCTTGCGTGGTGGGGTAGGCTGGAATACCCACATTGGCGTTGAAATCGGCTCGCACATCGGTGATGCGAACAATGCGCGTGCCCGGAAAATCGGGGTCATTCACGGTTTGCCCCTTGGCCGGTTTGGCTAAAGGGGAAAAGGGGCGCAGGGCTTTGCCGTAGTCAATTAAACCCACCGATGGGTCGGCGGACTGGGTAGGCGTTGGCGCAGGAGTCGGAGTCGGAGTCGGAGTCGGAGTCGGGGTCGGAGTGCTACCCCCGCCGCCGCCGCAGCCGGTCAGTAGGCTCACTGCAAGCAAGGTAGCGGTGATGGTTTGGGGTAATTTGGGGTATATCAACATGATGCAATGGTCCTATCCTTGGGGGTATCCCGCCACTTATCGGGTGGGGCAGGCGGGTTAGGGGGTAAAATCAGCAAAATTTTTGGTGCTTAAACGACCGCAAATTTAACGGAATCTTTTTGACCTCGCGACGAGAATCGCTTCCCCGAGGTAACCATTCGCATCCTTGCTAACACACGGAACTAATTAGAGTGTGAATTGAATTAATGTGCTTGAATATTCCAAATCGCCATACCGATGGTATACAACCCAAAGCCCAGCACCGCGCCACCAGCGACCCAGCGCACCCATTTTTGGCGGGTGAAGGCGGAAAGCTGCGCGGCGAATGCACCCATCACCAATAAATTGGGCAGGGTGCCGAGGCCAAAGCCCAACATCAGCAGGGCGCCTTGGGCGGCACTGCCCGCCGAGAGCGCCCAAATCAGCACGCTATAAACGAGGCCGCAAGGCAGCCAACCCCATACAAACCCGAGTAAGAGCGCTTGCTTGGGCGTGCGCACTGGCATGAGTTTGCGGCCAAAGGGTTCGATGTAGCGCCACAGCCGGCTCCCCGCGCGCTCAATGCGGGTCAGTCCAAACCACCAGCCGCCCACATACAAGCCCATCAGCACCATAAAGCCACCGGCGATCATCAAAAGATAAAGCTGCGCATGCTGCATCGGAATCAGCGATAGCCCCAGCGCGCCAATCAACCCCGCAATGGCGCCCGCCAGCACATACGAGCTAATCCGCGCGAGGTTATAAGCCAGTAAATACGGCAGTAATTGCTGTGGCGTGGCGCGCTTTTCAGGCGGCAAACCAAAGGTGAGTGCGCCGACAATACCGCCGCACATGCCAATGCAATGCACGCCGCCAAAAAACCCGACCATTAAGGCGGCCCAAAAAGTCATATCTGCAGGCATGGATGCTCCTAAACTTAAGCCACGCGCTCAGCATGAACGCTGGGCTTGATTCAACGCGGGCAAGCTCTAAACTGGTGCGATGAATTTCGCCGAAAGCTTGCCTAAATCCCCGCCATTATCCACTCAACCGGCCGAGATTATCGCGTTTTTGCGCGCGCATCTCGTCGATTTGCCGTTAAGCGACCAAGTCGCCCTAGCAAGGCGCCTAGAAGCCAGCGCGCGCGCGTTGACGCAAAATCGGCTCGATCCGGCCAAATTGGCCGACCTTGTAACCGCGTTTGAACGCAGTGCCGCCCTGCTTTCCGAGCGCCGCACAGCTGACTTAACCATTCATTACCCTGACGATTTGCCGGTGAGTGGTCAGCGCGCGGCCATTAGGGAGTTGCTGCGGGCGCATCAAGTGGTGATTGTGGCCGGTGAAACCGGTTCGGGCAAAACCACCCAGCTACCCAAAATGCTGTTGGAATTGGGTTATGGCATTAAAGGACAAATTGGCCACACCCAGCCTAGGCGCATTGCCGCGCGCAACGTGGCCAGCCGCTTGGCAGAAGAGATGGGCGTTACGGGCACGGGCGTGGTGGGCTACAAGGTGCGCTTTTCCGATCAAACCCGCCCAAACACCCGCGTGGCGGTGATGACCGATGGCATTTTGCTGGCTGAGCTGCACAGCGACCCCGATTTACTCAACTACGATGCGCTCATTATTGATGAGGCGCACGAGCGCAGTTTGAACATCGATTTTTTGCTCGGCATTGTGCGCCGCCTGCTCGATCGCCGCCCCGATTTTCGTCTGCTTATTACCTCCGCCACCATCGACACGGCGCGCTTTGCCACGCATTTTGCGCAAAAAAATGCCGAAGGCGTGTGGCAGAACGCGCCGATCATCACCGTGGCCGGGCGCAGCTTTCCGGTGGACGTGCGTTATCGGCCACTGGATGCCGCGCGCGCCGAGGCCCTAGATGAAGCCGCGCCCGAGCAAGATTTAGCGGCTGCTGTCGTGGCGGCGGTGGATGAATTGCAGCAAGAAGCGCAAACCGCATACGGCGGGGATATTTTGGTATTTTTGCCGGGCGAGCGCGAAATTCGCGAATGCGCGCACAGGCTCTCCCGCCATGGCCTTAGGCACACCGAGATTTTACCGTTGTACGCGCGCCTATCTGCCGCCGAGCAACAGCGCGTGTTTGCCCCTCACACCGGGCGGCGCATTGTGCTCACCACCAATGTGGCCGAAACCTCGCTCACCGTGCCAGGGATTCATTATGTGATTGATTCCGGGCTCGCGCGCGTTGCCCGCTACAGCCCGCGCTCTCGCATTCAAAAGCTCAATATAGAAGCCATCTCGCAAGCCTCAGCCAATCAGCGGGCGGGGCGTTGCGGGCGTGTGGCACCGGGCGTGTGTATTCGGCTCTATGATGTGGCCGATTTTGCCGGCCGCCCCGCGTTTACCGACCCTGAGATTTTGCGCACCAATTTAGCCTCGGTGGTGCTGCGCTTAATTGAACTGCGCTTGGGCGAGCCCGAGCACTTCCCGTTTATTGAACCGCCTGATTCGCGCCAGTTGGCCGGCGCGCGGCGTTTATTGTTTGAATTGGGCGCGCTCGATGAGCGCCAGCGCATCACCGCGCTTGGGCGCCAGCTTGCCCGCTTGCCGGTAGATCCAACGCTCGGGCGCATGGTGCTTTCCACCTTAAGTGATGCCAATACCACCACGTTAGATGTGCTGATTGTGGTGGCGTTTTTATCCATCCAAGACCCGCGCGAGCGCCCCGCCGATCAGGCGCCCGCCGCCGATCAGGCGCACAGCATTTTTCGTGTGCAAGATTCTGATTTTGTCAGTATTTTGTCCTTGTGGAGCCAGTGGCACCAAGTGGTGCGCCATGAAAACCAGCGCCACCGGCGCGATTGGGCGAAAAAACATTTTCTCTCATATAACCGCCTGCTCGAATGGCACGATTTATTTGGTCAATTGCGTGAGGCGGTCGATGAACTCGGCAAAATCAAATTGCCCGATCCCGAACCGCTGCGGGTACCCACAGCCGAGCAGCCGGGCGATCCAGATGCGCTGCAAAAAAGGCAAGATGCCCTGCATCAAGCCCTATTGCCAGGGTTGCTCGCGCACATTGGCCTGCGCGATGAGGCCACCCGCAGCGATAAACACGAACCCAAAAATGCGCCCGATCAGCGCGGCAAAAAGCAACGCACGCCCACGGTTTATCTCGGCGCCAACAACCGCCGTTTTCAAATTTTCCCCGGTTCCGCCTTGGCTAAAACCCAGCCCAAATGGCTGATGAGTGCCGAAATTATCGAAACCACCCGCGTTTATGCGCGCATGAACGCCGCGATTAATCCGCGCTGGATTGAGCCAATAGCGCAGCATTTAATCACGCGGGAATACAGCGAGCCGCGCTGGGATAAAGCCAGTGGCCGCGTCGCCGCGTTTGAAACGGTCAAACTGTTCGGCCTGCCGATTGTCACCAAGCGGCGCATTGATTTTGGCCGCATTGATGTGCTCGCGGCGCGCGCCGTGTTTATTCGTGCCGCTTTGGTTGAAGGTGATTTTGAAAGCAATGCCAAATTTTGGCAGCACAATCTCGCCCTGATCGACGAAATTCGTGAGCTAGAGGCGCGTAATCGCCGCCCCGATTTACTGATTGATGATCAAACCTTATTTGATTTTTATCAAACCCACCTGCCGGCCGACGTGTTTGATGCCCACACCCTCGTGCGTTGGCTGAAAATCGCCCAGAGCCAAAAGCCCGATGTGTTGTGTATGACGCGCGATGACCTGCTTACCCGCGCGCCCATCGCGCATGATCCACAAGGCTTCCCCGATCGGCTCACCATGGGAAAATTCAGCCTGCCGCTCACCTATCACTTCGCACCCGGCAGTGCGGATGATGGCGTGACCTTAGGTTTTCCGCTGGCGGCCTTGGCGCAAATTGATGCCGACCGCGCCGGCTTTCTCATTCCCGGCCTACTCCTGGAGAAAATTGAAGCACTCATTCGCAGTCTACCCAAGACCGATCGGCGGCATTTTGTGCCCGCGCCGGAGTTTGCCAAAGCGGTGATTGAACGCATTTCGATCGACAAAGGCGCGCTCTTGCCGCAATTGGCCGAGCAGCTGCGGCAAATGACCGGGCATAAAATCACGCCTGAATTATTTGATGAGACAAAACTAGCGCCGCATTTACGCATGCGCTTTGCCATCCTGCGCCCGCCGCAAGATCAAAGCGAGGTTAAAGCGGTGGGCGGACGTGATACCGCGGAGCGGGTGATAGATGCCGACCGTGATTTGTTTGCCCTGAAAGCCCGCCATGCCGCCGCCGCCGAGCGCGCCTTTGCGGAACGCACGCGGCATCGGCTTGAGCGCGATGCGCTGCACCGCTGGTCGCTCGGCGATTTGCCAATCAGTTTGCCGGTTGCAGAGCTGGGCGCCACCTTAACCGCCTACCCCGCGCTGGTTGATACCGGCGAGGCCGCCGCCGTGCGCCTGCTCGATGGCCCCGAGCGCGCTTTATTGGCGCATCGCTCGGGCGTAACCCGCTTGCTCCTGCTCGCCCTGCCCGAGGCCGTGCGGCATTTAAGCCAAGCGCTCAAGCAAGATCGCAGCCTAGATGCCGCCCGCCTGCAAGTCACCCAATGGCACCATGCGCGCCCCCTGCCCGAATTTGGCCTAGTGCTACCCAATCGCCGCGATGCCGCCTTTGATTGGGAATTGATTGCCCGCAGCATTGCCCGCCTCGGCATTGATGACCTGCCGCCCGTGCGCGATGAAGCCACCTTTCAAGCCCGAATTGAGCGCATCAAACCGCAGCTCGACCCCACCGTGCGGGCGCTGGCCTTGCAAATCCGCAGCCTGTTCGCCCAGCACCAAGCCTTGCGCGCCAAGCTCAAAGGCCGCCTGCCGCTCTCACACATCGAAGCTGCCCGCGAAATTGCCGAACAGTTCGATGCCTTGTTCTACCCCGGCATGCTGTGGCACGCGCCACAAAGCCTGCTCGACAACCTGCCGCGCTACCTCACCGCCGCCGAAAAACGCTTAGAGAAAATCGACCGCCACCCCGAGCGCGACCGCCTGCTACGCGTGCAATTTATGCCCGTGTGTGCGCGGGTCATGGCGAAAATTGATTCGGCCAATGGCAACGCCCTAGCATTTGCCGCTTTAAACACCCTGCACGAGCAACTCGAAGAATGGCGTGTGGCCTTATTCGCCCAAGAGCTCGCCAAAAAAGGCGCGCCCGGCGCCAAAGAAATTGAGCAGGCGTTAAAGACGCTTTAAGCACGATTTAAATTGGCGACCCATCGCACTTTGAATGCCGGCTCTTGTGTGCGCGGGTTGGGGCGGCGGCTGGTGCTTGCGTCTTGCGGGTTGAGGCGTCATATTCAAGCAAATAAAGGTAACGTAATGGGTTTTAACCGGTGGGCGGAGGGGTGTTATGGCACGGCGAACGGGTGAGTTGAGGGGGCAGGGGGCGCGCGCGGCGGTTTGGGTTGCTGTGACCACGGTTTTTACGGCTTGGGTGTTGGTTTTGTATGCGCCCAACGCGCTGGCCGATGAGGCCACTGTGTACCAATGCAAAGATAAAAACGGCACCGTGATTTTTTCCGGCACACCCTGCGGTAGCGATGCGAAAACGCGGGTAATCGAGGCACCCAATGCCGGCACCGGAAGCGATCGGCAAGGCATCAACGAGCTGGCCAATCAATACGATAAACGCCGCGCCGCCGAGGCTAAAGAGGCGGCACAAACCGCCCGCGCCGAAGCCGCCGCGCGCGCAGCAGAAGCGAGGGCCGAAGCGAATCGCCCAAAGTCATCATTAAGCCCCGTCCTCATCGAAAGCCCCTACGGCGGGTACCCCGTACCCGGGTATTACCCCGGTAGCGGTTCGGCGGGGATGTCGTGGCAGGTCAACGGCGGCTCAGGCGGCTGGTCGATCGGCGCGGGCAGCACTCCGCCCCCGTATCCGCCGGCTTATCCACCCTCCGGCGGGCATCAT
>JAGDVP010000008.1:145392-148120 GCA_023255735.1 Halothiobacillus sp. | reverse complement strand
GGGAGTACGTCTTTTCTTAGCCCCTCCCCCCTTGTGGGGGAGGGGTTGGGGTGGGGGGTATGCTCGCATACAATGGTTGCCCATTGTGCATCCGGAGTTCGCTGAGTGTCTGCATCACCTTTGAGCGATTACCAAGTTAATGCCCTTGACCCGTTTACCTTCCCTTTAAGCGAAAGCCGCTTAATTGAGGCCAGTGCGGGCACAGGTAAAACGTTTACGATTGCCTTGCTGTATTTGCGGCTGATTTTAGGCCATGGCTGCACCCCGATGATGCCCCCGCAAATTTTGGTTACCACGTTTACCCAAGCCGCGGCCGATGAGTTGCGCACGCGCATTCGGGCGCGGATTGCCGCTGCGGTGCACGCGTTTTCAAACGAGCCTTGTGGCGTGCTTGATCCGCATTTAGCAAAATTATCGAAAGGTTATGCCGAGCCGCAGGCCCGCGCGCTGGCGGTATTTCGATTAACGCAGGCGGCCAATTGGATGGATGAGGCGGCTATTTTTACGATTCACAGTTGGTGCCAGCGGATGCTCAGCAGCCACGCGTTTCATAGCCGCGCGTTATTTGAGCAAACGGTGCTCACCTCGCTTGCACCCATCACACAGGCGGTGGTTCAAGATTATTGGCGCATTCATGTGTATGCCGCGCCGCCTCCGCTTGCGGCTTTGGCGGCGCGGTGTTTGGATAATCCTGCCACGCTTGCCAAAAATCTTGCGCCTTTATTGCGGCGAGATGGGGCGGCTATTTGGGTCGATGGTGCACCTGTGTCGCGCAATGGGCTTGATTTTATCAGCTTAATTAAAGGCTTGCATCAGGCTGAACAGGCGGTGATTGATGCCGAGGCGCAGGCAAAATCCGCTTGGCGCGCCGGGCGGGCGGCCTTAATTGAAGGCTGGACGCCGGTGCTGGCGTATTTAAACAAGAACTCACATGGCAAGCTTGCGGTGCAAGATGAGGGTGCGGCCGTGTGGCAAAGCTTGGATGCTTGGGCGGGCGGGCTTACACCTTTGCCAGAAGAAGTAAAAAAATTTTTAACCAATCCTCGGTTTAACCAAAAAAAGCAACCGCCCGATCATCCGGCATTGCTGGTATTCGCCGCTTGGCCTTCGGCGCTTGCGGCGCGTGATGCATGCCTTGGGGCGACAAAAAACACGTTGTGGGCGCATGCGGCGTACTGGGTGCGTGATCGGCTGAATCACGTTTTGCAACAGCAGGGCGAGATGGGCTTTGATGATATTTTGCTCAATTTTGCCGCGGCATTGCGCGGCCCCACGGGGGCGCAGCTAATGTTGAGTTTGCGTGCTCAATACCCTGTGGCGATGATTGATGAGTTTCAAGATACCGATCCTTTGCAGTTTGAGATTTTTGATCGGGTTTTTCAAATCACCCAGCCAGCCTCGGTGGATACGCATGAGCAGGCCGGTGAGGGGGCTGATGCCCCACGCAGCACGGTGGTGTTAATTGGTGATCCTAAGCAATCGATTTATCGTTTTCGCGGGGCGGATATTGCAAGCTACTTAGCTGCGCGTTTTGCCACCCAAGGGCGGCATTACACCTTAACCGATAATTATCGCTCAACACCGGCCTTAGTTGCGGCGGTGAACCATGTGTTTGCTTTTGCTGAAAGCCAGCCGCAAGGCGCCTTTGGCTATAAACCGCCGGGGGATTCGCGCACAGAAAACCCCCTGCCCTTTATCGCCGTTGCAGCCAAAGGGCAGGCACGCCAATTGTGTATCAAAGCGGCGCAAAATAGTGCGCCAAGCGCGCTGCCTGCCTTAACGGCTTGGGTGCTGCCGGGTGCCGATGGGCTCTCTCAGGGGGCGTTTGAAGCCCAAATGGCAGAACATACGGCAAGTAGCATTGCCCAGCAGTTAAATCAGGGCCAGGCGGGTCAGTGTGTTTTTATGGATGGCGCGGGCAATGCGTTACCCATTGCGCCGCAGGATATTGCTGTGTTGGTATCAAAGGGCGCGCAAGCGGCGTTAATTTCGCAGGCGCTTAACCTGCGCGGTATTAAAAGCGTGTTTTTATCCGATCGCCAAAATGTGTTTGCCTCACCCGAGGCGCGGGATGTGGCGCTCTGGCTGCAAGCGATGGCTGAGCCGCAGCGTTTGAGTTTCGTGCGTGCGGCCTTGGGTTCGGCGTCACTGTGCCTAAGCTTCGCGCAACTAGATGCCTTGCGCGATGATGCGGCGCTGGATGAAGCGGTTGCCCGCTTTGTGCGATATGGCCACATTTGGCAAAGCGCTGGCGTGCTGGCGGCTATTTATCAGCTATTGCACGATTACGCCGTACCCGCAGCGCTTTTGGCGGCACCTTTTGCCGAGCGTTCAGGTGAGCGCCGCTTAACCAATGTGCTGCATTTGGCCGATTGGGCGCAAAATGCAGAAGCAGAACTGGCGGGGCGCGATGCCTTGTTGCAGCGATTCGCCCTAATGCTCACAACCGCCGAAGATACCGAGAATGAGTTACGCCTTGAGCAAGATGCGCATTTGGTGCGGATTTTAACCATCCACTCGGCCAAAGGCTTGCAATTTCCTGTGGTGTATTTGCCCTATTTGCCCATGGTGCAGCTGGAGCACACGCAAAACAAACCCATTGCCACGCCTTGGCATGGCGGCACCGAGCCTAAGGTTGGCGCGGTAGGCGAACTGGATACAAGCCCCGATGTTAGCCCCGATGTTAGCCCCGATGTTAGCCCCGATGTTAGCCCCGATGTTAGCCCCG
>JAGDVP010000008.1:43797-145292 GCA_023255735.1 Halothiobacillus sp. | reverse complement strand
ATGCTCGCCCTGTGATGAGCTTGGGGGATTTCCCCGCCGCCGTGGCAGCCGAGCAAAACGAGCGCCATGCCGAGGGCTTGCGCCTAATTTATGTGGCGCTAACCCGCGCCGAGTCAGCCTGCTATATGGCCTTGGGGCCGGTTAAGTTCGGCAATACCAAAACACCCAATCAGGCCGGCACCCCGCTGGGGTATCTTTTGGGGCTAAAAGATAAAGAGGCCTTCGCCGCCAGCTTTGCCGCAATGCAAGCGGCTTTGGCTGCTTGCCCTGATATTGCAGTGATAGCCCCGCCCGCGATAGATTTAACCGCCTATACCCCGCAGCAATCAGAAGGCTTGCACCCAGCCCGCAGCGTGCAAGCCCGCCGCCGAAATGATTGGCGTATGACGAGCTTCAGCGGGCTTACCGCCCATCTGCATGGCGGGCATGCGCCGATGGTGTCGCCCCCTGCACCAGAAACCGCCGCGCAAGATCGCAGGCCAGATGAACTAGTCGAAGGGGCGCTGCGGCAGGCACACGAGCGGGCGGCAGAATTAATTGAAACAGATTTAACCGAAAATCAGTTAAAACATACCGGTTTAACGCCTGTATTGACCGCAACACCGCTGGCGGGCGCGCTTGCTCAATTACCGCGCGGCAGCGAATTTGGTACACAAATGCACACGCTGTTTGAATTGGCGGGCGCGGCGGGGTTCGCCCAATTTGCCACGCACAGCGCGTGTGCCGCCTTGGTGCGTGAGGCCTTGCGTGCCGAGGTATCCGCTATGACAAGCGAGCAAGCGGACACTTTAAGCTTGCTTATAGAGCGCGTGTTGCATTTGCCCTTACAGGCAACCGACGCCAAAGCCCCCATCACGCTTGCAGCCTTGCAGCGTTATCAAATTGAGCTTGAGTTTTGGCTGCCGGTGATGAGCATGCCGATTGCTGCCCTTGATGCCTTGCTTAATACCCATATTTTGCCCGAGCAAGCGCGCCCGCCCTTGCTGCCCAGAACACTCATGGGGCAAATTAAAGGCTTTATAGATTTGGTATTCGAGGCCGATGGCCGGTTTTATGTGCTGGATTACAAATCCAATTGGCTCGGTGATAGCGATGATGCCTACGCGCCCGAGCGGCTGGCGCAAGCGGTGCTCGCCGCGCGGTACGATGTGCAAATGCTGCTCTATTTGGCCGCCTTGCACCGGCATTTGACGGATCGCCTCCCCGATTACGACCCCGCGCTGCATTTGGGTGGGGCGTTTTATCTCTTCGTGCGCGGCATAGAGAGCCCGGGCAACGGGGTGTATTTTATGCGACCGGATCGCGGTGTGATGGCGGCGCTTGATGCCTTGCTTGAAGCCTGTGATGGTGCACAAGAGGCGCGGATATGAGTTATCAATCGGGGTTGAAAAATACCAAAGGGCGCACAGAAGGCGGCCAAATGAGCTTTAATTTGGCTAGGGATGGGGATGGGGATGGCGATAAAGCCGCGCTGGGGGGGGGGTTGGCGGCGCCTGTGTTCACGCAGGCGATGTTAAGCACAGTGCTGGATGCGTGGGTTAGCGCCGATTGGGTGCGCGCGGTGGATCTTGCGGTGGCGCGCTTGGTGTTAAATCAAGCGCCCGATACCTCGCCTTTAGCGATTTTGGCCTTGGTGTTTGCCAGCCATTTGGCGGGGCAGGGGCATGTCTGCCTCGATTTAGCCGCATGCTGGCATGATGCTGACCGCGTGCTGAAAATGCCGCCCAAAGACAGCGCTACCGCGCGCAGGTGGCGGGCCTTAGCTCAGCCCAACTCGGGGGTAAGCCTTATACGCCCCGCACAAATTTTAGCCGGCATACTCTTCGCTGATTGGCTGGCGGCGTTAGCGGCTTGTCCCCATGTGATAGAAGATGTGACAGGCCAAGTTAAAGAACCTGCGCCCCCTGAGCGCGCCGAGGCGAGCGCCCGCTATGAGATGAGCCGCCCGCCTTTTATTCGGGATGGCGCGCGCTTATATTTGCGCCGCTATTGGTGCCAAGAACAAGCGGTAGCCCATGCCATTCGCCGCCGCTTGCAATCAACCCGTGCCTTGCCCGATGCGCCGCGCATTCACGCGATTTTAACCGCGCTCTTTCCCCGTGATGCGGTCGGCATCACAAGGCCCGATTGGCAAAAAATTGCTTGCGCGGTGGCGCTGCGCTCCACGTTTGCGCTCATTACCGGCGGGCCTGGCACAGGCAAAACCACCACCGTGGTTAAGTTTTTAATGCTTACACAAATGCTGGTATTACAGGCCGGCCAGCCGCCCTTGCGGATTTTGCTGTGCGCGCCCACCGGCAAGGCGGCGGCTCGGCTGCGCCAATCGCTTGTGAGCCAAATGGATGCGCTATGCGCGCCCTTTGCCGAAGCTTACCCGCAATTGCGCGCCGCGCTGCCGGATATGGTTGATACCGTGCACCGCTTAATTGGCATTCGCCCGGATTTTGCCCAGCCTAAGTACCATGCGGGGGCGCCTTTGCCTGCTGATGTGGTGGTGATTGATGAGGCCTCGATGCTGGGCTTGGCGCTGATGGCCAAAACCTTGGCCGCACTCTCGGAACACACCCAATTAATTTTGTTGGGTGATAAAGATCAGCTGGCCTCGGTGGAGCCGGGAGCTGTGCTGGGCGAACTCAGCCAGGCGGCCTTGTCGCACGGAGGGTATTCGCCCGCACTGAAGCAATGGATTGCTGCCACTACGGGTGAAGCGGTGGATGTGGCTGCCCCAACGGGTGCAGCGCAAAGCGCTTTGGCCGAGGCCACCGTTTGGTTGCGCCATAGCCACCGATTTGGCGCAGCGAGCGCCATTGCCGCCCTAGCCCATTGTGTTAATGCCGGCGATGACCAGGGCGCGGTCGCCTTGCTTAACGCGCCCGCCTTGGGAGATTGCGCACTTGGCCTTGTGCTCGATGATGCCGCTCGCCGCCCGTTGTTATCGGTCGTGCTTGCCGCGCTTATTCCTTGGTTGCGCTTGGTGAACACGCCATGGCATTCGGCGGAATCGGGCTTTTTATCGATCAATGATTGGGCGCTGGCCGTATTTGCCGCCCATAGCCAAGCGCAAGTCTTGTGTGCTTTGCGCCACGGGCCTTATGGCGTGGTGGGGTTGAATGCGTGGATTGAGCAGAGCCTTCTTAAAGCGGGGCTCATTGCTCCGGCGCCAAGTTTGGATGGCTGGTATGCCGGGCGCCCGGTGATGGTGACGCGCAATGATCCCGCGCTTAACTTGGCCAATGGCGATGTGGGTTTAACCTTGCCTTATATCGATCACGATGCGAGTCCGTCCGCAGGCCCCGTGCTGCGGGTGGCTTTTTTAAGTGATGCGCCACAGGCGGGCCTTGCCCCCGCGATTCGCTGGATTAATCCCAATCGCCTCGTTTTTGTGGAAACCGCGTTCGCACTCACGATGCACAAAGCGCAAGGATCGGAGTTCAATCACAGTATTTTGGTGCTGCCTGCCGCGCCGAATCCGGTGGTAACGCGGGCGTTAATTTATACCGCCATTACGCGGGCGCGCAGCAAATTTACGCTCATTGCTGCCGCGCCCGATTCGTCACTTAGGGTGTTGCGGCAAGGTATTGCGCGCCCAGTAGAACCATCGGGGCAACTGGGTGCTTTATTGCAGCCCGCGTGATGTGGCCGTTTAGCGCATTAATCCGCAGGCGGTGGGCTGCGGGTTACCTGGGTTTTAAGTAGGCGGTCGATTAGGCTGTGTTTTTCAGGGTGAAATTGGGCAAGCCAAAAGGGAATACCCGCCAAGAGCAGGCTTAAAAGTCCACCTAAAAAACGCAGTAGCGCGGTGGCATAGCAGCGGCGGGCGGGCAGAGTGAGGCGGATATGCCAGGCTTTCATGCCGGGGGTTTGGCCACCCACGCACCAAAAGACACTGAAATAGGTCGCCGCGCACAGGAGTAAATACGCGCGATAAGCCCAAGCGATTGGGCCTGTTTGGGGTAGGGCTTGGCCACCGTTGAAGGGCAGTAAAATTAAGGTGGCGAGCATGAACAGCGCGATGACAAACATCAAATCGTAAAACAGGGCGGCCGCGCGTCGCCATAAAGGGGCGGGTGGGTTTGGCGGCATCATGCGGCAGATAACGCGTTCAGTAATTGAATTACCATCGTGCTGCGCGCGCTTAAGTTATCCATCGGTTGGGTAATTTTAAGTGTATCGGCGGTGAGGCGATATTTGCTGGGCTCGGTTTGAATTAATTTAACCAGTTTGACCGGATCAATCGCGGCTTGTTCATTGAAGATAAACCGCCCGCCGCTGGCCGCGCATTCGATTTTACGAATACCCACCGCGCGGGCACGCAAGCGGAGCCTGTGGGTTTCAATTAAGGTTTCGGTGGCCTCGGGCAGCAAGCCAAAGCGGTCGATGAGTTCAACTTTCATGCGATCAATCGCGGTTTGATCGGTGCAATTAGCCAGCCGCTTGTAGAGAATCAAGCGCGTGTGCACATCATCGACAAAATCAGCCGGAATGAGGGCGGGTAAGCCTAAATCAACTTCGCTGGTTTGGCGCTCCAAGGGGGCGGCTAAGTCGGGTTGTTTGCCCGATTTTAAGGCTTTAACCGCGCGATCGAGTAAATCCATGTAGAGGGTGTAACCCACTTCAACTATTTGTCCCGATTGCCCATCACCCAGCAATTCCCCCGCGCCCCGAATTTCTAAATCGTGGGTGGCAAGGGTAAAGCCCACCCCAAGCTCTTCAAGCGCGGCTAGGGCATCGAGGCGTTTAACCGCATCGGGTGTCATCTGCGCCGGTTCCGGTGTGATGAGGTAGGCATAGGCGCGATGATGCGAGCGCCCCACGCGCCCGCGCAATTGGTGCAGTTGCGCTAGGCCAAATTTATCGGCGCGATGAATGAGGATGGTGTTGGCGGTGGGAATATCAATGCCCGATTCAATAATGGTGGTGGATAGCAAAAGGTTAAAACGCTGGTGATAAAAATCGGCCATGACTTGCTCCAGCGCGCGCTCCGATAGCTGACCGTGGGCAATGGCAATGCGGGCTTCGGGAATTAATTCGGCCAGTTGTTTAGCCATGCGCTCAATGGTTTTAACCTCGTTGTAGAGAAAATAAACCTGACCGCCGCGTTTGAGTTCGCGCTGGACGGCTTCGCGGATTTGCGCATCATCCCAGCGCAGCAGCAGGGTTTTAACCGAGAGCCGCTCGCGCGGTGGCGTGGCGATAATCGATAAATCGCGAATGCCGGAGAGCGCCATATTGAGCGTGCGCGGAATCGGCGTTGCCGTTAGGGTGAGTAAATCTACCTCGGCGCGCAAGTGTTTGAGCTGCTCTTTGTGGCGCACGCCAAAACGTTGTTCTTCATCGATAATAACTAACCCTAGGTCTTTAAAATCCAGATGATCGCTGAGTAATTTGTGAGTGCCAATCACGATATCCACTTGGCCGCTGGCAATGTCGGCCAGCACTTGCGTGGTTTTTTTGGCATTGCTCATGCGCGATAAGCCTTCAATCCGCATAGGCCAACCGGCAAAACGATCACGAAAATTGCGCAAATGCTGTTCAGCAAGCAGGGTGGTGGGTACCAGTACCGCTACTTGTTTGCCATTCATCACCGCCACAAACGCGGCACGCATGGCGACTTCGGTTTTGCCAAACCCGACATCGCCGCACACCACGCGATCCATCGGCTGGGCGCGCGCCATGTCGCTGAGCACGCTGTCAATCGCCAATTGCTGATCGGGGGTGGTTTCAAAGGCAAAATTTTGGGCGAAGCGGGCATAATCTTCTTCGGGGATGGGCAGCGATTGGCCTTTTTTAGCGGCGCGACGGGCGTGAATATCCAGCAATTCAGCGGCCACATCACGCACTTGCTCGGCGGCGCGGCGGCGGGCTTTTTCCCACTGCCCACTGCCTAATTTATGCCATGGCGCACTCTCCTCACTGCCGCCGGTATAGCGTGAAATCAGCTCAAGCGCGGATACGGGTACGTAGAGTTTGTCATCCCCGGCGTAGTGCAAAATCAAAAACTCTTGCTCAAGGTTATTCATCGACAGCGTGATTAAGCCGCCGAATCGGCCAACGCCATGGGTTTCGTGCACCACGGGCGCGCCAATGGCCAGCTCATTTAAGTTGTTGATTAAGGCATCGGCATCGCGGGTACGGCTGCTAGATTTGCGCCGCTGGGCCACGCGTTCGGCAAATAAATCGGTTTCGGTGATGATGGCGAGCGGGGCGGCTTGATCGGGCAGTTGCAAAATCGCACCCTGCTCGATGGATGAAACCATTAAGCCTAAGCGCGCATCACTTTCAAGCCATTGCTCAAAACGCTCAAACACGGGTGCGGCCAGCGTTCCGGCTGGGCGCGCCTTAGCCAACTGGTCGGCCAAGGCTTCCCTGCGACCGGGACTTTCTGCCGTCACCAGAATGCGCCCGGCAAAATCGCTGGCAAAGGCGGTTAAACCCGCCAGTTCCGCCTCATTACTTTGGCTGATGGTGAAGTTGGGGCTGGTGAGGTTCGGTAGTGTTTTGTTGGGTAAAACAGTCGCCTGTGGCAATCCCGGGTGATCGGCATTCAGGGTAATAAAACGCGGCCAGTGTTTGAGATGGGCTTGATACTCATCTACGGTTTGATAGAGCTCATCGGGGCGCAGCAACGGGTGGCTTATATCGCCCGCCCGTTGGGTGAATCGATGGATGGTGTCATTAATAAACCGCTCGAGCGAGGCATCAATGCCGGGTAGGGTGAAAAGCAAGGCATTTTTAGGCAGGTAATCGAACAGGGTGGCGGTGCGCTCAAAAAATAGCGGCAAATAGGTTTCAATGCCTGCGGGTATTAAGCCCTCACTAATTTGTTTATAGACGGGGCTGCGGGTGGGGTCGCCCTCAAATCGGTTGCGCCAGTTGCGCCGAAACAGGGTAATGCCGTCCTCGTTTAACGGATATTCCCGCGCGGGGAGCAAATTAATGCGATCAATCGGCTCGGCGGAGCGCTGGGTTTGGGGATCAAACAAGCGCAGGGTTTCAATTTCATCATCGAACAAATCAATGCGTACCGGCTGGCTCATGCCCATCGCAAACACATCAATTAAGCCACCGCGCACGGCAAATTCACCGGGTTGAACCACTTGGGTCACCGCAAGGTACCCCGCATCGATGAGTTGCTGGCGGTAGGCATCACGATCGAGCTTATCGCCCGCTTTGAGCAAAAAACTGTTGCCGGTCACAAACGCGGGTGGTGATAAGCGTTGCAATAAGGTGGGCGCGGCAATCAAGGTCACGCCCCGTTCGGTGCGGGGCAGGTGCCAAAGCCTTGCAAGGCGATCTGAAATTAAATCTTGATGCGGCGAAAACCGGTCATAGGGCAGCACTTCCCAATCGGGAAAAACATCAGCCGCGCAACCAAAGAGAGCTAACGCCTCGGCCATATCGGCGGCACTCCGGCTATCGGGCGCAATAGCTAAAATGGCTCGGGGGGTGTGCTTGGCAAGATCCGCTAGGGTGTGCGCCACCCCCAGCATGCGGGCACTGCGTAAAAATAGAGGGGTTTGTGCCGATGAGGGCAGGGTGCGTGCAGGGTGTTTAGAATGCGCCATGTCGGTTTTAATGTGGGTTCTTGGGATGCTCGCGCCAGATTGTGACGTATTTAAGACGGTTTCGCACAACAAAGGCGGCGCTTTTGGACTGAGTTGGCGCATTGCTCCGCATTTTGTCGGTGCTCACTAAGCACGGGGTGCGCCGAAATTAGGCTCAAATTGAGAAAGTATTGGCCAAAATAGCGGCATTTAAAGCCGATTCAATTGAGGGTTAACCCTGTTATCAGCCGGTTACGCGCGCACATCCAGAAGATAGCCCATGCTGCCCGCTGTGGCCACGCCGCTGGCGCCTTGCTGGCTTTTAAGCGCGCTGGCAATTTGCTCAGGGCTGCTCACCCGATTGGGGGTTTGTGGCTCGACCGGCGTATTGCGCGAAAGGGCTGCTGCGGTATTTTGATTTTGCGCCGCAGCGAAGTTGAGCGCCTCATCGGCTAGGGCGGTGTTGCTGTATTGGGTGGGCAGGTTAATCATGCGAGGCTCCCCGTGAATCAATAAGTTAAATTTTAGCAGCAAAACGTGCGTGCAACCGTTTGATTTTAAGATTTACTCTTGGCCGGTTAGCAAGAAGTGCTCGGCATTATCGAGTTCAGCCGGCGCGCCGTATAAGGTTAGGGTGTCGCCTTCGTGCAGAAGCGTCTCTTCATGCGGCGATTCCCCCCGAATCCCTTGGCGATTGATGGCATCCACCACGATGGTTTTATTGGCAGGAATGCAGCGCACCAATGGCTTGCCAATGGCATAGGCGCCGGGTACTAAGTCGATATTACGCAAGGTGCGAGGCGCCAGCGGAATCATATCTCCCGACCCCCGAGCGCGATTGCCGGCGTAGGTGTGCCGCAGCGGGGCGTAATTCTCGCGGCGAATTTCTTGAATTTGCCGGATGATTTTCGATACAGGCACATTCAAAGCCCGCAACACATTGCCAGAGAGCACAAGGCTCATCTCATAAATACTGGAAACGACTTCGGTCGCGCCGGCATGAAATAAAGGGTCGAGCTGCTCATCGGTACGGGCGCGCACCATGATGGGAATTTCGCTAGATAAGGTGCGCGCCACTTCAACCGTTTTGAGCGCGGAGGTTTCATCTAAGTGCGAAACCACCAGTACCCGTGCCCGGCTCAAACCGGCCGCTTCAAGAATATCGGCATGGGTTGAGTTGCCAAAATGAACTGGCAACCCCGCTTGGCGCGCTTGGCGCACAATATCAATGTCCACATCAATGGCCGTGTATTCAAACCCTTCGCTTTGCACCAACCGGGCAATATTCTGCCCAACGCGACCAAAGCCACAAATCACCACATGGCCGGCCATGTTGCTGGCATGCTGATCGATAATTTCAGTTTGTGCTTGGCGTTGCTTGTTGTAACTCGGCACAATCCGCTTGGCCAGCCGGCCGTTAAATTTCACGAGAAAGGGGGTTAATACCATCGAGAAAATAACTACGGCCAACACGATTTGCCGCTGATAATCGGTCATGATGCTGGGGGCGGTAATCGCTAACATGGCAAACCCAAACTCCCCGCCCTGCGCGAGCACTAAGCCTGTGCGCAGCGCCACGCCGTGATCCTCATGCATGGCGCGCCCAATCAAAAAAATGATGAGCGTTTTAACAAGCACAACCAGCGCTAAAAGTAAGACAACCCAGCCTAAAATCAGCGGCAGTTCGCGCACATTCAGCATCATGCCGATGGTGATGAAAAATAAGCCCAGCAACACGTCGCGAAACGGGCGAATATCGGCCTCAATTTGATGCTTAAACTGGGTTTCAGAAAGCGCAATGCCGGCTAAAAATGCGCCCAGCTCATAGGATAAACCGGCCTGATCGGTGAGCCAGCCCGCGCCCAACACAACCAATAACACGGCGATGGTAAATAGCTCGGCTGAACGCGCGCGCGCAATTTCCCGAAACACGGGGCGCAGTACCCAGCGGCCACCTAAAAACAGCACGCCCGCGGCCAAAACCCCAAAGCCAATCGTGGTGGCAATATTCAGGGCAATGGCGGTGGGTTCGGTGTTCTCTTGCGTGCCTGTGGCGGCACCCAGCACGGGGATGATAATCAAAAAAGGAATCACGGCGAGATCTTGGAATAACAAAATCCCCACCGCGTTATTCCCGTGGCGGCTATTAAGCTCCAGCTGCTCGCCCAACTGCTTGATCACAATGGCGGTGGAGGATACGGTTAACACACCCGCCAACACAAAGGCTGCGGCAGGTGAAAACCCCATCAGCCAAGCGGCAAAGCCCGTTACTATCGCTGTGGCCAGCACTTGCGCCCCCCCCATGCCAATGACCGCACGGCGCATGGCAATCAGACGCGGCAATGAAAACTCCAGCCCCAGCATAAACAATAAAAAAACAACGCCAAATTCCGCAATGATGTGAATATCGGATTGATCGCGAATCCAGCCCAAGCTGTAGGGGCCTGCAATGACGCCAACGGTCAGATAGCCCAAAATCGCAGGCAAATGCAGGCGCCGAAAGCCCACCACCGCGACGACTGAAATAATCAGCAAGATCAGTAAAGAAGCCATAACATCATGTTGCATGTGAAGATCGTGCCGTTAAATTAATCCCGAGGGATAGAAAATAGGATTGATTTTGATCATCAGGGTGGCAGTTAAATTCGTCAATTGTTAGTTGGTGTGGCCAAATCTCGCGGTTGAAAGCTTATCGATAATCGGTGTAAAAAATAACTGCGCGACCACTCCTGCGCGCCGAGGCTAAGTAAGTGGCGGGTCGTGAATTGGCAGTCCATAAAATCCAGCGTGCCCCAGCAGTTATCAACCAAAATGGCGGCAAGCGCAAATTTTGATGCGTTGGGCGCCCGGCTAAACATGGATTCACCAAAGGCTACGCGGCCAAATTTAGCACCAAACAGCCCGCCAACCAGTTGGTTTTTATCCCAAACCTCGACCGAATAACCAAAACCGGCTTGGTGCAGCGCCAAAAAAACCGCGAACATCTCCGGCACAATCCACGTGCCATCTTGCTCGGCGCGGGGTGCCGCACAACCGGCCACCACCTCGGCAAAGGCATGGTTCACCGTGATGCGATAGCGAGATTGGCGCCGCCATTTTTTAAGCGATTGGCTCAAATGAAACTGATCGGGAGTGAATACCGTACGCGGATCTGGGCACCACCACAAAATGGGATCGCCCACGCCAAACCAAGGAAAAATACCGCGTTGATACGCCGCCATCATGCGGCTTAAGGATAAATCGCCGCCAACAGCCAGCAAGCCATTCGGCTCGGTGAGTGCGCGATGCGGGGGCGGGAAATCGTTAGGATCGGCCTGCTCTCCCGCGCTCAAAAAAGGCAAAATCATTGAGGCTTAGAGCGGTTTTCGGCTACCCGCGCGCTCGGGTTTAGGCAAGATTAACCGCGCGCCATCGGGGTCGGGGCGGTAAAAAACGGCCATATGCCCCACGGTTTGCACAAGCTCTGCTTGGGTTGTGGTCGCAATTTGCTGCATCATGGCTTTTTTATCTTCCCGATCCTGGCCGGGAATCCGCACTTTAATCAGCTCGTGAATCCCTAAAGCCAGTTCGATTTCAGCCATCACCGCCTCGGTTAGCCCATGCTGCCCCAGCAAAACGACGGGGCTTAAGTGATGTGCCTGCGCACGGAGAAATTGTTTTTGTTTGGTTGTAAGTGCCATTTTGATCTTGTATTGGTGATGAGAGCTGGCGCAAATAGAGTGTGTGTGAAATGACACACTGTTGTTCGCGCAGATAGGCTGGCATATTAACGGCTTAATCGCTTTTAACCAATCAGTTCGAGGTTCCTTGGGCGCCCCAAAGCAGATTTAAGTCATGTTGCATGCAATAGGAGGGTTTCTTGAGTTTTTTTCAATCACAAACGCTAGGTTTTTTATTTAACCCCGCGCGCATGGTTCGGCGGGGCGTTTTGAGCGCGGGGCTTGTGTGCTTTGCGCTTTTAACAACGGCCTGCGGGCAAAATGCGCCGAGTGGTAACATCAATGAGCGTGAGATCGCATTGGCGCGTTTGGCCGCGTTTGAATCGAATGATTTGCTCGTGCTGCGTCCGGTTAGCCCGTCGATCAGCGTGCCCGCTGCTGACTTTATGAGCGTTCATGGTGCCATAGCAACCCCGGCGCTATTTAAAGACCACTGGACGCTGTTTTATATCGGCTACACCTTTTGCCCCGATGTTTGCCCCACCGAATTAACCGCGCTTTCGGGCTTGTTGCCGAAGTTACAAAAATCGCTGCCGGACGTGCACTGGCAAATTGTGTTTCTTTCGGTCGATCCCGACCGCGATAACCCTAAGCGCATTGCTGACTATGTGCATTATTTTAATCCTGACTTTTTAGGAATTACCGGCTCGCGCGCGATGATCGATAAAGTAACCCAGCCCCTGAAAGCGGGCTATCGGGTATCACCCCACGCCCCGGGTGATAATATCTACGAGATCGACCACGATACGGCGTACCGTTTAATTTCTCCCGAGGGCAAAATGGTGGCAATTTTGCCCTCCCCGCACGATCCGGCGGCAATGGATCAAGCCTTAGTTCAATTTTTTAAAGAGGTAGTGCAATGAAGCGTTTTTTAATTGGCTCGGTATTTATGACGATCAGCGGCATGGCCGCCGCTGCCCCTGTAATTTCAGAAGCTTGGATTCCCGAGCAGCCGCCGGGCGCAATGGCCAGCGCAGTTTTTTTGGATATGAAAAATAATTCCGATAAACCTGAGGCATTAGTTAAAGCTGCCGCGCCCGGATTCAAAGAAGTGCAGTTGCATAAATCCGTTGAAGTGAATGGCATGCACCAAATGATCGAGCAAAAAGAAATTTTGGTAGCACCGCATGGCGAAACCAAACTTGCCCCGGGCGGTTTTCATATCATGTTAATCGGCCCTGAAAAAGCGTTGGTGGCCGGCGAAACCGTGCCTGTTACATTAAGTTTTGCCGATGGCACGAGCGAAACACTCAATGTGCCAGTCAAAAAACGCCCCATGATGCCGATGATGAAGCACTGATTTTTCCCGTCCTCATGTTGTGTCGCTGCGATTGGGTTGATTTGAGTAAACCCGATTATGTTGCTTATCACGACACACAGTGGGGTGTGCCCGTCCATGATGACCGCACGCTCTTTGAGTTTATTGTGCTCGAATCGGCTCAAGCCGGGTTAAGTTGGTACACCATCTTGCAAAAGCGCGCGGCGTATCGGCAGGCGTTTGATCAGTTCGACCCGGCCATCATTGCGCAATACGGCGAGGATAAAATCCAAGCCTTGCTCTTAAATAAAGGCATTGTGCGCAACCGTTTAAAAATATTGGCCACAATCAACAACGCGCAACGCTTTCTCGCTATTCAAACCGAGTTTGGCAGTTTTGATGCTTATGTTTGGCGGTTTGTCGGCGGTCAACCCCGGGTCAACTTGTGGCGGTCCCAGGCGGAATGCCCTACCACTACGCCGGAATCAGACGCACTCAGCGCCGATTTGAAGCGGCGGGGATTTAAGTTTATGGGGTCAACTGTGTGCTATGCCTACCTGCAGGCGATGGGGCTGGTCAACGACCATCTCGTCGGCTGCTTTCGGTGCGCAAAGTAATGATTTATTCGTGTCTTGCTCAATTGAGCCAATGCGTTTATTTGGCTAAATAAATGCATTACGGCCATAATACTCGCTTGTATTTTTGGATAGAGGTGCCTATGGCACGGTCGGGTAGTAGCCAGCGGTGGTTGGCCGAGCATTTTCGAGATGAGTACGTGCTGAAAGCGAAACGAGAAGGTTATCGCTCACGTGCCGTATATAAACTCATGGAGCTCAACGAGCGCGATCGGTTTTTGAAAGCAGGCCAACGCGTGGTGGATTTGGGCGCAGCACCGGGCGGCTGGACACAATACGCAGCGCAAGTTATTGGTGAAAAAGGGCATATTTTTGCGCTTGATTTATTGCCCATGGATCATTTTGCGCATACCACCGTCATTCAAGGCGATTTTTCAAGTAACTCCGTATTGGCTGATCTCACGCTACGTTTGGAAAATGCCCCCGTAGACCTTGTAATTTCCGATATGGCGCCCAACATGAGTGGCGTGGAATCGGTAGATATTCCGCGCGCAATGTATTTGGCGGAACTTGCGTTAGATTTTTGTCATCAGATGTTAAAGCCAGAGGGCGCTTTTGTGACTAAACTCTTTCAAGGGATTGGGTTTGACGCCTACATGAAGTTGGCACGCGTCGCGTTTAAAGAAGTCTCGGTGCGAAAGCCCAAAGCTTCGCGCCCGCGCTCCAAAGAAGTGTATCTGGTGGCGCAAGGGCACCGCGTGGTATAAGGTAGAGCAATAAATTTTCTTATCGGGGTATGGCTTCTTTGCAAGCCATGTCACAGGCATTTAGAGGTGGTGTGTTGAACGATTTAACAAAAAATATTTTGGTCTGGGTTGTGATTGCGGTTGTGTTGATGACTGTATTCAACAGCTTTAGCACCCGATCAACCGCCTCGCAGCCGATGAGTTACTCGCAATTTTTGAGTGATGTCAAAGGCGGCAGTATCGATTCGGTCGTCATAGAAGGTAAAACCATTACGGGTAAAACCAGTTCGGGTGCCACTTTTGAAACCTACAGCCCGGAAACCGACAACCGTGCCATGGTGGGTGATTTGCTTAGCAACAACGTAAAAATTGATGCGATGCCGCCCGAGCGCCCCTCGTTATTGATGACCTTATTTATTCAATGGTTCCCGTTCTTGCTCTTGATAGGTATTTGGGTGTTTTTTATGCGCCAAATGCAGGGCGGCGGCGGCCGGGGCGCCATGAGTTTTGGTAAATCAAAAGCCAAGCTCTTGGGTGAAGATCAAGTTAAAGTCACCTTTAACGACGTGGCGGGCGCAGATGAAGCCAAGCAAGACGTGGTTGAGCTCGTTGATTTTCTGCGCGATCCGGGTAAGTTTCAGCGTTTGGGTGGGCGTGTGCCGCGCGGCGTATTAATGGTGGGGCCACCCGGTACGGGTAAAACTTTGCTCGCCAAAGCCGTGGCGGGTGAGGCAAAAGTGCCGTTTTTCACGATTTCGGGTTCAGATTTTGTTGAAATGTTTGTTGGTGTTGGCGCATCGCGTGTTCGTGATATGTTTGAACAGGCCAAAAAACAAGCACCTTGCATTATCTTCATCGATGAAATTGATGCTGTTGGCCGCCATCGGGGCTCAGGCATGGGTGGTGGTCATGATGAGCGCGAGCAAACCTTAAACCAGTTACTGGTCGAG
The DNA here is from genome assembly GCA_023255735.1 of Halothiobacillus sp. Taxonomy (GTDB): domain Bacteria; phylum Pseudomonadota; class Gammaproteobacteria; order Halothiobacillales; family Halothiobacillaceae; genus Halothiobacillus. The sequence continues at coordinate 130,500 of JAGDVP010000008.1, read as the reverse complement.
ATGGATGGTTTTGAGGGCAATGAAGGCGTCATTATTATCGCCGCAACCAATCGCCCTGATGTGCTGGATAAAGCCTTGCTGCGCCCCGGTCGATTCGATCGTCAGGTGATTGTGGGCTTGCCTGATGTCCGCGGTCGTGAGCAAATTTTAAAAGTCCATTTGCGCAAAGTGCCTGCGTCCGCAGACATTACCCCGAGCTTGTTAGCACGCGGCACGCCGGGGTTCTCTGGGGCAGATTTAGCCAATTTAGTCAATGAAGCGGCACTATTTGCGGCACGAGCCAATAAAAATGAAGTGGTGATGGCCGATCTTGAACGTGCGAAAGATAAAATTATCATGGGCGCTGAACGCAAATCCATGGTGATGAGCGAAGAAGAGAAAAAACTTACGGCTTATCATGAAGCTGGGCATGCGATAGTTGGGCGTTTAGTGCCAGAGCACGACCCGGTGTACAAGGTTTCTATCATCCCGCGGGGTCGCGCTTTGGGCGTGACTATGTTCCTGCCCGATCAAGACCGGTACAGCTACTCGAAGCGTAAGTTGGAATCGAATATTTCAAGTTTGTTCGGTGGCCGCATCGCTGAAGAACTCATTTTTGGCGCTGAAGCCGTTACCACAGGGGCTTCAAACGACATTGAGCGAGCAACAGAAATTGCCCGCAATATGGTTACCAAGTGGGGCATGTCGGATCGGCTGGGCGCGCTCATGTATTCTGAGGAAGATGGCGACATGATGTTTGGCCGTCAAACCCCGGGCAGCAATGTCTCCGATGTCACCGCAAGTATTATTGATTCGGAAATTCGTGGAATCATCGATCGCAATTATCAACGGTGCAATCAGTTGTTGAATGACAATATCGACGTGCTGCACGCTATGGCGCAAGCCTTGATGAAGTATGAAACGATTGATCTCGCGCAAATTGATGATTTGATGGCGCGCCGTGCTGTGCGAGAACCGTCTGGTTGGGGTCAGGGTTCAGATCCCTCTGATAACAACACACCAGCCAGCGGCAATGCGGTTGAGGTGACTGGAGCCACTGAATCTTTGGTTGATACGGTGGCTAAGCCTTCGGATTCTGTGAGTGGTCCTGCAAGCCAGCACTGAAGATAAGCAACCCCCTGCGCTGGGGTTGTGGCGGATGATTCAATCAGGTCGTCCGCTAATCATGGCTATTTTAAATATGACCCCCGATTCCTTTTCGGATGGGGGTCTTTTTTATAACCGCGAGAAAGTCAATGTAGCCAAAGCAGTTGATAAAGCGGCGCAAATGCTGGCCGATGGTGCCGATATACTTGATATCGGCGGAGAATCGACCCGCCCCGGTGCCGCCCCAATTAGCACAGCGACTGAGCTTGAGCGGGTTATTCCAGTCCTTGAGGCATTGCGGCAGCGATTTGACGCGCCCCTCTCGATAGACACAAGTGACCCCTTCGTGATGACCACCGCCGTGCAAGCGGGTGCTTCTCTTATTAACGATGTTCGGGCATTAAGCCGCGAAGGTGCCCTCGCCGCCGTTGCGCCGTTGGTGCGCGATCAAGCGCTGGCGGTGTGCCTCATGCACATGCGCGGGGAGCCTGTCACTATGAATCGCTATGAGGTGTATCACGATGTGGTGGGAGAAGTCACCCATGCCCTGGCCGAACGAGTGGCTGCTGTTGTTGCCGCGGGCATACCGCGATCGGCTTTATTGTTGGATCCGGGTTTTGGTTTTGCAAAAAATACTGCCCAAAATCTGCAATTGTTAAAAAATATTGATTTACTTAGTGTTTTAAATTTGCCGCTTTTGGTGGGCGTGTCGCGCAAGCGAATGATTGGCGAGACGTTAAATCGTGCGGTGTCCGAGCGGGTAACCGGTAGCGTTGTTGCAGCTGTCATGGCGGTACAGCGCGGCGCACGTATCGTGCGGGTGCATGATGTTGCGGCAACGCGCGATGGTCTTGATTTACTCATGGCGGTTCAATCAGCCTGATTTTTTTATTGCGCCGGCCAAGGTATTCATTAAATTTTTAAGGCATAAGTCTCATTCGTTTGTCCACCATTAGTGTTCTCTGATACTTTAGATGAGGGGGTATTTGACTCAATCGGTTTGTGTAGAAAATTCACAGGCTCGTTGGGTTGTCTTAAAAAAATAATGAGAGAGAAATTATGAAAATGATCCGTCGTTCGCTACTCGCTGTCGTACTGGGTGGTTTAATGGTTCAGCCATTGGTTTCAATGGCTGCTGGTGATGCGGCTGCAGGCAAAGGCAAATTTGCTACCTGCGCTGCATGTCATGGGGCTGATGGTAAAGGTAATGGCGGCGCTTTCCCTGCGCTGACCCAGCTATCGGCTGCGGACGCTGAGGCCGTGCTGACCGCGTTCAAAAAAGGGGATATGGATTATCTTAAAAAACACAATTTAGGGGGTGCCCGTTATAGCACCATGGCGCCACAAGCTGCCAATTTATCACCGGCCGATATTGCCGATTTGGCTGCTTATATCGCAACGACCTTCGGTGGCGGTGCGGCTGCAGCTGCAACGCCTGCAGCTGCTGGTGCCGCGCCTGTTGCCGCCGCGACAGCGGCGCCTGCCGTGCCCATGATTGCGGCTGATGCCAATATTGGCTTTGGTCATGCCTTGTTTTCCTCTTGCGCTGTTTGTCACGGTGCTGAGGGTGAGGGTGCAAAACTTTTAAATGCCCCTAAATTATCTGGATTGCCTGTATCTGCCACCGCTTCAATGTTGGAGATGTATAAGTCGGGCAAGCAGCTCGGTCCCTACTCTTATGTCATGGCTGCGCAGGCTAAGTATCTGACGCCCGATGAAATTCGTGATCTTGCGGCCTACATCTCTCAAATGAATGCGCCCGGCGCGCACAACAACATGGCGCAAACAGAGTAATAAGTTACCGCCGGTTGTTTTTGTTGAGATAAAACCGCGCCAATTGAGTTTGGCGCGGTTTTTTATTTGGTGAACGCGAATCGCTTGCGTAGGATGCGAGCAATAATAAATTTAAATGGAGCAGGGTTGATGAAGGTGTTTGGAACGGATGGTGTGCGAGGTGCCGTTGGGCAGTGGCCGATGACGCCTGAGTTTGTGCTCAAACTTGGCTGGGCTGCCGGCAGGGTGCTCGGGCAGGATGGGCGGCGGCGCGTTTTGATTGGCAAAGACACCCGAATTTCTGGTTACATGTTTGAGTCTGCATTGGAGGCGGGTTTTTCAGCGGCTGGAGTGGATGTGCGTTTGCTAGGCCCCATGCCGACGCCGGCCATTGCTTACCTCACGCGAACCTTGCGCGGTTCTGCGGGCGTTGTGATTAGTGCCTCCCACAATCCATTTCATGATAATGGAGTTAAGTTTTTTTCTGCCAGCGGCGAAAAGCTGCCCGATTCAATCGAAGCGCAAATTGAATCGATGTTAGATGAACCGATGACTGTGGCACCATCCAATTTGCTGGGTAAAGCGCAGCGCATTGATGATGCGCCGGGTCGTTATATAGAATTTTGCAAAAGCTCGGTTGAAATTGGCTTAAGTCTTGCCAATTTTCGAATTGTGGTTGATTGTGCTCATGGTGCAGGTTATCTGGTGGCGCCGCGGGTATTTACAGAGCTTGGGGCTGAGGTTATTCGTATTGGGGTTGAGCCGGATGGGCTGAATATTAACGCCGGGGTGGGTTCCACAGAGCCCGCGGCTTTGCAGCGGGCTGTGGCTGAATTTCGTGCGGATTTAGGTATTGCGCTGGATGGTGATGGGGATCGCGTCCTGATGGTGGATGGCGAGGGTCGGGTGCTGGATGGTGATAGGCTGCTTTATATCATCGCGGCAGATCGCGTACGTCGGGCGGGTTATTGTGGCGGCGTGGTCGGCACACAGATGAGCAATTTAGGGTTAGAGCTGGCCATTAAAAAACTGGGTTTGCCGTTTCTTCGCGCCAAAGTCGGGGATCGGCACGTTCACGAGGCATTAAAGCAGCAGGGTTGGCTGCTCGGCGGTGAATCCTCTGGGCATATTTTATGTCTTGATCGACATACCACGGGGGATGGCATTATCGCCGCACTCCAAGTGGTCTCGGCAATGAAGCATTCAGGCAAGCCTTTGCATCAATTGGCGGCGGATATGAAAATCTATCCTCAAACCTTAATTAATATCCGAAGCGAGCAACGAGTGGATTTCAATCATCCCACCATTGTGGCGGCGGTGCAAAAAGCTGAGCAAGCATTAGATGACCGGGGGCGTGTATTGTTGCGGGCATCGGGTACCGAGCCTTTAATTCGTGTAATGGTCGAAGGTGAAAGCGAAGATAAAGTAGCTTTGCTCGCACAGAATTTGGCGAATGAAATTCGCGCGGTAGCCCAGTGAGTGCAAAAGATCTTGAGCTCAATTGGTTTGAAAGATTGATTTAACGAGGCGGTGCAAGTAATCTTAGCGGCCTTTTTAAGGGCGGGCACGGCCTAATGGTGCTGAAAATAGAAACGTATTTGCATAAATTTAGGGGAATTCACACGGCATGCGCAAGCCAATCGTACTCGGGAACTGGAAGCTTAACGGCACCCCTGCCGCCTCTGATGCATTAGTTGCAAGCATTCTTGCGGGTATGGCTTCGTTAGATGCTGTCGATATTGGCGTTTGCCCGCCGTGTGTATTGATTCCCCAAGCCGTCCACCAAACAACCGGTACGCATTTAGCGGTTGGCGCTCAGAACTGTTCTGAATTTGTAACCGGCGCCTACACGGGTGAAGTGTCGGCCGACATGCTGCGTGAAGTGGGTTGCCGGTATGTCTTGGTTGGGCACTCAGAGCGGCGCGCGTTATTTGGTGAAACCAATGAAATCGCCGCGCGTAAAGTGCACATCGCGTTAAAATCAGGGCTCACGCCCGTTCTTTGTGTCGGTGAAACGCTCGAGGAGCGCGAATCCGGCCAGATGAATACCGTGGTTGAAGGCCAAATTCAAGCTGTGCTGAATGAGGTGGGTATTGAGTTATTTGCGCGTCTTGTGATTGCCTACGAGCCTATTTGGGCCATCGGCACGGGTCTTACCGCCACACCTGCGCAAGCGCAGGCAATGCACGCCATGATTCGCGGTGTGCTGGGCGCGCAAAGCCCTGCCGTGGCACGTGCTGTTCGAATACAGTACGGCGGATCGGTCAAAGCGGATAACGCCGCACAATTATTTGCCGAGCCAGATATTGATGGCGGCTTGATTGGTGGCGCATCACTGAAAGCGGAAGATTTTCTGGTTATTTGTCGTGCTGCGGCCGACTCGTCGAGATAGGTATAATGCAAACTTTGATATTAATCGTTCACGTGCTGATTGGGCTTGCACTGATTGGCTTGGTTTTGATCCAGCACGGTAAGGGCGCAGATGCGGGTGCCGCCTTTGGTTCTGGCTCTTCGGGTACTGTTTTTGGCGCACGAGGCGCGGCAACATTTTTGCAAAAGTTAACCGGCTGGTTGGTTGTGGCTTTCTTTGGCACGAGTTTGTTGCTGGCTTATGTCATTAATACTTCACATACCCCGTCGAGCGTGGTAAATTCTGTGCCCGTTTCGAGCACGGGTTCAAACGAGGTGCCTGGGCAAATCCCCGCGGCATCGGTTAATTCAGCGCCGGCAAAACCTGCAGACGTGCCATCCACGCCCAGCAGTCAACCGGCGGCGCCAGCAACGGCCGAGCCAAAGCAAGGGGATATCCCGAGCGGTGGCGCACCGAAATAGGCAATGGGATGCGGCCTTGGCGCAAGCTTAGGCAAAGTTTGGCTTAAAACAGGGTGCATAAACCGTGTTGGATGGGTCAAGTTAAGAATTTTGCGGACGTGGTGGAATTGGTAGACACGCTATCTTGAGGGGGTAGTGGCGAAAGCTGTGTGGGTTCGAGTCCCACCGTCCGCACCAAACAATGTTTTTATACAATCGAATTAAACCAGTCCGCAGTCTAAACTGTGTGCTGAGATTTAGTTTGCGCGCCAAAAAACCAGCGAACAACAGTTCGCACTGACCGCGAGGGTGCCCCGTGTTAGAAGGTTATCTTCCTATTCTGATTTTTTTCAGTGTTGCGACCTTGTTCTCATTAGGGTTGCTCTTTGGGGGGCAGTTATTGGCACCCAAGCGGCCGGATCCGGCGAAAAATGCGCCCTATGAATGTGGTTTTCCCGCATTTGAAGATGCGCGCATGAAATTTGATATTCGATACTATCTCGTAGCTATTCTATTTATTATCTTCGATCTTGAAATTGCTTTTTTGTTCCCCTGGGCCGTAGCGCTCGATCAAATAGGGCACTTTGGATTAATTGCTATGGCAATTTTCCTTGGTGTCCTTGTGGTCGGCTTCGTCTATGAATGGAAGAAAGGAGCACTGGAATGGGAATAGAAGGCGTTTTTGATAAGGGCTTTGTTACCACCTCAGCCGATAAACTGATTAACTGGGCGCGTACGGGTTCTCTTTGGCCGATGACATTCGGTTTAGCCTGCTGCGCGGTTGAGATGATGCACGCGGGTGCTGCACGTTATGATTTAGATCGTTTTGGCGTCGTGTTTCGCCCAAGCCCCCGCCAATCCGATGTCATGATCGTGGCAGGCACCTTGGTGAACAAAATGGCACCGGCTTTGCGCAAGGTCTATGACCAAATGGCAGAGCCTCGTTGGGTTATCTCGATGGGTTCTTGTGCGAATGGGGGCGGGTACTATCATTATTCATACGCCGTGGTGCGGGGTTGCGATCGCATTGTCCCGGTTGATATTTATGTGCCGGGCTGCCCTCCCACGGCAGAAGCGTTGTTGTACGGCATTATTCAGTTGCAAAATAAAATTCGTCGCACCAATACCATCGCGCGTAGCTGATGGGTTTGGCCTAAAACTTGGGGTGAAATGAACAAATGACTGTGCAGCAAAAACTTAATCCAACATTGCAGCCCGCAGTGGAAGCTGTCTTAGGTTCGCTGATTGTTCACGCCACCCAAGCGCTGGATGAGCTTACCATTGAAGTTTCGGCTGAGCATTGGCTGGACGCAGCCAAGTTGCTTGCACAGTCACCTTTGACCGCATTTGATCAATGTGTTGATTTGTGTGGCGTTGATTACCTTGAATACGGTCAGTCGGAATGGGCGGGAGAGGAAACTGTTTCTTTTTCGGGTTACGGCCGCGGGGTTGAGCCTGCCAGTAGTGCGCGTTTGAAGTTTGGCGAATCGTTGGATTTAAAAGCATCCACCCGGCCACGCTTTGTGGTGGTGGCGCACTTGCTTTCTTACACACACAACTGGCGTTTGCGTGTGCGTGTGGCCTGCTCGGATGTCAATGCGCCTATGGTGCCCTCGGTTGCAAATGTGTGGCCTGGTGCGAATTGGTTCGAGCGCGAGGCGTTTGATCTCTTCGGTATTTTGTTTGACGATCATCCCGATATGCGCCGGATTTTGACCGATTACGGTTTTGTCGGTCATCCATTCCGAAAAGATTTCCCGTTGATTGGTCATGTGGAAGTGCGTTATGACCCTGAAAAAAATCGGGTGGTCTATGAGCCGGTATCCATTGAGCCTCGCGTCCTAGTGCCGCGTGTTTATCGTAACGACAGTCGTTATCTCGGCCAAGCGGGTAAGTAAGTCATGCCAGAAATTGCCAATTACACCTTAAATTTTGGCCCCCAGCACCCCTCAGCGCATGGGGTGCTGCGTCTCGTGCTGGAAATGGATGGTGAAACCATCGTGCGGGCCGATCCCCATATTGGATTACTGCATCGCGGCACGGAAAAGCTGGCTGAAAGCAAGCCCTATAACCAGTCGATTGGTTATATGGATCGCCTAGATTATGTGTCTATGATGTGCAATGAGCATGCTTATGTGCGTGCCATTGAGCAACTGGTAAATTTGGAAATTCCCGAACGCGCGCAATACATCCGTGTGATGTTTGATGAAATCACCCGTATTTTGAATCACTTGCTCTGGTTAGGCGCGCACGCGTTAGATATTGGTGCGATGACGGTATTTTTGTACGCGTTCCGCGAGCGAGAAGACCTGATGGATTGCTATGAAGCGGTTTCGGGTGCTCGCTTGCACGCAACCTACTACCGCCCCGGTGGCGTGGCGCGTGATCTGCCCGATTCCATGCCCCAGTATGAGAAATCGCAATGGCACAGCGAGCGGGATGTCAATCGCATGAATGAATCACGCCAAGGCTCACTGCTTGATTTTTTGCAAGATTTCACCGCGCGCTTCCCAGGCTATGTCGATGAGTATGAAACGCTGCTTACCGACAACCGGATTTGGAAACAACGCACGGTCAATATTGGCGTGGTAACGCCAGAGCGTGCTATCGCGCTCGGCTTTACAGGTCCCATGTTGCGCGGCTCTGGTGTGGCGTGGGATTTGCGCAAAAAGCAACCTTATGCGGTGTACGATCGGTTGGATTTTGATATTCCCGTTGGGGTCACCGGTGATTGTTATGATCGGTATCTTGTGCGGGTTGAAGAAATGCGCCAATCAAATCGGATCATTATTCAGTGCATCGATTGGCTGCGTAAAAACCCGGGGCCAATTATGGTGGATGACCACAAAATTGCGCCCCCGCGCCGCGAAGAAGTCAAAGCGGATATGGAATCGCTGATCCACCACTTTAAGCTGTTCACCGAAGGCTACTGCTTGCCTGCAGGCGAAACCTATGCGGCGGTGGAGCACCCGAAAGGCGAATTTGGTATTTATTTGATTTCCGATGGTTCCAATAAGCCTTATCGTTTGAAAGTTCGTGCACCAGGTTTTGCGCACTTATCGGCGCTCGATGAAATGTCGCGCGGGCACATGCTGGCTGATGTCGTGGCGATTATCGGCACGCAAGATATTGTTTTTGGTGAGGTGGATCGTTAATGAAAGCCAGTAAAATTCATTTGTTAACCGAGCATACGCGTCATGAAATTGATCATTGGCTTAGCAAATATCCGCCGGAGCAAAAGCAATCAGCCCTTTTGGCGGCCTTGCGTGAAACCCAACACCAAAATGCCGGTTTTTTGACTACGGAGCTTATGGATGCAGTGGCCGAGTACCTCGAAATTCCGCCTATATCCGTCTATGAAGTGGCGACATTTTACTCAATGCTGGAAACCAAACCCTGCGGGCGGCATCATGTTTCAATTTGCACCAATATTTCTTGTGCGCTGATGGGGGCAGATGACATCGTGGCGCATTGCGAGCGCAAGCTCGGCATTAAGCTTGGGCAATCCACCCCGGATGGTCGAATTTATCTTAAAGTGGAAGAAGAATGCCTGGCAGCCTGCGACGGGGGGCCTATGATGCAAGTCGATCATGTTTATTACGAACGGCTCACCCCTGAAAAAGTGGATGCCATTTTGGATCAGTTGGAGTAACGCCATGACTGAACAAGTTTGCTTTGCCACAATGCAATTCGATGAGCCTTGGACGCTTGAAAATTACCTCAAAATCGGCGGTTATTCTGCTTGGCGAAAAATTTTGGCAGAAAACACCGATCCATCGCTGATTATTGAAGAGCTGAAAGCCTCTAATTTGCGGGGGCGGGGTGGTGCGGGGTTCCCGACCGGACTTAAATGGTCGTTTATGCCGCGCAATGCGCCGGGGCAAAAATATGTGGTGTGTAATTCAGATGAGTCTGAGCCGGGCACCGCTAAAGATCGTCAAATTTTATTGAATAACCCGCATGCGTTGGTTGAAGGCATGGCCATTGCCGGTTATACGATTGGCGCCACGGTTGGTTATAACTACATGCGCGGCGAGTTCACCGATTTGGTGTTCCGGCGGTTTGAAACGGCTTTAAAAGAAGCCTATGCGCTGGGCTTGCTTGGCAAAAATATTCAAGGCTCAGGCATCGACTTCGATTTATATGGCACGCTGGGCGCCGGCGCCTATATTTGCGGCGAAGAAACCGCCTTGCTCGAATCCTTAGAAGGCAAAAAGGGTCAGCCGCGCTTCAAGCCCCCTTTCCCGGCTAATTTTGGTTTGTATGGCCGTCCGACTACGGTGAATAACACCGAAACGTTATCCTCGGTTCCTGCCATTATGCGCAACGGTGGTAAGTGGTTTGCTGATTTGGGTGTGCCCAATAGTGGTGGGCTGAAGCTTTTTTCGGTGTCGGGTCAGGTGACAAAGCCGGGTGTTTTTGAGATTCCTATGGGCACTCCCTTTGCTGATTTGTTGGCGATGGCGGGCGGTGTGCGGCCAGGGCGCAAACTCAAAGCGGTAATTCCCGGGGGGTCATCGACGCCGGTCATACCGGGCGAAATTATGCTTAAAACACGGATGGATTACGATTCGATTGCCAAATCGGGCACATTTTTAGGCTCGGGTGGTTTGATCGTGATTGATGATTCGGCTTGTATGGTGCGCGCTTTGCAGCGGATTTCCCGGTTTTATTACTCTGAATCTTGCGGCCAGTGCACGCCCTGTCGTGAGGGCACGGGGTGGCTTTATCGAATGTTGACACGGATTGTTGAAGGTAAAGGCGCGATGGCTGACCTTAATCGGTTAGATGATGTGGCCAGCAAAATCGAAGGACGAACCATTTGTGCCTTGGGCGATGCGGCGGCGGTGCCCGTGCGCAGCTTTCTTAAATATTTTCGTCCCGAGTTCGAGTATTACATCGAGCATGGTCACAGCATGATTGCTGATGGTTTGGCGACGGTCTAACAGATACAGGGTTAAGTCTTTGAGTATTCATGACGATTTGATCACCATTGAGGTGGATGGCCATCGGTTGCAAGGCCGTAAAGGGGACATGCTGATCGAAGTTACCGATCAGGCGGGCATCACCATTCCGCGTTTTTGTTATCACCGCAAGCTGTCTATCGCGGCCAACTGCCGGATGTGTTTGGTCGAAGTGGAACGTGCGCCCAAGCCCCTGCCGGCCTGCTCAACCCCAATTTCTGAAGGCATGCGGGTGCAAACCCGCAGCCCCAAGGCTTTGGCGGCGCAGCGTTCTACCATGGAATTTTTGCTCATTAATCACCCGCTGGATTGCCCGATTTGCGACCAAGGCGGCGAGTGTGAGCTTCAAGATGTGGCGATGGGTTATGGCGAAGGCGTTGGGCAATATTCTGAAGTCAAACGCGTCGTGAAAGACAAAGATATTGGCTCTTTGATTGCTACCGACATGACCCGCTGCATTCATTGCACGCGATGCGTGCGGTTTGGTGAGGAAATTGCCGGACTTAAAGAGTTGGGCGTGGTGGGTCGATCAGATCACATGGAAATTGGCACTTATATCGCCAAAAGTGTGAGCTCTGAGTTGTCCGGCAACGTCATTGACTTGTGCCCGGTCGGTGCGCTTACTTCAAAGCCTGCCCGTTACACGTACCGCGCATGGGAGCTCGTTCAGCAACCCCATGTCGCAACGCAGGATGCCTTCGGCTCTAACCTCTACCTGCACACGCGTGAAAGTAAAATCATGCGCGCCGTGCCGCGCGATAACGAGCTGATTAACGAAACCTGGTTGTCAGATCGGGATCGGTTCGCGTACACGGGATTGTTTACAGACGATCGCCTTAAGCAGCCGCAAATTAAACGCAATGGCCAGTGGCAGGCGGTAGATTGGGATACTGCCCTAGCACAGGTGGCAGAATCGGTGCAGGCGCTCGTGCAGGAACAAGGCGCGAATGCCCTGGGTGGATTGATTTCACCCGACGTCAGTTTGGAAGAGCTTTATTTATTCCAAAAACTTATTCGCGGCTTGGGCTCCAATAATGTCGATCACAGATTGCGTCAAATCGATTTTTCCGCGGATGCCGGTGATCCGGTAATGCCTTGGTTTGGGATGGAAATCGCAGAGATAAGCAAGCTGAATGCGGTCGTGCTGATTGGTACCGCAGTGCGAGAAGAAATCCCGCTCTTTGGTCACAGATTGCGCCAAGCGGCGCTTAAAAATCGGGCGAAAACCCATCTAGTGCATCCTTATGAGCAGGCATTAACTTTTAACGCTGAGCAATGGGTGGCGGGTGCGCATGCTGGCATGCTAGATGTGTTAATTGCCTTAGCTCGAGCGGCGGGTGTTTCGCTGCCTGAAACCTTGGTTGAATCCACGCCCGTTGATGCCCATAGGATTGAGCGCATGCTGGCGGATCTTAGAAAAGGCACCCGGCGAGCCATCTTCATAGGCCATTTGGCTCAAAATGATGCCAACTATGGCGCCATTCGTTATTTAGCCACACAAATTGCTAAAGCCACCGACGCGGCTTTAGGGGTTTTGCCTCAAGGCGCAAATCAACCCGGCGCTTGGTTAGCGGGCGCGGTGCCGCATCGTTTGCCGGGCGGGCATCCGGCCATCGGCTCGGGTGCAACGGCTGCTCAGTTGTTGGCTGACCCAAAACCCGCCATGCTCTTGTATGGCATTGAGCCTGAATTTGATACCAGCGCCGGTAAAGCCGCGATCAATCGGCTCAAAGCATCTGAGTGTGTGGTTTGTTTTACCGCCCATGCATCAGCGCAGCAACGCGAATATGCCGATATCCTCCTGCCAATCGGCACCGCCGTCGAATCGGCAGGCACTTGGGTGAATGGCGAAGGCCGCTGGCAGCCACAGCGCGGTATCGTGCGTTCATTTGCAGATTCCCGACCGGGCTGGAAGGTGTTGCGGGTGCTGGGTACCTTGCTGGATTTAAGTGGTTTTGAATACCTTGACGCAGCTGAAATTCGAAGCGACATCCAAGCCCAGTGTGTCCATATTAATTTATCGAATTTAAGTGAAGTGCTCGGTGCCCTCACGCGACTTGATGCGCGCGAGGCTGCATGGACGCGCATTGCGCCTATCGCTGTTTATGGCATTAACGGGATTGTGCGCCGAGCAGAGCCGTTGCAGATGACGGAGTTAGCAATCAAACAGAATCACTGTCTTGTGAGCCCCTTCGATGCCCAATCCCAAGGATGGAAAATCGGTGATCGGTTGACTATTACCCAAGCGGAGCACACCCAAACTTTACCGATTCAAATAGACGAGGGTGTGCCGGCAGGATCTTTGCTGATTTATGTGGGGCGGGCTACGGCGGGTTTACCGGCTCAGGGCGGCGCGGTTGAAATTGTCCGGGAGGCGGTGGCATGTTAGCGCAATGGTTATCCCCTGTACTGGGGTGGATGTCGCCCGATTGGCAATACCTCATTGTTCATGCCCTGCTTGTGCTGGTTATTTTGTTGCCGCTCGTAATCGCAGTGGCTTACCTCACCTACTTTGAGCGCAAGGTGATTGGCTACATGCAAGTACGTATTGGCCCGAATCGCGTCGGGCCTTTTGGTTTGTTTCAGCCATTTGCAGATGTATTCAAGCTGTTATTTAAAGAAATTATTACGCCCAATGTGGCCAATAAATTCATATTTTACTTTGCGCCCGTGCTCATACTGGTGGCATCGTTTGTGGCTTGGGCGGTTATTCCCTTTGATAAAGGGTGGGTGCTGTCCAATATCAATGCGGGTTTGTTGTATGTGCTGGCCATTGGCGCGGCGGGTGTTTACGGCGTTATTTTGGCCGGTTGGGCATCGAACTCTAAATATGCCCTGCTTGGCGGGATGCGCTCTGCCGCGCACAAGGTCGCCTATGAACTCGCCATGGGTTTTGCACTGGTTGGCGTATTAATGGCGGCAAAAAGCCTGAACTTGACGGAAATTGTCGACAAACAAACCGGTGGCATCCTCAATTGGTATTGGTTGCCTTTGCTACCTATGTTCGTGGTGTACTTTATTTCTGGCGTGGCCGAAACAAACCGCGCGCCGTTTGATATCTCCGAAGGGGAGTCTGAAATCGTCGCAGGTTTTCATGTCGAGTATTCAGGCATTACCTTCGCGCTTTTTATGTTGGCTGAATATGCCAGCATGATCTTGATTTCTGCCCTAACTGCATTGCTATTTTTGGGCGGTTGGCTCTCGCCCTTTCAAGGGACGCCGCTGGAATCGTTCACCGATTTCATACCAGGAATTTTGTGGTTTTTCCTCAAAATTGTGGCGCTGCTCTTCTTGTTTTTATGGTTTCGAGCGACATTCCCCCGCTATCGGTATGATCAAATCATGCGCTTGGGCTGGAAGGTCTTTATCCCCGTGACAATCCTCTGGATTTTTGTTGAGGGTATTTTGGTGTTTTACAAAGTAGGGCCTTGGTTTGCTTAAATTTGGGTTTGCCTAACTCAAGTTTGCTCAACTCAACGCCAGTGGTATCCAAATGACTGCATTAAAGCAATTCGTTAAAACTTGGTTTCTCTGGGAGCTGTTTCTGGGGCTGTCAGTTACGGGTAAGTATTTTTTTGGACGCAAATTTACGGTGCAATATCCTGAAGAAAAAACCCCGATGTCGCCAAGGTTTCGCGGCTTGCATGCCTTGCGCCGCTATGCCAATGGTGAGGAGCGCTGCATTGCTTGTAAATTATGTGAAGCGGTATGCCCGGCGCTGGCTATTACCATTGAATCGGAGTTGCGCGAAGATGGTACCCGCCGCACCACACGCTATGACATTGATCTTTTTAAATGTATTTATTGCGGTTTCTGCGAAGAAGCCTGCCCGGTGGATTCCATTGTCGAAACGCGAATTTTCGAATATCACTTTGAGAACCGCGGTGAAAATATCATGACCAAAGAGCGCTTATTGGCGATTGGTGATCGAATGGAGTCCCAAATTGCGGCCGATCGCTTAGCCGACGCGCGTTATCGTTAATCATGGCGTGCGCTCGCACCCCGATCAGGATTTTTGCATGACTCTGTATCAGTTTTTGTTCTATGTGTTTGCTTCTTCAGCCGTTGTTTCGGCGATTCGGGTCGTTACGGTTAAAAATCCCGTACATGCGGCGTTGTTCTTGGTATTAACGTTTTTTTCGACCGCGCTCGTTTGGGTGTTGATGGAAGCGGAGTTCCTTGGCATCGTTTTGCTTTTGGTTTATGTGGGCGCTGTGATGGTGCTGTTCTTGTTCGTGGTCATGATGCTCGATATTAATCTGGCTCCCTTGCGGGAAGGCTTTGTGCGGAATTTGCCTGTGGGCGTTTTCGTGGCCTTGGTCATGGTCATTGAGCTTGGGTTTATTGTCGGCGCGCAAAGTTTTGGCTTCACCGCATTTCCTACCCCTGCACCCGCCGCAGCCGGGGGTTCGAATACCTTAGCCTTAGGTTCGGTTTTGTATACCCAGTTTGTGTATCCATTTGAAATCGCAGCATTCATTTTGCTGGTGGCCATTGTGGCGGCAATTGCCTTGGCGCATCGCAAGCGGGATGGTGTGCATTATCAAGACATTGATGCGCAAGTACGGGTACGCAAAATTGATCGAGTACGGGTTTTAAAAATGTCTTCAGCAGAACCTAACCCAGCAACATCCGATTTACCCATCACAACGGGAGTGGCACCTCGTGATTAGTTTGTCTCAATTTCTTCTATTTGGCGCTATTTTGTTCTCAATTAGCGTGGCTGGTATTTTTTTGAATCGGAAAAATGTCCTGGTGCTTTTAATGGCGATTGAATTGATGCTGTTGGCCGTTAATGTCAATTTTATCGCGTTCTCGCATTTTTTGGGCGACATCAACGGCCAAGTCTTTGTATTTTTTGTTTTAACAGTCGCAGCGGCAGAAGCGGCTATTGGGTTGGCGATATTAGTAACCTTGTTCCGTAACCGTCGCACCATCAATGTTGAAGACTTAACGGCGATGAAGGGGTAATTCATGCAAAATATTTACCTCGCCATCGTGTTGGCGCCGCTAGTGGGTGCCCTGGTCGCCGGCCTGTTCGGGAAGAAAATGGGCAATGCCGGTGCGCACTGGGTCACAATTATTGGAGTGGCTATCGCATTTGGTTTGTCTGCCTACACGTTTTATATGCACGTTTGGGGTGGGTTGCCTACCTTTAATGCGGCGGTATACACGTGGGCTGCGACCGATTCATTCCAATTTGATATCGGTTTTATGATTGACCATCTCACGGTGCTGATGATGCTGGTGGTCACCTCAGTCAGTTTAATGGTGCATATTTATACCGTGGGCTACATGCAAGGCGATCCGGGGTATACGCGATTTTTCAGCTACATCTCGCTATTTACCTTCTCCATGCTGATGTTGGTGATGGCCAATAATTTATTGCAGCTATTTTTCGGCTGGGAAGCGGTCGGTTTAGTTTCCTACCTTTTAATTGGTTTTTGGTACAAAAAAGAGACGGCAATTTTTGCTAATTTAAAAGCCTTTATCGTGAATCGGGTGGGCGACTTTGGCTTTCTGCTCGGCATTGCCGCCATTTTGATGTATGCCAATACGCTGGATTACGCCACATTTTTTGAACGTTTACCTGCTTTGGCTGGCATGAAGGTAAGCTATTGGCCGGGAGTTGAATGGTCGCTGCCGACGGTCATCGCGATCTTGTTGTTTATTGGTGCCATGGGTAAATCAGCGCAGGTGCCTTTGCATGTGTGGCTGCCAGATTCCATGGAAGGCCCTACGCCCATTTCAGCATTAATTCATGCCGCCACTATGGTGACCGCAGGTATTTTTATGGTGGCGCGGTTTTCACCTGTGTTTGAATTATCGGATGCAGCGCTTTCATTTGTCATGGTGATTGGCGCCATTACGGCAATTTTTATGGGCTTGCTGGGTATTGTTCAAAACGACATCAAGCGGGTGGTTGCGTACTCCACCCTCTCGCAATTGGGTTACATGACGGTGGCTTTAGGTGCCTCGGCCTATTCAGCCGCTATTTTCCATTTAATGACCCATGCCTTTTTTAAAGCGCTCCTGTTTTTGGCGGCCGGTTCAGTCATTATCGCTATGCACCACGAGCAAGATATCCGCAAAATGGGTGGTTTGTGGAAATTCATGCCCATCACCTTTATCACCTTTTTGATTGGTTCACTTGCCCTCATTGGGTTTCCGGGTACCTCGGGTTTCTTCTCTAAGGACAGTATTATTATGGCGGTTGAGGCATCGAAGTTGCCCGGTGCTACTTTTGCTTACTGGTCGGTGCTGTTAGGTGTATTTGTCACGGCTTTTTATACCTTCCGTATGTTTTTTCTGGTGTTTTTTGGTGAAGGCCGAATGGATGCCCATACCAAATCGCATTTGCATGAATCACCAAAGGTGGTGACATGGCCGCTTATGTTATTAGCCATTCCCGCCCTATTTATTGGCTATTTCACGATTGATTCGTTGTTGTTTGCAGGGTTTTTTGGCAACGCAATTGTGGTTTTGCCCGCACATGATGTGATGGCCGCCCTTCAGGAACACTTTCACGGTGCCTGGCCGATGCTGCTGCATGGCTTTACCAGCTCCGTTGTTTGGTTATCTTTTGCGGGTGTCGGTTTAGCGGCTTTAATGTATCTTGGCTACCCGCAGCAGTTGCCCCACTTTTTTGCCCGTGTCTTTGCTTGGCCTCGGCGCGTGTTAGAGGGCGCTTACGGCTTTGATGATTTTAATGCCGTTGTGTTTGGTGGCGGCTCGCGTTTATTGGGGCGGGGCTTGTGGCGCATTGGCGATGTGCGATTGATCGACGGGTTAATGGTCAATGGTACGGCTTTCCTGATTGGTGCCACCGCCTTGCAGTGGCGCAAAATTCAGACAGGTTATTTGTATCACTATGCATTTGTGATGATTTTAGGCTTGATCGGGTTTATGACTTGGATCGTGTTTTTACGTTGATTTTTTCCAGATGGACACCGGTTTAATGTTTCTTTCTTCTTGGCCAATTCTCAGCATTATTGTCTGGCTCCCGATAGTGGCGGGCGTTCTTGTTATGGGCTTTGGTGCGGGTCGTGCAAGCTTGGCACGAAAGTTTGCTTTGGCTGTTTCTGTACTTGTATTCGCCCTAAGCTTAGCTTTATTGCAAGGCTTTGACACGCACACTTATGTGATGCAGTTTGTTGAACGGGTGCCGTGGATACCGCAGTTTGGTATTTATTATCACTTAGGTTTGGATGGCATTTCCCTACCGCTACTGATTCTGACCACCTTTACCACGGTGCTGGTTATCATCGCCGCGTGGGAAGTCATCAAAGATAAGGCGCATCAATATTTGGCGGCTTTCCTCGTTATGGAAGGCATGATGAATGGCACCTTCGCGGCGCTAGATGCCATTGTGTTTTATTTCTTCTTTGAAGCCATGCTGATTCCGATGTTTATTGTAATCGGCATTTGGGGTGGTCCTAAGCGCGTTTTCGCCACGATTAAATTCTTCCTATACACTTTTTTAGGCTCTGTATTCATGTTGATCGCTTTGATCTACATGTACTTTAAAGGTGGCAGCTTCTCAATTCTGGCCATGCAGCAGTTGCCGTTGTCGATGACAGAGCAAGTGCTTATCTTCTTAGCTTTATTTATAGCTTTTGCCGTCAAAATACCCATGTGGCCAGTGCATACGTGGCTGCCAGATGCGCACGTTGAAGCGCCAACCGGGGGCTCGGTCATTCTGGCGGCCATCATGCTTAAAATTGGCGGCTATGGTTTTTTGCGCTTCTCTTTACCCATTACCCCTGATGCCTCGGCGCTGCTGGATGGCATGATTATCGCCTTTTCGTTGATTGCCATTGTGTACATTGGTTTTGTTGCCTTGGCGCAAAGCGATATGAAAAAGCTCGTGGCTTATTCTTCCATTTCGCACATGGGGTTTGTCACCTTAGGCATTTTTGTTATTTTCATGATTTATGACAATGCCATTAATGGCGGTAGTGGCATTCATATGGCGCTTGAGGGCGCGATGGTGCAAATGATTTCGCATGGGCTGATTTCGGCGGCCATGTTCTTATCAATCGGCGTGTTGTATGACCGGCTCCATTCGCGCGAGATTTCGGCCTATGGTGGGGTGGTGAACACCATGCCCTGGTTTGCCGCCATGATGATGGTTTTTGCCATGGCCAATGTGGGCTTGCCTGGCACATCGGGATTTGTTGGCGAGTTTATGGTGATTTTAGCGGCCTTCAAAGCCAATTTCTGGATTGCGTTTTTGGCGGCATTAACCTTGATTATTGGTGCCTCGTATACCCTGTGGATGGTTAAGCGGGTATTCTTTGGGGAGATTCAAAATCAAGGCGTCGCCGATCTTAAGGATGTTAACCCGCGTGAAGCTTGGATGCTCGGTAGTCTCGTTATTCTGATTATTCTTCTGGGCGTATGGCCAAATCCCTTGCTCGATTTGATGCACACCACGATTGAACACCTTGCGCAACAAGCGCTCACCTCCAAGCTGTGACCCCTGTTATGCCGAACGAATTTCCAACTATTGCGGCCTTAAATCTTGCACCGATCCTGCCTGAAATGATTTTGGCCGGCATGGCGTGTTTGATTTTGCTGATTGATCCCTTCCTGCCCCGATATGGGCGTCATGTGAGCTATTTTCTTACGCTTTTGACCTTAGTTGGGCTGTTTTTCGTAACCCTGCTGCAGATGTCTGGCGAGGTGCGGTTAAGCTTTGGTGGCATGGTTGTAAACGACCCTATGTCTGATTTAATGAAATTGGTTTCCTATGTCGCGCTAGCGATGGTTTTGGTGATGTCGCGCGGTTATTTGCGGGAACGGGGCATGGACAAGGGCGAGTACTACATGCTCGCACTGTTGGGTTTGCTCGGCATGATGATTCTTATTTCGGCCAATCATTTGCTGCTGATTTATTTAGGGCTGGAGCTCATGTCGCTCTCAATGTACGCCATGACCGCCTTTAAGCGGGACGACGGGCGCGCATCAGAGGCCGCAATGAAATACTTTGTGTTGGGCGCTCTGGCCTCCGGTATTTTGCTTTATGGCATGTCGCTTTTGTATGGGGTGACGGGCGGGCAGTTGATGTTGACGGATATCGCGGCTGCGTTATCTAGCGATTCCTCTTCGCTGGCGCTTAAAGCGGCGGTTGTGTTTATTGTGGTGGGTGCTGTGTTTAAGCTCGGGGTTGCCCCGTTTCACATGTGGTTGCCGGATGTGTATGAGGGCGCCCCCACGGCGGTGACCTTGTATTTGGCCACGGCGCCAAAAATTGCGGCTTTGGCCATGCTGATCCGGCTGTTGGTTGATGGCATGGGTGGGCTGATGCCGGATTGGCAGCCGATTCTTATCGTGGCCGCTGTGCTGTCATTAGCGATTGGGAATGTGGTGGCCATCGCGCAAAAAAGCTTTAAGCGCATGCTGACCTATTCAGCGATTAGCCATGTGGGTTTTATTATGCTGGGTGTTCTAGCGGGCACACAGGTGGGTTATTCGGCCGCTTTGTTCTACACCATCGCTTATGTGGTGATGTCGATTGGCGCATTTGGCATGATTTTGCTGCTGGCCAGACAAGGCTATGAGGCCGAAAATCTTGATGATTTGAAAGGATTGAATGATAAAAACCCTGTGATGGCATTTGTTTTTCTGCTGTTAATGTTCTCAATGGCGGGCATTCCCTTTACTTTGGGTTTTTGGGCGAAACTTGCGGTGCTGCAGGCGGTCGTAGGGGTGGGGTTATGGTGGCTTGCAGTTTATGCCGTGGTTATGGCGGTCATTGGTGCCTTTTACTATTTGCGCGCGGTCAAGTTTGCTTATTTTGATGCGCCCAACGATACCGCGCCGGTAAACCCCGATTGGAATGTTCGTGGCGTATTAGCCCTAAGTGGGCTTGCCGTATTGTATTTTGGTTTGTTTCCTTCAGGCTTGGTTGCCTTGGCCGCACACGCTTTTGGTGGCTAACTGCAAGGCGTTTGTTCGCGTCATTTTCGGAGAGATTTAATGGTTAGCGATACGCTCGTACAAGGTTATATTTTGGCGCTGCTTGTTTTAGCTAATGTGCCTTTTTTTAATCAGCGGCTTTTTTTGCTCATTCCGGTGGTGAGCGCGGGTCGGGTTAAGCCCTTTTGGTATCGGCTGGTTGAGTGGTTGGTGCTTTATGGTGTGGGTATTGGTATTGGGTTGTTTTTGGAAAACCAAATCGGGGGCATTCAACACAAGCCTTGGGAATTTTGGGTTGTGACTCTATTTATGTTTGCGACCTTATCAGCACCCGGATTTGTTTGGCAGTATCAACTGCGTCGCCAAGTAGCGGCAACATCGCGCTAGCGGTTTTTCTCCTGAAGGCTAGCGATGGCCGATGCTAAGTTGGCGCGCCGCAGCAAGGTATTTGCCCCGTTTGAACACCAGTGACCACCGATTGCCGCCCACTTGCCGCCAGAGCACGGTCGCTCGAATGGCGGCAAGGAGCAGGCTGCGGATTTGGTTCGATATTCTGGGTTCTTCTAAATAGCGTTTCTCACCATTAATCACAATTCGTACGGGCAGCGTGCTAATCGTTTCTCGGTAGAGCTGGTTGATGTCGGTCATCAGTCCATCATCGACCCCATGTTCGGTTAAGGTTGGCTTGAGTTCTTCGAGCCGAGCGAATACTGTTTTAACCCTATCCGGTTCATTTAAAAAGGCCTTGGTGACACTAATCAAATTAACGCTATAGCGAATCATCTCGGTATCGGAAGGCCCGCGATCGCCCCCTGATAGCAGCTTTATAAATGTCTCAAATCCGAGATTTAACTCATGCACGCCGCCGAAGGTGTCGGCGGTATCAGTGGGGTTGAAGTTAAATAAAGAGCGTATTTGGGTGGCTAAGGCCCGTTCGTGTTCCACTTTGCCGGTGTAGGCGAGTTGATGAATGAGCCTTGCGCATTGCAAGATGCCGGCGATCGCGATGGATTGATCTTCAATGGTATGCATAATTTTTGGCTTGCTTTGAAAAGTGAACGCAATGGTGCGCGATTAAGGGTTAAATCAGAATTAACGGCTTGCCGCTTCAATCACAGCGCCGCCTAAGCAAACATCGCCTTGGTAGAACACGACAGATTGCCCGGGGCTAATCGCTCTTTGCGGTTGGTCGAATTCAACCCGCAGGTGGGTTTCGCTTTGCTGCACCACAGTGCAGGCTTGATCTGGCTGGCGATAGCGGATTTTCGCAGTCGCGCGCAACGGAAACGCTTCGGGCGGGTTAATCCAGTGGGCTTGACCGGCCAGCAATGCGGGGGCAAATAGAGCCGGATGATCTTGCCCTTGCGCCACAATTAATCGGTTGTTATCCAAATCTTTGGCGGCAACATACCAAGGCTGCCCCCCCTGATCGCGCAGGCCGCCAATCAGCAAGCCTTGGCGCTGGCCGATGGTGTGGTACATAAGCCCTTGATGGGCGCCGATCACTTGGCCGCTCGTGGTGACAATGTCGCCGGGTTGAGCGGGCAGATAGGTTTTTAAAAAATCACTAAAACGGCGCTCACCGATAAAACAAATACCGGTGGAATCTTTTTTGGTGGCGGTTTGAAAGCCCGCCGCCAAAGCGATTTTGCGAACCTCCGGTTTGGCCAGTTCGCCCACGGGAAAGAGTGCGCAAGCTAATTGCTCCTGATTCAGCGCATGTAAAAAGTAACTTTGGTCTTTGTTGCCATCTAAGCCCTTTAAAAGGGTGGTTTGGCTGCCGTACGCCTCGATTTTGTGGCTCACTCGGGCGTAGTGGCCGGTTGCAATAAAATCGGCATTTAAGGCTTTGGCATGATCGAGGAATGCGCGAAATTTAATTTCGCGGTTGCATAAAATATCGGGGTTCGGCGTGCGCCCGGCTGAGTATTCCGCTAGAAAATGCGCAAATACGCGATCCCAGTAATCTTGCGCAAAATTAACAAAATGGAATTGAATGCCGAGTTTATCCGCCACAGAGCGCGCATCCTGCATATCGGCTTTGGCTGCGCAGTAGTCATCTGAGTCGTCGCCTTCCCAGTTTTTCATGAACAAGCCTTCGACTTGGTAGCCGGCCTCAAGTAAACGCAGCGCCGCGACCGAGGAATCGACTCCGCCGGATAAACCGACCATCACGCGAGTATCTTGTGGCGCCTTGAGGGGGGCTTGTGTCATGGGGTGGTTCCGGTAATGGAGTGCAATAGGGCTAAATCAAAGCGTTGCCCGCGCAGATAATCTTGGATGCATCGGGCGACAAAAGGCGAGCGCAGCTCACTTTGCCTTGCGGCGATCTCATCAGGGCTTAGCCAATGTACGGCAAGAATACCGGTGTCTAAGGCGGCTTGATCGGGTTCTGGTTCAACTGCGCCTATGATGGCAACGCGCAAAATACGGCGGCCATCGGGCGGGTTATTGTGGTAAATACCGAGGACGGCTTCGGGGTGGAAGCGGTAGCGGGTTTCTTCGAGCACTTCGCGCTGTACGGCGCAAAGCAGGCTCTCACCGGGCTCAACGTGCCCGGCGGGTTGATTAAGTTTATTTTGATGCGCAATGCGCTCTTCGACCATTAAAAATTGATGGTTGCGGTACACAATACCGGCAACGGTAATGGCAGAGAGCGGGCGTTCGGGCTGGACATTCATAATCGAATTATACGGGATTATCGCTTGGCCTTTTGCGCAAAATCTCGCATAAATTCGGTTAATTGCGCGACCGCGTTGAGTTCGAGGCCATTATAAATAGAGGCGCGCACCCCGCCCACCGCCCGATGCCCCGCTAATCCCGCAAACCCGGCTTGCCGACTGGCCGCTAAAAAGGCGCGTTCTTGGTGCTCATTTGGTAAATTAAAAGCCACATTCATCATCGAGCGATCTGGCTTGGCCGCGCGCCCGCGATAAAACCCATCGCTTTCATCTAGGGCGGCGTATAGCAGTGCGGCTTTGCGCTCGTTAATGAGCGCCATGTTGGCAAGCCCGCCAATCTCTTGGCGGAGCCAGCGGGCAATGAGCAAAACCACATAAATGGCAAATACCGGCGGGGTGTTGTAGTTGGAGTGGGCTTTAATGTGGCTGCGATAATCGAGCCAGCCGGGTAAATTATCGGGCATGTTGTGCAGTAATTCATCGCGGATGATCACCACAGTTACACCCGCAGGGCCAATATTTTTTTGCGCATGGGCATAAATCAGCGAAAAGCGCGAAGCTTCGCAGGGTTTAGATAAAAAATCTGATGACATATCGCACACGCGCGGCACATCATCCCGCCCGAGCACCCGCTTAAACTGCAAGCCTTCAACGGTTTCATTGGAAATGTAGTGCAAATAGGGCGCGTCGGCCGAGAAGGTCAGCTCCTCATCAAGGGGGAGGCGCGAGAAACGAGCGGACTCGCCATCCCATAAAACGCGCAAGGGCGTGATGCGGCGGGCTTCACCCAGTGCTTTGCTGCTCCAATAGCCGGTGTGCAGGTATTCGGGTAATTGCGTTTTGCCGGTAAGCAAGCTCATGGGTACCATGGAAAATTGCTGCGTGGCACCGCCCTGAAGCAGCAAGACATGAAAGGTGTTATCCAGCCCCAAAAGCGCGCGGATGGTATCTTCGAGCTCTTGCACGATGGCTGCGAACCAGTCTGATCGGTGGCTGATGCCAAGGATGGATAAGCCTACTTCCGGTACATTTTGAATGGCCGCCTGAACTTGGGTGAGCACCGATTGCGGCAAGGCACCTGGCCCACCAGAAAAATTGCGCGCATTGTTTGGGTTGATGGTGGTGGATGTGGGCATGATTAACGCACCGGTTGGGGCGATTGGGCGGCGCTTAAGCGCGCGGTGTGCGTGGCCACCCGATTTATGAGCATTTGTCGGAAGGCCGTTTGAATTTGTTTGATGGGCTCGGCCTTGTAGGGAAAGAGCATGGTTGAGTCCATCGCGTGCACAACCATCACGTGATCGATTTCGAAAATCAGCAACTTGCCATCCCTTGTTTCAGCGCCATCAAAGCAAACGTAATCTAAACCCATTCGGGTCGAAATGGCGGCTAATGCGGCTTGATGGCGTTGTTTGAAAGCGGCAAATTGCGCCATAAATTGTGCTTCTTCTGCCCTTTTTTGCGGGTCTTCATACATGCCGGCGTTCACATAATGAATCATCCAGTGGGTTGAAATCGCCAGGTGCACGATAAACGCTTCCCCCTGCACCAAGGCAATTCGAAATTTGCGATAGAGCCCATCTTGGCTGCGGTAATCAATAAACGGGGCGATAAAGAATTGCTCTGCCGCAACCCGGGCGAGGTAGGCTTGCAACGCGTCTGCCGATTCAATTTTGTCTAAATCTCGTCCCGCATGCGAGTCGTGCGGGCGAATAATCAGCGGAAAGGTAAGCGGTTCAGCAGCGCGGGCAAGGTTAGCGGCGTGGGCGATACCACGGCTTAGTGCCGCATAGCTGAATGCTTGAGTTGATGGTACAAGCACTCCATTAATCCCTTTGAGTAATCGACTGGCTTGCGCGCGCTCGGTGTTGGGGATGGCGTTGGCTTGATTCAACACGGGCTTTGGCCAGTGCGCGAGCTTGGATGCGAGTTCTGAGAGCAGGGGGCGGTGCTCTGGCGCATCCCCGAGGGCAATGAATACCGCATCATGCGCGGGCACAGGCGAGGGCAGGGGGGCAGCCGGCGCGATAAAATACAGCAGCAAATCAATATTGCTGCCTTCAAGCAAGCAATCGAGCGGCGTGTTGGCCGCCACATCACCTTCAACCATTAAAACCAGTAAACGCAAGGTGGCCGGTTGCGTGGTCGCTTTTATCTCAAAGAGTCGCTCTAGCGCCAGCGCTTGATTTTGTGTGGCAAAGCCCGCCTCCCGCTGGCCTAAGCTGAACATTAACGTTGAAAGGTTAAGCCAGAGATTCGCCGCCGCTGGATTTTGCCCCACCTGTTCCAATGCGGCTTTGGCCATGGCGCGCAGGTCTTCCCCTGCAATACTGGCGCGCAAAAAAGGTGCTAATCCCAAATAGTGTGTCGATGGTGGCTCGGCCACAGAGGGTGAAAAATCCATAAGCCATTCTCAATCAGTGCGTGGGTGATGGGCACAAAATATCACGGTAACCGGCCTGTGTTCATCGCCCTGCAGAAAAAGAGCTAATTTTCTTTGGCGGCGTTTCCTGTGCTTGAGCTTTGTAAGGCTTGCGTCGACTTATTTTGCCTCTGCTGCGAACTTTTCGATTGCGGGGTTATCTCATGTACAATAGTTGTACATTTGTGTATTTTTTGAGCGCTCTTAAAAATTATTTGTTCTGAATTTGTGGTTTTTGGCTTGTTTAGTGCCCAATACTGTGCAAAAGTTATACAACAGTTTCACTCAAGTATTCTCTGCGCGAGGTTTAAGTTATGGCCAGATTATCGCCCCCGTCCGAATCGCTAGAAATTTTGCGTGATTTATCTTTAGCCCCAGATGATGGCGCGCAGCATCTTCTTGAGGCAGACGACGAGCTGGATGGTGCCTTGGATTTATCCGAGGTTGCCGATGAAATCGAGCTCGCGGCTGAAGACACGCCTGATTTTGCCAAAATTTTTACCGCCTCGGATTCAGAATCCGTTGATCCCGTGCGTTTATACTTGCGCGATGTGGAAACTGAGCGCCTGCTCACCGCCGCTGAAGAAATTAGTTATTCTCGGCAAGCCCAAGCGGGTGATGAATCTGCGCGGCAAAAAATGATTGTTTGCAATTTGCGCTTGGTGATTAAAATTGCCCGCCGTTACATGAATCGCGGTCTTGATTTGCTCGATTTAATCGAAGAGGGCAACTTGGGCTTGATGCGCGCGGTTGAAAAATTTGATCCCGAACGTGGATTCAGATTTTCTACGTATGCCACGTGGTGGATTCGCCAAACCATTGAGCGCGGTTTAATGAATCAATCGCGCACGGTGCGATTGCCGGTGCATGTGGTTAAAGAAGTGCATAGTTTTAATCGCGCCGCACGCAAGCTCGCCCAAAATCAAAATTCTGAGGTCACGGCTGAGCAAATTGCCGATCACTTAGATCGCCCCGTGGATGATGTGCTGAAAGTAATGGCATACAACGAGCGTCAATCATCGTTCGATAGCCCGCTTAAAGGGGATGGTGAGTTTTCGTTGTTGGATTTAATCCCCGATGAAGCCTGCAACCAGCCCGATGAGATTTTGCAGGATAATGGGGTACATGCGCTGTTAAATAATTTGTTGTCCAAGCTTGAATCCAAGCAGCGTGAAGTGCTCATGCGGCGCTATGGCTTGCGCGGTTATGAGACGCAAACGCTAGAAGAGGTGGGTGAATTGCTCGGGGTAACGCGCGAGCGTGTCCGGCAAATTCAGCTAGAAGCCGTGCGCAAGCTCAAGCAACTCGCCAAAAATGCCGGGGTTACTGCCGATACGATTTTCGCCCAGTAAGTCAGGCAATGCGCCTAAGTGGGCTGACTTAAGCTCCAAAGCGCATAAGATTTGATAAATTAATGCCGCCCAGCGCCAGTTCGGGCGGCTTTTTTAGGCTTGAAATAACCTGAATAGGTTAATAGTTCGCTCATTTATGGAATTTTTAAAGACTGGTGTACTCTATTCAACATGCCTTTCTAGCACCGAACATGGAGTTGTGTACCCTCACTATGTCTAGCCCAGTCATTGATATTTGCGCTGAAAATCGTATGCCCATTCTCATGATGCGCGTTACCCAATTATGGCGACAGCTCATGGATGCAGAGCTGGCTCATCATGGGTTAAGCCAGGCTAAATGGCGTACCTTGGCGATATTATCTTTGCATCCTCAAGGCATGATTCAATCTGAATTGGCCGATGAGTTGGGGGTTGAGGGGCCATCATTGGTTGCCATGCTCGATCGTCTATCTAAAGATGAATGGGTGGAGCGGATTCAATCGGACGTGGATCGTCGCTGCAAAATTATTCAGCTCACGCCCCGCGCATGGCCTTTAATCGAAAATATCCGCCAGAGTTCAGAAAAAATTTACCAACGCACGATTGCTAAGGTCGATGTGGCGCCTTTGGCGGTAATTGAGGCATTTTTTATCGAACTGCGTGATCGACTGTACGATGATTTGCCCGACAAAAAACGCCATCATCGCCCAGAGCGCCGCGCAGTCTGCGGCTTAATGAGCCACCCAGATGATCCACCCGATGAGCCCACGAACGCCTAGCAGCCTGTCGGACTTAACGCAGTTCTACGACAAAAAAGCCAGATTTGGCTCTATTCCCCCCGGTTTTTCGTTCAATGGAGTAACCATTCGCCTCAAAATCGTGAATGAGCCATCAAGCTGGACTTTTTTTCGTGACGAATGGTCAAGTCCGACAGGCTGCTAGCGCCCAAAGGCGCCCCATCCCCCCCTTTAGCTGTATCGCTTGGCAAAAAATCACCGAGCTTCACACCCAAAAACATCTACTTTAAGTATCTTGGGTGTACATTGCCTGCGTTAAGGCAGCTCATGGCTTAAATGATGGGCGCGTTTGGGTGCGCCAGATTTAAATTTAGGGGGTTAAATGTTTGGCCTATTTGGGAAAAAAATTGATACGGAACAATCCGCCCGGTTGCAAACAAAGCTCGGTGCGCTGATTGATCCGCATAATGCACAATCCTTCGCGCAGGCGGGCTTTATCGAACGAGCCGAGGTGCGGGGCGATACGGCAGAAATTGACTGTGTGCTGGATTATCCTTTTCAGGGGTACGAGGCCGAACTCACCGCAGAGATTGAGCAGGTAGCGCGGCACATTGATGGCGTGAAGCACGTTAAAACCACGCTGGCGTTTTTAAGCCCCATCGGCAGCAGCCAAAGCGGCAAACCCCTGCCGGGTGTGCGCAATATTATCGCGGTGGCATCGGGCAAGGGCGGGGTGGGTAAATCCACCACCAGCGTGAATTTGGCGCTGGCGCTTTTGGCTGAAGGCGCGAACGTGGGTCTGCTCGATGCTGATATTTATGGCCCAAGTCAACCTTTGATGCTGGGTTGTCATGAAACGCCCCGCGTAGATGAGCACCGCGCCATGCAGCCGATTATGGCGCATGGCCTGCAAACCATGTCGATTGGTTATTTAATCGAGGATGCGCAAGCTATGGTCTGGCGCGGGCCGATGGTCACCTCCGCCTTAATGCAACTTTTAAACGATACCCGCTGGAACGATCTGGATTACCTCATTGTGGATATGCCGCCCGGCACCGGCGATATTCAGCTCACTCTCGCACAGAAAGTGCCGGTGGCGGGCAGTGTGATTGTCACCACACCGCAAGATATTGCCCTGCTGGATGCGCGCAAGGCGATCACCATGTTCGATAAGGTCAACGTGCCGGTGCTCGGGGTTGTTGAAAATATGTCGGTGCATATTTGCAGCCAATGCGGTCATGCCGAGGCAATTTTCGGTGCCGGTGGTGGCGAGAAGTTGGCAGCGGAATTTCACATAGAGGTGCTCGGTCGCTTGCCGCTCGACTTAACCATCCGAACCGATTTAGATGAAGGTTTGCCCACCGTGGTGCGCGCGCCGGATTCGCCTATTGCGGTAAGTTACCGGCAAACGGCGCGCAAAATGGCGGCGGTTTTGGGTCGCCGCGTGCGAACCTATGGCTATGATGGCCCGAATATTGTGGTGGAGGATGCCGATGCTGGCGATTAATATTCCCGGAGGCCTTGAAGGCGCCTTCACTGATCTGGTGCTGGATTACAACGGCACGCTCGCGGAAGATGGCCGCTTAATCAAAGGGGTAGCAGAGCGCCTAACTGCGCTTTCGGACACCCTCACTGTGCATGTGATTACTGCCGATACCTTTGGCAGCGCTGCCACTGAGCTTGCTGGCCTGCCCGTGCGCTTAAAGATTTTAGAACCCGGCACGCAAGATGTGGCCAAAGCAGGTTTTGTGCATGAGTTGGGCGCTGCGCACACCATTGCCGTAGGCAATGGCCGCAACGATGCCTTAATGTTGCACACGGCCGCCCTTGGGTTGGCGGTGATTCAAGCCGAAGGCGCCGCGCAAATTACCTTGGCTGCAGCTGATGTAGTGGTTCAATCCATTAACGATGCCTTGGATTTGCTCCTGCGCCCCAAACGATTAACTGCCACGCTGCGAAATTAATTCGCCTGTTTTTTGAGGAGATTTTGATATGAGTCGTGTTACTTTTTTAGGCAATCCCGTGACTGTGGCGGGTCATTTGCCGGTGGTGGGTACCCCCGCGCCGGCGTTTACGCTCACAGATGCTGAGTTAAACGAAGTGAGCTTGGCTAATTTTGCAGGCAAGCAAAAAATCCTGAATATTTTCCCAAGTTTAGATACGCCCACCTGCGCGCAATCGGTGCGTGCGTTCAATGCGCAAGCGGGCGGACGCGGGGATGTTGTCGTGCTCTGTATTTCGGCTGATTTGCCGTTCGCACAAAGCCGTTTTTGCGGTGCCGAGGGGCTGGATCGGGTCATAAATTTATCCACCTTCCGCCATCCTGAGTTTCTTCGTGATTATGGCGTACTGATGACCGATAGCCCTTTGGCGCATTTGGCGGCGCGCGCGGTGGTGGTGCTGGATTCGGATAATCGCGTAAGCTTCGTTGAGCTTGTGCCCGAAATTGCCGATGAGCCCAATTACGCCGCGGCCTTGGCCGCGTTATAGCGGCATGTTGCGGCTGGGAATTGATTTAGGCGGCACCAAAATCGAGGTCGCTGTTTTGGATGTGGCGGGGCAATTTGTGTTCCGCGAGCGCTTGCCTACTCCGCAGGGCGATTACGCCGGTACACTGGCGGCTATCACCCGCTTGGTGCAGCAGGCCGAAGTGGCGGTCGGTAGGGTGGCTTCCATTGGTATGGGTACGCCGGGCGCGATCTCACCGCGCTCAGGTTTAATTAAAAATGCCAATTCGGTGGTGCTGAATGGCAAACCCTTAAAGCAAGACATCGAAGCGCGTTTGAACCGCCCAGTGGCGATGGCGAACGATGCCAACTGCTTGGCGCTTTCCGAGGTGCGTGATGGCGCGGCGGCGGGCGCAAGCTCGGTATTTGGCGTGATTTTAGGCACGGGCGTGGGCGGTGCCTTGGTGGTGAGCGGCGAGCTTATCCCCGGGCATCATGCCATTGCCGGTGAATGGGGGCACAACCCGCTGCCTTGGCAAAATAAGGCGGAGTATCCAGGCCCTTTGTGTTGGTGCGGCAAGCAGGGCTGCATTGAGCAATGGTTGTCGGGGCCTGCCCTAGCCCGCGATTATGCTGAGGTAACGGGGCAATCGATGGCTGGCGCCGACATCATCACCCAAGCGCAAGCGGGCGAGGCGGCAGCTCGGGCGGCACTCAATCGTTATATCGATCGGCTTGCCCGCGCGCTGGCGCAGGTGATTAACTTGTTCGACCCCGAGGTGATTGTGCTGGGCGGCGGGTTGTCGAATGTGGCTGAGTTATATACCGAGGTGCCGGCTCTGTGGTCACAATGGGTATTCTCCGATGCCGTTGAAACGCGCTTGGTGGCGCCTTTGTTTGGTGATTCATCGGGTGTGCGCGGCGCGGCGTTTCTCCAATGATGGCGCTGGCGGTTTTTCTCGCCACACTCGTTTTAGTGCTGTGGCAGCCCAAAATTGGCCGATTCACGCTCGGGATTGGCACAAGCGCGGCCTTGGGTGCGGCGGTGGCATGGGCTTTGGGCGTGGTGCATGCGGGGGATATTTTGCTGGTGTGGCATATTGTTTGGAATGCCACGTTCACTTTTATCGCATTAATTATCATTAGTTTATTGCTCGAAGAAGCCGGGTTTTTCGCTTGGGCAGCGCTGCATATCGCGCATCGGGCGGGCGGGCGTGGGCACCGCTTGTTTGTATGGATGGTGCTGCTTGGCGCGCTGGTTTCCGCCCTGTTTGCCAATGATGGCGCCGCGCTCATCCTCACCCCCATTGTGATGGGCATTATGCTGGCGCTGCGCTTCTCGCCAGCCAGCACGCTGGCCTTTGTGATGGCCGCCGGTTTTATTGCCGATACCGCAAGCTCGCCGCTGATTATTTCCAATTTAGTCAACATCATTGTGGCCGATTACTTTTCGGTGAGTTTTGCCGAGTACGCCTTGGTGATGCTGCCGGTAACCCTTGTGGCGGTGCTGGCCTCGCTTGCGGTTTTATGGGCGTATTTTCGGCACGATATTCCCCGCCACTACGATCGGGCGGCACTGCCCCGCCCGTCCAGCGCGATTGTGGATCGGGCGGTGTTTGTGGCCGGATGGTGGGTGCTCGCGGGTTTGCTGTTCGGGTTTTTGGTGCTCGATCGGTTCGGTGTACCGATCAGCGCGGTGGCGGCGGTGGGCGCGATCGTGTTGTGGGCGGTGGCGCGGCGCGGCCAGCACATCAATACCTTTGAAGTGCTGCGCCATGCGCCTTGGGCGGTGGTGGTGTTTTCACTTGGCATGTATTTGGTGGTTTATGGCCTTAAAAACGCCGGTTTAACGCAGGATCTCACCACGCTTTTAAATCACTTTGCTGATCAGGGCTTGCTGGTGGCCACCTTGGGCACGGGGGTGGTGATGGCGCTGCTCTCCGCTGTGCTGAATAATTTACCGGCGGTGTTAATCGGCACGCTCGCCATTGATGCGAGCCAAGCCTCGGGCGTTATTCACAGCGCCATGGTGTACGCCAATATCATTGGCTGCGATTTAGGCCCCAAATTCACGCCGATTGGCAGCTTAGCGACTTTATTGTGGCTGCATGTGCTGGCGCGAAAAAACCTTGTAGTATCCTGGGGTTATTACATGAAAGTCGGCGGGATTCTCACCGCGCCGGTCTTACTTGTGACGCTGGCCGCCCTGGCTTTGCGTTTATCGTTGTCATCTTAATCAGCGAGGCGCACGCGTGGCGGCCATACTCTCGGTTTCATCACTCAACGAGCTTGCCAAGCAACTGCTGGAGGCGAATTTATCCGGTGTGTCGGTATCCGGCGAAGTGCGCTCGCTCGTCAAAGCCGCCTCTGGGCATTGGTATTTCACGCTCAAAGATGCTGGCGCCGAAGTACGCTGCGCGTTTTTTCGCGGGCAGGCGCTGCGCTGCAAAACCGTGTTCGCTAATGGCGATGCCGTGGTGGTTACGGGGTCCGTGTCGCTTTATGCACCCCGCGGCGATTACCAGCTCATCGTGAGTCGTATTGAGCTCTCGGGGGATGGTCAGTTAGCCGTTTTATTTGAGGCGCTCAAGAAAAAACTGCTGGCGGAAGGTTTATTTGATGCCGCTCGCAAGCGCCCGTTGCCCGTGCTGCCACGGCATATTGTGGTGATTTCGTCAGCGGCGGGCGCCGCCATTTTCGATGTGATCGCGGTGTTGGCACGCCGTTTACCCCAAGCCCGCATCACCTTGTTTGCCACCGCCGTGCAAGGCGACAGCGCAGCGGGCGAATTGACTTCCGCCGTGCAGCGCATCACGGCCGAGTCAGGCTTTGATGTGGCACTCATTGTGCGGGGCGGTGGCTCGATGAGCGATTTATGGGCGTTTAACGATGAAGCACTGGTGCGGGCGATTCATCGCTGCCCAATTCCGGTGGTGAGTGGCGTTGGTCATGAAATTGATTTTACCTTATGTGATTTTGTGGCCGATGTGCGCGCCGCCACCCCCACCGCTGCCGCCGAATTAGCCACCGCCGTGACGAGCCTCGATATGCAGCAGCAGGTGATGCAATGTCATGCGCGCCTGATCGACGTGATGCAGAATAAAATGAACGCATTCGGTCAAAGGCTCGATCAAGCCACCAGCCGTTTGCAACCCATGAGCCTGCCGGCGGGGCACCGCCAGCGCCTTGCGCTTGAGCTGCGGCTTGCCCGCGCGATACGCCGCCAAGGGCAAACTAGAGCCGCGCCACTCGCCGCCTTGGTGCAACGGTTGGCACGGGTTAGCCCCGTCCGTTGGTTGCAGTCCAATCAATCATGGCTAGAAGGGATGCGCACGCGCTTGCAAACGGCCTATACCGAGCAATTGCGCCAACACCGACGCCGGCTCGACAAGTTAAGTCAAAGCCTCCCCCCCGATCGCGCCCGCGATTCTTTAATCCCCCTGCAACAAACGCTCAGGCAAATTCAGCAAAACTTGAACCGCGCCATGCTGCAACGCCAGCAAATCCAAAATCACCGCCTCACAACGGCCCAAAATGTTTTGCACGCATTGAGCCCACAGCGCGTGTTAGAGCGCGGCTACAGCGTCGTCGAATCCGCCCAAGGCGTAATCACCCAATCTGTCGATTTAACAGCCGCCTTATCGCAAAGCCCCGCGCCCATTGCGCTAACACTCCATTTTGCCGATGGAAAAATCGGCATTAATGCGACAAAACGGATATAAAACATGCCCCAGCGTAGGCCGTTTGAGGCGTGGGTCTACGAGGGATGCTTGAAATTAACCTCGCCTGCGCGCAACAAAAAACCCGCAGTGATGCGGGTTTTTTTACAACGTGCGCTGCACTTATTGCAGCGCGAACCGGCGCAGCAAATTAGGCTGTTTCGGTTTGGGTGTCGGTTTTGCCTTCGTTCGTGGTGTAAGCGATGGTGACTTTATCGCCTTTTTTGCCAGGAACTTTCACGTTGATGTAGGGGTTTTTAGAAACCGCGACAGACAAGTTGGCTTCAACCATGACTTTGTCGTTCACAGCGACAGTCAATGTTTGAATGTAGTTGGCAGGAATCAATTGACCCGTTGCCTTGTCCTTCATCCGACCAGATTCCATAACCTGCTCAATCAGGCTTTTAACATCCAGAACGTCGCCAGCGGCGCTAATACGCATTTTGATTGATGACATTTATCAATACCTCATTAATTCGTAATTCAATGACCGGAACAGTAACTGCTTTTGCAATTAGCCGCCGCAGCCGCCGATGGTGACTTTAACTTGCTTCTCAGCCATGTACAGTTTGCCGCCAGCGTGGGCAACCCCGATCACGTTGTCTGTTTTGCCCATACGGATACGGGTAGACAAGAAGGGCTGAGCGCCATCGAATTTGAAGTTACAAACCAAAGGATTTGGATTGCCTTTTACCATGATTGCGATGTTGTCGGTGCCGGCAACCGCAGACTCAACGGTGACAGGAACCACGGCGCCGTTTTCCGCGATGTCAGGGGCTTTCACGGTGATGTCTTTAGACTCAGTGGCACCTGAAACGCCGAAAATGCCTTTCAGAGCATCATCGAAGCCTTTGGCATCGTAAGCCGCTTGGGGCCATGCCGCAGCCATGACTGCACGTGGGGTTAAAAGGCCGGCACCAATAGCCAAGCCAACAGCACTGGCAGCCATGCTGCCTTTTAAAAATACACGACGATTAGATTGCATAGATCTGAACTCCTCAATGTTGCGTGGAAGACCACGTTTACCCTATTGCATAGCCTGTGCCAACTTTTAACCTGTTGTTTTTTCAATTTTTGGGTGAGTCATTCGCCACATTGCAAATTGCAAACTGCAATTTTTGTACGGCAATTTGCGCCATAATAAATTTCCCCGATTAAATGAATTTTTCTATGGCGGGATGTTGCTAAGTTTGCACCCTGCCGATAGCCTGTTGCGGGCAAAACAGCTTCAAGGCAGGGTTAAGGGAGTAGGTCGTCTGATAAGGATTGATCATAGCCTTGCAGTTTGCGCCACAAGGTGGATTTGTTGATGCCGAGCGTTTGCGCGGTTTTTTCGCGGTTGCCTTCGTATTCTTTGAGCAGTTTTTCGATGTAGCGCCGCTCGAGCACCTCGAGCGTGGGGTAGTCGCCCGCTAGGGTGTCTGGCGTGTCTGCTTGGCGTGCCTTGGTGCGCGGGGTGGCCCAGGGTGGCGTGGTTTGCGATTCTGAATCGAGCCTTATTTCAGGCCCGCTTGAGAGCGCCACGGCGCGTTCGATCATGTTTTTGAGTTCACGGATGTTGCCCGGCCAGGGGTAGTGTTCGATGCGCTCAAGGCAGCCGGCCTCGAATCGTTCGGCGGGGCGGTTGTAGCGCGAGGCAAAATGGCGGATGAAGTGGTCAATTAATACGGGGATGTCTTCGCGGCGTTCACGCAAGGGCGGAATGCGCAGGCGCACGACGTGCAGGCGGTGGTATAAATCGTGGCGGAAGCTGCCTTCGCTCACCATTTGCGCTAAATCGCGGTTGCTGGCGACGATGAAGCGTACGTCAATTTTAATGGGGGTAACGCCGCCGACGCGGGTGATTTGTTGCTCTTGGATCACGCGCAGTAATTTAACTTGCATGGCATCGGAGATATTGCCGATTTCATCTAAGAATACGGTGCCGCCACTGGCGACTTCGAGCAAACCTTGTTTGGTGCTGGATGCGCCGGTGTAAGCGCCTTTTTCGTGGCCAAAAAGTTCATTTTCAAGCAGGGTATCGGTGAGCGCGCCGCAGTCGATGACGATGTAGGGCATGGCTGCGAAATCAGAGCGATCGTGAATGGCGCGGGCGGCGAGCTCTTTGCCGCTGCCCGATTCGCCTTCGATCATGACGTTAATGCGCACGTCGCGGATTTTATCGATGATGCGATAAACCCCGGCAATGGCGGGCGAATTGCCCAGCATGGCGCGGCTCATCGTGTTGGGGTCGGGTTCTTGCGCGGCGGCATCTGGGCGCAGCATGCGGTGGGCGAGTTGCACGAGTTCATCAATATCGTAGGGTTTTTTGATGAAATCATTGGCGCCCAAGCGCAGGGCATCAATGGCGTTATCGAGCGTTGAAAAGCCGGTGATGAGCACGAAGGGGATGGCTTGGTCGCGGTTGCGCACCCATTGCAAAAATTCTAGCCCCGATAATCCGGGCATTTTAAGGTCGGAAATAATTAAATCGGCGGCATTTTTTTCAAGCCAAGTCTGTGCGGCGCTTACCGATTGGAATCCGTGAACGTTCAGCCCTTCGGTTTTGGCAAAACGCGCAAAGAGTTCGCTGGCGCGGGGGTCGTCATCGACAAAGGCGATGGTGGGGGTTTGGCTCATAATTATTTTAAGTTTTCAAGGTTGAAGGCAAACAGGTTGAAGGCAAGCGCTATACGTTAATCGCCCACGCGCGGGGTGGATTTCTCGCGCGGTAATTGCAAGATCGCGCGCACGCCGGTGCGGTCGGTACGGTTTTCGACGCTTAATTTTCCGCCATGATACTGCACGATGCCAAGGCTTATGGATAAACCTAAACCGGTGCCCTTGTCGACGGGTTTGGTGGTGAAAAATGGGTCGAAAATTTTATCGCGCGCGCTGGCTTCAATCCCCAAACCTTCATCTTGCACGATAACAAGAAAATGTTCGGGCTGGCACTCGGTTTGAATGGTGATGGTGCCTTCGGCGGGGGAGGCGTGAATGGCATTGCGCACGAGGTTAATCACCACTTGGCCGATTTGGTTGGGGTCGAAGCTGGCGCTGCACGGCGGGTCGCTTAAGTTCAAATTGAGATGCACATCGGCTTCAATGGCTTCGGGTTGCAGGCGATCGATGAGCTCACACAGCCAAGGGCCCGTGTCGGTGGGCTGATGCTCCGGCGGCAGCTGGCGGGCAAAATTCATGACGCCGCGCACGATATGCCCGACCCTTAGTGCCTCGGTGCGTAAATCCTCAATATCGGTGCGAAGCAGGGTTTGCTCCGGCAATGTTTGGCGCTCAATTAAGCGGGTTAAGGTGAGGATGTTGTTTAGGGGGTTGTTAATTTCGTGGCCAATGCCGGCGGCCATTTCGCCAATGGAGGCGAGTTTGGCTTGTTGCAGCATTTGGCGTTCAGCCGCTTGCCGCTTTTGAGCCTCAAAGGTTAAGTGCTCGGTTAAGTAATAAAAAGATTGCTGAAGCTGGCGCACTTCGGTCGTGCGCGAATCAACCGGAATGCTGTGTTCGCGATTGCCATCGGCAAATAGTTTGAGGCTGCGCCCTAAGCGAACAATGGGGCGGGAAAAGTAGCGCGCGCCTAGGCCGGCCAAGAGCAAGCTCATGCCCAAAGCCAGCACGGTAAACCCCCATAAGCTTTGATGAATATCTTCATACGGCGCTGAGGTGACGTTGGCGGGCACCCTTAGGCTGATAAACCAAGAAACGAGGCTATTGGGATAGGGGTGATATTCTTGAAAATAGATTCGGGTTTTGCCGCTGCGGGATAAATACAGGCCATCGGATTGGGCCACCGCCGATTGCCAAAACGCGCCTTTATCCAGTGCTTGTGCGTAGGTGGGCGGGGTTTGCGGGTTGGCTTCCATTGGTGTGGTAAACGCGCGGTTGGTTTGATCGTTATATAAAATCAGGCCATCGCGCTGGGCGTTGCCGGGGTCGTGCTCGATCACCATCACATGGCTGCCGCGGGGCTTGGGTGACAGCGTTAAAATTTGATCAAGGTACTCGCCATAGGTGTTCAGCACCACATACCCCGCGCGCTCGCTGCCAAAATTTCTAAGCGGATACACGCCGTAAAGCATGCTGGGGTATTGGTCGGGCGCGGCATCCCAAAGCGAGGCGGGCAGCATGACAAAACTCACCTCGTCCATGGGTAAATTTTTAAGCTGCTGTAAAAAGGCCGGATTTTCCAGTTCTTCTTCCACATAATTGACTTGGCTTAAACTGGGGAACATGGGCGAGGCGGCGCGCCCCAGTGTGGTTTTAACCACGGTATTGCCCGCCGCATCGAGTATGCGAATACTGCCCAAGCCCGGCACGGTGCGCTGCAGGCCGGCGAGAAATGAATTGGCGCGAATGCGATCGGAGGTTAAATCGGGGTGGCGAATGCCTTGCGCTGATGCGGTGAGCACATTGAGCATGGTTTGAATGGGTTGGGCGTGGGCGATGCCCCGCAGCACTTCGCGCTCGTAGCGCAGGCGGTTATTAATTTCACCGGTGAGTGCTTGGATGTTATCGCCGATTTCTCGATTGACTTCGGCCTGAAAGCGATGCTCACTAAAGGCCGTAACCCCCCACACCAAGGCCAGAACGGGCAAGAGGGTGGCGCCAAAAGTCCACAGAAAAATATTAACGGGCAAGCGCATAAAAATAGGCTGTTTTAAGGTTATTTAAGAGGATTGAAGTTATCACAACCCGCGATTGGACACAGTGGTTAAATGCCCGCCGCGCTGAAGGCTTGGAGCGCAAACTGCATATAGCGCAAAGCCCGCAAGCTGCGGTGATGCAAATCAATGGGCAGGCGCGCATCACGTTTTGCAGTAACGATTATTTGGGGTTAGCCAATCACCCAAGGCTCGTGGCGGCCTTGCAGCAGGGCGCGGCGCGCTGGGGCGTGGGCGCGGGCGCGGCGCACTTGGTGAATGGCCATTTTGAGCCGCATTCTGAGCTGGAATTCTTACTGGCTGATTGGCTGGCCGTGCCGCGTGCCTTGCTTTTATCCACGGGCTATATGGCCAATTTAGCCGTGGTGGGCGGCTTGGTGGGGCGGGGTGACACGGTGATTGCGGACAAGCTCAACCATGCCTCGCTCAATGATGCCGCCAAGCTTTCAGGCGCTACGCTGTTACGCTATCGTCACGCGGATATGAACGATGCAAGGCGGCAATTAATGCGGGCCGAGGGGGTGAAAATGATCCTCACCGATGGGGTTTTTAGCATGGATGGCGATGTGGCGCCGTTATCGACATTAATGGCGCTGGCGGAAGAATTTGATGCCTGGCTTGTGGTTGATGATGCCCACGGATTTGGTGTTTGGGGCGGGGCGGGGCGGGGCTCGCTCGCGCAGTTGGGCTTAACCTGTCGCGGCGTGCCGGACTATCTGTTGCAGGTGGGCACGCTCGGCAAGGCCTTTGGGTCGGCGGGCGCGTTTATCGCTGGCGCCGCGCAACCCATCGAGGTGATTATGCAACGCGCCCGCAGCTATGTGTTCACTACCGCACAGCCGCCGGCTTTGGCTTTTGCCACCCAAACCAGCTTGCGCTTGGTGCAAGCGGGCGATGATTTGCGCGCCGCGTGGCGCGCGCGGGTTGAGCAGTTCAAGCAGGGTATGCCGGCGGGCTGGCGCCTTATGGCCTCAGATACCCCGATTCAGCCCGTGCTGATCGGGGCAAGTTCGGCGGCGTTAGCTGCCGCGCAATCTCTGGCACAAGCGGGATTTTGGGTGCCCGCCATCCGCCCGCCGACCGTGCCCGCAGGCTCGGCGCGGTTGCGGGTAACATTCAGCGCGGCGCACACGGTCGATCACGTGGCGGCTTTGTTGACAGCGCTCGCAAACCTGCCGAGAGTAGACGGGTAAATTTAAATTTTTTAATCACACGCTGAGGAATGACCGATGAAAAAAATCATGATGATGAGTTTGGCGGCCTCTTTAACCGTATTAGCGGGTTG
Source organism: Halothiobacillus sp. (assembly GCA_023255735.1). Classification (GTDB taxonomy): domain Bacteria; phylum Pseudomonadota; class Gammaproteobacteria; order Halothiobacillales; family Halothiobacillaceae; genus Halothiobacillus. The sequence goes on along the minus strand of JAGDVP010000008.1, from coordinate 90,668 downwards.
CGCACAAAACCCCTATCAGGGTGAATATGGCCGCACCACAACGGGTGCCACCGTGGGCGCGGGTGTGGGCGCGTTGGCGGGTAATTTAATTGCCGGCAGTGGCAACAAAACGGGCGGCACCTTGATTGGCGCGGCGGTGGGCGCGGGGATTGGGGGCTTGCTTGGCAACCAAATGGATAAGCAAGCCGCGCAATTGCAGCAGCAAATGGCTAATACTGGGGTTGAAGTACAGCGCCAAGGCGATGGCATTCATTTGCAAGCGCCCGAGGCGATTACCTTTGCCACCAACAGCGCCACGCTCAATCCGCAATTTATGCCTGTGCTGCAAAATTTGGCGCAAAGCATTAATCAATACCCCGGCACGATGGTGCGGGTAGAGGGCAACACCGATTCCACCGGTTCTGCCGCGTATAACCAGCAGTTGTCGCAAAACCGGGCGCAAAGTGTGGCCAGCGCCTTATCGCAATATGGCGTGCCTTATAATCGGATTCAGGCCATTGGTTACGGCATGACCAAGCCCATTGCCAGCAACGCCACTGAACAAGGCCGGGCGCAAAATCGCCGGGTGGATATTTTGATTGTGCCCGCGCAGTGATGCCCCCGCGTTAATGTAAATAATTGTTACGCGCTGAATTAAAACCGGAATTGCTCGATTGCCATTTCGGTTTTTTTGTTATTGTGACTGACAGGGCAACTGTTCTGACATTTGACGCCCCACGCTGGGCGGAGCCGAACACGCATGGCCAGCACATTGCGAGGTAAAAGCAATATTTATGGATGAACCCAATCATATGAAAGCGCCCCGCCCCGCGAATGAAGCGGCGCGGTTGCGGGTGCTGCAGGAGTTGGCGCTATTTGATTCTGCCGATGATTTAGTGTTTACGCGCAAGGTAGACATTCTGCGGCGCGTGTTTGGCGCGCCCATTGCGCTGATGGCGCTGGCGGATGAAACCCATCAGCGATTTCGTGCGGTGCATGGCTTGCCGATGCGCGAGATAGCCCGCGATTTAGCGATTTGCTCGCATGCCTTGCTGCCGCCGTTTGCGCCCTTGGTGATTAGCGACACCACGCAAGATGCGCGCTCACAAAATTCCCCCATGGTGACAGGGGCGCTCGGCATCCGCTTTTATGCCGGTGCGCCTTTGGTGCTGGATGGCGCTTATGCGGTCGGCACCTTGTGCATTATGGATACCAAGCCGCGTGCGCTGAGCAAAGATGAAATTCAATTGCTGGATGATTTTGCCGTGCAGCTCTCGGCCACCTTGCAGTTTCAGCTCGATTCAGTCAGGCTTATGGCGCAGCAAAAACCGCTCGCCGCCATGGGGCTAGAGCTGAAGGCCATTTTGCAAACGGCGGCGCTCGGCATCGTGCGGATTAACGCCGAGGGCGTGATGGAGGCGGCCAACCCCAGTGCCGAGCGTTTGTTTGGTTACCCCGCCTTTGAGCTTATCGGGCAAAACGTCTCGATGCTGATGCCCGAGCCGTGGCGCTCGGCGCATGATGGCTATTTGTTGCAGTATTTGGCGACGCGCGAGCCAAAAGTGATTGGGGTGGGGCGTGCGGTGCGCGGTCTGCGCCGAGATGGCTCAACGTTCCCGTTTCAACTCGCGGTGAGTGAAATTCAGATTGAGGGCGCAAGCCACTTTGTGGGGTTTATTTCCGATTTAAGTGAGCAAGCCGCTGCTGAGGCGGCGTTAGCCACCGAGCGCGCTTTGCTGCGCTCGGTGATTGATAGCTCGGTTAACCCGATTGCAGCGGTGGATCGCGACGGCGTGCTGCTGCTCGCCAATCAAGCCTTTGCGGCAGGGCTCGGCCAAAAGCCTGCCGATTTGCTGGGTAAAAATTCGCGTGAATTTCTCCCCGCATCCGCCGTGACAATGAATGAAGTGGCCAACGCGCAGGTCATGGCGACAGGCGAGGCACACACCTTTCGTACCCCCGTCGTATTGCACGGTGAGCCCCACGTATTTGAAACCACTAAATCGCCGCTACGGGATGAAAACGGCCTGACGGTGGGCGTGGTTACCCTTGGGCAAGATGTCACCAATTTAAGCAACATGGCGCAAGCCTTATCGCGCGCCGATGAGATCCGTGTGCTGGGTGAGCAATTTGCCCAAATCGGCTTTTGGTCGTTGAGCCCCGCTCGCGGTGAAATCGAGATTAGCCCAGGCTTTGCGCGGATTTTGGGTTTGCCTGAAAACACAAAAATGCTCCCACATGCAGCGCTGCGCGCGCTCATCGCGCCAGAGTTTCACGCGGCCATTGATGCGGAGTTTGCCGCCGCCGCTGCCGAAGCGCGCCATTTTGAGTTTGAGTATTTAACCCATGATCGCACCCGCTGCCTTCGTGCTAAAGGCCATGTGCTGTGTGATGAGTTCGGCCAGCCGGTCGAGATTGTGGGGGTCACGCAAGACGTGACGCTTGCTACCCAAGCCCAAGCCAAGCTCGTGCGCCAGCGCCAGTTGCTCGATGGCGTGAATCACGTGGTGCAATCGTTTCTGGATACGCAAACGAATCAAGAGTCATGGCCTATGATGCTGGCGCAATTGCTTGGCGTCACCGGTGCGGAATTTGGCTTTATCGGCGAGGTACTGTTTGGCATTCAGCCCGATCCCTGCCTTAAAATTCATGCCATCACCAATCTATCTTGGAGCGCCGAGTCGGATGCTTTGTTTGCGCGCGTCATGGCCGGGGATATGCTGTTTTGCAATCCCAATAATTTAATTGGCTTGGTGATGAAATCGCAAGAGCCGGTGGTGGTGCCCCATTTGGCGGGTGATGCGCGGCGCGGCGGTTTTCCGCCGGGGCATCCCTTGCTTGATAACTACCTTGGGATTCCGCTTTTTAAGGGTGATGAACTGGTGGGTGTGGTGGCCATTGCCAATCGCAGCGAAGGCGTAAGCCATGAATTGGCCGAATTTTTGGCGCCCCTGACGAGCACCTGCGCCATTATGATAACGAGCCTGCGCGAGCGGCAGGAACGCGCGCGTTTTGAGCAAGCGCTGGTGGTCAGCAAAGAGCAGGCCGAGCGCGCCAACCAAAGTAAATCGGCTTTTTTATCAAGCATGTCGCATGAGCTGCGCACCCCACTGAATGCGATTTTGGGCTTTGCCCAGCTCATGGCCGCGAGCCGCAAGGAGCTATTATCTGAAAAACAGCAAGGCTTTGTGGCGCACATTCTGAAAGCCGGCCAGCATTTACTGAGCTTGGTTAACGATGTGCTGAATTTAGCCAAAATTGAGGCCGGTGAAATCACCCTATCACTTGAACCGATTGATCTGGCAGGATTAGTTGATGAGGCCATGCTCATGGTGGATGAGGTGGCCAGCACCGCAGGCATCAGCCTGATTAATTGCCTACAAGGCGTGCCGTGTGGCGTGGTGCGGGTGGATTTAACCCGCAGCAAACAGGTGTTACTCAACCTGCTTACCAATGCCATTAAATACAATCGCCCCCAAGGTAAGGTATTTATCCGCTGCTTACCGGCGCGGCAAATGGGCGATGCGGGCACTTTGATCGGCTTAGCCATCGAGGATACGGGCATTGGCATTGCGGCAGACAAACAGCATCGGCTGTTTCGCGCCTTTGAGCGCTTAGGCCAAGAAAGTAGCCACATTGAAGGCACCGGCATTGGTTTGATGATAACCAAGCAGCTGGTGGAGCTCATGGGCGGCACGCTTGAGTTTACAAGCGAGGCGGGCGTTGGCACCACCTTCACCCTGTGGCTGCCGATGAGCCAAGCCGATGCGCTGGCCGCGCTGGATGCCCCGGCCGCCCCAGCGGCGGCGCCAGCAGCTCCAGACTTGATGCACAATACCCCCCAAATTCGGGTGCTTTATGTGGAAGACAACGCCGATAACCGCGTACTAATGCAGGATATTGTCGATGAGCGCGATGATGTCACGTTGGTGTTAGCACACACCGGCGAGCAAGGCTTGGAGCTCGCGCTTGCCACCCCGCACCCCGATTTAATTTTAATGGACATTAACTTGCCCGGTATTTCTGGCCATCAGGCGGCGGCGCGCTTGAAAAAATGGACTGAGACCCGCGAGATTCCCATTTTAGCGCTCTCAGCCGATGCCACGGTGCCCTCAATGGGGGCGGCGCAGGCATCGGGCTTGTTTGCGGGCTATCTCACCAAACCGTTAAACTTGCCCGAATTAATGACTTTATTTGATGCCACGGCAGCCCGCGTGCTGGGTGCGAGAAACTAGCGATGGATGAGACGATAGGCAATGCACGCATCCTGATTGTGGATGACAATGCCGCCAACTTAGCCGTTTTGGCCGAGCTTTTAGCTATGGCGGGCTACACCGCCGTGTTTACCGAGCAAAGTGCACGCCGCGCGGTGGCACGGTGGCAAGCAGAAGCCTTCGATTTGTTGCTGCTGGATATTCGCATGCCGGATATGGACGGCCACGCCGTGATGGCCGCCCTGCGCGCCCATTTAGCCTGTGATGATTACCTGCCCGTTATTGTGCTCACCGCGCAAACCGATCGGGAAACGCGGCAGGCCGCACTGGATGCCGGTGCAATCGATTTTATTACCAAGCCCTTTGATTTTGATGAAACCTTAAAGCGCATTAAAACCGCCTTAAATACCCGCTTATTGCACACCAAAGCCCGCCAACAGCTCAATGAGTTTGGTCAAACGATCAGCGCGCAAACCGAGGCGTTAATTGCCAAAGAGCACGATTTAGCTTTTCTGGCGGCGCATGATTCGGTGACCGGGCTTTTAAATCGGCGGGCGATTACCGAGCGCATCCATACGATGGCGCTTGAGCCGCACCAGGGCATCACTTGCGCCTTAATTGAGGTGACCGATACCGATCAGCTCTTGCTGATGGAAGGGGTGGAATCGGTGGATATGTTCCTTCGCACCGTGTCCACGCGCTTAAATAGGGTGATGGAGGATCACTTGGGGCTGTGCGGCGTGTGGGGCGGGCAAACTTTTTTGTGCGTGTTGCCGTTCACCGGCGATGCGGTGCGCCCGGTGTTTGATCGCTTGGCTCAAGCGGTGTTTACCTCGGTGGCGCAGTTTGATTTTGATGTGTCTTTGCACGGGCGCGGCGGGTATTCGCCCGTGCAGCCGGGTGCGCTCGATGCCGCGGCGATTGATGCCGCCATAAGGCGCGCCGGGTTTGCGCTTGCCAGCCTGCACAAGCGCTGCAATTTACTCGTTGAGTTTAATCAAATTATGGCTGATACCGCGTTGCGCCGCAATTTGGTCGAACGGGAACTCAGTCTCGCGCTGCGCCACAACCCTGCGCAATTATTTCTGCAATTCCAACCGAAAGTCGATTTAAGTCGCGAAAGGGTGGTGGGCTGCGAGGCCTTACTGCGCTGGGATCACCCTACGCTGGGCTGGGTTTCGCCTGCGGAATTTATCCCGCTGGCCGAAGAAAAAGGCCAAATTGAACAGATTGGGCTCCTTGTGATTGAGCAAGCATTGCAATTTATTCAACGCATGCAGCGCGAATGCGGGCGCGCGGTGATGGTGGCGGTGAACGTGTCGGGTTATCAGTTTGAATTAATGCGCGCCAAGGGCGGAAGTTTAGTTGATGAAATTCACGCTTTGCTCAAGCAGTATCAAATCGACCCGCAGTATCTTGAGCTTGAAGTGACCGAATCGGCGCTTATGAGCGGGCTTGATTGGGTAATTGAACAGCTCCACCGCCTGCGCGCGCTGGGTCTATCCGTGGCGTTGGATGATTTTGGCACCGGCTATTCTTCATTCTCGTACCTGCAAAAACTGCCCATTACAACCTTAAAAATTGATCGCTCGTTTGTCGATAATGCCGCCACCCAGCCGCGTCAGGCCGCGCTTTTGGGCGGCATTGTGCGCATGGCGCAAGAACTGGGGCTCACCACCGTCGCCGAGGGCGTGGAAACCGCCGCCGATATACAATTACTCAAATCGTTTAACTGCCCCATCGCACAAGGGTATTATTACAGCCGTCCCATCATGCCGGATGCATTTGTGGCCTTGCTAAACCAGCCGGGCGCTATCAAACCGGCGCATTCAGCGATTGTTCCGATTCACCCACCTATATCCTATTGCAACCAAGACCCCACCCATGACTGAAGCCCAAACCGCCCTGCGCCTTGCCGCCCTTGCCTACCACGAGCACCCAACACCGGGTAAAACCGCTACGGCCATTACCAAACCCACCGCTACCGCGCAAGATTTAGCGCTGGCCTATTCGCCGGGCGTGGCCGAACCCGTGCGCGCCATTGCCGCCAACCCTGCCGATGCTTATCGCTACACCAACAAGGGTAATTTGGTGGCGGTGATTTCCGATGGCTCGGCTATTTTGGGGCTGGGCAATTTAGGCGCGCTGGCCAGCAAACCCGTGATGGAAGGCAAGGCATTGTTGTTTAAGCAGTTTGCTAATATCGATGCGGTCGATTTAGAGGTAGAAACCCAAAACCCCGCCGAGTTTATCGACACCGTGCGCCGCCTAGGGGCAAGCTTTGGCGGCATCAATTTAGAAGATATTTCCGCGCCGCGCTGCTTTGAAATCGAGCAAGCCTTGATTGAGGCGATGGATATTCCCGTCTTCCACGATGATCAGCACGGCACCGCGATTATTATCGCAGCGGGCTTGGTTAATGCCCTGCACATTCAGGGAAAAAAACTTGAGGAGATTCGGCTGGTGCTGGTCGGCGCTGGCGCGGCGGGCACCGCCACCTTGCGGCTATTGCTTGATATGGGGCTCAATCGTGCGCAACTGCGGGTGGTTGATAAAGTGGGCGTGTTGCACACAGGCCTTACAGACCTGCCCGCCCATCACGCCGCGGTGGCGGCTGATACCACCGATCGAACCCTCGCGGATGCCCTTTTGGGTGCCGATGTGTTTATCGGCCTTTCTGCCCCCAATTTACTCACCGCCGAGATGCTGGCCAGCATGGCGCCGCGCCCCGTGGTGTTTGCGCTCGCCAATCCCGACCCGGAAATTAGCCCCCTGCTGGCTCATAGCGTGCGCGATGATCTGATTATGGCGACCGGGCGCAGCGATTACCCTAATCAAGTCAACAACGTGCTGGCCTTTCCGTTTATTTTTCGCGGCACGCTCGATTGCAGAGCCCGCCGCATTACCCCAAACATGAAAATCGCCTGCGTCACTGCGCTGGCCGCATTAGCGCGGGAGCCCGTGCCCGAAGCGGTGTGCGCGGCCTATGGCGTCGGCGCGCTGGAATTTGGCCGCCAATATATTCTGCCCAAGCCCTTTGATGCGCGCTTGATCGAACGCCTGCCCCGCGCCGTGGCCGAAGCTGCCGCACGCGATGGCGTAGCGCGCACCGCCTATCAGCCCTATCCGCAGCCCTCATGATTGGGGTGGCGCCCATATCGGCTTCTGCAGGCGCCCCAACCAGCCGCGCATGGCTGATTGATTCGCACGCGCAGATTTGGCGCGCTTGGCATGGTGGCGATAAAACCTTGGTTGACGCCCAAGGCCAGCCAGTGGGTGCGCTGCAGGGCTTTGCCGATGCGCTTTTGAGCTTGCTGGAATCGGTGTTTGATGCGCGCCTAACGCCTGCCGTGGTGCCGCATGAGCAGGACGGCCCGTTGATTGTGTGCACCTTTGATGCGCCCACCAGCCGCGAGTTTCGCCAAAGTATTTATGCCCAATACAAAGGCCATCGCCCGCCCGCACCCATCGAGCTGACCGCGCAATTGCCGCGCTGTCGCGCGTTGGCAGAGGCCGCAGGGCTGTATGCCATCGACCACCCAGGCTATGAGGCCGATGATGTCATCGGCACCCTCGTTGCCCAGCTACGGCGGCGCACGCGCGCCATTACCATCATCACCGGCGATAAAGATTTAGCCCAATTGCTCGGCCCCGATGACCGCTGGTTTAACCCCATGCGCCAAATGGTACTGGCCTATGGCGATGTGGAACGCCATTTTGGCGTGAAGCCGCAGCAAATAGCCGATTGGCTGGCCTTGACGGGCGATACCGCCGATAACATTCCCGGCGTGCCCGGCATCGGCCCGCGCATAGCCGGTAACTTATTGAAAAAGCACGGCACACTCGATGGCATTTATGCCAATTTAGCCGCCGTCTATGGCATGAAATTTCGCAGCGCACCGCGGGTGCAAAAACTCCTGATTGAGCATGAACCGTTGGTGCGGCTATCGCGTCGACTCACCGGCATTGTGTGCGATCTGCCGCTTAAGGTGACGCCAGCGCCTTGGCTTGGGATTAGTGAACAGTTGCCCGAGTTACTCCGCGCGGCGGGCATTGATGAATACCGCATTGCCCGCTGGCAACGGCTGCCGCGCGTGCAAGAACCCAAGATTCATGCCGCTTAAATTTGCGGTCATCCCCCTCATGCAGCTTATTGCCTTCAACAAACCATTTGATGTGCTCTCACAATTCACGCCGGAGCAAGGTTCCAGTGCCCGCACCTTGGCTGATTTTATCGTGCTGTCGGGGGTGTATGCCGCCGGCCGCCTTGATCGAGATTCCGAAGGCTTGCTGCTGCTCACCGACGATGGCCGCTTGCAAGCAAAGCTTGCCCATCCCGATTTTAAACAACCTAAAACCTACCTAGCGCAAGTGGAAGGTGAAATCACCGAGGCGGCACTGCAAAGGCTGCGCGCGGGGGTGGTGCTTAAAGACGGCAAAACCCGCCCAGCCGAGGCGCGGGCAATGCCCGAACCTGATTGGCTTTGGCCGCGCACCCCGCCGATTCGCCAGCGGCAAGCCATTCCCACCCGCTGGCTTGAACTCACCATTACTGAAGGCCGCAACCGCCAAGTGCGCCGCATGACCGCCGCCGTCGGCAATCCGACCTTACGCCTGATTCGCATCCGCATCGGCGATTATGCACTGGGTGATTTAGCCCCCGGCCAATGGCGACAGGAGGAGGCGCCTTCGCGCGCAAACACCCAAGCCTTGACTTAGCCCGATTGACTGCGCACCAAGCGGTGCGCCAGTGCCATTTGTTGTGCGCAGGGCAGAATGCATACAAATAAAAAATACACGGCTAAAAAACCGTGTATTTTTAAGTATTTGGTGGGCCCAGTAGGACTTGAACCTACGACCAAGCGATTATGAGTCGCCTGCTCTAACCAACTGAGCTATGGGCCCGAATTTGGGGCGGCGGGTGCCGCCGGTTGGGTATTTTACCGAAATTTAATCAATATTCATTTCGATAAAGCTACGCAAGCGCTCAGAGCGTGAGGGGTGGCGCAGTTTACGCAACGCTTTGGCCTCGATTTGTCGGATGCGTTCGCGGGTAACATCAAATTGCTTACCGACTTCTTCTAGCGTGTGGTCGGTGTTCATGCCAATGCCAAAGCGCATCATGAGCACCTTGGCTTCACGCGGGGTGAGTGAGGCTAATATCTCGCGCACAATTTCCGACAAGCTGGCGTTGGTGGCGGAGTCCATTGGCGAGATGGCGCTTTGATCTTCGATAAAATCGCCTAAGTTGGAATCGTCGTCTTCGCCGATGGGGGTTTCCATCGAGATGGGTTCTTTGGCGATTTTGAGCACTTTGCGGATTTTATCTTCGGGTAAATCCATGCGCACGGCCAGTTCTTCTGGCGAGGGTTCGCGCCCCATTTCTTGCAGCATTTGCCGGCTGATGCGGTTGAGCTTGTTGATGGTCTCGATCATGTGCACGGGGATGCGAATGGTGCGCGCCTGATCGGCAATCGAGCGGGTGATGGCTTGGCGAATCCACCAGGTGGCGTAGGTGGAGAATTTATAACCGCGCCGATATTCGAATTTGTCCACCGCTTTCATGAGGCCAATATTGCCTTCTTGGATTAAATCTAAGAATTGCAGGCCGCGGTTGGTGTATTTTTTCGCAATCGAAATGACAAGACGTAAGTTCGCCTCGATCATCTCTTTTTTGGCGCGGCGGGCTTTGGCCTCGCCCAGCGTGATGAGGCGATGCACTTCACGGGTTTGCGCGACGGTGAGTTTGCTATCGCGCGCGACGGTGTTGAGGCGCTTTTGTAACCGCTCGATTTCGGGTTGTACGAGGATGAATTTGGCGGTGGGCTTGCCTTTGGTGGCAAGCTCTACCCAGCCTATATCGGATTCGTGGCTGCGGAAGGCTTCGATAAAGGTTTCGCGTTTAAGGCCGCCTTTTTCAACCGCTTGTTGCATGATTTGCTTTTCGAGCAGGCGAATGCGGGCGATGGCTTGGCGAATTTGTGCCAATAATTTTTCATTAAAATTGGGGTTTAGTTTGAGCTGAACCAGCTGATCGGCGAGTTGCTCAAGATATTCAGGCTTGCGGTCATCTAAATGCACAGCCAGTTCTTTGATGGCGAGCAGATGGGTGCGCACCAATTCCGGGTCTAGGCTGTTATCGACCACTGCTTCTTCTTCCGCTTCAGCTTCCTCGTCGTCGTCGGGCACGACGACTTCGCCATCCACTATATCCAGCGGGGGTTCATCTGCTTCAATGGGGATTTCAATATCGGGCTCGATAATGCCGACAATCACATCTTGCAGGCGCATCTCGCCGGCTTCAACGCGGGCGTAGGATTCAAGCAGCATTTCGATGGTGGGCGGATAAAACGCTAGCGCGCGGGTTACATCGAGCAAGCCTTCTTCGATGCGCTTGGCAATTTCAATCTCGCCTTGGCGATTGAGTAAATCGACCGTGCCCATTTCGCGCATGTACATGCGCACCGGGTCGGTGGTACGGCCAAACTCGGCATCGACTTGCGAGGCGAGTACGGCCACGGCCTCTTCGGTGGCATCTTCATCGTTGGAGACGCGCGCCTCATCGGCTAAGCCAAGATCATCGCTATCGGGGGCAACTTCAGAGACGGTGATGCCCATTTCTTGAATCATGCCGATAATGTCTTCTATCTGATCGGCATCGATGAGCGATTCGGGCAAATGATCGCTGATTTCCGCAATGGTTAGGTAACCCTGCTCGCGGCCGTGTGCGATGAGTGTTTTGATGCTGGCCTGCTTATCTTCATACATGGGCGGCTTTGACCTGATTAGCGTAAATTTTCGAACCGAGGATTATAGCGGCTGAAAAAATATTTGCCGCAATATCGTTGCATTAATTAATAAAGGCGATGAGTCAAGATTCAATCCCCCACGGCGGGGGTTTGATCTCTATAGCTTGCAATAAATTGCGCAAGCGCAGCGCGTGCGCCGCTTTTGCTGGCCGAATCCCTCGTGGCGCGCTTGAGTTGCACGAGGGTATCTTCCAGCATAACCCGGGCTTGATCGGGGTCACTGATGCCTTGAAAGTCGCATTCTTCTGCCAGTGCAAGTTCCTCTGAAGACCAAAACGCACGAGCTTTGAGCGCGCGGTGTGTGGCCGGTTGTTGGGCGGTGTGCAAAAAACGTTCCGGAATGTGCTCATTATGCCAAGCGGTGGGCTTAAGAATTATCGACGATAAATCGGGGTGCTTGAGTATCAGCGCTAAAATTAAAATTTCTTTATCAAGCGTCATGGGCTTTACGCGGGCGGGCTGTGGGGGCTGCGCTTTGGGTGTGAATTTGCTGGCTGAACGCCACAGGCCGGTGTGCTCGTTAATTCGCCGCTCGGTGATTTTTTTGAGCGCGCCGGCGGGCAGGGGGGCTAACCATTGCTGGCCGAGTTTGGTTTTTTTAGCGCGGCTGGCGGTATCGTTGCCGGGTTCGAGTTGATCGAGTAATTGCAAGATGAGGCTATCGAACGAGAGGCTGGCTTGCTCAACCTGCGCGATGAAGGCGGCGCGGCCATGAGTTTGCACAAAGCTGTCTGGGTCTTCGCCATCGGGCAGAAATAAAAATCGTAAATCGCGGCCATCGGTTAAATGCGGCAAGGCGGCATGCAGGGCGCGGGTGGCGGCGCGGCGACCGGCGTTGTCGCCATCAAAACAAAAAATTAAGCTTGGGCTGGTGCGGTAGAGCCGCTGGATTTGCTCATCGGTGGTGGCGGTGCCCATGGTGGCAACCACATTGCGAATGCCGTGTTGTGCCAGCATCACGACATCCATATAGCCTTCAACAATGATGAGGCGGGGTGGCTTGGCATTATCTAGCCTTGCTTCATACAAGCCGTAGAGGTTTTGGCCTTTGTGGAACAGCTCAGACTCAGGAGAGTTTAGGTATTTGGGATCACCCGCGCCGATGATACGCCCGCCAAACCCAATGACTTGGCCGCGCTTATCGCGAATGGGAAACATGATGCGGCGACGAAACCGGTCATAGCGCTCACCATCGTCTTTGGGGATGATTAACCCCAGTTCCTCAAAGGCGGTGCGCATAGCCGGGGCATTGGCGCAGCTCGCCAGCAAGCTGTTGCCATTGGGGGCAAAACCAAGATCAAAGAGGGCGGCGGTTTCGCCTTGTACGCCGCGCGCTTTGAGGTAGTCTATGGCCTCATCACAGGCGCGTAGCTGGTTTTTGTAGTGGGTGTTGGCATGCGCCATGGCCGCATGCCATTGGGCTTTGGCATCTAGTGCGGCGTGATCGATCTCGGTGATTGGCAGCGTCATGCCCGCTTGGGCGGCCAGCTGTTCAATCGCACCGCGAAAATCCCGGTGTTCATAATCCATAAGGAAGCTGATGGCATTGCCATGTGCGCCGCAGCCAAAGCAGTGATAAAACTGTTTATCGGGGTTGACATAAAACGAGGGGGTTTTTTCCTGATGAAATGGGCAGCAGGCGGTGTATTCCCGCCCCTTTTTTTTGAGCGGAACTTGGGCGTGAATGAGCTCGACGAGATCGGTGCGCGCCAAGACATCATCAATAAATGCTTCGGGGATAAAACTCATAGTATGGCATTGTAGGGGATGCGCCCAATAATTAGGGAAAGTTTCGCGCTATTTTGTCGCAGGATGAGCTGTGCTGTAGCATGAAAAGTAACTATAAAATAGCGAGTTGCCAGCCAAAGCTCAGGTTTTATCTGTTGTTTGTGTTCTCAGAGTTGAGTGTTGCCGATAAACCCGTCAAACTAAGCACACTAGATGTTAATAATCGTTCAGTTTAATGTAGGTGCTGTATGAAAAAAGCGAGTTTGCGTGCGCGGCGATTAGCCGTTCTTGCGGGGTTAATGGCCGGTTCTCTGTTCCTGGCTTCATCAATGGCTTATGCCGCTGAGTCGCTTGAAAAAGCGAAACCCAAACACCCGGCAAAATCGACTCATCCTGTTAAAAAGGCGGCGGTGGGTGCGGCAGCCGTCGGCGCGGCGGCAGTGGCTGTGCCGCAAGCGAAAACCGAAGATTTATATGCCGGTGATGGCTTGGGGCGCTGGTTGCCGAAGGCGGAAAAAGGTGATGTGTTCGCCCAGTATGTTTTAGGGCATATGTATTGCGTGGGTCAAGGCGTGCCGAAAGATGCGGTGCAAGGCTTAAGCTGGTACCAAAAAGCGGCCGACCAAGGTTTTGCTCCGGGGCAGCTTGCAATTGGCACCATGTATTACAACGGCGAGGGGGTTAAGCAAGACTTTAACGTGGCGGCTAAGTGGTTCCGGCTGGCGGCTGATGCGGGCTACGATCGGGCGCAAAGCAATTTAGCGTCGATGTATTTATCGGGTAACGGCATGACGCAAGATTACGCCCAAGCCATTAAATGGTATCGCGCGGCTGCCGTGCAAGGCTACGCCCCGGCTCAATACAATTTGGGCTTAATGTATTTAGAAGGTAACGGCGTGCCCAAGCCCGATTTGGTGGCGGCGTATGGCTTGCTGCGGCCTTTGGCGGAGCAGGGTAATGCGGCGGCCGTGGGCGCAATAAAAGATTTATCGCCCAAGATGACGGAGGCGCAAATTGCGCAGGGTCAAAATTTGGCGGCGAAAATTCGTGAGAAAAACCGGCTCAACGCGGCGCTGGATGAATATGAGAAAGTGGCTTCGCGCTAACTTTTTGAGTTGAAATAAATAAAAAAGAGCCGCAAGGCTCTTTTTTGGTTTGGGCGGTTAGAGTAGCGGCGTGGTGAGTCGCGCTATGTTTTGCAATAAAATCTCGTGTCGGCTGCGTAAAACCCAAGCCGCTAAGCTCAGAGTGCGCGCGGTTTCCCTATACCGTTCGAGCAGGTCGTTTAATAGGTGGGCGGTTTGCGGGGCGTAAAAAAGCAGGCCCAACTCGGCATTGAGCAGCGAGGAGCGCACATCGAGATTGGCGCTCCCAATCAATGAGATGTGGTTATCAAACAGGGCGAACTTGGTGTGTAAAAAAGCGGCGCCATAACGACGAATCACCACGCCCACCCCTAAGAGTTCTTCGTAATAGGATTCTTGCGCCCATTGCACGAGGCGTTGATCGAGCCGTTCAGATAAAATCAGCTCCACCGCTACCCCGCGTTGTGCGGCGGTTTTTAGTGCCAGCAGCATGGGTTCATCGGGCACAAAATAGGGGGTCACGAGCCGGATGGATTCAATGCTGGCGTGAATGAGCGCCAAGAGGAGCTGTTGCTGCACGGGATCGGGGTATTCAGGCCCACTGGGTAAACCGATGCACACCTCATCACCGGTGGCGATTGGGTTGGGGAAATAGTGCGCGCCGGTCAAAAGGGCGTTGCGTTCGATGTACCAATCACCGGCAAATATGGTTTGTAATTCCAGCACGACCGGCCCTTGCAGGCGCAGCATAATGTCTTCATAAATTATGGGGGGTTTGAAATCGGGGCGAATCAGGTTCATGGAGCCGGCGAAGCCTATGGCGCCATCAATCACACCGAGTTTGCGGTGGTTGCGCAAATCAAATCGGGCGGCTCGGCGCGGGAGTTTGCTGCGCAAAAAAGCGCGCCCAACGCGAATGCCCTGGTGTTCCAATTCGAGCAGGGGTTGAATAAATTGTTTGCTCCCAAAATCATCCACCAATAAGCGCACCTCCACCCCGCGGGCGACCGCGCGCAGCAAAGCTAAAAATACCGGTTCGGTGGTGGCATCGCGGGCGGCGATATAAAAAAGCAGATGCACGGAATGCTGGGCAGCATCTATATCATGGGTTAATTGGGTGATAAAACTGGGCACGGTGTCGATTAAAGTCACCGAATTACCGCCAAATTCAGGGAACACGCGCCAATGTTGCGCTAATTGCATCACCGGGCGCCAGCGTTCAGGCAAGGCGGTTTGCCGGTGCCAAATATGCTGTTGTTGCAAATGTGCAACATTCGGTGCCAAAGCTCTTTCAAGCGTATCGATTTTGGCTTGCCGCGCTTTTGATGCCCGAGGGCGGCCAACAAATAGATAAAAAATAATGCCTAAAACCGGTTGAAAAAAAATCATCAAAAGCCAAGCCGTCGCGGTCACCGGTGGGCGGCGCAGTGGCACCACGAACAGCGCGATGAGTCGAATCAGCCACTCAAAGATGACATACAGCGCGGCCCATTGCGGGTGGTGCAAATCGAAGAGCTCCGGCATTTAGCGCCGCCCTCCGCCCGAGGCTTGCAAAAGCACCCAATCCATCGCGCGGGTGGGCAGCAGGCGGCGCAAGGTGGCAAACAAATACGTGGGCACCGTAACCGGATAGCGTGCTTGGGGGCGGGGGGATTCTAGTGCGTGAATCACCCGCTTTAGCACGGCTTCGGGCGGCAGGGTAAAGGGTGCTGCCGGCCCTGGTTTACTCAAGCGCGCCAGTTGCTTTTGATAGGCATTGGCATGCACCGAGGTTTCAAGCGGAATAAACCGGGTGAAAGCGGCTTGGGCATTGGCACGAAAGCGCGATTCGATGGGCCCAGGTTCAATCAGGCTGACCGCAATGCCTGTGCCTTTTAATTCCATGCGCAGGGTGTCACTTAAGCCTTCCAACGCAAATTTACTGGCCACGTACGCGCCGCGAAACGGTAGGGCGGCAAAGCCTAGCACGGAGCTGTTTTGAATGATGCGACCAAAGCCTTGCGCGCGCATGAGCGGAATCACCCGATTGGTGAGCACTTGCCAGCCGAACACATTGGTTTCAAATTGGGCGCGCAAGGCATCGCGGGATAAATCCTCCACCGCGCCGGGCAGGCCAAACGCGCCATTATTAAAAAGCGCATCCAAGCGACCGCCCGTAACTTTAAGCGTGGCGGCAAGCCCCGCGTCGATTGAGGCGTCATCATTTAAATCCAGCCAAACCACGGGAATGTCGGGATGCGGCCAGCGGGCAACATCATCAGCATCGCGCACGCTGGCAACCACCCGGTGGCCGCGATCAGCCAAGCCGCGCGCCACGCACAAGCCAATGCCCGAAGAGCAACCGGTAATTAAAATAGATCGTGCAACAATCGGGGGTTTGGCCACAAACAAGCTACCTTTTAACAACGGATTGCCATGTTAGCCCAAACTGAACCTGCCGCGCCGCTTCATTGAACTTGAGGGTGTGCTATTGTGTCCTAAAACCATGTTCGATTTTTATAGGAGCGCACCATGAGTCTGCAAAATCCCACCGTGACCGGCCGAAGTGAATCGTTGCTTGCCACCAACCAGCTGATTCGTAATACGTATTTAATGCTGTCGCTGACTTTAGTTTGGAGTGCTGCGATGGCGGGCGTGGCCATGTGGTTGCGCGTGCCCAACATGATTTCATTGGTGGCCATGTTTGGTTCAATGGCCTTAATTTGGTTTGTGCTGCCGCGCACCGCGAACTCAAGCGCGGGCTTGCTGACGGTATTTGCCATTACTGGCTTGATGGGGCTGGGTTTGGGCCCGACCATTAACTACTACCTGCACATGGAGGGGGGCGATCAAATCGTGATGACCGCGCTGGGCGGCACGGGTGCGATTTTCTTGGCGCTATCGGCTTATGCGCTCACCACGCGGCGCGATTTTTCGTTTATGGGCGGTTTTTTAATGGTCGGCTTGATTGTGGTGTTGCTGGCGATGCTCGGTAATTTGTTCTTCCATTTGCCTGCCTTATCGATGGCCTTGTCTGCGGCGGTTATTCTGCTCATGAGCGGGTTTATCTTGTTTGATACCAGCCGCATGGTGAATGGCGGCGAAGATAATTATCTGGTGATGACCGTGAGCTTATACCTTAATATTTACAACATCTTCGTGAGCTTGTTGAATTTGCTGGGCGCAAGTCGAGATTAATTCAGCGCGATTCAAGGCGGGTTTCATTGTGCTTAAAAGCCCCGTTGAACGGGGCTTTTTGTTTTAGATGCAGGCAGATTAGAGCGGGGTGCGCGATGGATTGGATGAAAATCATGTCGGCGATTTTTATCGTGGTGATGCTCGTGTTTTTATGGCCGCGCGCGGGGCACATGCTGCGCGAGAGCCGCAAGGGCAGCAGTTCAGAATGGCTGGTGGTGGTGCTTATTCTTTTCGGCGTGGCGGGGTTTGTGGCTTTTTTAATGCACGGCATCAGTGCTAAACCCATTTAACGTGAGCGCTTAGATAAAAAATCTTTGGGATGCCTTGGGGCTTTTTGACTTCACCCTGCTTAGCCTTGCTCGCTATGATGCGCCACTTCTTTTTTGGCAGGAGCCGCCCATGAGCGAATCCCCCAGCGCCCGATTACCCGATGAAGATGTGCTTGCCGCCCTGCGCTCGATGTCGGGTTATATCGACATCACCTTGGATGATTTTCGGGAAATTTACACCCTCGCCCACGAGCACGCCCTACAACGCCTATTCTCAAAAATGGATGTGTCGCACCTGATGCGCCGCGATGTATCGGCCTTGCGTCCCACGCAAACGCTTACCCAAGCCGCCGAGCAGATGGCCTTGATGCATGCCCACACCTTACCCGTGGTCGATGAGCAGGGCTGTGTGTTGGGCGATGTCAGCGAGTGGAATTTTTTGCAAGGGTATGGTGCCGATACGTTTTTCGCCCTTGTTTTTCGGCTTATGGCGCACGATCAACGGTTTCTTGATTACTGCGAGGCCACCACCGTGCGCGAGGTGATGACCACGCCCGCCACGGTGCTTAATGCCGCAGGCAGTTTTGTTGATATTGCCCGTGCGTTTCATGCCGTGGAAGAAAAACGTCTGCCGGTGGTGGATGAGGGCAACCGCTTGATTGGTGTGGTAATGCGGCGCGATTTTTTTGAGCGTTTTCATTGGGATGATTGGCTATGAGCGAATCGCCGCCGCCCAGCGCGTGGCGCACGTTCTGGCATAAATGGCGCGGGCGCAGCCATGGCTCGCCGCCGCGTGTGTCGTTATCTGAAATCGTCTTGTCGGGCTTAGGCGGGTTTATTGGCCTTTTGGGCGTGGGGTTATGCGCGCTGGTTTTTAGTGGATTCGATCGGGTGTTGATTATCGGCTCCATCGGCGCCTCGGCGGTGTTGGTATTCGGCGCCATTCGCAGCCCCTTAGCGCAACCGCGCAACTTAATTGGCGGGCATGCGTTATCGGCCTTGGTGGGCGTGAGCGTGCACGCAGTGCTCGTGGATGCACTGGCTCCTGCGTGGGGTGTTTCGCCGCTTTTGCTCCTGCTGATGGTGCAGGTGCTTGCGCCCGCCTTGGCGGTGGGGTTGGCCATTGCCTTGATGCACGCCACCCGCACCCTGCACCCGCCGGGCGGCGCCACGGCATTGGTCGCGGTAATCGGCAGCCCGCAGGTGCACGCCATGGGCTATGGGTTTGTGCTGTTTCCCGGCTTAATGGCGCCCTTGGTGTTGTTGGGCGTGGCGTTGGTTTTTAATAATCTCGCCCCTAAACGCGCCTACCCTGAATATTGGTGGTAGGGCGGGCGGTTTGGATTCAAGTTTAAGCCGCGACCGCCGATAGCAAAACAGCACCCTCTTTTAGCTTGGGTTAACTATAAATTTAAGGAACCGCTTTGATGAGTCACTGGATTGCCCGCTTTTCGATTGCGCAAAAAAATTTGTTTGGTTATGGCCTGATTTTGCTCGTGCTGTTTTCGATGGCGGTGCTCACCTACTTAAACATGGGGCGCATCAAAGGGGTTGCGACCGAGGTGATTGAGCAGCGCCAGCCTGCGGCCTTTGCCGCCGATGCCATTCGCATCCAGCTTGAGCGGTCGATGGCTTCGGTTGGTTTGTTTTTGCAGAGCAAAAGCCCATCGGATCGTGCGCGCTTTGATGCGGCGATTGCCGGCATCGGCAAAGCACAAGCCTTGTTGAAGCAGCACACCAATAGCCAGATGGATACCCTTGATGCCGAGCTTAAGCAGTTTGTTGCCAAGGCCGATCGGGTGATGGAAATTTCGGCCGACGATAAGCAGAACCTGCCCGGCATGGAGTACGCCAACCAGAATGTGAACCCGATGGCGATTCAAATTTCGGGGCTCATGAGCACCTTAATTAGTGCCGAAGCCGATGCCGAGGCCGGCAACATCCCCCGCCGACCCTTGGTGCTGGATTTAGCCCGCCTGCGCGGTGAATGGGGCGATGTGGTGGCCGGCTTGCGCGGTTTTATGGCATTTCGTAGCCCCGCGCTTGAAAATAATTTCACGCTGTATTCGGCTGAAACCTTGAAGCGCACGCAAGAAATTAATAAAAACTACGGCCCTATTTTAACCTTCGAGCAGCAAGATGCGATTGATCAATTGCTCAAGAAATTACCCGAATTCATCACGCAGGCAGATAAAGCCTTTGCCCTGCAAAAATCACCCGAGTGGCGGATGGATGCCTATTTAGTGCGCACCGAGCTTGACCCCGCCTTTAGCCAAGTTGAAGCCACGGTGCAAGCGATTGTTGATCGCCAGCGCCAGCAAATCGATGGCCAATCGCAGGTTTTAGATGCCACCATTACCCGCATCACCCAAGGCCAAGTGGGGCTTGTGGTGTTGGGGATTGTGGTGGTGGGTATTTTAGCGCTGCTGTCTATGTTGAGTATTTCATCGCCGCTGCGGCGTGTGGCCGAGCGCATGCGCGATATTGCCGAAGGGGATGGCGATTTAACCCGCCGTTTGCCCATTAACGGCCAAGATGAAATTGCCGAGGTGAGCCTGGCGTTCAACACCTTTGCGCAAACGGCGCATCAACTGGTGACCCAAGTTGTTTCAACCACGCAGGCATTAAATGAATCGGCCAGCCGCCTTAAGAACACCTCGGCGCAAGCGCAAATCGGTGCAACCCGTCAGGCGCGCGATACCGAAGCCTTGGTGACGGGAATGAGCCAAACGCTGGAAGCCGCAACCGACGTGGCGCGCAGTGCCGAAACAGCCAGCGCTGCCGTGCAATCGGCCAACGAGCAGCTGCATGAAGGGCTCACTAAAGTGCAGGTGAGCACGCAAAGTGCCGCGCAGCTAGACGAAGTTTTATCCTTGGCTGAAGGCAAAATCCAAGAGCTCTCGACGCAAAGCCAGGTGATCGGCAAAGTGCTGGATGTGATCCGGGGGATTGCCGACCAAACCAACTTGCTGGCACTTAATGCCGCCATTGAAGCCGCGCGCGCGGGCGAGCAGGGGCGAGGGTTTGCGGTGGTAGCAGAAGAGGTGCGCTCGCTCGCTACCCGCACGCAGCGCTCCACACAAGAAATTTCAAGCATTATTAATCAGCTACAAACCGGCGCAAATCAGGCCGTGGCGGCGATGGGCGATGGCCGCAAAGTCAGCCATCAAAGTTTGGATGCAATAACCCAAGCCAATGAGATGCTCGAAAATATCAGCCAAAGCTTTGGCAAGTTAAGCGATATGAGTGTGCGCATTGCCGCTGCCGCCGAGGAGCAAACAGCGGTTGCAAGCGGCATGAAGCAAAACATTGAATCGATCAATGTAACCGCCAGTGCCACTGCGGCGCGCGGGGGCGAAATCTCGCACGCCGGCACCGATGTCGCCGCCCAAGCGCACGCGTTATCGAGCTTGGTTGCGCAATTTAAGATTTAGTTTTACAAGCATTGCCCAAACCCGCCGCATGCCCCTATCTTTGGGGCGGCGGTTTTTTATGCGCACGAAATCAGGCCGGTATGCCGAGGATATTTGTGGCAAACTCATTGGCGTGTTTCATCCCTAGGTGAGTGAATAAGCCAACTATGAGCCGATCTTTGCTGGTTTTATTGGGTTTTGCCGGGTTAATCCCCTTTATTGGGCTGGCCGCGGCAAGCTGGGGCTTGGCTCCATCCACGCATGCGCTGTGGGTGCAAGCCGTTGAAATTTATGCCGCCGTTATCCTCTCTTTTTTAGGCGGGGTGCACTGGGGGGTGGCGATAGCGAAAGCGGGTGCCAGCGAATACAAGAGGTTGCTTTGGGGGGTGAGCCCTGCGCTGATGGCTTGGGCTATCGTCTTGATTCCCTGGCCTGTGGTGTCGTTAACGCTGCTGATTTTATTGCTGTTATTAAGCTGGAAGGTCGATCGCGCCACGCTGGTCGCGGTGGATTCGGCCAGCGTGTATCTTGGCCTTCGCACCCCGCTCACAATGGTGGCGAGTTTAAGTTTGCTCGTGGTGCTGGCTTCTTTTATTCGGGTTGGGGTTTTAAGTTGAGTGTGAACCGATGAGTGATGTGCACCGTAAAGTATCGACAACGCGCAAATGGCTGGTGGCTGGCGTGCTCGTTTGGGCGCCGCTGGCCATTACGTTCTGGGTGATTAATGCGATTGTCAGCTTCATGGATCAAACCATTTTGTTCTTACCGCCCGCCTACCGCCCCGAGGCGGTGTTCGGTTTTAATATTCCCGGTTTAGGCGCCGTGCTGGCCGTGTTTTTGGTTTTATTAACCGGCGCCTTGGTAGCCAATTTTTTAGGGCGCAAGCTCATCACTTTCGGCGAGTCGGTTTTGAATCGTATTCCGCTGGTGCGCAGTGTGTACTCGGCGGTAAAACAGGTGATTGAAACCTTTGTCTCGCAAGATTCGCGCTCATTTCGGCAGGTGGTGCTGGTGGAGTATCCGCGCAAAGATTGCTGGTCGCTGGCGTTTTTAGCGGGTGATCCGGTGGGCGAAGTGCAAGAAAAAACCGCGCAAAAAGTCATCACGGTGTTTGTGCCTACCGCGCCCAATCCCACCTCTGGCTTTGTCATTATGGTGCCCGAACATGAAATTATCCCGCTGGATATGAGCGTGGAAGAAGGCTTTCGCATGGTCATTTCGCTCGGTGTCGTCACCCCGAAAAACTACGTATCGCGCGTACAGCCTGCGCAATCCCCACTCGAAAACCCGAGCGTATCCGGCTAAACTGCCGCCCTATTTGAATTTTGCACGGAATAACCCCCTCATGAGTATGCGTAGCCACACGGCGGGCCAAGTTGATTTGGCGCTTTTAGATCAAGAAATTACCCTGGTGGGCTGGGTGAATCGCCGCCGCGACCACGGCGGGGTGATTTTTGTGGATTTACGTGACCGCGACGGCATGGTGCAAATTGTGTTTGATCCCGATGATCTGACCGTGTTCGCCACGGCCGAAAGCCTGCGCAGTGAATTTGTGATTCAAGTGCGCGGCCGCGTGCGCCGCCGCCCGGCCGGCACTGAAAACCCCAATATCGTGAGCGGCCAAATTGAGGTGTTGGGCTTGGGGCTCACCGTGCTCAATCGCTCAGAGCCGTTGCCGTTTCAAATCGACGACGAACGCGTGAGTGAGGAGCATCGTTTACGCTACCGTTATTTGGATTTGCGCCGCCCCGAGATGCTCGCGCGCCTGAAATTGCGCCATCAAGTGACCCGTGCTATGCGCCAGTATCTTGATCATGCCGGCTTTATGGATGTAGAAACCCCGGTATTAACGCGCGCCACGCCCGAGGGTGCGCGGGACTATCTCGTGCCTTCGCGCACGCATCCGGGCGAGTTTTTTGCCCTGCCGCAATCGCCGCAAATTTTCAAGCAATTGCTGATGGTGGCGGGTATCGAGCGCTACTACCAAATCGTGAAATGCTTTCGCGATGAAGACCTGCGCGCCGATCGCCAGCCCGAATTCACCCAACTCGACATCGAAACCAGTTTCTTGGATGAAGAAGAAGTGATGACGCTGGTGGAAGACATGATGCGTCATATCTTCGCCCAAGCCATTGAATTAGCGCTGCCCAATCCCTTGCCGCGTTTAACTTGGGCAGAGGCTATGCGCCGCTTTGGTTCCGATAAACCCGATTTACGCATCCCGCTTGAATTGGTGGATGTGGCAGATTTATTGGTCGATGTGGATTTCAAAGTGTTCTCAGGTCCTGCGCGCGACCCACGCGGCCGTATCGCTGCCCTGCGCGTGCCCAACGGCAATGCGCTCCCCCGCAGCGCGATTGATGATTACACCAAGTTTGTCTCGATTTACGGTGCCAAAGGCTTGGCCTACATTAAAGTCAACGATGCCGCGGCGGGTCGCGAAGGCTTGCAGTCGCCGATTCTCAAATTTTTAACCGATGATGCCATTGCCGGCATCATGCACCGCACCGGGGCACAAACGGGCGATGTGGTATTTTTCGGTGCCGATAAAGCCAAAATCGTCAATGAATCCTTGGGCGCGCTGCGTGTCAAAATCGGCCAAGATTTAGGCTTGGTTGAGCAAGGCTTTCGCGCGCTGTGGGTTACGGATTTCCCCATGTTTGAATTCGATGAAAAAGATAGCCGTTATTACGCCATTCATCACCCGTTTACCGCGCCAAATGAGGATGATTTGGCCTTGCTTGCCACCAACCCCGAAGCCGTGCGCTCGCGCGCCTATGATTTTGTGTTGAACGGTTTTGAGCTGGGCGGCGGTTCGGTGCGTATTCACGATCAAACCCTGCAAAAACGCGTGTTTGAACTTTTGGGCATTAGCCCAGAACAAGCGCAGGAAAAATTTGGCTTCCTCTTGGATGCGCTTAAATTCGGCGCGCCGCCCATGGCGGGTCTGGCGTTCGGGGTTGATCGCGTGGTGATGCTGATGAGTGGTGCCACCTCGATTCGCGACGTGATCGCCTTCCCCAAAACGCAATCGGCGGCCTGCCTGCTCACCAGTGCCCCCGGCGAGGTGGATGAAGCGCAGCTCAAAGAGTTGTCGATTCGCGTGCGCAAACCTATGGTCGAAAAAGCGGAGTAAGCAGCCGGGCTCGACCCTTGCGCCTTTGATGCGGGGATACAAACCCACAGGCCTCAAACTTAAGAAAACGCTGATTTATTCAGCGTTGCCGTTTGGGGTAGGATGCCGCAACACAAACAATGGTGTAAGCCATTGATTTGTTACTTAGGAGACGATCATGTCCACCCAGCTCGATGCCGCCACCCAAATCCCCGCTCTGCTGCAAGCGCGCATCAATGCGCTCGCCCGCCACACGGTGCCCGCAGCCAAATTGTCACCCACGCAAGAAGCTGAGCTCATCACCCAGATCAAAGCGGAATTAATCCGCCAAGATGCGGTGATGATCGCGCATTTTTATGTGGATGCAACGCTGCAAAAGCTCGCTGAAGAAACCGGCGGGCGGGTATCGGATTCGCTCGATATGGCGGCGTTTGGCGCCGCACATTCGGCCAAAACCTTGCTCGTGTGCGGCGTGCGGTTTATGGGCGAGACCGCGAAAATTTTAAGCCCCGAAAAACGGGTGCTTATGCCCACTTTAAGCGCGGAATGCTCGCTTGATTTAGGCTGCCCAGCGGATGAATTCACCGCCTTTTGCGCTGCTAACCCTGAGCGCACCGTGGTGGTGTACGCCAACACCTCGGCGGCGGTTAAAGCGCGCGCCGATTGGGTGGTGACAAGTTCCAACGCGCTGGCGATTGTGTCGCACTTAAAAGCGCAGGGCGAAAAAATCCTCTGGGCGCCCGATCGCCATCTGGGGCGTTATCTTCAAGAGCAAACGGGCGCGGATATGCTGCTCTGGCAAGCCGATTGCTTGGTGCACAATGAGTTCGCGGCGCAAGCCTTGCTGGATTTAAAACGCCAGCATCCCAACGCGGCTGTGCTGGTGCACCCCGAATCGCCCAAGGCGGTGGTGGATTTGGCCGATGTGGTGGGTTCAACCAGCCAGCTGATTCGTGCTGCCATCGAGCGGCCGCAAAGCGAGCTCATTGTGGCGACCGACAACGGTATTTTCTACAAAATGCAGCAAGCCGTGCCGCATAAAACCTTAATCGAAGCGCCCACGGGCGATGGTAGCCACTGCGTTTCTTGCGCGCATTGCCCGTGGATGGCGATGAATGGTTTATCGGCCGTGCTCAACGCGCTTATCACACCCGCCGGCCATGAGATTCTCGTGCCCGAAGCCATCCGCCAAAACGCCGTGCGTTCTTTAGAGCGTATGTTGGCATTCTCGGCAAAGCAAGGGCTTGTTCGCGCAAAATCGTAGATTTTTATTCAATCTGTTCTCCTGTTTTTATAGAGCAAACCCAATGCATCAAACGATTTTGGTGACCCTAACCGGCATTGTTGTGGCAGGCATTTTCGCGCAGTGGTTGGCGTGGCGAATTAAAGTGCCCGCAATTCCATTTTTACTGCTCATCGGCCTAGCTTTAGGGCCGATGACCGGGTTATTACGGCCCAACGAGCTTTTGGGCGATTGATTATTCCCGCTGGAGTCGCTGGCGGTTAAAAGTTTGGTTTTGCACCATCGGCAGTGGCCTTAAATGGCGTGAAAAGCTCATGATTGCCTGGATAGGCCCGCGTGGCATCGTCGCGGCAGCCATTTCAGGGTTATTCGCTTTGAAGCTCGATCAGCAAAACATTGCGGGCGCCGAAGTGTTAGTGCCACTCACCTTCATCGTCATCTTGGGCACGGTGGTAACTGCATCGCTCACGGCACGGCCGCTGGCGCGCTTAATCGGCGAGGCATTGCCTGAAGACAAAGGCGTGCTTTTGGTGGGCGCAAATGTCTTTTCACGCAGGTTGGCTGGGGCCCTAAAAAAACAGGGCTACCGAGCCGTTATCGCCGATAGCGACTACAGCGAAATCAGGCAAGCCCGCATGGAAGGTTTGGAGACATTTTATGGCAACCCCGTCTCAGAAGCGGCCGATAATCGGCTCGATTTAATGGGCATCGGCAATATGTTCGCCACCTCCATCCTGCCCGAAATCAACAGCCTCGCCGCAGTGCGCTATCGGCACGAATTTGGCGCAGGCCACGTCTATGTGCTGCAAACACAGCAAGAAGCCACGGGTAATGCGCAGCAACGGTTATCGTATGCCTTTACCGGCCGCAGCCTATTTGGCCCCCATGTTTCCATGGGCGATTTAATGCAGCTCATCCAAGAAAAAGCAGAAATTGTCACCACACGCATGACCGAAGGCTTTACTTGGGACGACTATCAGGCCACCTACAAAAATCGCGGTATCGTTTTGCTGATGATCACATCGAAGGGCGAGCTGATTGTGTGTTCAGAGGCCAAAGCACCCCAGCCCCAAATCGATTGGTTGGTGATGGGATTGTATCGCCCTGCCGTTAAGAGCAGCGAACCTGCGTCACAAGAAAACCCGCCTAGCTAAGCATAAAGCCCAACTAAAACAAAAAGCTACTCACCCAGACCGAACCCTCCTAAGGGTAAGCCGTGCAAAGCCCAAGAAAAAAAACTTGCACACTCGGATTTGGTTTGTATAATGCGCGCTCTGTGACAAACAGCAGCCCTCAAAAGCCGCTGGATGATGTGCGGGAATAGCTCAGCTGGTAGAGCGCAACCTTGCCAAGGTTGAGGTCGCGAGTTCGAATCTCGTTTCCCGCTCCACGGGTGATTAGCTCAGTTGGTAGAGCGGCGCCCTTACAAGGCGTAGGTCGGGAGTTCGAGCCTCTCATCACCCACCACATCAAATTAGCAGCGGTAGTTCAGTTGGTTAGAATACCGGCCTGTCACGCCGGGGGTCGCGGGTTCGAGTCCCGTCCGCTGCGCCAATCGATGGTTTTATAACGTCTGAAAAAGTTTTAAAACCCTAACTAAACCCGCATTCCTACTAGGATTGCGGGTTTTTTTATGCCTATAGCATGCTAAGTCATTCCTGTGCAGCCGCCCATTTTTGACGGTGCGACAGTGTTGATACCGTCAGCCTGTGAAAAAATACCGTCAAAGGATACGGTTTTTTATGAGCGAACTATTGGGGCGTCGCAATGGTGCCGTTTATGACCGCTTTCCGTTATGATGCTGCCCAATCCCTTTTGAAATGAGCTGCTATGTCCTCTCGTTGGATCGAAACCCGTCGCGATATTTTTGAAGCATTAGGCAGGCTGCCCGCTGCTTTATTTTTATCTTGGAGTGATACCAAAGCGCGTTACAAGCGCAGCATGTTGGGGCCATTCTGGCTTACCTTGGGCACGGCCATTGGGGTGGGGGGCTTAGGGTTTGTCTGGAGCACCTTGTTCAAAATGGACAAAGCGACCTTCATCCCCCTGCTCACCGTTGGTTTAATTCTCTGGGGCTTTATCGCGGGGATTGTGACTGAAAGCAGCCAGCTGTTTATTCAAAATGCCCAGCTCATCCGCAATTTACGAATCCCGCTGTTTTTTTATCCGATTAAATTGATCTTGCGGCATCTCATTAACCTTGCGCACAACGCGATCGTGATTTTGATCGTGTTTTTGATTTACCCGCCGGATTGGCATTGGGGTGCTTGGTTAGTCATTCCCGGATTTTTCTTGGTGGTGTTGAATTTAAGTTGGATGAGCTTATTTATCGGCATGTTCGCCGCGCGCTACCGCGATACCGAAACCGCGATTGCTAACTTTATGCCGCTGCTGTTTTTTATGTCACCTGTGCTGTTTAAGGCAGAGCAACTGGGCGTGGGTAGTTGGATTGTGTGGCTTAACCCATTTAGTTATTTTATTAGTATCGTGCGTGATCCTCTTTTGGGGCACCCCAGCCCCGATTTTGTATGGCCGGTGGCGATTGTGATGGCAATTTTGGGCTGGGCGGTCACGCTTGTGATGTTTAATTCGCGCCGCACGCGCATTCCGTACTGGATTTGAATATGGCGCACTTAGTGTTTGAGAACGTGTCGGTTCGCTACCCCATTTATAACGCGCGCGCGCAATCGTTGCGGCATCAATTTATGCGGATTGCCACCGGCGGCAAAATCGCGGCAGAAGCTGGGCATACCGTTGCCGTTACCGCCTTAAATGAGGTGAGCTTTGAGTTTAAAAGTGGCGATGCCATCGGTCTTGTTGGCCACAATGGCGCGGGCAAAAGCACGTTACTGCGCACCATGGCGGGCATTTATACCCAGGATTCGGGGCGAATAATTCGGGAAGGGCGCATCGCCACCGTGCTGGAGATTGGTTCGGGCATGGATCCTGAGCTGTCCGGCTATGAAAATATCCTGCGGATGGGCATGCTGATGGGTATGTCGTTGAAAGAAGCGCGCAGTAAAATCCCCGAAATTGAAGAATTCACCGAACTGGGCGATTTTTTAAACTTGCCGGTACGCACCTATTCATCTGGCATGTCGATGCGGTTAATGTTCGCCGTGGGCACCAGCTTTCAGCCCGAAATTTTATTGGTGGATGAAATGTTCGGCACCGGCGATGCGGGCTTTCAAGAAAAAGCCAAAGCACGCATGCACGATTTAATTGCGAATGCGGAAATTTTTGTATTTGCCTCGCACGATCACGCGATGCTGGGCAGCCTGTGCAGCCGTGTGTATGAGTTAAAACACGGCAAAATGAATCACCTGCCTGATTTTCATGTAAAAACTTTGGAGCAGCCTGAATCATGATTTTAGTGACCGGTGGTGCCGGCTTTATTGGCGGTAATTTTGTGCTCGATTGGCTGGCTCTTTGCGACGAGCCGGTGGTTAACCTCGATTTACTCACCTATGCCGGTAATCTTGAAACGCTCGGCAGTTTAGCGAACCATCCGGGCCACCACTTTGTGCAAGGCGATATTGGCGATGCCGCGCTCGTCGCCCGCTTGCTCGCCGAGCACCAGCCGCGCGCCGTGATTAACTTCGCGGCAGAAAGCCATGTCGATCGCTCTATCACAGGGCCCGAGGCTTTTATTCAAACCAATGTGGTGGGCACGTTTCGCTTGTTGGAATCGGTGCGTGCGTAC
The DNA here is from genome assembly GCA_023255735.1 of Halothiobacillus sp. Taxonomy (GTDB): domain Bacteria; phylum Pseudomonadota; class Gammaproteobacteria; order Halothiobacillales; family Halothiobacillaceae; genus Halothiobacillus. The sequence continues at coordinate 61,933 of JAGDVP010000008.1, read as the reverse complement.
TGGTCTGGCTTGCCTGCCGCATCACAAGCTGCATTCCGTTTTTTGCATGTCTCGACCGATGAGGTGTACGGTTCGCTTGAGAAAACCGCGCCCGCCTTCACAGAAAATCATCGCTATGAGCCCAATAGCCCGTATTCGGCCAGCAAGGCGGCATCCGATCACCTCGTGCGCGCCTACCACCACACCTATGGCTTGCCGGTGCTAACGACCAATTGCTCCAACAATTATGGCCCGTATCATTTCCCCGAAAAGCTCATTCCGCTGTGCATTCACAACGCGCTTGCCGGTAAACCCTTGCCGATTTATGGCGATGGCCAGCAGATTCGTGATTGGTTGTATGTGAAAGATCATTGCAGCGCCATTCGCCGCGTGCTTGAAGCCGGGCGTTTAGGTGAGGTGTACAACGTGGGCGGCTGGAATGAAAAAGCCAATTTGGATGTGGTGAAAACCCTCTGCGCCATTTTGGATGAAGAGCAGCCACGCCCGGATGGTCAATCGTATGCCGAGCAAATCAGCTTTGTGACCGATCGCTTAGGGCATGATCGCCGCTACGCCATTGATGCCAGCAAATTGGAGCGGGAGCTCGGCTGGAAGCCGGCCGAAACTTTTGAGACCGGCATTCGCAAAACGGTGCGCTGGTATTTGGCCAATCAAGATTGGGTTGCCCACATCACCAGCGGCAGCTACCGCGATTGGACAGCGCAGCAGTACGGCGATACCTTAAATGCCTGAGAGCCTGTTTGTAATTTCGCTGAACGGCGCATTGCGGCTCGGGATATGGCTAATAGGCCGCCCCCTTTGTAAAAGTGGGATTGAATTAGGTAGGCTTCCCCCTTTGCAAAAGGGGGATTGAGGGGGATTTTGGTGTTATGGATGCATGTCGCGGCCATCAAATCCCCCTTTGCCCCTTTTTTCAAAGAGGTTATGCAGAAAGATCGTAAATAGATTCTTCGATTGGCTCGATCTTAATCAAGCTGAATTGTTAGAAAATTGGGCATTGGCGCAAGCGCGCAAACCCATTAAGCCAATTGCCCCGCTGGAGTAACCTGATGTTTTTACACACCCAGTTTGTAGAGCCCCGCCCTCAATTTCAATTGTTTGTGCAGTTTGATAATGGTGTATCGGGCGTAGTGGATCTCACTGATGAGCTTTGGGGTGAGGTTTTTGAGCCCTTAAGAAATAAAGCGCTGTTTATGACGGCCACTCAAAATGACATTCTGGGCACGGTTGTGTGGGCAAATGGTGCTGATTTTGCACCTGAGTTTTTGTATACCTTGCTGCAAAAGCAAACCGGCCTCGCCGCATGAAGTCCAACGAGGTGCTCGTTTGAACATTCTATTATTTGGCAAAAACGGCCAAGTCGGCTGGGAATTGCAGCGCGCCTTGGCGCCTCTTGGCAACCTAACCGCGCTAGATCGCCACAGCACCGAGCACGGTGGCGATTTGAATAACCTTGAAGGCATAGCCGCCACCCTGGCCGCCATCGCGCCGGATGTAATTGTGAATGCAGCCGCATACACGGCGGTTGATAAGGCAGAAGCCGAGGCTGATCTTGCCGATCGCATCAATCATCAAGCCGTCGCCGTGATGGCGCAGGCGGCGAAACAAAGCGGCGCCTTGCTTATTCATTACTCCACCGATTACGTGTTTAATGGCAGCGGCAGCACGCCTTGGGTAGAGGCCGATGCCCCAGCGCCCTTGTCGGTGTATGGCCAAACCAAATGGGCGGGCGAGCAGGCCATCATCGCAAGCGGTTGCGCGCATCTTATTTTTCGTACCAGTTGGGTTTATGCCGCGCGGGGCAATAATTTTGCCAAAACCATGTTGCGTTTAGCGGCCGAGCGGGAACAGTTGAATGTGATTAACGATCAAATCGGCGCGCCCACGGCGGCATCGCTGATTAGCGACGTGACCGCGCACGCCATTCGCGCCATCCGGCACAACCCCGATCTGGCCGGTGTTTATCACTTAGCCGCTGCGGGTGAAACCTCGTGGCATCATTATGCAGAGTTTGTGATCCATACCGCGCGGGCGCAGGGCCAAGCACTTAAAGTAAACTCAATCAACCCCATCCCCAGCAGCCAATACCCCACCCCCGCCCAGCGCCCGCACAACTCGCGCTTAAATACCCATAAAATTAAAGCCGCTTTTGGCATCACCCTGCCGCATTGGCAGGCCGGGGTTGCGCGCATGCTGGAAGAAATCAAAACGCCATGAAAATTAAAACCGCATGAAAACTCATCAAACCCAACGCAAAGGCATTATCCTCGCCGGCGGCAGTGGCACGCGCCTGCACCCGGTCACGCTGGCCGTGAGCAAGCAGCTTATGCCCGTGTACGATAAGCCCATGATTTACTATCCGTTAAGCACCCTCATGCTGGCGGGCATTCGCGATATTCTGGTTGTTTCCACCCCGCAAGATACGCCGCGTTTCACCCAGCTTTTGGGCGATGGCAGCCAGTGGGGCATTAACCTTGAGTATGCCGTGCAACCCTCGCCAGATGGCCTGGCGCAAGCCTTCACCATCGGTGCCGAATTTTTGGGCAACGCACCCGCCGCACTCGTGTTGGGCGATAACTTATTTTACGGGCACGATTTACAAAAACGCCTCACTACGGTTTGCACTCAAACGAGTGGGGGCACAATTTTTGCCTACCCCGTCAATGACCCTGAGCGTTATGGCGTGATTGAGTTTGATCTGCAGGGCGGCGTTGTGGATATAGAGGAAAAACCCTTATCTCCACGCAGTAGGTACGCAGTCACTGGGCTCTATTTTTACGATAATACGGTGGTTGATCGTGCCAAGAAATTAAAACCATCCCCACGCGGAGAGCTTGAAATTACCGATATCAATCGTTCATACCTTTCGGATGGTTTGCTGAATGTGCAAATGCTCGGCCGCGGTGATGCTTGGCTGGACACAGGTACACACGATTCATTATTAGAGGCAGGCCAGTTCATTCAAACCATTCAAAAGCGCCAAGGTTTGAAAATAGCCTGCCCCGAAGAGATTGCTTGGCGAAAAAACTGGATTACAGACAGTGATCTCGAGACTCTAGCCAAATCATTGGAAAAAAATAGTTATGGACAGTTTTTGCAGCAAATTCTGAATGAACGCAGGTAGTGATGAAGGTCATTTCAACCAAAATCCCCGATGTGCTGATCTTGGAGCCCAAGGTATTCGGCGATGAGCGCGGCTTTTTTATGGAAAGCTTCAATGCACGCAAGTTTGCCGAGGCCACGGGCCTAGATGTGCAATTTGTGCAAGATAACCACTCGCGCTCCGCCAAAGGCGTGCTGCGCGGCCTGCATTATCAACTCAAGCAACCGCAGGGCAAGCTCGTGCGCGTGGTATCGGGCGCCGTGTTCGATGTGGCGGTGGATATTCGCAAAAGCTCGGCCACCTTCGGCGCATGGGTCGGGGTGGAGCTTTCAGCCGAAAACCACCGCCAACTCTGGGTGCCCGCCGGCTTTGCGCATGGGTTTTTAGTGCTTAGTGAAACAGCGGACTTTCTCTACAAAACCACCAACTATTACGCACCAGAATATGAGCGCTGCATTCAATGGGATGACGCGACGCTGGCTATTGACTGGCCTTTGCAGTCTCCTGCGCTGCGTTCTGCTAAAGATGCGGCAGGTACAAGCCTATCCGAAGCTGTCTTATTCGATTAAATTGTCCGAAGGGTTAAAGGGCAAAGCATAAGGTGGGCGTGCATGCTTTGAATGACATGGTTTTGTTCGAGTTCGTGCTGGCTTGTGGCATAATAAGCCCACTTTATTGATTCAAGCGTATGGGTGCTATTTTCATGATTTATCCGTTTATTTTGAGTGGTGGCGCGGGTACCCGTTTGTGGCCGGCCTCTCGCCAGACGTTTCCTAAGCCATTTATGCCGTTAATGGATGGCGAAACGCTGTTTGATAAAACGGTTAGCCGCGTGAGTCAATTACCGGATATTGCCCCCCTCACTGTCATCACCAATGAGTCTTTGCGATTTATTACCGCTGATGCGCTGCATGCTTCCAAAATCAATCTACCCCGGTTATTACTAGAACCCGTAGGGAAAAACACCGCAGCGGCTATTGCGTTGGCCGCACTAGATTTGCAAGCACGAACCAGTGCTGATGCGCTGATGTTGGTTTTGCCGGCCGATCACCTCATTGAGAATCAATCGGCTTTTACGCAAGCAGTTCACACGGCGGCCATCACTGCGCGGCAAGGCTGGCTGGTTACTTTTGGCATCGAGCCTAAAACACCAGAAACAGGCTTTGGTTATATCGAGCGAGCGGCCGACCTTCTTAACACCGAAGGCGGCGCGGTTTATCGTGTGCAAAAATTTGTCGAAAAGCCCGATCGCCAAGTGGCTCAAACCTACCTTGATTCTGGACGATATTTTTGGAACGGCGGCATGTTCTGCTTCAAAGCAAGCCAGATACTCGCCGAATTTGAACGCTATGCGCCGCAATTGCTTATTGCCTGCCAGGCGGCCGTTGCGCATGCCAAGCAAATGCACGTAGCCGGCATGGATATGGTGGAATTTTCGCCTGAAGACTTTGAGCGCATGGCCGATATTTCGATCGATTACGCCATCATGGAGCACGCCGAGCGCGTCGCCGTTGTGCCCTCCGATATGGGCTGGTCTGATATTGGCTCATGGCCCGCCGTAGCACAAACCGTACCGGCTGATGCCAATGGCAATGTCCTTGATGGCGAAGTGATTGCCATTAAAACGCACAATTGTCTTGTGCGCAGCCCGCACCGGCTCACCGCCACGGTAGGGGTTGATGATTTAATTATCATAGATACGCCCGATGCGTTATTAATCGCGCACAAAGATCATGCCCAAGATGTGCGCGAGGTGGTAGCCGAACTCAAACAACGCGGCCACGAAAGCCATCTGCTGCATCAAACCGTGCACCGCCCTTGGGGTACGTACACCGTGCTCGAAGAAGGCGAGCGCTTCAAGATGAAGCGGATCGAAGTTAAACCCGGTGCCACGCTTTCCTTGCAAATGCATCACCACCGCAGCGAACACTGGATTGTGGTGAATGGCATGGCGCGCGTCACCAATGGCGACAAGGTGTTTTTACTCAACACGAACGAATCCACCTTCATTCCCGCAGGCCACATGCACCGCCTAGAAAATCCCGGCGTACTCAATTTGGTCATGATCGAAGTGCAAAGCGGCGACTACCTAGGCGAAGATGACATTGTTCGCGCGCAAGACAACTATGGGCGTTCTTGATATGGATTTGAGTTGCTTTAAAGCCTACGACATTCGCGGCCAAGTGCCAGCACAACTGAATGCTGAACTCGCCTATCAAATTGGGCGGGCGTTTGTGGATGAAATTAACCCCGGTACCGTAGTCGTGGGGTTTGATGTTCGTTTAGAGAGCCCAATGCTGGCCGAAGCCCTCATGCGGGGTCTTGCTCAAGCTGGCGCCAATGTCATCAACATAGGCCTGTGCGGCACCGAAGAAGTTTATTTTCAAACCTTCCATCGCGAAGCAGATGGCGTGGGCGGTGGCATTATGATCACCGCCAGCCACAACCCCAAAGGCTACAACGGCATGAAGGTCGTGCGTGCAGGCGCACGCCCCATCAGTGGCGATACCGGCCTGTTCGCCATTCGAGATCGTGTCGCTTTACACTTTGCCGCCCACAAAGCCAGTGATACAGAGTTAACCCCCTCCCCCCGGGTGGGGGAGGGCTGGGGCGGGGGGGCGAGCACAGCCAGCTCAAATGCCCGCATCACGCTTGACACAGATAAAACCGCTTACATCGAACACCTATTCAGCTATATCGACCACCGCAGCCTTAAACCGCTCAAAATTGTCGCCGATCCGGGCAATGGCGGCGCAGGGCTTGTTATGCGGATGCTGGAAAAAAACCTACCGTTCGATATTCATTACATCCATGAACAACCGGATGGCAACTTCCCCCACGGCGTACCCAACCCTTTATTACCCGAAATGCGCGCGGCCACATCAAAAGCGGTTATCGAGCAGGGCGCGGATATCGGTATCGCATGGGATGGCGATTTTGACCGCTGCTTTTTCTTCGACCACACAGGCCGCTTTATCGAAGGTTATTACCTAGTCGGGTTATTGGCACAAACCCTGCTAGCCAAACACCCGGGCGGCAAAATCATCCATGACCCGCGCCTTACCTGGAACACCATCGAGCAAGTTACGCAAGCGGGTGGCATCCCCATTCAATCGAAAACCGGCCACGCCTTCATCAAGCAAATCATGCGCGAGCAAGATGCCATTTACGGCGGCGAGATGAGCGCACATCACTACTTCCGCGATTTTGCCTACTGTGATTCGGGCATGATCCCTTGGCTACTTATTGCAGAGTTGATGAGCAAAACCGGTAAAACACTGGCGGAACTGGTGGATGAGCGCATGGCCGCCTACCCCTGCAGTGGTGAAATCAATTACCGGGTTGATGACGTGCCGGGCACCATTGAGCGCGTGTTGGCGCATTTTGCCAATCAAAACCCAAAAATTGATCGCACCGATGGCATAAGCCTAGCGTTTGACGATTGGCGGTTTAATTTGCGGGGCTCCAACACCGAGCCGTTATTGCGGTTGAATGTTGAATCGCGACATTCCGAGGGGCGATGCGCAAGCCACACCCAAAAAATTGCCCAAATCATTCAAGGTTAGCCCCACATGCCGGCGCCTTATTTTGCAGCAAATACCCCGCGCCACAGCGGGTTGCATAAGCGGCACGGCGGCTTTGGCTTGCTTGAAGCCATAGTCGTTGATTGGCATTGCCGTGATGGCAGCCTATGACTGGATTAACACCAATTAATCCCTTAATTCGTTATCATTGCGCGCTTATAGCGAGGGGCGGGGGTTTACGCTATCAAAAAGCACGGTACCGCAGTTGCTGCCCAATTTGCGCGCCAATTGGGTCATTGAAGTGAAAAATCCCATTATTTTTAGCTTCAATGGCTTGTGCACCAGCGGTACAGTCTCTCTAACTTCGCCGACGCAAGCGTCATCGATTTTGGCGATTGCACCACCCGATTGTCGGTTTTACAGCGAACACTGATTTTGGGTTACTTAAACTTCTTATGGGTAATTTATGAGAGATTCTGATTTTTATCGGGCCTTTGAAGATAAGCATCGTGGCTCACGGGCGCTGATCAAAAGCCGTTTGATGGCTTATTTGTCTTTTTTGCAGCCTTTATTGACGCTGTACCCTGAGCCTGAGGCGCTGGATTTAGGCTGCGGTCGAGGCGAGTGGCTTGAGCTTTTAACGGAGCAGGGCTTTGCCGCACGCGGGGTCGATTTAGATGATGGTATGTTGGCGGCCTGCTATGAGCTTGGTTTGCCTGCCACAAATCAAGATGCCATTGCGGCACTTAATGCCTGCGCCGATGATAGCCTCGCTGTGGTATCGGCCTTTCATGTGGTGGAGCATATTCCGTTCGAGACCTTGCGAACGTTGGTGCACGAGGCCTTTCGGGTGCTCAAGCCGGGTGGGCTTTTAATTTTAGAAACCCCAAACCCCGAAAACCTAACCGTGGGCGCGACCAACTTCTACCTTGACCCCACGCATCAGCGCCCAATCCCACCCTTATTGCTGTCTTATTTACCGGAGTATGTCGGGTTTTATCGCACCAAAATTGTGCGACTGCAAGAGCCAGAAGAACTGCAGACGCGCAGGGATATCGGTTTATTGGATGTGTTATCTGGAGTTAGCCCCGATTATTCGATTGTGGCCCAAAAACCGGGGCGCAAGTCTGCGCTTGGTTTGTTCGATTCTGAATTTGAACGCAACATCGGGCTGGATCATTATAATTTGGCAATACGCTTCGATTCTTCCATTGCGCAGCGCTTTTCGGCGCTAGAGTCGTTATGCCATGCGGCTTTGGCGAAGAGTGTTGACGCTGAAGCTAAGGCGATTGACGCTGGAGTTAAGGCCGATCAATTTCATGGTCAATTAATGGGTGTGTACGCCAGCCGATCCTGGCGGTTAACCAAACCACTACGTTGGTTTAACCTACAATTGCGGCGCTTGCCCAACGAAGGCTTTAAAGCGCGGTTTAAGGCGTTGATTAAAAAAATCTTACGCCGCATGTTTTCGGTAATAAATAATCGCCCCAGATTGAAGAATTGGCTGAAATCCATCGTTTATCGGTTAGGGTTGTACCCCAGATTAAGAAATTTTTATATCAAAACAAATTTAAGCCCCAAGATCGATCAATCCAAGCAATTATCTAATCTAGGCCAATATGCGCAGCAAATTCATGCTCGATTGAGCAACGCAATGATGCAACATAACAAGGAGGAGCGTTAATGCGCATCGTCATTGACATGCAAGGCGCGCAAACCGCGAGCCGGTTTCGCCGTATTGGCCGCTACACCTTGGCGCTGGTGCAAGAAATGGCTCGCCAGCGCGGTGAACATGAACTACTGCTCGTGCTGAACGCCGCCTATGCCGACACTATCGAGCCGATACGCGCCGCCTTTGCCGAGCTGCTGCCCTTTGACGCGATTCGGGTATTTGACGTAGCCGGCCCCGTGGGCGGGCACGTTGCCGACAACGACGCCCGCCGCAAAGCGGCCGAGCTGATGGTTGAGGCGTTTTATGCCAGTTTCGAGCCGGATGTGATTTTTATCCCCTCACTCTTTGAGGAATGGAATGGGGAGGGCGCGGTAACCAGTGTGCATAGCTTGCAAAATGCCATTCCTACCGCAGTAGTACTCTACGACCTCATCCCGTTGATTCATCGCCAAGCATACCTTGAACCAAATCCAGCGATGGAGCGCTGGTATTTAGGCAAGCTCGATCACTTAAAACGCGCTGATCTTCTACTTTCTATTTCTGAGTCCTCTGGTCGCGAGGCAAAAGAACACTTAAATTTTCCTGAGCGAGCAGTAACTAACATTTCCACGGCTTGTGATGTCCAATTTCATCCTATCGACTTGACAGAAGGAGAGCATGCACGCCTTAAGAGTGATTATGGAATTAATCGCCCATTTATTATGTACACAGGCGGGATTGACCACCGCAAAAATATTGAGGGCTTAATACGTGCTTTTGCAATCCTTCCTAAGCCACTGCGCTTAACAAACCAACTTGTCGTAGTTTGCGCAATTCAGGAGCTAGATCGTGATCGACTGTTAAGTCTCGCTAAAAACCAAGGTCTTGGTGGGGATGAACTTGTTTTAACGGGGTATGTTCCTGAAGATGATTTGCTGGCTCTCTACAACGCTTGCACCCTGTTTGTTTTCCCCTCCTGGCACGAAGGCTTTGGCCTGCCGGTGCTTGAGGCCATGGCCTGCGGCAAGGCGGTGATTGCCGCCAACAGTTCAAGCCTGCCCGAAGTGCTGGGGCGGGCAGATGCTCTATTTGCCCCGCGTGATGATGCCGCCATGGCCACCAAAATGGCCGAGGTTTTGGGCAACCCCGCATTTCGCCAAGAGCTGGAGCGCCACGGCTTGGCACAGGCCAAAATATTCTCTTGGCAAGCCAGTGCCCAACGCGCCTGGAACGCCTTAGAGGCGCTTCACCGCGAATATCAAAAACCCGCGATTACCCTACCGCTACCCAAACGCCCCCGCTTGGCGTTTGTATCCCCCCTGCCGCCCGAGAAAACCGGCATTGCCGATTATGCCGCCGAGCTGTTGCCCGAGCTGGCGCGGCACTACGAGATTACCGTTATTGTGGCGCAAGAACGGGTTGAGGATGCCTGGGTGCAGGCCAATGCGCCGATACGCGATGTAACTTGGTTCCGCACCCATTCCAACCAGTTTGACCGGGTGATTTATCATTTTGGTAATTCTGAGTTTCACGCCTATATGTTCGGCCTTCTGGAAGAAATTCCCGGAATTGTCGTGCTGCATGATTTTTTCCTTTCGGGCATCGTGTGGTATATGGATTCCAAAGGGGTCACAGATTTCTTGCCAAACACCCTATTGGCAAGTCATGGCTGGCAGGCCGTAAAGGATCGCTACACTGCCTCAGATACGGCCGTTGTTTGGGCTTGGCCGTGTAACTTATCCGTCCTTCGACATGCCTTAGGCATTATTGTTCACTCCGACTTTTCGCGCCGGCTCGCGCAACAGTTCTACGGAGCACATGCTGCGGATGATTGGGCCTTGATTCCTCACTTGCGCCAACCAGCCGAGCAAGATGGCAAGGCCGTAGCCCGCCAACAACTGGAGTTGGCAGAAACGGATTTCGTCGTGTGCAGTTTTGGGGGGCTCGGCCCTACCAAATTGAACCACCGCCTGCTCGATGCATGGTTAGCCTCACCGCTTGCCAAGGATGCAAACTGCCGCTTGGTGTTCGTGGGTGAAAATCACGGCGGAGACTACGGGCAGGCGCTTTTGCGCAAAATCGCCCAAAGCCCGGCCAAAGACCGCATCACTATTACCGGCTGGGCGGATGTGAGCACGTACCGCACTTGGCTTGCCGCTGCCGATGCGGGAGTACAACTGCGCACCCTTTCGCGCGGCGAAACCTCGGGCACGGTGCTGGATTGTATGAACTACGGCCTGCCTACCATCGTCAACGCCAACGGCTCGATGGCTGATTTGCCAGCCGATGCCGTGTGCCTACTACCCGATGAATTTAGCGACGCGCAACTCATCGAGGCTTTGCACCGCCTGTGGCAAGATGCGCCGCACCGCACGGCGCTGGGCGCGCGTGCACTCGCGCATATTCGCAAGCACCACAACCCACGCCATTGTGCCGATCAATATGCCGCTGCGATTGAGGCGGCCTACATCAAAGCCAATTTAGGCGTGCAAGGCATAACCCAAGCACTACCCCACCTCACACCCGCACTTGCACCGAGCGAGCTCTTCCCATTTACCCACACATTGGCGGCCAATTGCCCGCCCAAACCACGTAAACCACAACTGCTGCTGGATGTTTCTGAGTTAGTTAACGTCGATTTAGGCACCGGAATACAACGCGTTACCCGCGCCTTGTTGCGAGAAATTACTTTGGGCGAGGCAAATGGATGGGCGGTTGAGCCCGTCTATGCCACGAGCGATCAGCCCGGTTTCCGCTATGCGCGCAAATTTATGAGCCGGTTTTTGAATATTCCTGACGATTGGACGGGAGATACCCCGGTCGAGGCATGGCAGGGTGACATCTACTTAGGCTTGGATTTAGCGCAGGGAATAGTTGTTGCACAAGAAGGGACGCTCCAGACATGGCGCCTGCGCGGAGTACGCTGCTATTTTGTGGTGCATGATCTGCTCCCCGTTACCATGCCCGAAGTATTTCCAGAAGGATCACGCGAAGGTCATCAACGCTGGCTGCAAACCATCTCAAAGTTCGATGGCGTTTTTTGCGTATCCCGCCATGTAGCCGATGAGTTTCATGAGTGGTTACAAGTGTTTGGCGAGAAGCGTGAGCGTCCATTTCATCTGCATTGGTTTCATCACGGTGCGGATATTGATAACAGCGCCCCCTCACGCGGCCTGCCCAGCGATGCGCCAAAAACCTTAGCAACACTCAAAGCGCGCCCCACTTTTCTTATGGTAGGCACCATCGAGCCGCGCAAAGGCTATCTGCAAACCCTGCACGCCTTCGATCTGCTTTGGCAACAAGGAATTGATACTAACTTGGTCATTGTTGGCAAACAAGGCTGGATGGTCGAGTCCCTTGTCGAGCTACTTCGTGTGCATCCTGAGCGAGATAGTCGCTTATTTTGGTTAGAAGGCATTAGCGACGAATATTTGGAGCAGATGTACGCGCATGCCAATTGCCTGATCGCGGCAAGCCATGGAGAAGGTTTTGGCTTGCCCCTGATTGAGGCCGCCCATCATGGGTTGCCCCTGCTGGTACGCGATATTCCAGTATTCCGTGAAGTAACCGCTAATCAGGCTTATTTCTTTGCAGACAGCCGCGAGCCCGAGGTAATAGCCACGGCGGTACAGGATTGGTTAGCCCTTTTTGAGCAGAACCAACATCCGAGCAGTGCTGCTATGCCGCATCAAACATGGAATGATAGCGCCACCCAAGTGCTGAACGCTATTTTAAATAAAAGCCCAGCCTACAAAACTTGGATTTCTGATCAGACAGCAAGTTAAGCCAACCACAAATTTTTAAAATTGACTCAGGATAAAAAATGACCGCTACAGCAGTAATAACCGGCATCACCGGCCAAGATGGCGCCTATCTGGCGCAACTGTTATTGGATAAGGGTTACCGCGTTTATGGCACCTATCGCCGTACCAGTTCGGTGAATTTTTGGCGGACTGAGGAGCTGGGTATTGATAAGCACCCCAATCTGCATTTGGTTGAGTTTGATTTGACCGATATGAGTTCGGCCATTCGTTTGTTGCAGACGAGCGAAGCCACCGAGGTTTATAACTTGGCGGCACAAAGCTTTGTTGGTGTCTCGTTTGATCAGCCCGTGACGACGGCAGAAATTACCGGCCTTGGAGCCGTTAATCTGTTGGAAGCGATTCGTATCGTGAATCCAAAAATTCGCTTTTATCAGGCTTCCACCTCCGAGATGTTTGGTAAGGTACAGGCGATTCCGCAGATTGAAAGCACGCCGTTTTATCCGCGCAGCCCGTATGGTGTGGCTAAACTCTATGCGCATTGGATGACCATCAATTACCGTGAAAGTTATGGCATCTTTGGCAGCAGCGGCATTTTGTTTAATCACGAATCGCCACTGCGCGGGCGTGAGTTTGTGACGCGAAAAATTACCGACAGTGTGGCAAAAATTAAGCTAGGTAAGCTCAATGTGCTAGAGCTGGGTAATTTGGATGCCATGCGTGATTGGGGCTATGCCAAAGATTATGTTGAGGGTATTTGGCGCATGCTGCAGGCCGATCAGCCGGATACCTATGTGTTGGCAACCAACCGGACAGAAACCGTGCGCGATTTTGTGACCATGGCGTTTAAGGCGGCGGACATCAACATCGTTTGGCAAGGCGCGAACGAGCAGGAGCGTGGTATCGACTCTGTTACCGGCAAAACGGTTGTAGCGATTAATCCTAAGTTTTATCGCCCGGCAGAAGTTGAGCTGTTGATTGGCAACCCGGAAAAAGCGAAGCGCGAATTGGGTTGGGAGCCTGAAACCACGCTGGAAGCGTTATGCCAGATGATGGTAGAAGCAGATTTGCGTCGTAATGAAATTGGCTTCTCGTTTTAATGATTTTTGAAGCGGTTGCGTGTGCGGCATCTTCTTACCTGAGTTTTTAAAATGAATACTGCCTTGGTTAGCGGTGCCTCGGGTTTTACGGGGCGGTACATGGTTGCTGCACTTAAAGCGCGAGGCTTTCGTGTTGTGGGGTTTGGCCATGCGGATAGCGGGGCAGATTTAAGCCTTTCTGTTGATTTGACCGATGCCGAAGCCGTTAAAAAGGCTGTGCGTGCCGTTTGCCCCACGCATGTCGTTCACTTGGCCGGCATCGCCTTTGTGGGGCACGGCAAGCCGGATGATTTTTATCGCGTGAATCTGTTCGGTACGCTTAATCTTTTATCTGCACTGGTGGACTTGGCGCAACCGCCCCGCGTGTTGATTGCCAGCTCGGCCAATATTTATGGCACGCCGGATGTCGAGATCATTGATGAATCGGTGTGCCCCGCGCCCGTTAACCATTATGCGACCAGTAAATTGGCGATGGAGCACATGGTGCATGCTTATTTCGAGCGGTGCTCGATGCTGATTGCGCGGCCGTTTAACTACACGGGTGTCGGGCAAACTGAGCAGTTTTTGATTCCAAAGATCGTTGGGCACTTTAAGCGTAAAGAATCGGTTATCGAGCTCGGTAATTTAGATGTCAGCCGAGACTTTTCAGATGTTCGGGATACGGTTGCGGCCTATGTGGCCTTGCTGGAATCCGATGCGCATTCTCAGGCGGTGAATGTATGCAGTGGCCGCGCGGTTACCCTGCGTGCTGTGTTGAATGAGGTGGGGCGGTTGGCGGGTTATGGCATCGATGTGCGGGTTAATCCCGCTTTTGTTCGTGCGAATGAAATCCCTGTGCTGCGTGGCAGCCGATCTAGGTTGGAGTCGTTGGTAGATTGCCCGAAACCTCGGCCGTTGGAAGAAACACTGGCGTGGATGTTTATAGGTAATTCTAATGGCAATCCATCGTGAAATTATTATTCAATCTGCAATCCATGGTCGGTGCGCGGACTGGGATCGGTTTTTATACTCAACATTTAGTTAACGCCTTAGTTAAGCTCCAAGATGTGGTTGATATGGCTGGTTTTTTGGGGCGGCATGTTATGCAAGATGAGCAGTTGCTCACTTGGTTGTCTGGGGTGCGTGAAATTCCGCTGCCTGCGACAACACCAAGTAAGACATTATTCGCAAAAAATGAGCTTAAAAAAATAGTGCGCTCGATTCCCAGTGTTTATCCTTTGCGACACATGTTTCGTGAGTGGCAGGTATCGAAGGCACTAAAACACTATGGACAATCTGGCTTTATTTACCACGAGCCGAATTATATTCCGATTAAATATTCCGGGAAGATGGTTATTACTATCCATGATTTATCTCACATTCGCTATTCAGAGTTTCATCCTCCTGAGCGGGTGGCGTTCATGAACCGACATTTGAAGTTGGCTGTTGATCGTGCGGATTTCATCGTGACGGTCTCCGCTTTTGTGAGGGATGAGATTCTGGACGTGTTTTCTGTTTCCAGTGAAAAAATTGTCGTCACCCATCTTGGAACGGATATGGCGTTTCATCCTCGATCTGAGATTGAAACCTTCGATACTCTGCGTCGATTTAATTTGAGCTATCGTGGTTTTGTTTTATCGGTTGGCACTTTGGAGCCGAGGAAAAACCTAGAGCGATTACTGGCCGCTTATAGTGCTCTGCCAGAAGGTGTCCGTCTTGCGTATCCCTTGGTACTGGCCGGGGGCGGGGGGTGGAAGGACTCTGATCTGCAACGTCAGATTCAACACATGGAGCTGCGAGGTGAGGTGATTCGGACGGGGTACTTGCCCCGTGCCCAAATTTTGGATTTGTATGCTTCAGCAGCAGTATTCGTTTATCCCTCAATTTATGAAGGCTTCGGTTTGCCCGTCTTGGAAGGGTTTGCGAGTGGCACACCGGTACTCACTTCAAATGTCACCTCAATGCCAGAAGTTTCCGCAGGCGCTGCTATTGAGGTAAATCCACTGTCGGTGGATGAAATTCGCTATGCGCTTCTGAACCTCTTGGATGATGCTGCATTGAGATCTCGGCATATCCAGCTTGGCTTCGATCGCGCTAAGGCATTTACTTGGGCTAAATGCGCAGAGCAAACAATGGCTGTATACAAGCAGCTTGGTTAAGGTGAAGGCATGAGTATTCGTGTTCTGCACTTCGGTAAATTTGCTTTTGAGCGTACCGGAGGTATTGAGCGGCATGTTGAGGCACTCGCGCGGGCGCAGGCGGCGCAGGGCGCGGAGGTGACTGTTTTGGCCTACACCTTGGATGCAAATTCAAAACCGCGCCGTGTCGATGGGGTGCAAATTGAGCCTGTTTATGTACAAGCGCGTTTTTCTAGCCAGCCGCTTGCTCTTGGGTTGATGCTGCGAGCGCGGCAATTGGCCAAGCAAAATCCTTTCGATGTGGTACACCAGCATTGGCCCGACCCCTTTGCGCATCTTGTTGCTCGTTTTATTGCCGGTCGGCCTAACTTTGTGGTGAGTTGGCACAGCGATATTGTGAAACAGCGTTTTTTAGGCTCGATTTATCGATGGCTGGCACCACGGTTTTTGCGCAAGCCCGATGCGGTGATCGGAGCCACAAAGACGCATACGGCATCCCCCCAGATTGATATCTTTGCCGATTCGGCACACCGTTATGTCATTCCATACGGCATTGATCCTGCAGCCTTCGAGTTAACACCCGGAGTCACTGAGCAGGTTAACAAGCTTCGTGCTCAATATGCGGGGCGGCCTATCGTGTTCGCGCTGGGGCGGCATGTGTACTACAAGGGTTTTGACGTGTTGATTCATGCCATGAGGCGAGTGCCAGCGGTGCTCATACTTGGGGGTGAAGGGTCATTGACATCGGAGTTGAAACAATTAGCCGAACGGCTTTCGACTGAATCGGTTGGTCAGGTGGTGTTCGCAGGCTCAATTCCTGACAAGGAACTACCCGTTTACTACCATGCCTGCGATATGTTCTGCCTACCCTCGGTGGCGACAACCGAAGCGTTTGGTATTGTTCAGACCGAGGCGATGTTATGCAGTAAACCCATTGTCAATACGGATTTGGGCACCGGAGTGAATGACGTCGCGCCTCATGATTTGTGCGCATTGACTGTGCAGCCGGGTGATAGGGATGCATTGGCCGATGCGCTGAACCAAATAATTAATTCCACGGATCTCGCTCGGCGATTAGGTGCGGCTGGTAAAGTGCGAGCCTTGGCGCATTTTAACTTAGAGCGCATGGCGGTTGAAACAATAGCACTGTACGAAAAACTGCTGAGGCAATAGGTGAATCGAAGCTTTTAAATCTAGCGCTTGCCATTTATTTAAAATGCAATTAATAGCGTGCATTTTTTAACTTTACCCCGCTCACGCTTTTTTATTGACTGAGTATTTAATGGCTGCTTTGAATTTTCGATCGAACGCTTTAATTATCGCCTGGTTTTCACGCCTGCTGGATGTGATGCTGGTGGCATCAGCGGGTTTGCTGGTTTTCGGCTGGCGTTTTGATTGGCATGTGTTGCCTTTGCCAGTTGCCTACGGCACGTTGATTCTAGTGGCTGGCTTGCTTGTGCTGGTGGTGTTTCCCTTGTTTGGGGTTTATGACTCTTGGCGTGCGCGGAGCTTGGCATCGCCGGCATTGCGGGTGTTAAGCGCTTGGATGCTGGTGTTTGTGGCCTTGCTGATTGGCTTGGTGTTGGCTAAAGAGGCCGAAACGTTTTCGCGGCTTTGGTTGGCGCAATGGTGGTTGCTGGGTGGGGTGGCTTTGGTGGCCTCTCGGCTGGGGGTGTATTTTTTGCTGCGCCGCATTCGCCAGCGCGGGCTCAATTATCACGCGGCGGTGGTGGTGGGCTGTGGTGTTCAGGCACGTGATTTAATTGAGCGGGCGGCAACCGAGCGCTGGGCGGGGTTTAATGTGGTGGCGGTGTTTTGCAGCAACCCGCAAGAATCCGTGCTTGCTGCGCAAGCCGTGGCTCCGCTCGATGAGTTGTTGGCTTATGTTTCAAGCCACCCGGTGGATGAGGTGTGGATTGCGGTGCCGCTCGATCAAAGCCAGCAGTTAAAAAGCGTGTTAGAAAAATTACGCTTCTCGACCGCGAATGTGCGCTTTGTGCCCGATTTATTCGGCTTGTTTTTAATTAATCACGGCATATCTCAAGTGATGAATGTGCCGATGATTGATTTAACCGCCTCGCCCATGACGGGCGCTAATCGCATCGTTAAGGGTATTGAGGATCGCGTGCTGGCATTGCTGATTTTATTGGCTATCAGCCCGCTGCTCATTTTGATTGCTTTGGGCGTAAAACTCACCTCGCCTGGCCCGGTTTTTTTTCGGCAAACGCGCCAAGGCTGGGATGGAAAACCCTTTACGATTTATAAGTTTCGCTCGATGCGCTGGCAAGCGGATGCCGCAGGGCAGGTGCCGCAAGCGACGCGGGGTGATCCGCGTTTGACGCGATTGGGCGGATTTTTACGGCGCACCAGCCTAGATGAACTCCCCCAGTTTATTAATGTGTTGCAAGGACGGATGTCGATTGTGGGCCCCCGCCCGCACGCGATTGAGCACAACGAGGCCTATAAGGTTCAAGTGGATGGCTACATGCTGCGTCACAAGGTCAAGCCGGGTATTACGGGCTGGGCGCAGGTGAATGGGTGGCGCGGCGAAACGGATACGCTGGAAAAAATGCAAAAGCGCGTGGAATATGATTTGTATTACATTGAGCACTGGTCGCTGGGCTTTGATTTGAAAATTATTTTTTTAACGTTACTGCGCGGTTTTGTCCACAAGAATGCGTATTAGTCGCCCGCAAATTTAGAAGATGGATAGGCATTAACTTGTATCCTCCTCGTAAAAAGGGGGAGGGGGATTTAGGCGCATCCTGCCCACAAGGAGGAGTTGTTTTAACTCCCGCCCCTTTCACGGGGGAGGGCTGGGGTTTTAGCTCCCTCCGCCCTTCATGGGGGAGGGTTGGGGTGGGGGTGCGGGGTTAGCAC
>JAGDVP010000008.1:0-43787 GCA_023255735.1 Halothiobacillus sp. | reverse complement strand
CTCCCCACGAGGGGGAGGGGAACTTAAGTGCATTCCCCCCCCCACAAGGGGGTAACTCCCTCCCCACGAGGGGGAGGGGGACTTAGGTGTCTCATCCCTACGGAGGGGGAGGGGCTTTGTTTTTACTCCCTCCCCCTTTATGGGGGAGGGTTGGGGTGGGGGTGGTTTGCGCTTCAAGCAAACGCTCGGGTGTGCCGACATCAATCCACTGCCCGCTGTAGTGCTGGCCTTGCCCGCGTTGCTTTGCGATTTGTTCTTTTAGTAGTGGCCCCAAGGCGCGGCGGCCTTCGGGTAGGGCGGCGATGAGGCTTTTACGGTATAGGCCGATGCCGGCGTAGGTGAGTTGGCGTGCGGGGGCGGCGGTTAGTTCGTGGTTGCCCAGCATTAGCTGGCCGTTTTGGAGCGCAAAATCGCCCCTAGGGTGGAAGGTTGGGTTATCGACGAGCACCAGGTGAAAATCGGTATTGGGCGGGAGCTTGGTGTTGAGCAATGCTTCAAACGGGTAATCGGTAAAAATATCGCCATTCACTAAGATAAAAGGCTCACTTAATAAAGGTAGGGCGTGGCGTATGCCGCCGGCGGTCTCTAAATTTTCACTTAAGTGGTTTTCCCATGAGTAATGCAGGCGAATGCCAAAGCGGCTGCCATCGCCCAAGGCGGCGGGGATTTGTTCGGCTAGGTGATTTAAGTTGATGACGATGTCGGTGATGCCTTGGGCGGCTAATCGCTCAATATGATATTCGATGAGTGGTTTGCCCTGCACGGGGATGAGCGGCTTTGGGGTGTGATCGGTTAAGGGGCGCAGGCGCTCGCCTCTTCCGGCTGCGAGAATTAGGGCGCGGATGGGTTTGGTCTGGCATTTTTGGCTCAACGCATTGATTCCATAGTGCTCTGGCTTATTTTGAATCACTGTTGACGGTTTGCTTGGCGCGTTGCATGACCCGTTCGATCATTTTTTGCTCGGCTTGTGGGCTTTCGCTCGCGCCTTGCATGAGTGGCGCGATGAGGGCGTTGACTTTGCCGGGCACCAGTTGGGCGTTAATGGCTTCGATGTCGCTCATCGCTAACTGGCCGGTATCGGCTTTGAGTTGCAGGGCGCTCACTAGGTAGTTGTAGCGGGCGTTTAAAAAATTGGCCATGGCGCTAAAGACAAGGGTTTGGGCATTTAATACATCGACAATGGTGCGCGTGCCCACTTGGTAGCCCGCTTGCGTGGCGGCTAGGCTGGTGCGGGCCGATTCGACGGCTTGGCTATAGGCGGTAATTTCGCTTAAGGCGGTGAGCACGCCGCGATAGTCGTTGGCGGTGCCTTGCTGGGTTAAGCGGCGCAAATTTTCGATTTGGTTTTGCGTTTGTTGGTATTGAAAGGCGGCTTGGCGCGATTTGGCGTTGATGCGCCCGCCGGTGTAGAGCGGCACGGCGACTTGCACGCCGATGCTGCCCGCTAAGTTGCCGGTTTGGTTGCCATTAAATTGGCTAGGGGCGGTGTTGTAGCCGTATTGACCGACGAGACTCACCGTGGGCGCGGCGGCGGCACGATTGAGGGCGATATTTTCCTGCACAATTTGCCCGCCAATTTCGGCGCTTTGCAGGGTGATATTTTGTTTAACGGCGAGTGTGGTCCAATTATCCAAGTTTTCGGGGTTGGGGCTGGGGGTGGCGAGATTGGTTTGGACGTCGCTTAACTCATCGGGTTCTTGATTGGTGAGTGTGGCGAGCGCGGCTTTGGCATTTTGCAGGGCGTTGCGATTGGTGATGATGTCGGCATTGGCTTTATCGAAATTGGCTTGGGCATTGGCCACATCGGTCACGGCAATGAGGCCGACTTCATAGCGCTTTTGCGCTTGGGCTAATTGGTTTTTGAAGGCGTTTTGGCTGGCGATGGCCAATTGTAAGCCGGCATTGGCTTTCAGTACGGCAAAATAGGCTTGCGCCGCGCGCAGAATCAGGTTTTGCTGGGCGGCGGCGTAATCGAGTTCGGCTTGTTTGGCTTGTAAATCGGCAATGCCTAAATTGAGGTTGTCGATGCGGTTATAGATGACCTGATTTAAGTTGATGCCGAGGGTGCTGCTGGGGCCTTTGATGGTTTTGGGCGCGGTGGCAAGCCCACCGTATTGCACATCGGTGCGGTTGTAGTTGGCGCCAGCCACGCCGCTAATTTGTGGCAGCAGGCTAGATTGGGCAATCGGGCGATTCTCCAAGATGGCCATGCGGCTTTGATCGGCGGCTTTTAGGGTTTGATCGTTTTGGGCGGCTAGGTTGACAATCTCAAGCAAATTGGTGACGGGCTGATCGGCCAGCGCCGGCAAGCCATAGGCCGCGCCGAAGCCAATGGCCAGCAAGATTAGGGGGTGTTTTAGGCGCAGTGCGCGGCGGGGGTTGTTCATGATCGGTACACCTAAATATTGTTAGCTGGCTAATTGATTCTTACTCTAGCGCAAATTTGGGGCTTGGTGGTGGCAAATTGCGTTTTGCCGTGCCGCACCCCCACCCCAGCCCTCCCCCATGAAGAGCGGAGGGAGTTTTCCCCTTGCGGGGAAGATACCCCTAAGTCCCCCGCCCCCTTGTGGGGAGGGGTTAGGGGAAGGGGCTCCCTAATCCGCTGCGCTAATTAAATGAGAACTGCGGTTTAGGTTCGCCGCCATTTAAGTATTTGGTGGCGGTTTCAAATAAATTTTCGGTGGTGAAGCGATCATCCGGATGGCGGGTAATGAGCAGCCCCGATTGGATGGGCTCTTGGCCTACAATGGCAAATAACCGCCCGCCGATGTTTAATTGCTGCCGGTACGATTCAGGGATGGTTTGCACCGCGCCGGTGATGACAATCACATCGAAGCGTTCATTTTGCGCCCAGCCGGTGAGGGCATCGCCCGTCTCTAGCACCACGCGCTCAATACCTAATGCTTTGAGCCGCTCGCGTGCCGCTGCCGTAAACTCAGGATGAATATCCACACTGTGCACGCTGTTGCCTAGGTGCGCCAAGCAGGCGGTAAAAAAACCGGTGCCGGTGCCAATTTCTAAAATGCGTTCTTGCGGGGCGATGTTGAGCGCTTGCAGAATGCGGCCTTCAACCACGGGCGGGAGCAGCGTTTCGCCAAAACCGATGGGTAAGGCGGTGTCTGAAAAGGCGAGATTGCGCTGTTCTGCCGCGACAAATTGTTCGCGCGGGATTTTGAAAAAGGTGTCGAGCACGCGTTTATCCAGCACATCCCAAGGGCGGATTTGTTGCTCAACCATATTAAAACGCGCCAATTCGGTATCAAAAGCCATCATTTTTGGGAGAAATCCTGAGAAATTAATTCGTGAAATAAATTTAGACAAGGCGGCGTCTGCCCGCAAAATCAGCTAAATATACCGAATGCGGCGCGCAATGACCATGCGGATTTATATTAAGCGCACGCACGAGGGCGCCTTTGGCATGGACATTTGCTGTGGTGTGCGTTAGGGTCACGGTTATCGACTGGGGGTGCTGCCCGCGCATGGCGTGGGGTGGCTGAGAGAGTCCCTTGGAACCTGATCCGGCTTGCACCGGCGGAGGGAAGTCGGCGGCACGGTCCGCAGCTTCCCGCCCATTCATTTTTAACGTTGATTTGCGGGGTTTGCTATGAGCGCTGTGCCGAATGATTTTTTAACTAAAACCGCTGAGTTATCTGCCTCGGTCATCTCGCCGTTTGCCGGTAGCCACAAAATTTTTCAAACTGGTTCGCGCCCTGATATTCGCGTGCCCATGCGTGAGGTCACGTTAAGCCCTACGCGCACCGATCGCGGGGTGGAAATCAACCCGCCGATTACGATTTACGATACCTCCGGCCCCTATACCGACCCCACCGCCCAAATTGATTTGCTTAAAGGCCTTGCGCCACTGCGGGCGGGTTGGATTGCCGAGCGCAACGATACGGTCGGCTTAACCGGGCCTTCATCCCAATTTGGCCAAGCGCGTTTGCATGATCCGAAAACGGCCGGCTTGCGGTTCTCGCATATTCGCACGCCCATCAAAGCGCAGCCGGGCAAAAATGTGAGCCAAATGCACTACGCGCGCCAAGGGATTATTACCTCTGAGATGGAGTTTGTGGCGATTCGGGAAAACAACCGCGTGCAAGAGATGCGGGCGGATCCGCGCTATAAGGCGTTGTTGCGCCAGCATAAGGGGCATTCATTTGGTGCGAGCATCCCGGATGAAATTACGCCTGAGTTTGTGCGTTCTGAAATTGCGCGCGGCCGCGCCATTATTCCCGCGAATATTAATCACCCGGAAATTGAGCCGATGATTATTGGCCGTAATTTCCGCACCAAAATTAATGGCAATTTGGGTAATTCCGCTACCACCTCGGGCATCGCCGAAGAGGTGGAAAAAATGGTGTGGGGCATCCGCTGGGGCGCGGATACGATTATGGATTTATCCACCGGCAAAAATATCCACGAAACCCGCGAGTGGATTTTGCGCAATTCCCCCGTGCCGATTGGCACCGTGCCGATTTATCAGGCTTTGGAAAAAGTGAACGGCAAGGCCGAAGACTTAACCTGGGAGATGTTCCGCGATACGTTAATTGAGCAAGCCGAGCAGGGTGTGGATTATTTCACCATTCATGCCGGTGTGCTGTTGCGGTATGTGCCCCTCACGGCGGATCGGGTGACGGGCATTGTGTCGCGCGGCGGCTCGATTATGGCGAAATGGTGCTTGGCGCATCACCAAGAGAATTTCTTGTATACGCACTTTGAAGACATCTGCGAGATTATGAAGGCCTATGACGTGAGCTTCTCGCTGGGCGATGGCTTGCGTCCCGGCTGCTTGGCGGATGCGAACGATGCGGCGCAGTTCGGCGAGCTGCAAACCTTGGGCGAGCTCACGCAAATTGCGTGGAAGCACGATGTGCAGGTGATGATCGAAGGCCCCGGCCACGTGCCTTTGCAGATGATTAAAGAGAATATGGATAAGGAACTGGCCGATTGCTTTGAGGCGCCGTTTTATACCTTAGGGCCGCTGGTGACTGATATTGCACCCGCGTACGATCACATCACAAGCGCCATCGGTGCGGCGAACATTGGCTGGTACGGCACGGCGATGCTGTGCTATGTAACACCGAAAGAGCATTTGGGCTTGCCCGATAAAAACGATGTGCGTGAGGGCGTTATTGCCTACAAAATTGCGGCACATGCTTCGGATTTGGCTAAAGGCTTTCCCGGTGCGCAGGTGCGCGATAACGCGCTTTCCAAAGCGCGGTTTGAGTTCCGTTGGGCGGATCAATTTAATTTAGGGCTTGACCCTGAGCGTGCGCGCGAATACCACGATGAAACGCTGCCGGCCGATGCGCATAAAGTGGCGCATTTTTGCTCGATGTGCGGGCCGCATTTCTGCTCGATGAAAATTACCCAAGATGTGCGCGATTACGCAGAAACACTGGGGATTGATGAGCTCGATGCCATTAAAAAAGGCATGGAAGAAAAATCGATTGAGTTTGTGAAAAAAGGCGCCGAGGTGTACGGTCGGGTTTAGTGACCTGCGCGTTTAATGCGTTAAAAATGCGATAACCCGCGCCCGACATGGTGCGGGTTTTTTGTCTATCAATTTAAGGAGTTTGATTATGATTGAAGTCGGTCAAAAACTACCCGATGCCACGCTGCATTATCGGGGTGAACAGGGCTTGAACGGCTGCGCGGTGAGCGAGCTGGTATCGGGGCAAAAAATTGTGATTTTCGCGGTGCCGGGTGCGTTCACGCCCACGTGTTCGGATACGCATGTGCCGGGTTTTGTGCTGCATAGCGCGTCAATTCGAGCCAAGGGCATTGATGAGATTTATTGCGTGGCGGTGAATGACCCGTTCGTGATGAAATTTTGGGCGCAGCATTTGGGCGTGAATGAGCAGACGATACGGTTTTTGTCGGATGGTAATGGCATGTTTACCCAAGCAATCGGCATGGCGCGCGATATGAGCAATGGCGCGATGGGCCTGCGCTCGAAACGCTACGCGATGATTGTGAACAATGGGGTGGTGCAATGGCTGGGGGTGGATGAATCGGGCCTTGCGCATTCCTCGGCCGAGGCCGTGCTGGCGGCGTTGGGCTGAGCTTATCGGCTGCGTTTGTGCGGTAAGGGGCTAACCCACGATAGAGCCTCACGCAGCGTGGCTTGCAGCGCGGGTGAAAAATTGTCGAGTCGGCCATGAATGCGCATTAAATCGTTCGTCGTCCACGCGGTTTTGCGATAGCACAAGACGCTGTTATAGCGATCGGGCACGTGAATGGTGATGGGGATTGCATCAAAAAAATGCGCCAGCGCGCGGGTGATGTCGGTGACTTCATTCAAAGCATTACGCCAAATATTGATGCACAGCACGCCGGTTTCATCGAGCTGTTCGGCCAGCGCAGCTAGGCTCCGGTTCGGGATGGGTACCATGCCTTGCTCATCAAAAAGATCAATCCAAATCACATCGCATGGCGGGATGACAGCCAGTGCGTCTGCTTGGCTTATATCGGCAAAATGCAAATTTAAGCGCGGGTGTTCGGTGTTAAGGCCAAAATACTGCCGCGCAATTTCGGCAAGTTGCGGTCGCAAATCAAGCACATGGAGCGATAGTTCGGTATATTCCAAAAGATAACGCGCCAGGACGCCGCCGCCTAAGCCATAGAGGTTCAGTCGTTGCGGGGCTGCGTGCAGCACCAAGCCCACGCACAGGGCTTGGTAATAGCCAAAGGCAAGCTCGCTGGGCTTGGCCGGATCCCAGCCGGATTGGGCGGTGTGGTTGCCAAATTGCAAGGTGATTTCAGAGCCAATTTGCACCACTTCAAGCAAGCCCCAAGCATCACGCGCGGCGTATTTTTTTACTTCCATTGATGCTATAACCACGGTGTCATTTTTATTAAAGGTTGATTGATGAACATAGTGTTTGCCTTGTTATTGTTGGTTGTGGGCGGTGTGGCGCAGGCCGCCCCGTTCGCCGTAGGGAGCCGTGTGTTTATTCCGCTCTATTCCGAGAACCTGATGAACGATGGCTATGCCGATGGCCTAATTACAGCCATGAACCCCGATGGCACGGTAGATATTACCTTGTCTGATGTGGTCAATGGCGATGATAAAACCCTCTACGGCACCTGTAGCCCCAGCGGGGGCACGCAAATTATGACGGCACCGAGCGCGACATCGGATGAGAAAAAGCTCGTCCGTGAAGTGCTGGTCGATAAAATTCTCCCCTGGAATATTGGCCAAATGCAGTATATCGAGCGAGAAAATTTATCCACCACCATTCAAAAGTGGCTGGGTAGTGGCATGGCCATCACCCCCGATTCGCTCAAAATTGCTGATCGGCGCGCCCGTGAATTAAACCTGCCGCGCTTAACGGTGGTGGTGGCTATTGCCAAGTTGCAGGTGGAATCGACCGGCGGCAATGGGTTTCCCGTGCCGGCCAGTCGCGCTTTAATGGGTTCAGCCGATATGCTCAATAAAGTTGCAAAAATTTTGCAAACGCATCCCAATGCGGTTAAAGATGCCGCCGCGATTTTAGCGCGCACGGCGCCTGCCCACAGCCAAGATTTGCTGGTTGAAACCGTGGTACACATTGCAGAGCTTACCCAAAAACAGCTGGCGCAACTGGCCGGCGATAACCCCGATCCGCGCAAGGTGGCAGATTATACGCCCGAGCAACTCATTGCGATTTACACCGGTTGGTATCGGGTGATGACGGCGAACGATACGGAGCTTTATGATAATGCCAAGGTGGCGTTTTATACCGACAAGGTGACGCAATCGATCGCGAAAGGCGTTTGGCCGACATTTTAACCGCTGAAGTTCCGGGTTTTTAAGCGCGCGGCACATGGGCTTGGGTGCTGCCACATTCAATCCTCAAACACCTAAAATTTAACAGCGCAACCCCAATCAGCTCCCGCCGACATTGCGGGTTAGTCATGTTGCTTAATGGCTTGGGTAAACTCGGCTTTTTGCGCGGCGGTGGCTTCGCTTTGATGCAGAGCCTTCCAGTCTTCATAGGGCATGCCGTATACCGCTACGCGGGCATCAAAATCGCTTAAATTTGTGCCGTGCGCTTGCGCGGCTTCACGATACCAGCGGGATAAGCAATTTCGGCAAAAGCCGGTGAGATTCATCATGTCGATATTTTGCACATCAGTTCGTGCTTGCAAGTGAGCCACCAAACGGCGAAAGGCGGCGGCTTCCCAAGCGGTTTGATCATGGGTGTTGTTATCAACTGGGTTTGGGGCGGTTTGTGACATGGTGTGCGGCTCCAAAAATATTAGGCGGGGGTTTTGGTGTTAAGTGTGATGGCATGCAGGGCGCCCGAAGCCAGCGCGGGGGCTAAAATTTTATTCACCATTTGATGTTGCTGGAGTAGGGTTTTACCGGCAAATTCGCGGCTTGTGACGGCAATTTTGAAGCTGCAGCCTTCCCCTTCGGGCTGCACGAGGGCATCGGGAATGGCGGATTGTATGAGTTGGATGATGTCAGCGGGATTCATGATTTACCCTCAAAATATAGCGTTAAGATGAATGAATTTAGGTGTAACCGGTTAAGGTAGCAGCGCTTTGAGCGGCGCGCCGACGACTTCACCGCGCCAGCCTTGATTGAGCTTGCCGGGGGCAGTGGGCGCTGCAATGAGCTTTTGCAGATCATCCATTGTGGCAAGTAATGAGGCACTGATGCCAAGCGCGCGGCTTAAGGCGGCAACTTTGGTTTGCATGAGGGCAAGGAGGGCTGTGGTGTCGGGATCAAGCCGGCTGTTGCTGTGCCACT
Source organism: Halothiobacillus sp. (assembly GCA_023255735.1). Taxonomy (GTDB): domain Bacteria; phylum Pseudomonadota; class Gammaproteobacteria; order Halothiobacillales; family Halothiobacillaceae; genus Halothiobacillus. Next base: position 35,047 of record JAGDVP010000008.1, on the reverse strand, counting down.
CGGGGCTGTCATCGAGAGGTAATTGGCGGGCGCGATCAACCGTTGCGCGCAAATCTTGAATTTGCTCGGGGCTGAGTGTGTGCCGAGCATTTTGGCTGCGGCTTACAATGTCGGCACGAAAGCCGCGCGAATTGGCGAGCTCTAAGGCTTGCTCATCGCTGAGCACCCAGCGGCGGGGTAAATCAAGCTGGCGCGCCCATTGCTCGCGCCAGAGGGCAATGGCTTGCAGTACGCGGCGCTGGGTGGGGCGCAGCAGTTGTTGACCCCGCACCCGCCGCCAGAGCCCGCTTGTTTGCGGCTCAAAACGCTGGGTGTTGCTTAATGCGGCGCAGTCTTCTTCAAACCAAGCCAAGCGCCCGCACTCTGCCAAACGCTGGCGCAGTGCGGGGTAAATCAGCGCAAGGTAATGCACATCATCGGCGGCATAGCGCTGCTGGGCTTCGCTCAAAGGGCGGTGCGCCCAGTTGGTGCGGCTTTGGGATTTATCTAGGGTGATCCCGAGTAGGTGCTGCACCAAATTGCCGTAACCGATTTGATCGCCCATGCCTAAAAACGCGGCGGCGATTTGGCTATCGCGCAGGATTGGGGGCACGGTGTGGGCGGCCTGATACATCAGTTCTAAATCTTGCTCGGCGGCGTGCAGCACTAAAGGGGCGGTGCGGGCATTGAGGGTCGCCCAAAGGGGGCTGAGCTCAACCGCCAACGGATCGAATAACCACAGGGCATTGGGGGTGGCGATTTGCACCAAACACAATTGCGGGAAATAGGTTGATTCGCGCATAAATTCGGTATCAAGCATGGCCGTGGGTGCCGTGGCCAGCACCCCGCAGGCGTGATGAAGTGCGTCTGTCGTTCGCACCATCAAGGCAGGTGCGCGGCTCATAGGGCGGAGGATTTTGCGATCACGTAGGAGCCTGCCGCTTTAAGTTAGGGTAGAACCTTAATCGATTCGATCAGTACCGTTTGCTTTGGGACATCTTGCGGGAAAGGGCCTTGGCTGCCCGTGGGAGTTTTGGCAATTTTATCAACCACATCCATCCCGGCGGTGACATGCCCGAATACGGCATAGCCTGCGCTTTGTGGGCCAGGACCTGAGTAGTTTAGAAAATCGTTATCGGCCACATTGATGAAAAACTGGCTAGTAGCCGAGTTGGGGTTGCTCGTGCGCGCCATAGCAAGGGTGCCCCGGGTATTGGCAAGACCATTATTGGCTTCATTGGCGATGGGCATGTGGGTGGGCTTTTGGGCGAAATTCGGCGTAAAGCCCCCGCCCTGAATCATAAAGCCCGGAATAACGCGATGAAAGATGGTGCCGTTATAAAAACCTTCATGAACATAGGCCAGAAAATTAGCGACGGATTTGGGTGCTTTGGCCGAATCCAATGCTAAAACGATCTTGCCCTGATTGGTGGTGATTTCAACCGATACGGGTTGAATGGCGGCGGTTGGGGTGGCGGGCGCAGCATGAGCCAGCGGCGCCATGAGCACGGCCACGCTTAAGCCCAAGCTTAAGCTCAGGGCCTGCAAAAAACGGCGTTTGCTTTGCTGGGGAACTTGGCGGTTAATCATCGCGTTGTACCCGTTCCATGCGCTCGTGCCGCTCCTGGGCTTCGATGGTGAGGGTGGCAATTGGGCGGGCTTCGAGCCGGCGAATGCCAATTTCATCACCAGTTTCTTCGCAAAAACCGTAGTTGCCTTCGGAAATTTGCTTTAAGGTTTTGTCGATTTTATTGATGAGTTTGCGGTATCGATCCCGAGTGCGCAGCTCAAGAGCGGCATCCGATTCCAGCGAAGCGCGATCGTTAATATCCGGCTCTTGCCAGTTTTCTTCGCGCATGTGGTTAACCGTGGTTTCGGACTCTTGAACCAATTCTTCACGCCATGCCAGCAACTTTTGCCGAAAATATTCGAGCTGCATCGGGTTCATGTATTCTTCATTTTCCGAGGGCTTATAACCAGGTGGGAGTGTGACTGCCATGTGCCAAAACCTCATTCTTAGCGCGTAACGCTAATGCTATTGTGTTGTGTCTAAACTGAACCGTTTGCGTAGCTATCTAAGTTAATGCCAGCACGCAAGCAACGCGGGAGTATAGGTTTCTCCTCCCAGCGGCGCAACGATTGTCTTGATGAAAAAGTCACGAAGAGCTGAACCCAGAGCGGGCTCATGTTTGACGCTGAAGGCTTTTTACTGGGTGCTGAGTGCATTGCCGCTGGAGAAAGCCCATGTCCGAGTGATGATGATTTGATCAAATTGTGCTGCCATGGCGGCAGGAAAAGGCGCATACGGCGAGGCGAGCTGCACGAGCCTGCGCGCGGCGGCATCAATGGCGGGGTTGCCGGATGATTGTCGAATGGCGATGTTCAAAATATGGCCGTGTTTATCGATCGTGACATCCAGTATGAGCTGCCCCGATAGGGCTTGCTCTGCAAGATTCTGGGGGTAGTGCGCGTTGCCATATTGCTCCACCTGCCGTTTCCAGCTCGATAAATAGGCACCAATCGGCCCATCTTGGCTTTTGCTGGTCATGTAGCCGGTTTTGAGCGATTGGCTCACCGCGTTATTTAAGCGTGTGAAGGTATCGGGCGCACTTGATTGGTCTTGGGTGTCGGTTACGCCGGCGTTGCCGGTTGTGGTGATGCCCGCGCCGGCCTTGGGTAGGGCGTATTTGGGGTCGGGGTCGCCTTGTGCGCTGGTTATGGCCTGCGGGGCAAGTTCGGTGTTGGGGATGGGGTTGGCCTCGGGGCTGGCATCGGTGGTTTGGTCTGCGAGTGGTGCATCTAAGGTGAGCTCGATGGTGCGGGGCGGCGGCGGGGTGGGGGCAGGTCGGATAAAAGCCACCATCAGTAAGGCGGCATGCACCAGCAGGGCGACGACCAAGGCGGCTATAAATCGTCTATCGCTGGCGATGCTGTTTTGATCGAGTGCCCATTGATTCATGATTCATCCTTGTTGTTTTACCTGGGTTGTGCACAGGCTTGGCTGCCCTTGAGCGGTCGCTATCGCGGCAATGGTTTCAATCATATTAATCGGGAATGAGGTGCAGCGCACGCAGATCGGCAACGGGTGAAATGAGCTCAATATGATCGCGCATTGCCTGGCTTACCCAAAGATCGCCATTTTCTTCCATGAACAGAACGCCTTGTAATTTGAGCTTTTGAATCATAAGCGACAATTGGGCGGGCTCAAGCATCATCACACCTTTGGTTGCGCCATCGCTAATGCCGTAATGATTCCCCCACACGGTGCTGCCGGCCACTCGGCGCACGGGGCGGGCGGTTTTTGGGTTGATGATATGCGAGTACGCCTCGCCCTTATAGATGAAACGATGCTCGTAATTGCCTGAGCTGTTTAAGGACTGATGGCCATTGGCCGCTGTGCTGCCTGAGAGATTGATGCTAGCCAGCACGCCGCGTTTTAAGGGGTTTTCAATCGCTAAATGCCAAGGTTTATCGCCCGCTTGGCCAATCATGAATAAATCCCCGCCGGTATCAAACAGGCAGTTTTTGATGCCGGCTTGTTGGGCGGCTTGGATAACCAGATGCCCGGCAAAGCCCTCCGCGCAGCCATTAAAATCAAATTGCACCCGCCGATTGGTAACCCGTACCTCAAGCCCTTCAACCGACACATCGTTCATGCTGGGCGGATTTTCAAGCCATGCATCTAAATACTCATCTGATGGCAACGGGTGGGGTTCGGTGACATGGCTATTATGAAACCCCCACGCGGCAATGAGCGCGCCGATGGTGGGATCAAACGTGCCTAAGCTTGCCTCAAAAAGCTGGCGGGAGATGCTAATTAGCTCAATGATGTGGGGTGTGGCCGTGCCGCGCCCTGTGGCAGCAAGTTCCGCATTAAGGCGCGTTAAATCGCTGGGTTTCCAAGGGTGAATGCTTTTATAAAACGGTTCCACAATGCTGGCGGCGGCATTTATCGTTTGGGTAATGGCGTTCGCCGACTCATTGGCAAAGCGCAAGGTCATCGGCAGGTTAAACACCGTAAAACCCTCTTCCACGATCTGGGTTTGGGGTTTGCTGCACCCCGTAACAAGCCACGGGCTTAAAGCCAGTGTGGTTAAAAAATGACGGCGGGTGGGCATGGAGGGCTCGCTTCAGACGGGCAGGCAGGTAGAGGAGGCGGGCGCATTGAGGCGCCGTTGCGCTAAAAAGTCCAGCAATTGCCCGGCCGGATCATTGTGGCACACGGCATCAATCTCACGCGCGCAGGTGGGGCTCGTTACATTGATTTCGGTTAAGTAATCGCCAATCACATCAAGGCCGACAAACCAAAAGCCTGCCGCGGTTAAATCCGGACCGACGCGCGCGGCAATTTCACGATCACGGGGCCGCAACGGCACAACTTCTCCTAAGCCACCGGCGGCAAGGTTGGCGCGGAACTCATCGGCACGCGGCACCCGCAATAAGGCATGATCGACCGGTTGACCATTAATCAGCAAAATGCGCCGATCGCCCATCCGTACGGCGGGCAAAAATTTTTGCGCCATGGTTAAGCCTTGCGCCGTCATGGTTTCAATAATGACGGCGGTGTTTAAATCGCCCGCTTGAATTTGAAAAATTGATGCGCCGCCCATGGCATCCAGCGGTTTTAGAACGATATGCCCGTGGCTTGCTAAAAAAGCCCGCAGCAACTCCGGATCGCGGGTGACGAGGGTGGGCGGGCATAAATCGGGGTAGTGTTGCGCGAGCAATTTTTCATTGGCGGCACGCAGCGCATTTGGCCGGTTGGCGACCAGCACGCCTTGGCGCTCAGCCAGTGCCAGAATAGCGGTTACATAATGATAATTAGAATTTATCGGCGGGTCTTGCCGCTGGATGATGATGTCAAGCCAGGCGAGATTGCCTTGCTCAGCCGCACCGAGTTCAAACCAAGCATCGGGCCTGTCAAACACAGTCACAGGGTGCCATTTTGCGTGGGCTTGGCCATCTTCTAAGTAAAGCCAGTTGGGTTCTATATAAAAGACCGCCCAGCCGCGCGCTTGAGCCGCCAGAAGCAGGGCAAACGAGGTGTCTTTATAGGGCTTTATTTGGCTGATCGGATCCATCACGATGCCGAGCTTCATGCGGGAATCTCTTGCGCGGTTTGGTTGTGCGAGAAGGATTGATATTCGATTGCCGCCGCCAATAGTGCCAGTCGCGCCACGACGCCGTACACATATAACCGATTGCGTTCGCTATCGGGCGAGGCGCCGGCGGCCGGCAAGCTGCAAGCCTCGTTGAAGGGTAAGGGTACAAACGAGGCGCCGGGGGAGTTCAGGCTTTCGTTAATATCTTTTTCGGTATGGACGCGATAAAACCCGCCCACCACGAAATGGTCCACCATGTAAATAACCGGCTCTGCCACAAACCGTTGATCCTCATCGTTAATAGCGACCTTTTCAAAGCTGTGTACCCCCTCTTGAATCAGCACCCGGTTAATGCCTAAACCCTCTTTACTGGTGCTCATTTTGGTGCGCTGCTTGCGATTTAGCTGGGTAACTTCCTCGGCAGATTGCGCCGTCATGACCCCCATGCCATACGTGCCGGCATCGGCTTTAATGACGACAAACGGCTGCTCTTTAATATCGTGCTGATCATATTTCCGTTGAATTTCATGGAGTAAATCTCGCACTTGCCGCTCAAGACATTCCTCGCCTTCGCGTTTTAGAAAATCAATATGCCCGCAATCTCGCATGAGCGGGGTTAAATACCAAGGGTCGAGATTAATTAAGGCACAAAGTTCGGCAGTAATGCGTTGATAAATCGAAAAATGTTCGAATTTTGAGCGGTTCCACCAGCCAAGCTCGATAGGCGGGATAACGGATTGCTCCAGATCATCCAAAATTGCCAAGCGCCCGCCGGATAAATCATTATTCAGCAAAATAGTGCAGGGGGAAAACCCATCCACTTCAATCCGCCGACCCACCCGACAAATGGGATGCTGCGTTAAATGCCGCCCCGAGGGGAGCTCAAACTTGAGCGGCTCCTCAATCGGTTCGAGCGATCCTATGCGCACACCAAAGCCCGCCAGTTCAACAAAATCGACCAAGGCGGCCAGCGATTCCAGATAAAATAAATTGCGCGTGTGGCGCTCGGGAATAATTAAAATATCCCGCGCCTTGGGGCAAGCATGCTCAACCGCCGCCTGAATCGCCTGCACCATGAGGGGATCGAAAATATGGTTCAGGTTGTTAAATCCCGCCGGGAATAAGTTGGTATCCACAGGCGCGAGCTTGAATCCGGCATTGCGCAAATCCACCGAGGCATAAAAAGGCGCGGGGTGCTGTAGCCATTGGCTGCGGAACCACGCTTCGATCGCTCGATGACATTGGATAATGTGCGATTCAATCTCAAGCAAGGGGCCGCAATAGCGGGCATCAAGCTCAGGGTGGGCAGAACGAGACTGTTCAGGTGACATGAAAGTAATCTCTAATCATAAGGTTAAGGCGCAAGCTGTGTTGGAATTAGCGCTGTGCAGAAGGGGCAATACCCCTAAATTCACGGTGGAATGCTGGCGCCGAGCGCGGCCAAGATCGGCTCGTAGTCTAGCGTAACAATTCTGCTTCTGTCCTAAGCTTTGCAAGCTAAAATGTCGAAGTCGTTGCATAAGCGGGCGGCGTTGGGTACATTCCTCACATGGGATTTAACGAACTGTCTTAAATTACAAGGCATCTCAAATAACTGGGTAACACACCATGGAACATCCAATGGAATCGTCTGCAGAGGCGCTTGCTTTTCCGGGGCTTAAAGTACTGATTGTCGATGACAGCAAAACCATTCGGCGCACAGCTGACAGCTTGCTCTCCAAGGCAGGCTGCGTGATTGAAAGCGCCGTTGATGGCTTTGATGCGTTGGCCAAAATTGGTGATTTTTCACCCGATGTGGTCATTATCGATATTCTTATGCCGCGTCTTGATGGCTACCAAACCACGGCCATCATCAAGCACAACGCGCGCTTTGCCCGCACACCCGTCATTATGCTTTCAAGCAAAGATAGTATTTTTGATAAAGCGCGCGGCAACATTGTTGGCGCTTCCGATTACTTAACGAAACCGTTCACCAGTGAAGAGCTATTTGCTGCCATTGGGCGGTTTGCCTTAAGTGACCGGGCTCAAGATACCCAAGGTCACGCCGCCTAATGCTGCAAACCTGCACGCCTTTCGGTATTGGGGATGAAGCCCGGTCATAAAATGAAAAAATTGAATTAAGGATTAATGCTGTGGCACATATTGTGGTAGTGGATGATTCTCCAACTGAAGTTTATGTATTGCAAACCATGCTGGAGCGTAATGGTCATAAAGTATCGGTTGCTAAAAATGCAGAAGATGGCATTGCGCTCGTTAAAAGTGCTCAGCCCGATGCGGTATTGATGGATGTGGTTATGCCCGGTATGAACGGCTTTCAGGCAACTCGGGAGCTGAATAAAGGCGCAGATACCGCGCATATTCCTGTCATTATCGTGACCACAAAAGATCAGCAAACCGATAAAATCTGGGGCATGCGTCAGGGCGCCAAAGATTATCTTGTTAAACCGGTAAAAGAGTCGGATCTCATGGGAATTTTGAGTACCATTTTGCATTAATTGCATGCGGGGTAGGTTAAATGGATTTGTTTGAATATATTCGCTGGATTGAAACGCAAGCTAAATCCCAGGCGGTTGGCATGCCAAAATCAGATAAAGTCGAATCTACTTGGCAGGCCATTCTGTTTCGTACCGGTGGGCAGAGAATGCTCGTGCCCTTAATTCAAGTGCGCGCTATTTTGCCACCGCCAAAGCAAGTGAGCGTTCCGGGCGCTAAGCCTTGGGTCACGGGGCTCGCCAACATGCGGGGTGATTTAACCGGGATTTATGACTTATCCCGATTATTTTTTGATCAACCCGCTGAACCCAATCGTCATTCGGTTGTTTTTTTGACCAAAACCCAACGATTCAGTGCCGCGTTTTTGGTCGGTCGATCTTACGGTATCCGCCAAATTCCCTTTAGCGCTGAGCGCAACGTGACGGGAGCTCGTTGGGTGGGGGTGCAGCGAGAAGCCCGCATTGATAATGAATGGTTGCCCATTTTGAACCTAGATGTGCTTACAGAAAGCGATCAATTTATGAATGCGGTGGCGTAATACGCGGCGAATTGAACGGGCTTGGGGTGCGTTCAGGCAGGGTGGCGCGTGGTAATCAAAGTTTCATTCGATTTCACAACAGGGATTCGCCTGTTTTTTAGCTAGGAGTGGGCAGTTGCTATGAGTCTTGGAGTTCGGTTAGGCGGCCTAAGTCGTCAAATTATCGGGTTAATCGCCGTCGCGGCAATTGCCCTATTAGCGACAGTTATCATTTTTATCGTTTCTGCGCAGAACGATCAATCGCTGCTTGATCGGCGCTTAATCGCCGCTCAGCTTGAAAGATCCGCGCAGGAGATGACGATTGAAACCCTGCGCGCCGTTCGCGGTAACAAAACCTCGTTTGATAACGTGCTGGCGTTGCGCGCAAAATTTATTGCCGATTTAGACGCGCTCAGCGGTAAAGACAGCAAACGCCCCGATGGCCAAGTGCCGAGCAACCGCGCAGCCGAACTCGCTGCCGTGCAAAAAAGCTGGTCGCAATACAATCTGGCGCTTGCCAAGGTGCTGGAAGGTCAGCAAGCCATTTTGGGCGTGTCGGGCTTGGCAGCGCAAATCAACCAATTGTTGCCCGATTTGCTTTCAAGCTCCGATGATGTCGTGCAGTCGTTAATTGCCGGTCAGGCCACGCCTCAGGTTGTGTATCTTGCGACACGTCAATTAATGCTGGTTGAGCGGATTGGTTTAACCATGGGTGAAATCACCAGCGGCGATCAAGATGCAGCGAATGCCTCGGATCGTTTTGGCCGGGATGTCGCCTTGTTTGGCGGTGTGCTGAACGGGTTTTTAAATGGCAACCGAATGGCGCCGCAAATTACCGACGCCGCCGTGCGCGCCAAATTGCGTGATGTGGCGGTGCTATTTGCCACCGTCAACCAAGGTGGTTCTGATGTGTTGGCGCAGGCACCTGCCCTGCTCGCCGCGAACCAAGCGGCCAGTGTCATCGACAAAACCTCCGGTGTATTCACGACAGATGTTTCAAAATTAAGCGCGGCATTAACGGATGATCAGGTGCATTCAGGTCAGTTAGCCTATGTGGGTTATCTCACGGGCTCAGCCGCCTTGCTCTTGCTGTTGTGGCTAGGGGTCGTTCTGGTTCAAGATTCTCAGCGTGCTTTGCGCTCTACCGAAGCGCAAAATCAACGCAATCAGCAGGCTATTTTGCGACTGCTGGATGAAATGATGACGCTGGCCGACGGGGATTTGTCTTCACACACCACGGTCACAGAAGAAATTACCGGCGCCATAGCAGATTCCGTGAACTACTCCATTGATGCCTTGCGTGATTTGGTTGGTACGATTAACGACACCTCCGAGCGCGTCGCGGGCGCGGTGCAGCGCTCGCAATCAGATTCACGCGCATTGGCTGATAGTTCACGCAAGCAAGCGCTGCAAATTAGTACCGTTTCAGATGCCATTGCCCAAATGGCCGATCAAATTGAAGCCGTATCTTTTAACGCGCAACAGTCCGCTTCCATTGCACAATCTTCGGTGAATGTGGCGCATCGGGGCGGTGATGCCGTGCGCGAAACCATTACCGGCATGGCGAATATTCGAGAACAAATTCAAGAAACGGCTAAACGAATTAAACGGCTGGGGGAATCTTCCCAAGAAATTGGTGACATCGTGGGTTTGATTACCGATATTGCGGATCAAACCAACATTCTGGCATTGAATGCGGCCATTCAGGCGGCGATGGCAGGTGAGGCCGGCCGAGGCTTTGCGGTGGTTGCCGATGAAGTTCAAAGGTTGGCCGAGCGCGTGGGTAAGGCGACGCGCCAAATTGAGTTGCTGGTGAATACGATTCAAACCGATACCTCTGAAGCCATGCTGGCCATGGAACAAACCACAACCAATGTGGTGGGTGGTGCCACACTGGCTGAAAATGCCGGTAAAGCGCTGCAAGAAATTGAAACGGTCTCGCTGAGCCTTTCTGAGCAAATTAGTGAAATTGCCAAGGTAACCGAACAGGAAGCTTCGGTAGCCACCAGTCTGCGGGAAACGGTGAATGAAATCCGTACCGAAACACAAGATACAACCGAAAAAGCCATTCGAGCGGCAGACGAAATTGGCGCATTGGGTTCGTTATCTCAAGAGCTGAACAATTCGGTTGCAGGCTTCAAAATGCCTGATCGCTAGGGCTTTGATGGCGTGCTTGATGGTTTTGCGCTGATAGATTCAATCATAAGGCGCACATGAGCCTAGCGCATGCCCCTGATCGAAAAGTGATTCATAAAGAATGATCGTTTCCATAATGCTTGTTTTGGCTAGTGGAGCGGCAAATCGGTTGCGGCGATAAGGCAGCCGATTAAATCCTAGGAGCGGTTTGTGACCATGCGCACAGAATCAAAGGTGGATTCAATAGTTCTTGATTGGCTCCGGGAAGGGCTGACAGAGAAACTCGATCAATTACTGCACGCGCTGGATGATTTAAGCAGCGGCATCGGCGGTAATGAGCATGTGTTTGAGTCATTGCAGGCAATCAAAACCATTGATGCTGTTTTGGCTGTGTCGGATTTTCACATCTTGCGCGTTCTGTTTAAAGAGCAAATGGCTGCGTTGGTTCAACTTGAATCCCCATCCGATCGCACCACAGCCCTCCTAACCGCCGTCACCGAGGGCGCGTGGTTATTGCGCGCTGTGTTGGATCGTTTGAGTATCGGCGCGGTCGTTAATGCCGCAAGCCTGCAACCGATGATTAACCGGTTGCGATCGGCTCAAGGATTGTCGGTGCTCGATACCCGAAATATTTTGACTCGCGCCAGCATTTTTTGGTCGGAAAGTCGCGTTTTTGTTCGCCCCTACCTAGGCACGCAGGCCGCAGAGCCGAGTGGTATTGCCGCCTCGCAACAGATGTTATCGCAAATGGAACAGCAGATTTTGTTCTTGATGCGCGGCGATATTGGTGCGATTGCGAATTTGCTCAAAACCTTTGATGCAATGATTGATCGAGAGATTAATCGCGCCGTTGTGGTGGCCACGCGCGTATTTGAGGAGTTACTGCACGCGGTTTATGCGGATCAAGTGCGTTATTTGCCTTTGGCTAAGCGCATGATTGGTCGGGTTTTGCGATTATTCCGTATGGTAATGCAAGGGCGCGATCAGCTTTTAATTCGTTTTGAAGCCATTGAATTTGCGACCGACTTATTGCTTGAATTGATTGAGTCACTGCCCGAAGACCAGGCGCTTTGTGGTGATACGGTTCAGGTTTGGCGTAAAAATTTATCGGCAGATCATGAGCGGATTCGCTTTTTAGGCTTGGAAACTGCAGCTCTAAAACAGGTTGCCGAGGTTTTGGCCGAAGAGCTGGATGCCGCGCAAGATGTTTTGGATTTATTTGTGCGCAGCGCTAAGTCTGATCTTGAGCCGCTTTTGCGTATTCAGCCCCGGTTGGAGCATATCGTCGGGGTGCTCGGCGCACTGAATTACGATCATGAATCGGCATTAATACGCGATGCATTGGACGAGCTGATTTTAGTCGTGCGGGGATCTGAGCTCTTAAGCGATGATTTTTTGATGAAATTGGCTGTTGCCGTTATCACCACTGAGCAGGTGGTATCGCAAATTGGTCAACATATTGTCGATACTGATGCCATATTAACAACGGTGGATCGAGCCGCTAAGCAGGCTCTGGTGCCGCTCGCGACCGCCTGTTACGACGATATCATTGCCGCCAAAGAAATCGTTAATACCGCCTTGCGGCCGAGTGGTCAGCCGGTGCCCTCCGACACGCTAGGCCATGCGGTTGAGTTGGTTACCGGGGTGCGTAATGCGTTGACGGTGGCACAGTTTTACGCCGCCATGCCGCTCATTGATGGGCTGCGGTGCTGGCTAATTGCCAACGCTTCAGATGTAACCCAAGTCACGCCCGAAGGACTTGGCGCATTGGCTGAGGTGTCGGCTGCCATTGAATTTTACTTAGAGAATTTGCGCAATCATCAAAAAGAACTGCTGCAATTCTTAAGTGGCGCGGTTGAAATGCTGCCGATATTGCAGCGCGATGGCGGCGTTGAGCGGGTTTCTGAACTGTCGACTCTGCCAATTGTTGAGGCTTTAAGCGAGCCTGAGCGCACAGGCGTTATAGATGAGTCGCTTGCCAGCGTGGATGATTTGATCGCGCAGCTCCGAGCTTCGCCCGAGGCGTTTGAGCCCGATTCTTGGGCGGCGCTGCCCACACCCTCGCCCGTGCCCATGCCACTTGAACCCGATGCCTTGGCATCTGCGTCATCGATCGCGGCGGCACTTGAACAGGATGAAGCCAGCCACGGGTCACAGGCCAAAGTGCCCGAATGGATTGAGCTTTCGTTGGATGCGCCGCAGCCGTTACAACGGGAAGAAGATTTACCCGCTCATCCACCCATCGAGCAGTCCGTGCCTTCTGACCTCGAAGCGGCGGATCAGTGGGCTGAACGGCAATTATCCCAACCCAATCAATTGTGGGCGCAGGCGCACGCCGAGCCAGAACTTGAGCCAGAACTTGAACCTGGTCTGGCGCAAGCCTTTGAGTTGCAATTCGAAGCGCCAAACAGCTTAGAACCTGCGGAGGAACTGCCGTTCTGGGCACAAATGCCGCCCGCGGTTGAACCCGAGGCGACGCCTCCGATAGACTTTCCCGCACTTGAACCTGCCGCACCGGAGCCTTGGCCTGAATTATTGGATGAGGCGGCAGCGCAAAATCCGATTGCGCCTTCGGTATCCACTAAACTTGAAGCTGATGCGCTGCATTCAAGCCAAGATGGGGCATTAGACAGCGTGCTGCCAGAGGCAGATCGTGGTGCGCATCCCTGTGAATTGAGCGATTTGGATGCGCTATTAGTTGATGAGGCAGCTAGCGAAGCCCTCAGTTTGGCCGAACACGAAGCTTTGGTTGCGCCCGCCCTTGCAGGGCCTAAATCAGATGGTGCGCCGGTTGACGCGCTCACGCTGGAAATGCGCGAGGTGTTCGCCGAGGAAATGGCCGAGGAAGTTCCCGCTATTTTAGCTGCGGCCACCCAGTGGCGAGATAGTGGCCATCGCGACGCCTTAACGATCGTTCGCCGTGGCTTCCACACCATTAAAGGCAGTAGCCGTATGGTGGGATTAACCGCTATTGGGGATTGGGGTTGGGCTTTTGAGCATTTATTGAATCATGTGCTTGAGGATCGGATTGCCGTTACCAACGAGATTCGTGCCGATGTGCTGGCAGCGGTTGAACTGATGGCGCAAGCCTTGCCGGTTTTGGCCGCCGGTAACCAGCCGCCTACGGCGTATTGGCAAGCCTCGCTTGCCAAAGCAGAGGGCTGGAGCAACGCGCTGGCCGCAGGTTCTGCCGCGGCGATGTCGCCTGCCGATGAGGAAAAAGAAGAAACGCTGAGCCTAGATGAATTAAGTAGTACCGCATGGGCGGAACATAACGCGCAGGAAGTGCCCGAAGATGCCCTCGCTATGGCCACCCCGAACGCAATCGGAGCGAGCGAAGAGGAGGCTCCCGAAGCGATTAGCATCGAGGCGGTTGCCCCCGAAGCGATCAGCGTTGAAGCGGTTGACGCGGTTGAAGCGGTTGAAGCGGTTGAAGCGGTTGAAGCGGTTGAAGCGGTTGAAGCGGTTGATGCGGTTGATGCGGTTGATGCGGTTGATGCGGTTGATGCGGTTGATGCGGTTGCCCCTGAAGCAATAAGGGTTGAATCGCGTGAACACATCGCGCCAGAGGCGCAGGCAGCCCCTGCCCGCCAGCCGATTATTCTCGATCCCGTGCTGCGTGAGATCTTTGATACCGAGTCATCTGGGTATATCCAGGCCTTACGCAATCAGGTAGATCATGCGCTGACAAATCAGATAACGATGGTCTGCGACAAAGAATTAGCGCGCTTGGTGCATACCCTGCTCGGCTCGGCGCGCACGGCTGGGGTTCAGCCCATTGCGACGATTGCACAGCGGCTTGAGGAGTGGGTTCGGTTATTGGAAGAGCAAAATACCTTGCTCGATCATGCCGATTTGGCCGCATTCCAGCGCGCTTTGCTGATGATGGATCGCCTGCGGCAGTGGGCGATTGAGCCGAGTTTTTCCGCCCCTGAGATTGACGCCGTTGAGCAGGAACTCGCGCTGCACATCGATCAAACATTGGCACGCGCCGCTCCGGTCGAGGTGGGTTCGGCGGCAATTGATGTGGATGATTACGCCGATTTGGCGTCTCTTGTCGATGCTTTAGCTAATGCAGAGGGTGAGGCTCAGCCAAAATCTGAGGTTGCGCCTATTGCAGAACGGGTGGTTGATGCGTGGCCCGCGCTGGGTGCAGAGCGCCCAGTGCTTGGCGCGGCTGATGAGCCCGTGTTTACGCGGCCTGCGGCGGCCGATTTCGAGATTGCCGTGCGCCCCGATGATCTACCCGCCGAGCAAGATGCCGACATCTTGCAAATTTTCCTGGAAGAAGCGGAAGAGTTGCTAGAAAAAGCCGATGGGTACATCGCGCATTGGCGTTCGCACCCGCATGATTTGGACTCCATCCGATTGCTGCATCGCAACTTGCACACCCTCAAAGGCGGTGCGCGCATGGCGGGTTTATTGAACCTCGCCGATGTAACGCATTTGCTGGAAGATCGCTTAGATCGTGCCCGTGACCGCGGGGGTGAGCAAACCGACCATCTGATTTATCTCGTGCAACACACCTACGATGAACTGGCGAAAATGCTGGATCTGGTGCGGCGGCAAGAGCCCGTGCCCGCGCAAGTGGCCTTGTTGGCGCAAATTGTTGATACCGAGTCCAAGCATAAGCCCGTATCTGAACCCGCATCGGCGCCCTCGGTGGTTGCTACTGCGCAGGTAATTCCACCGCAGCCCACCGAGCAAGCGGTGCCGGCCGGATCCGAGCAAGAGTCGGCTCAAGAGCCAGAGCAAGAGTTGCTATCGGCGCACGGTGCCGGCGGCTCAACCGGTGAAATGCGGCGCGAGCAAATTCGAGTCGATGCCGATCGCATTGATGCCATGGTGAACCAAGTGGGCGAGAGCGTCTTGTTGCAGGCGCGGATTGATCGTCAGGTGAATGGATTTGAGCGGCAGTTGTTTGAATTGCAGCAAACCTTAGCGCGCTTAAGAAACCAATTGCGCCGCTTGGAGATAGAAACCGAATCGCAAATGAAAGCAGAGCTCATGGCCGAGTCGGGCTTGAGCGCCGATGAGTTTGACCCGCTGGAGTTCGATCGCTTCACGCAAGTGCAAGAGTTAAGCCGCGGCATCATGGAAAGCTTGGGCGATATTTCCAGTATTGAAGAGGCCATGAGCGATTTAACCGAGCAGTCGCAATTGCTCTTGCTGCAACAGTCGCGCCTGGGGCGCAAAATGCAAGATGGCATGCTGGCGCTGCGGATGGTGCGATTTAACGATGTGGTCGGGCGTTTGCGCCGTGTGGTTCGCCAAGTGGGCGATGAAATGGGTCGCAATGCCGAGTTGATTATCCATAATGGCGAGACCGAGCTTGACCGTGTGACCTTAGTCGGCTTAATGCCCTCGCTTGAGCACATGATTCGTAATAGTTTGGCGCATGGCATTGAATCACCGGAAGAGCGCCAAGCGTTGGGCAAGCCAGAAATTGGCCAAATTGAGATCACCATTGAAAGCTTTGGCGGCAACGTAACCCTTGAATTGAAGGATGATGGCCGTGGCTTGGATTTAGACACCATCCGGCGCAAAGCCATTGAGCGCAAGGTGGTGCCTGCCGATATTGAGCTGACCGATGACGAGGCGCGCGCGTTAATTTTCCTACCCGGCTTCTCGACGGCGGGCAATGTCTCGCAAGTGGCGGGTCGGGGTGTGGGCATGGATGTTGTCGCCAGTGCCGTGCGAGAACTGGGTGGCTTTGTCGATTTGAATTCTGAGCAGGGGCACTTTACCCGCATCCAACTGAACTTGCCGCTCACGCAAGCGATGACGCGGGGTATTTTGGTGGCCCTAGGGGATGAGCGCTATGCCATTCCTTATAAAGGTGTGGTGTCTGTCACGCGGATGACCGCCGTACAGCTGGCGGAACAATACGCCAGCGCTAAGCCGGCCGTGACCTTAAATGGCGAACGTTACCCCTTATTTTATTTGGGCGAATTGCTCAACCAAACCCCGTTTAATGCCGAAACCCAAGAAGCCGGCATCCGGCCGGTATTCCTGTTTAAGTTAGGCGAGCGCCGTTTTGCGATCCAGGTTGATTATCAATTGGGCGGCATTCAGCTGTTTGTGAAATCGCTAGGACCGCAACTGGGGCGTATTCCGGGGCTGTCTGGCGCTACGATTGCCGATGATGGCAATGTAATTCTGGTGTTGGAGCTCTTTGAGCTGGTGCGGCAGTTCCAGCGTCGTGATGATCGCTCGGTTGATTTAACCCAGAGTTCGGTCGCACGCCGTCGCCCTGTGGTGATGGTGGTAGATGATTCCTTGACCGTGCGCAAAGTGACGGCGCGCACCTTGGAGCGCAATAATTTAGATGTCGTCTTGGCGCGAGATGGGGTGGAGGCGCTTGGCATTCTGCACGAGCAGCAGCCCGATGTGGTGCTCACCGATATTGAAATGCCGCGCATGGATGGGTTTGAGTTGCTGGGCGCTATCCGCAATGACCCGCAAACGCGCGCAGTGCCGGTGATTATGATTTCATCACGCACGGGGCAAAAACACCGTAATCGAGCCGAGGCCTTAGGTGTGAGCGCCTACTTGGGTAAACCGTATGCTGAGGCAGATTTGATTGCGCGAATTGAAGAGTTTTTGACGGAAAAGCGCCGCCAATTGGCCGAAAGTAATAGCCAATAGCATGAACCAAAACAGGATCAATGAGAGGATGGCATGAATAGCATAGGCGAAACCCCGCATCGTTTAGCCGATGATGCGCCCGAGGTAATGGATACCGCGTATGAGTTGGGTCATGAATTGTCCGAGGCGCAATCGGCCGCAAAAAACCCAGCCGCGCAACGAATCCGTATTGTGCGTTTGCCGACCCAAATGACGCAGATTGAGCTCATTGTGCCGTATGCGCTCGTGGCCGAAATTACAGAGGTTATTTTGCCCGAAGGGGAAACCCACCTGGGTCGGTTAGATGCGGCGTTGGTTGAGTGGCGTGGGCAGCGCGTGCCCTTGGTGAGCCTTGAAGCCATGCAGAACGAACCCTTGCCGACGATTGGCCAGCGTGTTCGTTGTGCGGTGCTTTACGGCACTCATCCTGAAATTGCGCTGCCTTACTACGCCATTTTGCTCTCGGGCGTGCCGCGCTCGGAAGAGCTCTTAGCCGACAGCTTGAGCGAAGAGAATTTTGATGCCGGCGGCTTATGGTACCGAACGGCGATGCTTGCAGGGCGGCGAGTTGCCGTGCCGGATATTCGCCAGCTTGAAACGCGCATTGATGAAATGCGCTTGCGTTTTGAGCGCGATATGAGCCACCCAAATTAACATTTAGGTCAACATTTAGGCTAACTAAACGGCTATTTTAGCCCGCCCGCGCAGGCTATCAGGATGATTTGAACCGGCTTAAAATGCGTTTTATGTTTTGAGGCCGATTAATGCGCTGCAAGTTGGGTGGCTTGAAGTTTTAAGCCATCAATCAGCATAAAGGCGATAACTACTCCGCTCACGTAAAAGCTCGTTACGCGCCAATACTGCCCAAGATAGCCGATCACACGATCGGTATAGTCACCCAGTGATAGCGCGGAAAAATGTCCTGACCAAGCCCAAAACGTTAAGTTTGATAATGCAAATGCGGCCAGAACCCCCAGCGTGAGCCAGCCGGCAATTTGCAGCATTTCAATCGCAACGCCCATAACGGCCTGATGAGCTGAACGCGGCAGGGTTTGCATGGCCGCCCAGCGCCCAGCGCCCCAAAGCGCGGCATAAGCCGCCAGCAAGCCTGGGTACGCCGGCGAGAAACAGCCGCTGATGCCGGTGCCATCCACCCATACGGCGGCCAAATCAATCGCCACTGCCAAACTGAGCAAGGCTGGAAACATCCAGCGCGGGCGCAAATAGTATCCAGCGATAAAAAACACCGCCCAAGACGTGTCTGCGAGATGGAGCAGGTTACTGAAATGGTGGTAGCGCGTAGCAGCCATCGACAAAGCCAGCAAGCCAAACACAATTAGGCCAAGTTTTGGGATGCGGCGGTCGAGGTCGGTTGAGCCAGATTGAGTCAAGCTTGGGCGAGCGTGGGGGGAAGGGTTCATGGTTTGTCCTAAATTGCACAACAGATGGCAGTATTTTAACCCTTCTACCCATCCGAGTGCTCAGTAAAATATGCGTCTGAAGCCAAGCTTTAGTTTGATCCAAAAAAAGACTCAAGTCCCGAATCAGGCTAAGCCCAGCGTGATATGCCCCCGCGCCCAACGACGCGGGGTGCGGGGGTTATCCGCCATAGCGCAGAGTAAAGAGCGCGGTGCGGCCGGCTTGGTTATAACCGTAGGCTGTTTGATAGGTTTTATCCATCAAATTGGCAAGCTTTGCCTCAACGTGCCAGTTTTTGGCAAATGCATAACTCGCGCGCAGATCGAAGGTGGCAAAGCCTGCATTGATTTGCGAGGCGGTGGATTCATGCGTGGCGGTTTGGCCGCGCAAGGTTACGCCCGCAGACCATACGCCAAATGCCCGATCCAAATCGATACGGCCACTCCATTTGGGTTGGCGAGGAATGCTTAATCCGGTTGATGTGTCGACCGCTGAAATCCAGGTGGCGCTGTTGTTGAGTGTCCAATCGGCAGTATGCCAACCCAGCTGCCATTGCGCACCTAGGGATTGCGCTTGCTTAATGTTGTAGGGCACATAGTTGGTGTTGGCGCTTGAGGCGATTAAATCATCGGTGTGCGTGCGAAAACCGGTGATGCTGCTGGTAAATCCGGCTGTGTTTTGCCAATTCAAGCCCAATCGTGCGGTGCGTGAACGCTCAGGCATCAGGTTGGGGTTGGCGTACCCTGGGTAATACAAGAAGTTAAAGCTCGGCACATGAAACGCGGTGCCGTAGCCGCCAGTGAGCGCCAAATCTGAGCTGAGCTGGTAGCTTAAATCCAACGAGCCGGTGTTGGCACTGCCAAATTGGCTGTTGCGATCGTGGCGAGCGGCCGCTTGTATCGATAACGCATCAAACGCGGTGGCATATTGCGCGAACAGGCCGTTATTATGGCGGCTATTGACGGTGTATTGCGTGCTGCTGGCGATGTGATCGTTTAAGCGATCGGCTCCCAGCGTGAACAGCCCTTGACTCAAGGTTATATCGTTGGCGAGGCTAAACGAATCTTGCCGGCTATTAAATTCAGAGACATAGGTGCCATTGTAATAATTGGTTTGCCGATCAATATTACGCCCCGCGCTGCCGCGCAATTGCCAGTTACCCATTTTCATGAGTGCGCCATCTAATCCAAAGTTTTGCTGGCGAGATTGGCGCTGATTGCCCGCATAACTGCTGCCATCGTAATCATTAAAAGCGTTGGTACCGAGCCAATGAGCGCCGATACGCGCGCCATTTTCGCCCGTGTAGTTGATGCGGCCATTGGCGGAATTATTGCGGTAGCCGTCGTTATCGGGCTGGTTTACGGCATAGGGTGAACCGGTTTTATCGGTAAAGGCATTAAAGCCGCCGGTGCCTTGATGTGATGCGCCGATGGCGTAATCAATGGGGCCTTGGCCGCCGCTTAAATTGGCTGACGTGTTAAAGGTTTTGTTACTGCCACCGCTGATGCTAAACGATGGTTGAATGCCCTCACGGCCTTTGCGGGTGAAAATCTGAATCACGCCGCCCATGGCATCGGCGCCGTATTGCCCTGAACGTGGGCCATTAATGATTTCGATCCGATCAATCAACGCGACGGGCAGGTTTTCAAGATAAGCCGCACCCGCTGTGAGTGAGCCAATACGCACGCCATCGACCAGCACTAAGGTTTGGCCACTGCTCATGCCCCACATTGAAACCGAGGTGAGTTGGCCGGCGCCACCTGAGTTCACTAAATTTAAACCCGCGCGATTTTCCAGCAAAGATAAAACTGAGGTCGCTTGCAGGCGATCAATCTCGGCGCGGGTAATGACCGTTTGCGGCACGCCGGCAAAGGCGACCGGTGCGCCGTGGCTTGCGGTTACGTTAACGTTGGGGAGCGGGGCGGCATCGGTTGCGGCCAACGTGGCAGATGCAGGAAATAGGTCGGAACATAAGGCCAGAGCCAAAAGGGACGGGCGCGCAAAGGGTCTAGTCAACATAACAATCGCTCACAAGGCCAGCACGCCCACCGCGTGCCAACAAAGAAAAAAACGCGAGGCCGGTCTCCGGGCTTAGGCTTTATGGGTAAATAAAACCAATACCGTTGCGGGGGCAGCGCAGGCTTAAAACCTGCTTCCCAGTTTCACCCAAGGCAATGGCTGCATTGGACACCTCGCACAATGCGCGCATTGTACGGGATACATGCTTCGGTCAAATGCTATCAAGTTGATAATTTGTCATAGTTAATATGAATTTTTCTAGCCTTGCGCACGGGTTGGCCTGCGCGTGCTTCGATACGAGATGCGTGGCGTGCGGTGCTTTGTACTGTGCTCCGTGCTGCGCCAAAGGGGTGAGGCAGGATTGGCCGCGCATCCCTCGTGGCTTAATCGGTATACTGGCGGCACACCCTGATTTTTGATTTAAGGTTAATCCATGCCCAGCTTGCACTTACCCAAGATTCGCGCCGTTCGTACCTTAGCTACCACGCGTTTTTTTCATATCGAAGCGGTGGATTTAACCTATGCCAACGGCGCTGAGGTAACGTTTGAGCGCTTAATGGGTCAAGGTGCGGGCGCAGTGCTTGTGGTGCCGATCACCGAAGCGGGAGAGATTGTGCTGATTCGTGAATATGCCTGCGGTACCGAGCGCTACGAGCTCGGTTTACCCAAGGGCCGCATTGAAGGCGGTGAGCCAATTCTCGCCGCCGCCAATCGTGAGCTGATGGAGGAGGCGGGTTTTGGTGCCAAGCATCTTGTTTTTCTGCGGGAATTAACCTCGGCGCCCGCCTATTCAAGCCAGTGCACCCACGTTGTTTTAGCGATGGATTTATACCCCAAGCGGCTACCCGGCGATGAGCCAGAACCGCTGGATGTGGTGCTTTGGCCATTTGCTGATTTAGATCAATTAGCCATTCATGCCGAGTGCAGCGAGGCGCGCTCGATTGCCGCATTATATTTGGCGCGCGCTTATTTAACGGCCGAGCGATTGGCGCCGGTTCAAAACTTGCCTTCTGGAGCGCCCGCGCATGATGAGTAATGCCGAATTTTCTTGTGTATTTGAGGCCGGCTCCCCGCCAGATTACCTCGCGTGGCGCGATCCGGTGCGGGCGATAGCGCACGCGGCGGGCGAGGCGATTGTGCGCATTTATGCCAGTGATTTTGCCATCGAACACAAGGCCGATAATTCGCCGGTGACCGAAGCGGACATGGCCGCGCATCACCTGATTGTGGCCGGTTTGCAGGCATTAACGCCCGATATTCCGATTTTAACCGAAGAGGGCGGCTTGCCGGATTGGGCTATTCGCCAGCATTGGGCGCGGTATTGGCTGGTCGATCCTTTGGATGGCACGCGGGAGTTTGTGAAGCGCAATGGCGAGTTTTCCGTCAACATTGCCCTAATCCAAAATCATCAGCCCGTGCTTGGCGTGGTGTATGCCCCAGCAACCGGCGCCGATTACGCCGGGGTTTTTGGCGTGGGGAGTTGGCGGTTTACGGGTGATGCCGCCTTGCCAATCAAGGTGCGCAGTGTCCCCCTTCGACCCACCACCTTAGCTTTGAGCCGCTCGCACGGTAGCCGGCGCGAGCAATTACTGATCGATGCGCTCATTAATCCTGTGGTGATTCGCTGCGGTAGTGCGCTTAAAACCTGCTTGGTGGCCGAGGGCGCGGCTGATTTATACCCCCGTTTTGGGCCAACCTCAGAGTGGGATACCGCCGCCTCGCAATGCGTGCTGGAAGCCGCCGGCGGGCGGATGATTACCTTAACCGGCGAGCGGCTGGCCTATAATCAAAAAGACTCCGTTTTGAACCCGTCTTTTTTGGCCTTTGGTGCGGCCTTGCCTTTGTCTTTGGCGCAATTGGCGCGCATTGCCGAATAACCCAACAGCTCACATTTAGAAGGAATGCGCTCATGATCCTCATGCTCGATAACTACGATTCATTCACGTTTAACCTCGTGCAATATTTGGGCGAACTCGGTGCCTCGGTTTGGGTCGCCCGCAACGATCAGGTCACCGTAGATGAAATTGCCGCCCGTGCGCCATCGCACATCGTGATTTCTCCTGGCCCTTGCGCGCCGGCGCAAGCAGGAATCTCAATTGACGTAATCCGCGCTTTTGCGGGCAAAATTCCGATTTTAGGCGTGTGCTTAGGGCATCAGGCCATTGGAGAAGCGTTTGGCGGCGAAGTGATTCGCGCACGCACGGTTATGCACGGCAAGGTATCGCCCATTTATCACGCCGGCCAAGGCGTATTTGCGGGCTTGCCGAATCCGTTTGAAGCCACGCGCTATCACTCGCTGGTTGTTGCGCAAGCCAGCCTGCCCGATGATCTGGAAATCACCGCGTGGACTCAGCACGCCGATGGCCAGATGGATGAAATTATGGGCTTGCAGCACCGTAAATATGTGGTGGAGGGCGTGCAGTTTCACCCTGAGTCGATCCTAACCGAACACGGCCATCAGCAATTGCGCACGTTTTTAGCCTATACCAGCGCGCTGCGTGATCCTGTCGCGGCATGAATAATCCCGCCACGCGGGTTTGGGTGATTGTGCCGCTGGTGGCGAGCTTGCTCATGATCGCCCCATTCACGGTCGATGCGTATTTGCCCTCATTTCCTGCTATCGCGCGGGCGTTTGGGGTTGATGATGCCGCCATGCAGGCCACTTTGAGCTTATACCTCTGGTTTTTTGGCGGCATGATGCTGATTCATGGGCCGTTGTCGGATCGATTTGGTCGCCGGCGCATGGTGCTGATTTCGCTAATTATTTATGCTTTGGCCTCGGTGGGTGCCGCACTGGCCAGCTCGCTGAATGAATTAATTGCCGCGCGCATTGTGCAAGGCATTGCCGCCGGTGCGGGGGTTGTGATTGGTCGCGCTTTGGTGCGCGATTTGTTTGAAGGGGCAACCGCCCAGCGGGTGATGTCGAACATTACCTTCGTATTTGCCGCCGCCCCTGCGATTGCTCCCATCATCGGGGGTGGTTTAGATTCGATTTTTGGGTGGCGATCGGTTTTTTGGTTTTTAGCCTTGTTTGCCGGCTTATCTATGCTCGGTGTTTTAGGGTTTATGCCTGAAACGGTGGGTGCGCACAATCGGCAATCCATTGCGCCTAAATTTATTTTAGTGGGCTACCTTAAAGCTCTGCGTGATCGCTCGTTTATGGGCTTAACCCTTGTTTTTGCGCTGCTATTTGCTGGCATGTTTTTGTATATCGCCGCCGCCCCCGGGGTGCTGATGGCGCATTTGGGGCAAAGCCCGACCGATTTCTGGAAGTTTTTCGTGCCCTTAGTGGCGGGCTTGATTTTAGGCAGCCGCGTGAGCAATTTTTTAGCCAGTCGTTTTGCACCGATTCGCACCGTAAGCTTCGGCCTGAAAATTGCCGCCGTCGCAGTAGCGTTTAATCTCATGCAAAGCTTGTGGTTTATGGCGTATCCCGCACAGAATGCCATCCAAATTGGCTGGACGGTCGCGCCGATTATGATTTATGCCATGGGCATGGCGACCGCAATGCCGTCGCTCAATTTAATGGGGCTCGATTACATTCCCGCGCAGCGGGGCTTGGCCTCGGCACTGCAAGGGTTCACCCAAATGACGCTGGCGGGCGTGGTAGCGGGGTTTGCGGTGGCATGGCTGGCCAAAAACCTGCTCTGGCTGGCATTGGGTATGCTCATGCTGTGGGGCGCCGCTGCACTGATCTGGCTTTGGTGGCTGCACAACGCACCCCGCTTGGGGTTTGCCAGTGAACGCAGCCCGGCGCCACTCGTCTAGTCTCTAATTGGCCGCTCGCTTGCCGCCGACAAATCCACGTTATGCGCCGGCAAATGGCGCTGTTAGAATGCAGGCAAGCCCTCGGTATAAACGTGCCTTGAGAAAATCGAATCAGGCTCGGTTTTAAACTCACATCGCGGCTCAAACCCCGCCTAAACCCCGCCGGGTTGCGGGCGATAACGAATCAGGATAGAAGGACACAACCATGGCTGGCCACAGCAAATGGGCAAACACCAAACACCGCAAAGCCCGCCAAGATAACAAGCGCGGTAAAATCTGGACCAAAATCATTCGCGAAATTACCGTGGCAGCTCGGGTGGGTAAATCGGCCGATCCCGCCACCAACCCGCGCTTGCGCCTCGCCTGGGATAAAGCCCTTGGCGCCAACATGGTCAAAGACACCATGGAGCGCGCGGCCAAGCGCGGCGTGGGCGCGGGCGATGGTGCGGATTATGTCGAAATTCTGCACGAAGGCTATGGGCCAGGCGGTGTGGCTGTGTTGGTGTATTGTATGACCGATAACCACACCCGCACCGTGGCCGATGTGCGCCATGCGTTTAGCAAGCTGGGTGGCAATTTGGGCACCGATGGCTCGGTTTCCTACCTCTTCAAAAAAGAAGGCATGCTGTTTTATCCCCCCGGTACCTTGGAGGATGCGCTTATGGACGCGGCGCTTACCGCCGGTGCCCTGGATGTACGCAGCCATGACGACGGCGCCATCGAAGTTATCACCGCGCCCGATGCTTATATGGCCGTGAAAGAGGCGCTCATTGCCGCGGGCTTTGTGCCCGAAGCCAGTGAAATCGCCATGCACGCGGCTGTCACTGTGCCGGTTGAGGGCGAGGTGGCCGTCAAACTCGTTAAAATGATCGACCTGCTCGAAGATTTAGATGATGTGCAAGCCGTGTTCCACAACGCCGACATCCCCGAAGAGGCCTTTGCCTAAATGGCGCGCTTGCGGGTGCTGGGGGTTGATCCGGGCTCGGTAACCATGGGCGTGGCGGTGATTGATTTTGAGCGGGGCGAAGCGGTTTGCGTGCATTTAGCCAGCGTGGCGTTAAAGGCATCGATTGGTTCGCCCTTTAAGGCCGCCGGTGATTTTCACGCGCGGTTGGGTGCCGTTTTTTCTGAAATTAATCAATTGATTACGCAATTTTCGCCCGATGAATTTGCCATTGAACAAATTTTTATGTTTCGCAGCCCCGAATCTTCCCTCAAGCTTGCCCAGGCGCGGGGTGCCGCCATTGCCGCCGCCGTGCAGGGCGGCTTAAACGTGCACGAATATATGCCCGCCACCGTTAAGCAGGCCGTAGTCGGCACCGGGCGCGCCGATAAGGTGCAGGTGCAACACATGGTTAAACGCCTGCTTAATTTGAGCCACCCCCCGCCCGCGGATGGTGCCGATGCCGCCGCCATCGCCTTGTGCCATTGCTATCGGCGTACTTCGCTTGTTGCCCTGCAAACCGAACACATTCCGCCCGCCAAAGCTGAATTACTGCGCCACTTAGCGCAAAGCCGCCACCGCTCACGCAGTGGGCAAGAAACTTGGACTGAACTCGCGCTGGCGCGTGCCCGCAAAACCAAAGGAAAACCCACCCCATGATTGGCCGCATTCAAGGCACACTCATTAGTAAAGATCCCCCCCTGCTGCTCGTGGATGTGCAGGGCGTGGGCTATGAAATTGAAGTGCCGCTCTCCACCCTGTTCGACCTGCCCGCCACGGGGCAGCCTGTTACCCTCTTAATCCACACCGTGGTGCGCGAAGATGCCTTTTTGTTGTATGGTTTTGGCCGCGAAACCGATCGCCGCCTATTTCGCCATCTGCTTAAAGTTACCGGTGTCGGCGCAAAGCTCGCGCTGGCGGTACTTTCCGGCATGACCGCCGAAGAGTTTGCGAGCGCCATTGAGCGCAACGATCTTACCGCCCTTGTTCGCCTGCCCGGTATTGGCCGTAAAACCGCTGAGCGCCTCGTGATTGAACTGCGCGATCGCATCGGCGCGGGCGATTTTACGGCTGGGCCCACGGGCGGCGCCGCCTTCTCACCCCAGCCCAGCGCCAGCAGCGAGGCCATGATCGCGCTGGAGGCATTGGGCTACAAACCCGCCGAAGCCCTAAAAATGGTGAAAGCCGTGCCGGTTGATGAGCAGTTGACGGTCGAGCAGATCATCCGTCAAGCGCTCAGACCGAAGGCAGGGGGATAGCGGGATGACAGAGCGCATCATTTCTGCGGGTGCGGGGCGCGAAGAAGAGGCCATTGAGCGGGCGTTGCGCCCCAAACGGCTGGGGGATTACGTCGGCCAGCCGGCGGTGGTCGAGCAAATGCAAATTTTTATCCCCGCAGCGCGCCAGCGCGGGGAATCGCTCGATCATGTATTGATTTTCGGCCCGCCGGGCTTAGGCAAAACCACGCTGGCCAACATCATCGCCAACGAGATGGGCACGGGCTTAAAACAAACCTCGGGGCCGGTGCTGGAGCGTCCGGGCGATTTAGCCGCGCTGCTGACCAATTTAGAGCCGAACGATGTACTTTTTATTGATGAAATTCACAGGCTTTCGCCCATTGTGGAAGAAATCTTGTATCCCGCGATGGAAGATTATCAAATCGACATCATGATCGGCGAGGGGCCCGCCGCGCGCTCGATAAAGCTCGATTTGCCGCCGTTTACCTTGGTGGGTGCCACCACGCGGGCGGGCATGCTCACAGGCCCCCTGCGGGATCGCTTCGGCATTATTCAGCGGCTGGAATTTTACTCGGTGGCCGATTTAACCCACATTGTGACGCGCTCGGCACAGCTGATGCAGGTTGCAATTGATGCGGCCGGCGCGCATGAAGTTGCCGCGCGGGCGCGGGGCACCCCACGCATTGCCAATCGATTGCTGCGCCGCGTGCGCGATTTTGCCGAGGTGCGCGGTGATGGCGCCATTAATCAAGCCATGGCGCACGATGCGCTCAATTTGCTGCAAGTGGATGTACGCGGGTTCGATTTTCAAGATCGACGGCTGCTTGAGGCACTGATTCATAAATTCGATGGCGGGCCGGTCGGGCTCGATAATATCGCCGCCGCCATCGGCGAGGCGCGCGATACGATCGAAGATGTGCTCGAACCGTTCTTGATTCAACAAGGTTTTTTGGTGCGCACCGCCCGGGGGCGCATGGCCACTAAACTCACCTACGCGCATTTTGGTTTTCGCCCCCCCGCCAGCTTTCAAGCCCAGCAAGGCGCGCTCTTGCCGACAGAAGAGGATGCCCAATGACCGCCGAATTTTATTGGCCGGTGCGCGTATATTATGAGGATACGGATGCGGCGGGCGTGGTTTATTACGCTAACTACTTGAAATTCTATGAGCGCGCCCGCACTGAGTGGCTGCGTGCGCAAGGGTTTGAGCAAGATCAATTACGCGATAGCTATGGGATCGTTTTTGTTGTATCTGCGTTACAAGTAAACTATCTGCGTTCCGCCCGATTTAATGATGCTTTGCAGGTAAGCTGTCGGCTGAAAAAACAATCGGCGGCTGCGTTGCACTTTGAACAAACCGTGGAGCGAACTTCAGACGGGGCGCTCTTGTCTCAAGCATCGGTTCAGATTGTGTGTGTGGATGCAATTTCGTTTAAACCCAAACCCATTCCGAAAGGTATGGTCTTACTGTGATTTGGAGCTAGGTTTCTGTGAGTACTGAACCGTCTGTTGTGCACCTGATTTTAGGCGCAAGCCTGCCTGTGCAAATTGTTTTATTGCTATTATTGGCAGCCTCTGTGGCCTCTTGGTCGCTCATATTTCATAAATCGGCTGCATTGCGTGCGGCACGAAAAAGCGCCAAACAATTTGAAGAAAGTTTTTGGAGCGGCGGCAGTTTGAATGATCTTTTTGATCGAATTTCCCGTGAAAGCCGTCCGCGCGAAGGCCAAGAAGCCATTTTTGAATCGGGCTTTCGCGAGTTCAAGCGGCTGCGCCAAGTGGAAGGGCGCAGCGCCGTTGAGCTGATTGAAGGGGTTGAGCGCGCCATGCGAGTCACCTTGCACCGGCAAATCGAACGGTTCGAAGAAGGCTTGCCCATTTTGGCAACCATTGGTTCTGTGAGCCCATATATTGGTTTGTTTGGTACCGTCTGGGGCATCATGAGTGCGTTTATGAACTTAGGAAACGCGCAAAATGCCACCCTAGCTACCGTGGCGCCGCCCATTGCCGAGGCGCTCATCGCGACCGCGATGGGCTTGTTTGCGGCCATTCCTGCGGTGGTGGCGTACAATCGCTATTCCACCCAAGTAGATGAATTATATGGCCGATATGATCGGTTCACCGATGAGTTTTTAGGCTTGCTTCAGCGCCAGATCGGGGGGCAGTAAGCCATGGATCGTCGTGCCCGCCGCAGCCGTAAAGTGGTTGCCGAAATCAACGTGGTGCCGTACATCGATGTGATGCTGGTGCTGCTCGTGATTTTTATGGTGACCGCGCCCATGTTGCAGCAAGGGGTGGAGGTCACGCCGCCGAGTGCGGCTTCTAAAGCATTACCCGCCAGTGACGTGCCGCCCATCGTGGTGGCGGTAAGCAAAACGGGTGACTACTCTGTTTCGGGTGGCAAGGCGCCGCTGTCTGGCGAGCAACCATCCATCAGTGAAATTCAAGGCTATATTGCCGCGTCATTAAAAGATAACCCGAAAATCCCGGTGCTGGTGAAAGGTGATAAAGACGCGAGTTACCAATTTGTGATGAACGCCATGGCGGCCGTGCAAAAAGCGGGCGTAGATAAAGTGGGTTTGGTGACCGATCAACCCAGTAATACCAAAGCAGGCGGGGGCAAATAGCCATGTTTCGTTGGTTTGCCCGTATGCCACTCGCCACGCTGTTGGCAATCGTATTGCACTTGCTGATTGTGTTGGCGATTTTTATCTCGTTTAAAATGCACGCCTTTTCACCGGCCTCCGAGGCTTCCAATACACCCACCGAACAAACCATCCAAGCGACTTCGGTGCCGCAATCGGCGATTGACCAGCAACTCAATCGGCTTAAAAGCGCCGACGCGCAACGTGAACAAGCCTTAAAACAACAAAAATCTGAGGCTGAGAAAGCGCAAGCCGCCGCAGAACTCGCAGCATCGGCACGCCGCGCCGAGCAAGCGCGTTTGCAGCAGCTAGAAGCCTTGCGTGAAAGCCGACAGCAGGCCGCAGCGGCGCAAGAGGCGCAACTGAAAGCGGCACAAGCCGCGCAAAAACAGGCAGAGCTTGCGTTAGATTCGCAGCAAAAAGCGCTCGAAAAAATCCAGCAAGAAACCGCTCGGGCGGATGCGCAAAAACAAGCCGCGCAAGCTGAGGCAGCGAGAGAAAAGGCGGCCGCCGCCGAGGCCAAGGCCGCTGCCGCCAAAGCAGCTGAGCTCAATAAACAGGCTGCAGAAAAAGTCGCCGCAGAAAAAGCGCTGGCCGAAAAGGCAGCCAAAGCCCAAGCCGATAAAGCGGCCGAGGCAAAGGCCGCAAAAGAAGCCGCCCAGCAAAAGGCCGCTAAAGAGGCAGCCGATAAGGCCGCTAAAGCGGAAGCCGCAAAAGAAGCCGCCGCCAAGGCGCGACAAGCGCAAGAAGCGGCGCTTAAAAGCCAGTTGCAAGATGAATTGCGCACACAACAATCCCAAGGTGTGCTGAATGCCTACATGGCGGCGATTAAAAATAAAGTCCAATCGCAATGGTATAAGCCACCGGGCTGGGAGCCTCAATGGAAATGCAATGTGCGAATTTCACAGGCATCCGACGGTACGGTAATCAATGTTAAAGTATTGCAATGCGATGGCGATCAGTTGTTTCAGCGATCGGTGCAACAGGCCATTGAGCGCGCCTCGCCGTTACCATTGCCCGCAGATATGAGTTTGTTTCAGTCCAGTATTAATTTTGAGTTTCAGGCCAAACCCTAATTGCTTGAATTAGGGTCTTGGTGTTTTTAGTTTCGTTTTGAGTCCATCGAAGGTGATCCGCATGAGCGCACGAATTCAGCATTGGGGTTTGAGAATTTTGGCACTGCTTTTGTTGGCAGTACCGATGGTGAGCGTGGCTGAGCTGAATATTGTCATCAGCGGCGGGCAAGAAAGCGGCGTGCCGATTGCCGTGGTGCCCTTTGCCACCACAACCAATACCGATTTATCCAGCATTATCCGGGCAGATTTAGCGCGTTCTGGGCAGTTTGCGCCATTAACCACCGATCAACTGCCAAGCCAGCCCTCAACGCCCGATCAAGTGCAGTTTGATCAATGGCGTGCCGGCAAAGCCCAATATTTGGTGGTGGGTAAGGTTGAGCAGCAAGGCGGCGCCTATCAGGCCACGTTTTATCTGCTCAATGTGTCTAACGGCCAGCAAATGGCGGCGCGCGTGATATCGGCACCCATCGCAGCGGAGCGCAGCATTGCCCACCGCATCGCTGATATTGTGTTCAAGCAAATCACGGGGATTCGAGGGGCTTTCGATACCAAGATTGCTTATGTGACCGAAACCGATGGCCCTGTGAATAAGCGCCGCTACACTTTAGAGGTGGCCGATTCCGATGGCGCCAATCCGCAAACCGTTTTGAGCTCAACCTATCCTTTGATGTCACCCACTTGGTCGCCAGATGGCACCAAATTAGCCTACGTTTCCTTTGAAGGCCGGCGGTCGGGCATTTGGGTGCAAGATTTACGCACAGGACAGCGATATCAGCTAACCAAGTTCCCCGGCATTAACGGTGCGCCGAGCTGGTCGCCTAAAGGCAATAAAATAGCACTAACGCTATCGAAGTTTAGTAGCCCGAATATCTACATCGTTGATTTGGATACCCGCGCCTTAACGCAAGTAACCAGCGATGGCTCTATTAATACCGAAGCGTCTTGGATGCCCAATAACCAAACACTGGTATTTACCTCGGATCGCTCCGGCTCCCCACAAATTTTTGAGCAAACACCGGGGGCGGGATCAGCACAACGCTTAACATTTGGTGTTTCCTATGCGGCGGGTAGCGCCGTGTCTCCCGATGGCAAAACGCTGGCGATGTTAGCCGGTGGCAATGGCGGTTATCGGGTTGCAGTGCAATCGCTCTCGGGTGGCGGTAACGATTTTCGCTACATAAGCAACGGCGGCTCCGAAGAGCGGCCAAGCTTTGCCCCCAATGGCACCATGCTAATTTATGCGTCCCAATCGGGGGGTGGTTCTGTCTTAAAAGTGAGCCCGCTCGCCGGTGCAGGCAGCCAAACTTTGCGTTTTGCCAGCGGCAAGGTACGGGATCCCGCTTGGGGCCCATTCCAAGGCGCAGAACAATAAGCGTGCGGCACTCTTCAACCCGTGCGCCATCAAATGGCCTTGCAATACATTTAAAGAGTAAGAACTAGCGATGAAACAATTAAAACCCAAAGTGGCTTTGCCGCAAATATTAGCTGGCTCATTATTGAGTTTAGCCATGGCGGCGAGTGTCCAAGCACAAACACCACCGACTTGGTTAGATTGGAATGGCACCAAGCCTGCGCCGGCGCCCGCACAGGAAGCGACGGTCGCAACCCCATTGGGTGTCGGCGTGCAACCGCAACCCTTGGGTAGCAACGATGCCGCACCGGCAACCCCCAGTTCAGGGCAAACAGTCATTATTCAAAATCTCTTGAATAATGTGTCTCAGCTGCAAGAGCAGGTGCAAAATTTGCGCGGTCAAGTTGAAGAGCAGGGCAACCAAATTCAACGTTTGCAGAAAACTCAGCAATCAGGATTTGGCGCATTAGATGACCGCCTCACTAAGCTTGAACAACCGGGCGGCGCCGCAACGGCAAATGGCTCGTCATCGAATCCGCCACCGATGCAAACCATGCCTGCTGCCCCCCCTGCCGCGCCCGTGGCACCCACAACGCTTCAGCCTGCCGCCACCGCTCAACCCGCCGCGCCCGCAAATGATGCAAAACAGCAAGCGCTTTATAACGCCGCCTTCACGCAGTTAAAAAATGGCAGTTACGATGAGGCCATCAAGGGCTTTCAAGCAACAATTGATGCCGATCCCCAAGGCCAATGGACGCCCAGCGCGCTCTTTTGGCAAGGTGAAACTTATTATGTGCAACAAAAACGCACCCAAGCTGATGCGGCCTATCAAAAAATACTCAGCCAATTCCCGAAAAGCGATCGGGTGCCTGATGCGCTCTTAAAGACCGGCTATATCGCCTACGATGAAAATAAAAACGCCCAAGCGCGCGCTATTTTCCAAAAAGTGATTGCGCAATTCCCCCAAAGTCAAGCTGCCAATTTAGCCAAACAGCGATTGGGGCGAATGGATACTGAGAAACGATGAGTGATGTTGTGCACCCGCCAGAACCGCTGCAACTGAGAATCACCGAGATTTTTCGATCGTTGCAAGGCGAGTCCGACAGTGTTGGTTGGCCAACCGTATTTATCCGACTAACCGGTTGCCCCTTGCGCTGCGTGTATTGCGATACCGCCTATGCCTTTACGGGCGGGCAACGCAGGGCAATAGATGACATAATCCGAGAAGTTCGTGCGCTAAACACCAAAGAAATTTGCGTCACCGGCGGCGAACCGCTGGCGCAACCCGCTTGTGTTCGTTTGTTAACCCATCTGTGCGATGAAAATTTTGCGGTAAGCCTAGAAACCAGTGGCGCCATCGATATTACCGACGTAGATCCCCGCGTGCGCATTGTGATGGATTTGAAAACACCCAGTTCAGGTGAATTATCCAAAAATCTATATACCAACCTCGATCATCTTAAAACTACAGATGAAGTGAAGTTTGTCGTGGGTAATAGCGAGGATTTTCAATGGGCACACGAGCAAATCCTAAAATACCAACTGGATCAGCGGGTTAATGTGCTCATCTCCCCCGTATTTGACGAAATAACCCCCGTGATGTTGGCAGGTTGGATTTTGGCTACCGGGCTGCGTATTCGCATGCAAATGCAATTGCATAAAATGGTATGGGGGAATGATCCTGGACACTGAACTCTTAAAAGCGGTCGTGTTGCTCTCAGGCGGGCTTGATTCGGCAACGGTCGCGGCAATCGCGCAGAGTGAAGGCTATCAAGTCTACGCGGTAAGCTTTGATTATGGCCAACGGCACAAAGTCGAGCTTGAGGCCGCACATCGCATCGCAAAGCGCCTCGGTATAGAGCATCACAAAACGATACGAATTGATTTGAACGGCGTGGGCGGCTCCGCCTTAACCGATACCACGATTGATGTGCCTGATTTCATTGAACGAACCCAGGCAGATATCCCTATCACTTACGTTCCCGCAAGAAATCTCACCTTTCTCTCGCTGGCGTTGGGCTGGGCCGAAATATTGGGAGCCCGCAGAATATACATTGGAGTCAATGCGGTGGATTATTCAGGTTATCCCGATTGCCGCCCAGAATTTATTCATCAATTCGAAATCCTAGCCAATATAGCGACAGCAACCAAAGACAGATCACCCCCGTTCAAAATCATAGCCCCGCTGCAATACATGACAAAAGCACAAATAATCCAGACGGGCGCCGCACTGGGTGTCGATTACAGCGAAACTATCTCCTGCTACAGCCCAACCGCGGATGGGAAAGCCTGTGGGCGTTGTGATGCATGCCATTATAGAAAACAAGGGTTTATTGATGCGGGGCTGCCCGATGCCACCCGATATAGTAATTAAGTTGAATTTCAGTGCGCAAAAGCACTTGCGTCCAGTGAGCAGATAGGTAAAATACGCACCTCTTAAACGGGTCGTTAGCTCAGTCGGTAGAGCAGTTGACTTTTAATCAATTGGTCGCAGGTTCGAATCCCGCACGACCCACCAAATTTGAGTGCCAAATTAAGCTTTGACACAACACGAAATGGGCGTATAGTTCGCCACCCTGAAGCGCAGATGGATTAAGGTTTGTGGCTGAAGGTGTTTGAGAGTAGTGTTGGCGCTGATAGAAAGGTGTTGACACGAAGTTTGAGGGGTGTAGAATGCGCCTCCCTTGAAACCGAAGCGGTAAGCGCGACGGGCACCGAAATAAAGGTGTTGACAAGGTGAAATAAGCGTATAAAATGCGCGCTCCTTCGAAAGAAGGGAAAGCAAACAAATACTTAGCCGGAAGGGCGTAAGTTAAACTCTTTAAGAATTAAGATGATTTGTGTGGGTGCTTGTGTTGTTTGGGGATCCAAAAAACATAGGTGACCTGTCAAGACAATAAAATGTAATGACAGGATCAGCTTCTAGCTTTAATAAGTGAAGAGTTTGATCCTGGCTCAGATTGAACGCTGGCGGCATGCCTAACACATGCAAGTCGAACGGAACTAACTTCGGTTAGTTTAGTGGCGGACGGGTGAGTAACGCATGGGAATCTGCCCTTAGGTGGGGGATAACGTTGGGAAACTAACGCTAATACCGCATAACCTCTTCGGAGCAAAGCGTGGGATCTTCGGACCACGTGCCAAAGGATGAGCCCATGTCTGATTAGCTAGTTGGTGAGGTAATGGCTCACCAAGGCAACGATCAGTAGCCGGCCTGAGAGGGTGTACGGCCACACTGGGACTGAGACACGGCCCAGACTCCTACGGGAGGCAGCAGTGGGGAATATTGGACAATGGGCGAAAGCCTGATCCAGCAATGCCGCGTGTGTGAAGAAGGCCTGCGGGTTGTAAAGCACTTTTGTTGAGGAAGAACGTAGTTAGGTTAATAGTCTGACTACTTGACGTTACTCAAAGAAAAAGCACCGGCTAACTCCGTGCCAGCAGCCGCGGTAATACGGAGGGTGCAAGCGTTAATCGGAATTACTGGGCGTAAAGCGTGCGTAGGCGGAGGTTTAAGTCTGATGTGAAATCCCCGGGCTCAACCTGGGAATTGCATTGGATACTGAACATCTAGAATGTGGTAGAGGGTGGCGGAATTTCTGGTGTAGCGGTGAAATGCGTAGATATCAGAAAGAACACCAATGGCGAAGGCAGCCACCTGGGCCAACATTGACGCTGAGGTACGAAAGCGTGGGGAGCAAACAGGATTAGATACCCTGGTAGTCCACGCCCTAAAC
>JAGDVP010000006.1 GCA_023255735.1 Halothiobacillus sp. | reverse complement strand
AATTTTGGACGCTATTTCCCCCGGATTCCTGCTCACTTTTGCACGCTGTTTGACAGCCAGATTTACGGGAGGCGACCCGATGAGCTGGCGCACCATCCTAAACACGAATTTGGAAACGGAACCCTATACGCACAATACGCACAATACGCACAATACGCACAATACGCAGAATTACCCAATTGAGGCTAAAAAAGCGAATTGTGCGGATATTGCGGATATTGCGTATAGGGGTGCAGATTCAAAACAAGATAAAAGCACCCATGCGCTACTGAGTGAAATATTCACCGCTGGCGGTCTGCTGTTACTGGATAACGGGCAACCCACAGGCCGCCGCATACCGCCGGGACTGTTACCCGCCATGCGCGAACACAAGCCCGCCATTTTGGATTTGCTGCAATCGGTTTATGACCTTGCGCCGGGTATCGAGCCGGAACTAATCCGCTTGATTTGGCTTGATGCCTTTAATCCGAAGATCGAGGGCAGCCATGACGAACGCATGGCGCACGTTCTTTGGTGGGCAGAACACGCACGAGATCAGCCCCAGATGGTGCATAGGATGCTTACCGAAGTGCCAGCCTATCTGTGGTATTTGAACAAGCCTCAGAGGGCAACCCAGTAACCCAGTAACCGCCATGACGACAAGCCGCCAGCAATGGCGGTTTTTTATTGCGCGTGACCGGTGGCAGTGGCAAAGGTACTCCCGGGCGATTGACCCTATACGGGGGGGACAAGCGCGCGACGCCCACAGCCGCAGCGAAAAAAACAGGTTACCAGTTACCACCCGAGGTTAAAGGGCGTTCTATCAACGTTTCATGCCCAACAATGGCGGAACTATGCACCGCCATGAGGTTTTACAGGGTGATCGCCCCCCAATCCTTGCCATTGGTGAACATGCCCCATAAGCACCGCGTTTCATGCCAAAAAAACAGACCGTTTTTAATATTCTGCTACCTATGCGCTACTTCACTCAAAACACGGACAACAAAAAACCCGCAAGAAGCGGGTTAAGTGTTTGATTTTTATGGGGTGACCGATGGGGTTCGAACCCACGACAACCGGAATCACAATCCGGGACTCTACCAACTGAGCTACGGCCACCATTGTTTTTGAGCGCTTTTGGTGCGCCCGGCAGGACTCGAACCCGCTACCCTCGGCTTAGAAGGCCGATGCTCTATCCAGATGAGCTACGGGCACAAGTTTTTGCAAATATGGTCGGAGTGATAGGATTTGAACCTACGACCACCTGGTCCCAAACCAGGTGCGCTACCAGACTGCGCTACACTCCGATTGGATTGGATTTACCGCTCCTTTTCGAGCTTTTCAAGGCGTGCCCTGAATCACCGGAGCGCGCATATTAGGCATCTTGGGGTATGTTGTCAACTAGAAGCTTTCAGTATTTGGGGCTGGAATGATGCAATCTCTGGGATTTAACATTCTTAGCGCCCGGCGCGAACCAAGCCGCCTAGACCGCGTTCGGTTAGGGCGTGGTAGAGCATTTGGCGGATATCGTCTGGCCTTCGGCAATTGAGCGCGTCGGCTAGTAATTTCCGGGCATCGCTGTGGGTAAAACTGCGAATGACCCATTTGATTCGTGGGAGAGAACCCGCGCTCATCGAGAGGATGTCGATGCCCATCCCCAAGAGCAGGACGGCGCCCATGGGATCGCCCGCCAGTTCGCCGCACACGGTAATCTCCCGCCCAAGAATGTGTCCTGCGTCTACCACATCAACAATCGCGCGCAGTACGGCGGGATGCAGGGCATCGTAGCGTGCGGCAACCCGTTCGTTGTTGCGGTCAATGGCAAGAATATATTGAGTGAGATCGTTCGTGCCGATGGATAAAAAATCGACCATGGCGGCGATATATTCAATTTGGTAGACGGCGGAAGGCACTTCGATCATAACGCCGATTCGCGGGGGCGCCACGGGCTCGCCCTCTTCCCGTAATTCGAGGAAGGCTTGGTCGATATATTCTTTGGCTGTTTGCAGTTCATCAACTGAGCCAATCATGGGCAGCAGAATACTTAAATTATCTAAGCCGATAGAGGCTTTTAGCATGGCGCGTATTTGGGTGAGAAAAATTTCGGGGTGATCTAACACCAATCGAATGCCGCGCCAACCCAGAAAGGGGTTGTCTTCTTTTATCGGAAAATAAGAGAGGGGTTTGTCGCCCCCCACATCGAGGGTGCGCAACACAACGGATTTTCCGCAGAAGGCTTCGAGCGCCTCGCGGTAAATCACAGTTTGTTCGGCTTCCCCGGGGAATTGCTTGCGAATTTGGAATGGTACTTCGGTCCGATACAAGCCAATGCCCTCGGCGCCCACGGTTTTGGATGGAGCCATGTCGGCCAGCAAGCCGATGTTGACATGCAGGCCGATTTTGACGCCATCTAAGGTTTCAGCCGGTAAGTCGCGCAAACCGGTCAACTCGGCGGTAAGTTCGGTTTCCTCTTCGGCAAGCCTAAGTAGTTCTTGCCGATAGGAGCCTTGAGGGCGAACAATCAGCAAACCGCGATAACCATCGACCACGACTTCTTGGTCGTTGAGTTGCAAAATGGGCAAATCTGCCACGCCCATCGCTGCGGGGATGCCCAAGGCACGCGCCAATATTGCGAGGTGAGATGAGCCGGAGCCTGTGCTGGAGACAATCCCCACCAAGCGCTCGGTGGGGATTTCCGCTAAATGGGATGCAGATAAATCTCGGCCAATTAGCACGATACGTTCCGGCCACTGCCGTTCGCCTTGGGTGCGTGCTTGCAGCTTTACAAGCACCCGTGAGCCTAAATCACGAATATCTTGCGCTCGTTCACGCAAATAGGGGTCGCTCATTTTTTCAAATATTGCGGTGTGCTCTCGCACCGCATCCCGCAGAGCCGCGGCAGCCGATTGCCCACTGTGTACGCGGCTTTCCATGCTATCAAGCAATGAGCCGCTGCTGAGCATCAAAATAAAGGCATCAAAGAGAATGTTTTCATCTTCATTGCCGGATGCCTTGGCAAAATCTTGTTTAAGCTGGGTAAATTCAGCCCGCACGGCTTGAACGGCGGCCATCAGAACGCTCCATTCCGTTACCGGATCGTGCACTTCCCGATCAATCACCTGATCTAAGTCCACCACATCCAGCACACTCACCGCCGTGCCAAAAACGACGCCCGGTGAACCCGGCAGCCCCCGCGCGGTGACGGCAGAGGACCATTGTGGTGTGATGGACTGGCTTTGGGTTAGCTCGCCACTGACTTGTGCCTGACGAATCCCCGAGGCCAACTGCGAGGCCAAGGTTACGAGAAAAGATTCTTGATCGGAAGAAAACCGGCGTTGTTCACGTGATTGCACCACCAGCACGCCCAGCACATCACCCCGATAAATAATCGGTACGCCTAAAAAGCCGTGATAAAACTCCTCGCCAATATCGGATACAAATTTAAAGGCGGGATGATCGGGGGCATTTTCCAGGTTAACCAATTCAGCGCGCCGAGCCACAAGCCCCACCAAGCCCTCATTCAGCGCGAGGCTTACCGTGCCAATCATGGCTTGATTTAAACCTTCTGTGGCTTGCATCACCAGGCGAGATTCTTCGGTGGCATCGGGATGGATTAAAACGTAAACCGAGCAAACATCAACGTTTAATGCATCTTTAACGCGGCGGGCAATTAAATCTAACGCCGCGCGCAGATCAATCGATTGAGCAACTTCAGTAACAATACGGCGCAATTCATCGAGCATGCGGGGACTCCTTGTCCGTTGTAACCGTTTGCCATTCTAATAGGCTCGGCGGCGGATCGCCTGCGCCCGCCTTGGCCGCTAAATACGCCATGGCTTCTTGATAGACCGAGCGTTTGAAGTAAATCACTTCAGGCAAAATCGACCAATAAGGCCGCCATTCCCAGCCATCAAACTCCGGTTTTTCTGTGGCATTTAAATCAAAAGCCGATTCGGGTGAACGTAATCGCAGTAAAAACCATTTTTGCTTTTGACCAATGCAAATCGGATATAAATGCCGTCGAATCATATTGCGCGGTAAGCGATACCGCAGCCAGCCGCAAGTCCAGCCCACCACATCCACATCGGTAGGCTTCAAACCTGTTTCCTCCTCAAGCTCGCGGTACACTGCCGCGAGTGGGCGCTCATCGTCGTTAATCCCGCCTTGGGGAAACTGCCAGGAACGATGCCCCGCCCGCTTGCCCCAAAAGACGTCGCCTGTTTTATTGATTAGAATGATGCCAACATTCGGGCGGAATCCATCTCGGTCAATCACGGTTATACTCAAAAATCAAAGGTTATGCGCCAAAACGGGCTGGTCGATACGTTATGCCTTGGGGCACAAAACGCATCGCCGCGGTCAACA
Source organism: Halothiobacillus sp. (assembly GCA_023255735.1). GTDB lineage: Bacteria > Pseudomonadota > Gammaproteobacteria > Halothiobacillales > Halothiobacillaceae > Halothiobacillus. The sequence continues at coordinate 28,344 of JAGDVP010000006.1, read as the reverse complement.
GGCACGCACTTTATTAAATATAAGTGGGCGACTGGTTGAAATCTTGGTGTCATTTTCCACAGGTTAGGGGTGTTTAGCAAAGCAAAACACGATAAATCGTCCTGCTTGTGTGATTTGGAACTTGGCCGGTTCTAAATAAATACTAAAAATCATTTAACGTACCAATTAACTTATTCAACGCGCACTTTGGAGCCCTCATGCATCTGGCAATTTTTGATTTAGACAACACCCTGCTTGCTGGTGATTCCGATTACGCTTGGGGGCAATTTTTAGCCGATGAAGGCGCGGTGAATCGGGATGCGTACAGCGCACAGAATCAAATTTTTTATGAGGAGTATCAACGCGGCACTTTAGATATTGATGCTTTTTTGAAGTTCTCACTAGCGCCTTTGGCGCAACATGAACCTGCAAAGCTCCTCGCATGGCGCGCTGAATTTATTAATTCGGTTATAACCCCAATGGTAACTGATAAAGCCCGAAATCTCGTGGCGCATCATCGCCAACGGGGTGATGAATTGCTCATTATTACGGCGACCAACGCGTTTGTTACCGCACCGATTGCCGAAATTTTTGGCATTGAGCATTTATTAGCCACGCAACCCACGCTCCGAGCGGGGCGATATACCGGCGGGTATGACGGCACGCCCACCTTTCAAGCAGGCAAACGCTTGGTTCTCGATCAATGGCTTGCGGGGCGCCAATGGCAACCGCAGAAAACATGGTTTTATTCCGACTCGCGCAATGATTTGCCACTGCTCGAAACAGTCGATCACCCTGTTGCGGTAGACCCCGATGCGGTACTGCGCGAGCGGGCATTGGCAGCAGGCTGGCCGATTATCACTCTGCGAGATTAATTCAGCGCTAGTTAACAGGCTGCTGAAATACTTATTTCAGCAGCCTGTTAGGTGCGGGTAAATCAGGCCGAAGGCAAAGTAACGCCACGCTGGCCTTGATATTTGCCGCCCCGATCTTTATAGGAGGTTTCGCACACTTCATCGGATTCTAAAAACAACATTTGCGCCACGCCTTCAAAAGCATAAATTTTTGCCGGCAACGGCGTGGTGTTAGAAAATTCGAGTGTGACATGCCCCTCCCACTCCGGTTCCAGTGGGGTCACATTCACGATAATGCCACAGCGCGCATAGGTTGATTTACCCAAACATATGGTCAACACGTTGCGCGGAATACGAAAATATTCAATCGTTCGCGCCAGTGCGAATGAATTAGGCGGGATTATGCACACATCCGATTCCACATTCACAAAACTGCGTTCATCGAAGGCTTTGGGGTCAACAATCGTTGAGTTAATGTTGGTGAAAATTTTAAATTCGTTCGCGCAGCGCACATCGTAGCCGTAGCTTGAGGTGCCATAAGATATGAGGCTGCGCGCGTTTTCGCTGCGCACCTGTTGTGGGGCGAATGGTTCGATCATGCCGTGTTGTTCGGCCATTGTCCGAATCCAACGATCCGATTTAATACTCATACCCAGTGAACTCCCATCCTGCATTGTAATGGGCAAGCATTTTGGTGATGCACAGTGCCAATGTCCAGTCATCACGCGGCAAGGTTAGCCACGCGCGCCAAAAAGATAGCGTTTCGAATTACTCTGCGCGGGTGCCTCATCGCGGGGCGCTGGCGCTTTTACCGCAGCAGGCGGGGCAGAAGCCGCGCTGGGCGGAGGCGCTAAGAAGCCCAAATAGTCCGAAACTTGCATCGCCAACACAATTAAATCTTCATCCTCAGACTGATCGGCAATCGCCAAAACCGCCATCGCATAATCTCGCTCGGCAATAAAACGATAGGTATCAACCTTCACCGTCAAGGTACGCAGTAATTTAAGCTTAAACCGCGCCATCAGCTGCATCAGTTCTGCATCCATAAAGTGATACTCGGGTGGCTTAGAAATATCTATCAACAATAAAGCAAACAATGCGCCATGCAATCCATCCTATTGATTTAAATCATAAATAATGTGACATAAGCGCAATATACGGGCTATTTCAAAAAACTTTTGCACCAAAATGACACCCAGCAAATCCACCGGCAGGCAAAATGCACCAAATAAGTAACCCGACGCATGACCGAGTCAAACGCACCCTCGATCCTCATCGCGCGGCATCGCACGAGGACATTCGCCAAAAATTTGCGCATAATACAAACCGTCGCACGGGAAACTTGCAAATAAAGCGCCGCTAAAAGACGTTTTTTTGGTTACCGTGTTGAAATTAAAACTTTTTAATGCCGAATAGCCCTATTGGCGAAAAATTTATGCCGGTGCCTCTGGCGCACGGTTACCGCTATGTTTACAAAGGAGCCGCTCCGTGACTGTATTTCAAGATCATGATCCAGAAGAAACCCGCGAATGGCTGGATGCCCTTGAAGCGGTGGTTGCCTTTGAAGGCACGGACAAAGCCCAACATTTGATTGGCAGCTTGATTGAAGCGGCGCGCAAACATGGTATCGATACGCCTTATTCTGCAACCACGCCTTATATCAACACCATCGCGCCTGAAAATGAGCCGCCCTTCCCCGGCGATCGCCACATGGAGCAGCGCCTGCGCGCCTTGATCCGCTGGAATGCCATGGCGATGGTCGCCCGCGCCAATAAACACACCTCTGTGGGCGGGCATATTGCGAGTTTTCAATCCAGCGCCACGATGTATGAGGTGGGTTTTAATCATTTCTTCAAAGGCCACGATCATCCCGAAGGCGCGGACATGGTGTTCTTTCAAGGCCATACCGCGCCGGGCATGTATGCACGCGCCTTTCTTGAAGGCCGCATCACCGAAGATCAATTAAAAAACTTCCGTCAAGAAGCCCATCAAAAAGGGCTGTCCTCCTATCCCCATCCTTGGTTGATGCCTGAATTTTGGCAATTTCCCACCGTGTCCATGGGGCTTGGGCCTTTAATGGCGATTTACCAAGCGCGCTTCATGAAATATATGGACGCGCGCGGCCTATCGCCCATGGCCAGCCGCAAGGTATGGGCATTTTTGGGCGATGGTGAAATGGATGAGCCCGAATCAACCGGCGCCATTGGTTTGGCCGTGCGAGAAAAACTCGACAACCTCGTATTTGTGATTAATGCCAACTTGCAGCGCTTAGATGGGCCGGTGCGGGGGAATGGCAAAATCATCCAAGAATTGGAAGGCACCTTCCGAGGCGCGGGCTGGAATGTCATAAAAGTGATTTGGGGGTCGGGCTGGGATGAGCTTTTGCAAAAAGACACCTCAGGCAAGCTCGTGCAGCGCATGATGGAGGTCGTGGATGGCGAGTACCAAGCGTACAAAGCCAAAGATGGCGCCTTTGTGCGGGAAAACTTCTTTGGCGCCTACCCCGAAACTCGGGAACTTGTGCAAAACATGACCGATGATGAGATTTTTTCCCTAACCCGGGGTGGCCACAGCCCGCGCAAAATCTACGCAGCCTACAAAACAGCCACCGAGCACAAAGGCCAGCCGACCGTCATTATCGCCAAAACCATCAAAGGCTACGGCATGGGACCCTTTGGTGAAGGCGCGATGACGGCACACAACCAGAAAAAACTCGATGTCGATGGCCTTAAATACTTCCGCGATCGCTTTGGCCTGCCCATCTCTGATGCGCAGTTAGAAAATGATGTACCTTTTTATAAACCCGATGATAGCCACGAACTCATCAAATATATGCACGAGCGGCGTAGCGCTTTAGGTGGATATCTCCCCTGCCGTGTTGATCGAGCGGCCTCCTTGCCGACGCCACCGCTGACTGCCTTTGAGATGATTCTCAAAGGAACGGCGGATCGTGAAATGTCTTCTACCATGCTATTTGGCCGCATTTTAGCCATTATTTTGCGGGATAAAGCGCTGGGCAAACGTGTAGTGCCCATCATCCCCGATGAAGCACGCACCTTTGGTCTGGAAGGTTTGTTTCGTCAAGTCGGTATTTATGATCCTGCAGGCCAGCTCTACGAGCCGGTCGATGCCGATCAAGTCTCGTGGTACAAGCAGGCCACCAATGGCCAGGTACTCCAAGAAGGCATTAATGAAGCCGGTTCCATGTCATCGTGGCTGGCGGCGGCAACGGCCTACGCCAATTACGGCGAGGCAATGATTCCCTTTTATATCTACTACTCCATGTTCGGCTACCAGCGGGTGGGCGATTTGGTGTGGCTGGGCGGCGATATGCGCGCGCGTGGGTTTATTATCGGCGGCACCGCTGGGCGCACCACGCTTGAAGGCGAAGGGTTGCAACACCAAGATGGTCATAATCTTGTGTTTTTTAGCGCCGTACCCAATTGCAAAGCCTACGACCCAACCTATGGCTATGAAATGGCCGTCATCATCCGCGCAGGCTTAAAAGAAATGTTCACCGACAAGCACGATGTGTTTTATTACATCACCGCGATGAACGAGAATTATCCCCACCCCGCCATGCCGGAAGACCCCCAAGGCACCATTGAAGAAGGCATTTTGCGCGGCCTGTATCCTTTCAAGAAATCTAACGCCCCGCATAGCACGCGCGTGCAGTTGCTAGGCTCGGGCACCATTTTGCGCGAAGTGGAAAAAGCAGCCGAATTACTCGAAGCCGATTGGCATGTGGCCGCCGATGTGTGGTCTGCGCCAAGCTTTAGCGAATTGGCGCGTGATGGACAGGCTTGCCAGCGTGAAAACCGCCTACACCCCGAGGCGCCCGCCAAAGTACCCTATGTAACGGCAACATTAGCACCCACCACGGGTCCCATTATTGCCGCCACCGATTACATTCATCTTTATACCGAGCAGGTGCGCTCGTTCATGCCGCGTCGCTATGTCACCTTGGGCACCGATGGCTTCGGGCGATCTGACACTCGGGCGGCGTTGCGACAATTTTTTGAAGTTGATGCCGTGAATATTGTCATCACCGCGCTCAAAGCGCTGGCGGATGAAGGCACCATTGCTGCATCGGTGGTAACCCAAGCGATTAAACGCTACAACATCAACCCCGAACTTGGCATGCCCATTACCCGTTAATTTGTTGACTAAACACATCACCCGTCGCGGATTGCTGACGGGTTCGCTGCAAACTTATGGAGCTCACGCATGACCGTGAAATCAATCCCACTGCCGGATATTGGCAATTTCAAAGATCTACCCGTCATCGAAGTATTGGTTGCTGTGGGCGATCGGGTTCAGGCGGAGCAATCGCTCATCACGCTTGAATCGGATAAAGCCACCATGGAAATCCCCGCGCCGTTTGCGGGCACTGTGCGCAAAGTATTGGTCAAAACCGATGACAAACTCAATATTGGTGATGCCATAGTTGAATTAGAAGTCGATGACGCCGAAGCCACCAAAGCAATCGAGACACCCGTGAACGCCGCCCCAGCGCCCGCCGCTGCGCAGGAGCCTGTTTCTGTGCCTGCGCCAACACCGCTCGTAGCCATGCCAAGCCCGCTTGCCAAGCCCACCCAAGATCAGTCGCAAGCCGACCCCATCAATGCGCCAAGCCCCGGGGCGGCCTACCACGCCAGCCCTTCGGTGCGGGCCTTTGCTCGCGCGCTTGGGGTGGATTTATCCCAAGTATCGGGAACGGGTGTTAAATCACGCATTCTAAAAGCCGATGTGACCGCGTATGTAAAAGCCGCACTCGCCGAGCCCATCAGCCGCTCGGCACCGTCCAGCGCAGGCAGCGCCATTGCGCCCTTACCTTCCATTGATTTTACCCAGTTTGGCGCCATTGAAACTGTTCCACTCTCACGCATTCAAAAGCGCTCAGGCAAACATTTAAGCAGTTGCTGGCTCAATATCCCGCATGTCACCCAGTTTGATGAAGCCGACATCACTGCCCTAGAAGATTTTCGCGTTTCACTTAAAATGCGCGCCGAAAAAGCCGGCGTTAAGCTCACGCCTTTGGTGTTTGTGATGAAAGCCGTGGCGCGGGTTTTGGGCGATATGCCCAAATTTAATGCCTCGCTGGATGCCAGCGGCGAGAATTTAATTCTAAAAAAATACATTCACATTGGCGTCGCGGTCGATACGCCCAATGGCTTGGTTGTGCCGGTCATCCGTGATGTGGATCAAAAAGGGCTCTTTGAATTATCAAGCGAACTTGCCGCCGTGAGCACTCGTGCGCGTGAAGGCAAGCTCACCCCTGAAGATATGGCGGGCGGTTGCTTTTCAATTTCAAGCCTCGGGGGGATCGGTGGCACGCAGTTCACCCCAATCGTTAATGGCCCTGAGGTCGCCATTTTAGGCGTTTCCCGCGCCAAAATGAGCCCCGTGTGGGATGGCAGCAGCTTTGTGCCTCGCCTGATGTTGCCATTGGCCCTCTCCTACGACCATCGCGTGATTGATGGCGCGCAAGGCGCACGATTTATCAGCGCGCTCTCGGGCGTACTCTCTGATCTGCGTGAACTGATACTGTAAAAAGCGAGCACACCATGGCAACCCTAGAAACTCTGACCCTGCCCGACATCGGTAATTTTGAACACCTGGAAATTATCGAAGTGCTCATTACCGCAGGGCAAACCATTGAAGCAGAAACCGCCCTTCTAACCCTTGAATCGGACAAGGCCACGATGGAAATACCCGCCCCCAAAGCGGGCAAAATTATTGAGCTACTGGTTAAAGTCGGCGATAAAATTAGCAAAGGCGATCCCATCGCCACGCTTGAACTGAACGCTGGCGCGGATACAAACACTGCCCCTATCAAAAAAGCGCCGGCTGATGCCGGCCTTGAAGCGATAAGCGAGGCGGCGCCTGCCAACGCATCAGCTGCGCCGCAGCCTGCGGTTGCCCTAAAATCAACGGCCGATTATGCCTGTGATGTGCTCGTATTGGGCGCGGGTCCTGGCGGCTACACGGCTGCTTTTCGTGCCGCCGATTTGGGCAAAAATGTCATCTTGGTTGAGCGCTTCGAGAAAATTGGCGGCGTTTGCCTCAATGTGGGCTGCATTCCGTCTAAAGCCCTGTTGCATGTTTCTGCCATTTTGAATGAAACCCGCGCGATGAGCAGCCATGGCATCACCTTTTCTGAGCCCACGATTGATTTAGCGGGTCTGCGTGATTTTAAAAATGGCGTTATTAACAAGCTCACCGGTGGATTAACTCAGCTGGCCAAGCAGCGCAAGGTCACCGTGTTGCACGGTGTGGGTGCGTTCATTAACCCGCACCAAGTGCAAATTACCGCGGCAGATGGCAGCACACGCACGGTGCAATTCACTAATGCCATTATTGCGGCCGGCTCGCAACCGGTGAAATTACCCTTTATTCCGCACGATGACCCCCGCGTGATCGATTCGACCGGCGCACTGGAATTAACCGATATTCCCAAACGCATGCTCGTGATTGGTGGCGGTATTATCGGGCTTGAAATGGCGCAAGTGTACGCCGCGCTCGGCACAAAAATCACCCTCGTTGAGCTGGCCGACACCATTATCCCCGGTGCCGATAAAGATCTGGTGCGCCCGCTACTCAAAGACATCAAAAAACGCTACGAGGCAATTTATTTAGGCAGCAAAGTCACCGCGGTTACTGCCACGCCCGAAGGCCTCGTGGTGCAATTTGAAGGCAAAGGTGCGCCGGCGAGCGACCGCTTCGATAAAATTCTTGTGGCGGTGGGTCGCACGCCCAATGGCCGAAAAATTAATGCCGAAGCGGCGGGCGTTCATGTGAACGAACGCGGTTTTATCCCCGCCGATGCAAGGCTGCAAACCAATGTGCCGCATATTTACGCGATTGGCGACATCATAGGCCAACCCATGCTGGCGCATAAAGCCGTACATGAAGGCAAAGTCGCGGCGGAAGTTATTTGTGGCATGAAATCGGCATTTACGCCAATCACCATTCCAGGCGTTGCCTACACCGATCCTGAAATCGCTTGGGCCGGCAAAACCGAAGACGAACTTAAAGCCGAAGGCATTGAGTATGAAAAGGGCGCCTTCCCTTGGGCGGCCTCGGGTCGTTCGCTGAGCATCGGGCGCGATGAAGGCGTAACCAAAGCGATGTTTTGCAGCAAAACGCACCGACTTTTGGGCGTTGGCATGGTGGGGCCAAACGCTGGTGAGCTGATTGCTGAGGCGGTGTTAGCCATGGAAATGGGTGCCGATATGCAGGATATTGCCTTGACCATTCACCCGCACCCCACCTTATCGGAAACCCTAGGCTTTGCCGCCGAAATGGCTGAGGGCACGATTACCGATTTACTGCCGCCAAAAAAGCGGGGCTAATATCAGGTTTAGGTTGATGATAAGTGGGCGGGTTGAATTAACGCGCCCTTCTCATTCATCAATATGATTCATTATAAATAAATTCTAAAGCGGGCTATTCTCCCGTTCGGAATTGAAATTTTTACAACCTGAGCGGTGCCCATCGTGATTGAATATGGCGTTTTCATCCTACTCGGCATTTTTTCTGGGCTAATTGCAGGCTTACTCGGCATTGGTGGCGGGTTAGTTGTTGTGCCAATTTTGCTTATGTTGTTTCCCATCATTGGCTTGCAAGATACCGGTAGCCTCGTGCATCTCGCCATTGGCACCTCACTCGCCACGATTATGTTTTCATCCCTCGCCTCCATTTACACCCACCACAAGCACCAAGGCGTCCTGTGGCCATTGTTTGGCAAAATCGCGCCGGGTATTATTTTAGGCTCTGCGCTCGGTGCCTCTGTCGCCCATTATTTGCCGGGCGATATTCTAAAAAAAATCTTCGGCGTGTTAGAAATTCTTCTGGCCATTAATATGGCATTTGGCAAACAACCCGCTGCGCACCGCAACTTACCCGGCGCCATCGGCTTAAATGGCTTAGGTTTAGGTGTGGGCGCGGTGGGTAGCATTATGGGCATGGGCGGCGGCGCACTCACTACACCTTTTTTTATGTGGTGCAACGTGGCCGCCCGTAACGCCATTGCCACCAGTGCCGCCATTGGCTTGCCCACTGCGTTAGCGGGGGCGGCAGGCTATGTCATAACGGGGTGGAATGCGCCCCATTTACCTGCCTGGTCATTGGGTTATATTTATTTACCCGCGCTTTTGGGCATTGTTATTCCAAGCTTAATTTTTGCCCCGATTGGCGCCAACCTAACCCATAGGTTACCTTCGAAAACGTTAAAGCGAGTATTCGCCTTGGTACTGGTGGTGTTCGGCATTAATATGTTGGTGCATTAAGCCCTATGAAACGCGCCATTTATCCGGGGACATTCGATCCCATTACGCTTGGGCATATTGATGTTGCTCACCGGGCTACCCGCCTATTTGATGAGGTCATTATTGCCGTGGCGGCGGCCTCAAGCAAAACACCGTTGTTTGATCTCGCTGAACGCACCGCGTTCGCCGTACAGGCAGTACTTGATTACCCTCGCATTCGTGTTTTACCGTTTAGCGGTTTATTGGTTGATTTTGTGCACGAGCAAAAAGCCCATGCAATTGTGCGAGGCTTACGCGCGGTGTCTGATTTTGAATTTGAAATTCAATTGGCCGCAGTGAACCGACGCTTAGCCCCGGATATTGAAACCCTGTTTTTGTCACCCACTGAAGATTTAGGCTTTGTCTCCTCAAGCATCGTGCGGGAACTGGCCAGGCTTCATGGCGATGTGGCAACGTTTGTGCCCGCGCATGTCGCCATTGCACTTAAAGCGCGTTTTAAAGGGGTTTAAACTGCGTTAATCCGTGTCAATTTGTGCTAAATTCACACCACTAAATTTTATCCCGCCTGTTGCGCAAACCGGCTGACTATGAGGATGGTCTATGTCTTTATTGATTACTGATGAATGTATTAACTGCGATGTCTGTGAGCCAGAGTGCCCCAATGGCGCAATTTCTCAAGGGCCTGAAATTTATGTCATTGATCCTAATTTATGCACCGAATGCGTGGGGCATTACGATACGCCGCAGTGTGTGGAAGTATGCCCGGTCGATTGCATCCCGCTTGATCCGGATAATAAAGAAACCTTTGATGAGCTCATGGTGAAATATCACAAAATTAATGGCTAATTTTCAGGTTTAATCCGATTCAGGCAAATAAGAGATAAACCAAAAAGCCGGCACTTGGATGCCGGCTTTTTTTGTTTTGTGCCGTCTTTCGTCCGATTTACCGTGAATAACGCTGATTATTGGGGTAGCCGTGCTTCAATCGCCTCGGTCAAGCTGCCCAACGTTTCAAACCAAGCTGAATCAATCTCATCATCAGAGAGCACTAAATCAAACCGGTCTTCCAGTGCCGTTAATAACAACACAACGCCCATAGAATCAAGCTCTGGTATGGCGCCAAGCAAGGGCGTTTGCGCATTGAGCAGTCGCAACGGCGTTGTTAAACCCAAAGTGTCAACCAACGTATGACGCACATCGGCAAAAATAACCGAATCGGCCGCCGTGCTCATCGCTGTGCCTGCGCGTTCATACCGCTGTGCTCAATCAAAGTTTTGCCTCGCATGTACGGTTGCAACGCCGCAGGAATGCGAATGCTGCCAGAGGCTTCTTGGTAATTTTCTAAAACCGCCACCAAGGTTCGCCCCACCGCTAAGCCTGAGCCATTTAAGGTGTGAACCAGTTCAGGCTTGCCATCATCCCCGCGCACGCGGGCTTGCAAACGGCGGGCCTGAAAATCTCGGGTATTTGAGCAAGAAGAAATTTCACGGTAGGTGTTTTGGCCGGGCAACCACACTTCTAAATCAAAGGTTTTAGCGGCTGAAAAGCCCATATCACCCGTGCATAATTGCATTACACGATAGGGTAATTCTAAGGCTTGTAAAACCGCTTCGGCGTGCCCTGTTAAGGCTTCGAGGGCGGCATCGGATTCGGATGCGCGCACAATGTGCACCAGCTCGACCTTATCAAACTGATGCTGGCGAATCATACCCCGGGTATCACGCCCCGCCGCGCCAGCTTCGGAGCGAAAACTTGGCGTATGCGCTACATATCGACGCGGTAAATCCGCCGCATTTAATAAGGCATCACGCACCAGATTGGTGACAGGCACTTCCGCGGTGGGAATTAAGAACCAATGAGCATCACCCGTTAGGGCGAATAAATCCTCGCTAAATTTAGGCAGCTGACCGGTGCCAAACAAGCTTCGTTGATTGACGATATACGGCACATACACTTCGGTGTAACCGTGCATATCTGTGTGCATATCGAGCATAAATTGCGCGAGCGCGCGATGAAGCCGCGCTATTTCACCGCTTAAGGTAACAAATCGCGAACCGGTGATTTTTACTGCCGCCTCAAAATCCATCCCCAATGGGGCGCCGAGCGCAATATGATCTTGTGGGCTAAAATCAAACTCAAACGGCGTGCCCCACTGGCGAACCATCACATTACCCGATTCATCCGCACCCTCCGGCACATCATCGTCGGGCACATTAGGCACTAGGGCAAAAAGCGCATCAAGCTCGGTTTGAATGCCTTCAAGTTGCGCTTTAGCGGCGGCTAAACGATCGCCGAGATCGCTTACCTGCGCCATAGCCTCGCTTGCGTCTTCACCTTTGGCTTTAAGCTGGCCAATTTGTTTTGAGCTCGTGTTGCGCAGCGCTTGCAGCGTTTCCGTTTCAACTTGAATCTGTTTGCGTGCTTGCTCTAACCGCGTGAATGCCGCCACATCTAAAACATAGCCTCGACGAAGGAGTTTAGCTGCAAGCGCATAAGGATCGGTGCGAAATAATTTAGGATCAAGCATATAAACTACGATTTAACCTTTAATAATTAAAATGTTAGGCGACATACAAAACCTGCATAATTTCAAATATCCGCACCCCACCCGGCGTTTCGATACGCACTTCATCGCCCACAGATTTACCCACTAAGGCACGGGCGATGGGCGAGTGAATTGAGATCATGTTGAATTTAATATCCGCCTCGTCATCACCCACGATTTTATAGGTGATTTCTTCATCGGTATCGACATCCAGCACTTGGGTTGTGGCACCAAAAATCACTTTATCTGCGGGCGGAATGCGTGAAATATCAATAATATGCGCATGGGACAGCTTGGCTTCAATTTCCTTGATGCGCCCTTCGACAAAGCCTTGTTCTTCACGCGCGGCATGGTATTCGGCATTTTCTTTTAAATCGCCAAGTTCGCGCGCCTCGGCAATCGCTTGAATAATCCGCGGACGATCAACACTGCGTAATTGTTTGAGTTCCGCTTCAAGTTTGGCGGCACCCGCCGTCGTCATGGGGGTTTGTTGCATTAGGCGACACACTCTTTATGAAGATCTTGCAGCCGGTTTATCGAAATCGGTTGCCGTAAATAAGCTAAAGCTAAAGCCATGGCCTCAGCACCGGCCATCGTGGTGAAATAAGGCACGCGCTGGTTTAGGGCTTCCCGCCGAATTTGGAAAGAATCATTGCGCGATTGGTGGCTGCTGGTTGTGGTGTTGATAATCAGCGCAATTTCTTTATTTTTAATCATATCAACGATATTGGGACGGCCTTCGGTCACTTTATTTACCGATTCAACCTGCAAACCTTGCTCCTCTAAATGGCGCGCTGTGCCCCGTGTGGCGCACAGAGTAAAACCCTTCGCGGCTAGGGCGCGCGCGACTTCGGTCGTCGCCGGGTAATCGTGTTTACGCACAGAAACAAAGGCTAAGCCTTTGGTGGGCAAGGAATTACCCGCACCCGCCTGCGCTTTGGCAAAGGCTTCACCAAATTCTCGCCCAATCCCCATGACCTCGCCGGTGGATTTCATCTCAGGGCCGAGCAGCGGATCAACCCCAGAGAATTTAATGAACGGAAATACCGCTTCTTTCACCGCATAAAAAGGCGGTACGCACTCACGGGTCACGCCTTGCGCGGACAATGTTTTACCGGCCATGGCACGCGCCGCAATTTTGGCCAGTGCAATGCCCACCGCCTTTGAGACAAACGGCACGGTACGCGATGCCCGAGGATTCACTTCAATGATGTAAATTTCCCCGCCTTGAATCGCAACTTGGGTGTTCATTAAACCCACCACACCCAAGGCTTTAGCCATCGCTTTAACTTGCGCGCGCACTTCATCTAACACGGGGGCGGCCACCGTATAGGGCGGCAAGGAGCAAGCTGAATCGCCGGAATGAATCCCCGCCATTTCGATATGCTCCATCAGGCCGCCGATAACGACGGTTTCGCCATCGCTTACCGCGTCGATATCCATTTCAACGGCATCATCGAGGAAGCGATCCAGCAAGACGGGCGAATCGTTCGAAACCTTAACCGCATCGCGCATATAGCGCTTTAAGCCTTCCTCGTTATGCACAATTTCCATCGCGCGGCCACCCAGCACATAGGAGGGGCGAACCACTAAGGGATAGCCAATTTGTGCCGCCAGATTCACCGCTTCATCGGATGAGCGCGCCGTGCGGTTCGGCGGTTGCTTTAAGCCCAACTCTTGGATCATAAGCTGGAAGCGTTCGCGGTCTTCGGCCCGGTCAATCGCATCGGGTGTTGTGCCGATAATGGGCGCACCGGCTTTTTCTAAATCGCGCGCCAATTTAAGCGGCGTTTGGCCACCAAATTGCACGATGACGCCTTTGGGTTGCTCCACTTCGATAATTTCAAGCACATCTTCCAAGGTTAGCGATTCGAAATACAGCCGATCGGAAATATCATAATCGGTCGATACCGTCTCGGGATTGCAGTTCACCATGATGGTTTCAAAGCCATCTTCGCGAAGCGCAAGCGCGGCATGCACACAGCAATAATCAAATTCGATCCCCTGGCCAATTCGATTCGGCCCGCCGCCCAAAATCATGATTTTGTCACGCGCGCTGGGTGCCGCCTCGCAATACTGCTCATAAGTTGAGTACATATACGCCGTGTGCGTGGGGAATTCCGCCGCGCAGGTATCCACCCGCTTAAACACAGGGCGCACGCCGAGAGCATGACGGTGCGCGCGCACGGTACTTTCGGTTTCATCAAGCAATCGTGCCAACCTGCGATCGGAAAACCCCATCCGTTTGGTGCGCCACATTGTGTCGCGGTCTAGGTTGGCGAGCGACTGCCCGCGCAACGACTGTTCTTTTTGAATAATTTGCTCTATTTGAATTAAAAACCATGGGTCAATTTTGGCGTGTTCAAACACATCTTGCAGCGTAAAACCATAGCGGAAGGCTTCAGCCACATACCACAACCGATCGTGGCGCGGTTCACGCAGTTGGCGAATAATTTCATCTTCGGCATCCTCGGCATCTAAATCCCGATCGAGAATTTCATCAAAGCCATCAACGCCAATCTCCAAGCCGCGCAGCGCTTTTTGCAACGATTCTTGAAAGGTGCGGCCAATAGCCATCACTTCACCCACCGATTTCATTTGCGTGGTTAAACGGCTATCGGCCTGTGGGAATTTCTCGAACGTAAACCGCGGAATTTTGGTCACCACATAATCGATGGTGGGCTCAAACGAGGCAGGCGTGGCGCCTTGGGTAATATCGTTGCGCAATTCATCTAGCGTGTACCCCACCGCCAATTTCGCGGCTACTTTCGCAATCGGAAAGCCGGTCGCTTTCGATGCCAAGGCCGATGAACGGGATACGCGCGGGTTCATTTCAATGACGATCATGTGGCCATTTGCAGGATTCACTGCAAACTGCACGTTTGAGCCGCCCGTCTCTACGCCAATTTTGCGCAGAACCGCGAGCGAGGCGTTTCGCATGATTTGATATTCTTTATCGGTGAGCGTTTGTGCAGGCGCAACCGTAATTGAATCGCCGGTGTGCACGCCCATCGGGTCTAAGTTTTCAATGGAGCAAATAATGATGCAGTTATCGTTACGATCCCGCACCACTTCCATTTCATATTCTTTCCAACCCAGCACCGATTGCTCAATTAAAAGTTCGCTCGTGGGCGATAAATCAAGGCCACGGCGCACAATTTCTTCGAATTCTTCGCGATTATACGCAATGCCGCCCCCCGAACCGCCCATGGTAAATGAAGGGCGAATAATAATGGGGTAGCCCAGTTTTGGCTGCTCGGCGAAGGCTTCTTCGAGTGTGTGCACAATGTACGAGGTCGGCGTAGAAAGGCCTATATCCGTCATTGCCTCGCGAAAGCGCTCACGGTCTTCGGCCATGTCGATCGCATCTTCAGAGGCGCCAATGAGTTCGCAATTAAACTTTGCCAACACGCCGTGGCGCGCCAAATCGAGGGCGCAATTGAGCGCAGTTTGCCCACCCATCGTGGGCAACAGGGCGCAGGGGCGCTCTTTTTCGATAATTGCCGCCACAGTTTCCCAATTGATGGGCTCGATATAGGTGGCATCGGCCATATCGGGATCGGTCATGATGGTGGCAGGGTTTGAGTTAATCAGAATAACCCGATACCCCTCCTCTCGCAGCGCCTTGCACGCCTGAGCGCCGGAGTAATCAAACTCGCAGGCTTGGCCGATCACGATGGGACCTGCGCCGATAATCAAGATGCTTTTAAGGTCGGTTCTTTTTGGCATGATTTATTCACAAATTAAAAACGAGCGATGCAACAGACGAGGGCAACTAACCGCGCGGGGCGCGGCGCGCATCAATAGCGGCGACAAATTGATCAAACAAACCATCCAAATCATGCGGACCTGGGCTGGCTTCTGGGTGGCCTTGAAAACTAAATGCCACACGATCCGTGCGAGAAATACCTTGCAAACTACCATCAAATAAGGAGCGATGCGTCGCTTGCACGTTCGCAGGCAAGGTGGCTTCATCCACAGCAAAACCATGATTTTGGCTTGAAATAAACACCTTGCCGCTGGCCAAATTATGCACGGGATGGTTGGCGCCATGATGGCCAAACTTCATCTTGACTGTTTTAGCCCCGCTGGCCAACGCCAATAATTGATGCCCCAAGCAAATACCAAACACCGGAATATCGTGTGTTAACACTTCAGTGATGGCCTCGATCGCATAGTGACACGCGGCCGGGTCACCGGGACCATTGCCTAGCAAAATACCATCCGGCTTCATGGCAAGCACATCCCGCGCGGGCGTGGTAGCCGGCAGCAGGGTAATTTTGCATCCGCGATCGACCAGCATGCGCAAAATATTGTGCTTCATGCCGTAATCCCATGTCACCACGTGGCGCGTTAACGCAGGGCGAGCAGGCGCTGTTGCGCCATCAAGCGCCCAGGTGCCGCTTGTCCATTCAATCGGCACTTGGGTTGTGACTTCCGGCACTAAATCCATGCCATTTAACCCGGCAAATGCCCGAGCCGCAGCAATAGCCGCCGACGCATCTAACGATTCACCGGTTTGAATGCAGCCATTTTGAGCACCCTTATCGCGCAAGACTCGGGTGAGCGCGCGGGTATCTAAATCCGCAATGGCCACCAGTTGATGACGCACACAGTAATCACCCAACGATTCTTGTGCGCGCCAATTACTCACAATCGCCGAGGCATCACGAATAACCAAGCCCGCCGCATGCACCGCCAAAGACTCCGCATCATCGGTATTCACGCCTACATTACCGATATGAGGATAAGTTAGGGTAACAATTTGGCGACGGTAAGAGGGGTCGGTCAAAATTTCTTGATAACCCGTCATGGCGGTGTTGAAGACCACCTCGCCCACAGTTGAGCCGGATGCGCCAATTGATGTGCCATAAAAAAGACTACCGTCGGCCAAAGCCAATAGCGCGGTGTGTTTCAAGAGACTCTCCCATCTAACCCGAATATGAACAAATTGACCAATACAACTTGTTATTTTTGAAACGTTTTATCACTTAAAACCTATGCCACGCGCGCAGGCAGTGATACGTTTTATGCAGAATATGGCTCAATATTATGCCCGAACAAGGGCTATTTTGTCCATGAATGGCCGCAAACACGCGGTTTTAAGCCGGTGTTTTCAAGCCCAACACATCTTGCATGTCATACAAACCCGGCGGCTGATTTTTAAGCCAAATCGCTGCTCGCACTGCGCCTTGGGCGAACGTCATTCGGCTGGATGCCTTGTGCGTTAACTCAATGCGCTCACCGATGCCCGCAAACAGCACCGTATGATCGCCCACCACATCACCGCCGCGCACCGTTGCAAAGCCAATGGTTTTGGCATCGCGCGCACCGGTGTGGCCTTCCCGCCCATATACCGCTACTTGTGATAAGGTTCGGCCATAAGCCGCCGCCACGGCCTCACCCAAGCGCAAGGCCGTGCCGGAGGGTGCATCCACTTTATGCCGGTGATGCGCCTCGATGATTTCCACATCGTAGCCCTCGCCCAATAGCTGCGCGGTTTGCGCTAACACACCCAACAAAACATTCACACCAATACTCATATTTGGGGCAAATACCATCGGAATCACTTCGGCGGCTTTAACCAACTGCTCTTTTTGCTCCGCCGTAAAGCCTGTCGTGCCAATCACCATGGCGCGACGGGCTTCGCGGCACAGGCTTAAATTGGCTAAAGTGGCTTCAATCGTGGTGAAATCAATGAGCACATCAAACTGATTGAGCGCCGCCGACAAATCATCTTGCACCGCGCAATTAAGCCCGCCCACACCCGCCAGCGCACCGGCATCTTGCCCGCGCAAGGGGCTACCGGCCCGCACCAGCGCCGCGCCCAATTTTGCTGCAGGATTTTGACTAATCGCCTCAATTAACACCCGCCCCATGCGGCCATTAACGCCTGCTACTGCAATGTTGCATACCATGCTTTGCCCTCAAATTTAACCACCTAAATTAAGCGCAAATCATACCTTGAATGCGGCTTTATCCTGCATAAATAGCGCCCATGATGAAAATTCAATCAAAGTAGATTAAGGTTATTAGCGATATAGCCCCGCGGACATAACAATAACTAATCCATTGATAATAAAATGATATTCAAAACTGCACCCGACGTTAAACTCATCTTTGATGCAACTAACGCTGCCCAAGATAAAACTTGTGCATCCCCTATTCTGCTCGATATGAGCCAGCCCGATGGGTTGGCTTTGCGGGGCGCCCATTGGGTTGATTTCAATCAAATTGTGGTGAGCCGGGGCGATACGGTTGGCTTAGTTGCACCGATTGAAGCGTTAAATCAAGCCCTTGCCCATACCGGGGTGCGCGAAAACCGCCCGATTTACATCATTGATGACAGCCAGGGCTTATCAGCCGCGCGTCTCGCTTGGACACTCGCTTTGTGTGGTTTAGAGCACACCCACTTGGTAGACGGAGGACGGGCTGCGCTCGTAGCTGCTGGCTTTGAAACCCAAAACAGCCGACCTGCCGCACAAACAACGCCGCGTTTAAGCCTGGTGGAATCAAGCCCGCACCTATGCACTGCAGAAATGATTATTGAGGGGATGCAAAACAAAGAACAGCCTTGGACCGTGCTCGATACCCGCAGCGAAGCCGAATATTTAGGCAAAGACCAACGCTCGCGCCATGCAGGGCATGTGCCCGGTGCCATTCATTTTGATTGGCAACGCTGCTTTGACCCAAAAAACCCAGGGTTTTTATTGCCGGATGAGACAATTTTGGCGGATTTAGCGGCAGAAGGCATCACGCCCGAGGCCAATCGGACCATAGCGGTCTATTGCCAAAGCCATCGGCGTTCAAGTTTAATGTTTTTTATCTTAAAACACTTAGGATTCAAGCAGGTGCGGGGTTATCCCGGCGCGTGGTCAGATTGGGGTAATCGCGATGATTTACCCATTGCACGGCGCCAAGTGCAGCTCAGTGCTTAAAGCCTGAAAAAAGTGGAACGGTAATACACAAGCTCACCAATCGAGCCTCTAATATCATCCAGCGCTTGATGATTGGCGCCCTTTTTCAATCCTTGAAAAAGGCTCGGATTCCAGCGCCGCGCCAGCTCTTTTACGGTGGACACATCTAGATTTCGATAGTGAAAAAACTGTTCAAGTTGCGGCATTAAACGCACTAAAAACCTGCGATCTTGGCAAATGCTGTTGCCCGCCATGGGTGATTTTCCGGGCACCACCCATGCTTGTAAAAATTCGAGCGTTTGTAATTCCGCTTGGCGCAGAGTAATGCTACTGGCTTGAATCCGAGCGATTAAACCACTCTCGCCATGGGTGCGTTTATTCCAGTCATCCATCGCATCTAGGGTGCTTTGCGGGTGCGCTATCGCAATCACAGGCCCTTCGGCCAAAATATTTAAATGCTTATCGGTCACAATGGTGGCCATTTCAAGGATGGTATCGGTGGCAGGGTCAAGCCCGGTCATTTCAAGATCAATCCAAATTAAGTTTTCGCTGGGTTCAGCCATGGGAGTGCCTATGCTTTGCATTAAATTAAAGGGGCGCGAAGGTTCATTAGATTAACATGAAACCTTTGCCCCAATAGCCCACACAAGGAGCTTGTTATGCCCAACGCACGCCACCCCCGCTGGCGCATTGATAGTGACGAATTAGTCACGCAAATTACGCCCGGTAATTTTCAACAGGGTTTATTGCTGCTCAATGCCATTGGCTATCTGGCTGAGAAACATCAGCACCATCCGGTTTTAACCCTTGGGTATAATCGCCTTGAAATTCGGTTAACCACGCATGATGCCAACGCCCTAACGATTAAGGATGACCATCTTGCCCGCGAGATTGATCGTTTATTAGCCGAACCGCAAAACTAACCCTGCCTCTTTTACGCGCCCGGATGCCCCTCTATGACCAATCAGCACGCCACCGAGCCCAAAATCGCTGAAAAGCCCGCCGAACTCGCCGCTATCATCCGCGATATTCGGGAAATGATGGCACGTAATCGATTGGTCGAAGGGCTAGTGGATCGCTCTCAAGATGCGCACCATGAGCTGGTGGAACGCATTGTTCACAAACAAAATCTCACTCGGCTCGCACAAAAAATTGAACAACTCCATCCGGCCGATATTGCACTGATTTTAGAAGCATTACCGGTCGATGAGCGCATGGCCATTTGGTCGCTGGTGCATGCCGATCAAGATGGCGAAGTGCTGCTTGAGGTATCCGATGCGGTGCGGATGAGCTTGCTTGCGGCAATGGATCGCGAGGAGATGCTCAACGCCGCCAATACGCTGGATACCGATGAGCTGGCTGATCTGGCGCCCGATTTTCCCGCCCAAGTGATGCAGGAAGTGTTTACCACCCTGCCCTTGGCTGAACGCGAACGCCTGCGATTTGCCCTGTCTTATCCCGAGGACACCGTGGGCGCACTCATGGATTTTGATTTGGTGACCGTGCGCGCCGATGTGCGTATCGAAGTCGTACTGCGCTATTTGCGCCGCATGGAAGATCTCCCCGATCACACCGACAAGCTCTTTGTGGTCAATCGAGACAGCAGCTTTGTCGGGGTGATTTATCTTAAAAACTTACTGCTCAGTGATCCCGATCTCGCCGTGCATCAGGCCATGGCCAAAGAAGTGGTTCGCTTTCACCCCGAGGATAAAGCGCGCACCACCGCCGATGCGTTCGAGCGCTATGATTTGGTAAGCGCGCCGGTGGTCGATGAGCACAATCGTCTGATTGGCCGGGTCACCATTAACGCCGTGGTTGATTTTATCCGCGAAGCCCGCGATGAAGAGCGCCTATCCCAAGTGGGCTTGCGCGAAGAGGAAGACATTTTCGCCCCCATCGCGCGCAGTGTTAAAAATCGCAGCCCGTGGCTCGCTGTGAATTTGGTCACCGCGCTCGTCGCCTCCCGCGTGATTGGCTTATTTGATGGCGCCATTGAGCAACTCGTAGCCCTAGCGGCCTTAATGCCGATTGTGGCGGGCATGGGCGGAAATGTAGGCAACCAAACCATCACCATGATTGTGCGCGAGCTGGCTTTTCGCACGCTCGATAACCGCGATATTCGCCTGCTATACAGCAAAGAGCTGCGCATCGCGCTCATCAACGGCATGATTTGGGGCGGCGCGCTAGGTTTAATCACCTTCCTGCTCTACCATGATTCGGCTTTGTCGTTGGTTATGGCGGGGGCGGTCAGTTTAAATTTTTTAACCGCCGCATTTTTTGGCGTCACCATCCCTGTAACCCGCATGAAGCTTGGGCGTGATCCCGCTTTGGGCAGCTCTGTGTTAATTACCGCCATCACCGATTCCGGCGGGTTTTTTATCTTTTTAGGATTAGCCACCGTGTTTTTAATGAATTAATCACCGCATGAAATCTCGCCTGACCGATCGCCAAAAAAACCAAATTTCCCGCCGTAACGAGGCGCCAAACCAACATCTACACACCGGTACCGTCATCACGCATCACGGCACCGAACTCATTATCGAAGCCGAAGGGCGGCTCCTGCGCGCAACCGCTCGGCGCACCTTAGGCGCACTCACCACCGGTGATAAAATCGGCTGGCACACGGGCAAAGATCAGCGCGAAATCATCGAGCACCTCTACCCGCGCACCAACACCCTCATTCGCCCCGACACCCACGGCAAATTGCGGCTCATGGCCGCTAATATTAATCAAGTGCTCATCGTGGTGGCGCCCATTCCGTGGATGAACCCCAACATTGTGGAGCAAGCCATTGTCGCCACCTTGGATTTACCCGCCATCCCGCTCATTGTGCTCAACAAAATTGATGAGCTCGGCGCAGTTGAGCCACAAACTCAAGCACACATTGAAGCCACATTACGCCTTTGGCAAGCGCAAGATATTGATATTCTCAAAGTGAGCGCCCACACCGGTGAGGGCATTGATGCACTGCGCGCACGGCTTGCCAACCAAATTTCCATGATGATTGGCTTATCGGGTGTGGGAAAAACATCGCTCGCCCGCAGCATCACCGCGCAAGCCGCTACGGCCGCCATCAAAGCCCTATCCGCGCATAGTCAAGAAGGCCAGCACACCACCCGCCACAGCACGTTATTTAGGCTCGATAACCTAGAAGGCGGCCTGATCGACGCACCCGGCGTGCGCGATTTTGCTGTGGCCGCGCAAAACGTCTTGGCCATCGATCGCGCGTATCCCGACATTCTTCAAGTGGCGCAACACTGCCGATTTAATAACTGTAGTCACAAACAAGAACCCGACTGCGCGGTGCTCGCTGCCGTTGCCAACGGCACAATCGATGCCCGCCGATTTGAAAACTACCAAAACCTGAAAAATTCGCGCCAATAATTGCCCTGCAAAATTTAAGGCCGCGCGCGTCACTTAAAACACCATAGGGTTCGCCCAATTAGCCCGGCGGCCAATGCATCTGCCGCCCACCGAGCAGATGCAAATGCAGGTGATACACCTCTTGCCCACCCGCCGCATTACAGTTAAACACGGTGCGATAACCGGCATCGCTAATGCCTTCTTCTGCCGCCAATTGTGCGGCCACCAAAAACAGCTCGCCAATTAACGGCGCATCAATCGGGGTGATGTCGTTCACGGTGGCAATCACTTTTTTGGGGATAATCAAAATATGCACCGGCGCTTGCGGGTTAATATCCCGAAACGCCAAGATGCGCTCGTTTTCAAATACGATCGTCGCGGGGATTTCGCGGCGAATAATGCGCGAAAAAAGGGTATCACTCATAGCGGCTCCTCATCATTAAATAAGCCGCATTATCATCGCATAAACCCAGCGTCGAGCCAGATCACCCGCCCGCAAAAAATCCGCGCAGGCAGCACTTTTTTATTGAAGTGCGTGCTAAATTGTTAGCAAGCTAACAATAAAGCCAAGCGCTATAACACCCGCTAATAGCTCCCCCCAACCCCCTTATTGGAACCGTGAAGCGCATGCCCTCATTCACCGCGACAAAATATCCGCCCCAAATCCAAGCACGCTTGACCAACGCTCGGCCAATTGGCATTTTTTTGCTGCTCAGTTGCCTAGCGCTTACCTTAACCCCGGTTAGCGCAGAAAATCCCCCCGCGAAAAAAATGCCGGCGCCGATTGTGCCCATTGCAGCGGTCACATCGGCCGATGTCACGATTTTCGAGACCTACACCGGCACCACAGAAGCACAACGGCAAGTGGATGTCCGCGCGCAAATTGAGGGTATTTTGCAATCACGAAACTATATCGAAGGAGATAAAGTCGAAAAAGGCGCCCCCTTATTTACGATTGATAACCGCCCCTATGTCGCCACGCTCAAAGAAGCCCAAGCCACACAAGCAGCCGCCCAAGCCACGCAGAATGGCGCGCAGCGGGACTGGGCGCGCATTAACACCCTGTTTGGCAAAGGAGTAGCCAGCGTTAAAGATCGTGATGATACCCAATCGGCACTTGAAGTGGCACAAGCTGCGGTCAAAATCGCCGAAGCTAAAGTTACCGCCGCGCAAATTAATGTGGATTACACTCGAATTAATGCGCCCATTGCAGGCATCGTCGGGCGTCGCAGCGTGGCTGCGGGCAATCTGATTAAAGTTGGCGATAAGCTGGCGCAAATTGAAGCCATTGATCCCATCCAAGTCGTGCTTACCACCTCGGCGGATAACCCCTACGCCCGCACAAACGCATTGAATCCCACCCCAGCTCAGCCCGTACCCGCCGAGCTTTTGGCCGGACACGATTTTTCCACCTCGGTGGCCGGTGTGTTGAATTTTCGCGCGGTGAGTGTGGATGCCAACACCAACAGCGTGACCTTACGCGGCATATTTCCCAATCCCACAGGCCGCATTAAGCCCAACGAGTTTGTGCGCGTGCGCTTGGCGGTGGCCAAACTATCCCATGCCATAGTCATTCCGCCAACGGCGCTCACCAGCGGCATTCGCCCGGGTAGCTTTGCGGTGTACACGGTGGCGGCTGATTACAAAATCACCCAAACCCCAGTGGAGCTCGGCCCTATGAGTGATGAAGGGCAAGTCATCACCTCGGGGCTCAAAGCGGGCGAGCAAATTGTGACCGATGGCCTGGTGAAATTACGCCCCGGCATCACAATTGAGCCGTTTACGCCCCAAAGTAAATCTTAAATCACGCAATACCGACAAGAATTTATTGGATCGACTTTTATGATTTCGACATTTTTTATCCACCGGCCTATTTTTGCGACGGTACTCGCGGTTGTGATTATGCTGGCGGGCGCGGCGGCCTTCACCGGCTTACCGGTTGAGCAATACCCTGAAATTGTGCCCCCCGATGTGCAAGTAACCGCCACCTACAATGGCGCCGACGCCGCCACGATTGCCGAATCAGTGGCCGCCCCGCTTGAGCAGCGCATCAATGGCGTTGAAAACATGCTGTATATGTCATCGAGCAGCTCCGATTCAGGCACGATGAATTTAACCGTTACCTTCGCCAATGGCACCGACCCCAATCAGGCCACCATTGATGTGAATAACCGCGTGCAGCAAGCGTTGCCGCAGCTGCCCCAAGAAGTGCGCGATCAAGGCGTGGTGGTGCAGAAAAAAAGTAATGCCATTTTAATGGTTATCACCCTGCTCTCTGAACGGGGGCAATTTGATACCAAATTTATTTCAAACTACGCACTGCTCAATGTAATAGACGAGCTCAAACGCATCAAAGGCGTGGGCGATACGCAATTATTTGGCGCGCAAGATTACTCAATGCGCATCTGGCTTGATCCCGCCAAACTCGCTCATTTTGACCTCACCCCAACCGATGTCGGCAATGCCATTAAAGCGCAAAGCGCCCAATTTGCCGCCGGAAAATTCAACGATGCCCCCAACGATTCAGCCGCAGGTTTTACCTATACGCTCACCGCCGATGGGCGATTCACCACGGTTGAGCAATTTCGCAACATCATCTTGCGCGGCAATGCCAGCGGCGGTGCGTTGCGCCTTAAAGATGTGGCGCGCATTGATCTTGGCTCCAAATTTTACGGCTTTAACGCCACGTTTAATGGCAAACCCACCGTGCCAATCGGCGTATTTTTGGCACCCGGCGCCAATGCGCTAGAAACCGTCGCGGCGATACGCACCAAAATGACCGAACTACAAACTGTATTCCCGGGGGATTTAGCCTATAAAATTCCGCTGGATACCACCGATTTTGTGCGTATTTCGATTGATGAAGTGCTAAAAACTCTAGCTGAAGCCATGGTACTGGTTGTGCTCGTCATTTTTATCTTCTTGCAGAAACCCCGTGCCACCCTCATTCCGCTCATTGCCATTCCCGTCGCCCTAATTGGCGCACTCGCGGGGCTATATTTGGCCGGCATGTCGATCAATTTGCTCACATTATTCGGCTTTGTGCTCGCCATCGGCATCGTGGTGGATGATGCCATCATCGTCATCGAAAACGTCGAGCGGCTGATGCGCGAAGAAGCCCTTCACGCCCGCGATGCCGCCATCAAAGCCATGCAGCAAGTATCCGGGCCCATTATCGCCACCACCATGGTGCTCCTTGCCGTATTCATCCCGGTGGCTTTTATACCGGGCTTAACCGGCGAAATGTATCGTCAATTTGCCATCGCCATCTCCATCTCGGTGGTTTTATCTGCGGTGGTCGCCCTCACCCTCACTCCGGCGATGACCGCCATTTTGCTCAACAAACACGAAGAGAAACAACCCGCGCTACCGTTTAGGATATTCAACCGAGGCTTCAATGGGCTAACCCATGGCTACATGGGATTGGTACAGTTTTTTCTGAAAGCGTGGCCGCTCGGTTTAATGATTTTCGCCGGCGTGATTGTGGCGGCAATCGTGCTCTTCAAGCACTCACCCACGGGCTTAGTGCCCAATGAAGATCAAGGATTTTTTATCTCCATCATTAAGCTCGCACCCGGCGCGAGCTTAGATCGCACCGCTGTGGTACGCGATGAATTAAGTCACATCGTAACTCAAGACCCCAACGTATTTTCCATCGTAGCTTTTGCAGGGCGCGATTTACTCGCCGATACTGCCAGACCCAACGCGGGCGTGGCTTTTATCCGCCTCAATCCTTGGGATGAGCGCCTCTTGCCAAGCCAAAGTGTGCAAGCGGTTGCCAATAAAATTACCGGCGAGGCGAGGCACATTCCGCAAGGGCAAGTGTTCTCGTTCGTGCCCCCGCCCATTCGCGGCATTTCAACCACCGGCGGCTTCGAGCTTTATTTGCAGAATCGGGGCAATGGGGGATTGGATGCCCTGAACACGGCAACCCTAAATTTAATTGCCGCCGCCAACAAACGCCCCGAATTAGCCGGGGTGCGCACCACGTTTGAATTTAATATCCCGCAATATCGGGCCGTCGTAAACCGAGATAAAGCCTATGCCCTAGGGGTGCCCGTCAAAGATATTTTTACCGCCATGCAATCCACCTTCGGCACAGGGTATGTGAACGATTTCACCTTGTTCGGCCGCAATTTTCAAGTCAATCAGGCGGCAGATACGCCGTATCGGGTCGATCCACAAGATTTAGAGCAAGTCTATGTCCGCAGCAGCAAAGAGGGCATGATCCCATTAAGCTCGCTGGTACGCCTAACCCGAGTGAGCGGCCCCGATGTCGTTACCCGATTTAATATTTTTCCCGCTGCTAAGATTTTAGGCAACCCCGCGCCGGGATACTCCTCTGGCCAAGCGCTTAAAGCCATGCAAGAAGTGGCCGCCAGCACGCTATCCAACAACTTTCAATTAGGCTGGATCGGCGCTGCCTACCAAGAGCTTTCCGCCGGAAAAGCCGGCGCCATCGCATTTGGCCTCGGCATCATCATGGTGTTTTTAATTTTGGCTGCCTTATATGAACGCTGGGCGCTGCCACTCGCCGTCATTACGGCAGTGCCCTTTGCCGTGCTGGGCGCACTGCTCGCCAACTGGATGCGCGGCTTAGATATTGATGTCTACTTTCAAGTCGGGCTGTTGGTGCTGATTGCCATGTCGGCGAAAAATGCCATCTTAATTGTCGAATTCGCCGCCAAAATGCACGCCGATGGTAAAAGCATTACCGATGCCGCCATCGAGGCCGCCCGCATTCGATTTCGCCCCGTCATCATGACCTCAATGGCGTTTATTCTCGGCGTGCTGCCTTTAGCGCTGGCGAGCGGCGCCGGCGAAGGCGCGCGCCATGCTTTGGGTACCGGCATTGTCGGCGGCATGATTTTGGCCACCTATGTCGCTATTTTGTTTGTGCCCATGTTTTTTGAACTCGCACAGACGCTCAGTGATAAATTCAGCCGACGCAAGCCGCAAGAAAAATAAATCTCGTATCAGAGGTTCCTTATGGATCAATTAATTTTTTCATAGACTAAACCGCGAATAAAAATGAACCCGAACGACGCTTAATCATCTAAAATTCGAGGCCTTCGTCTTCAAATAGGCGATGGTTTCTTGCAATAAAACAAATCAGGGGCATCCATGAAAAAACTTATTCTGTTAACAGCGGTAGCAGGGCTTATGTCTGGCGTCGTTCAAGCGGCCGATGTCGCCACACCCGAGGTCATCATTAACCCGAACGTGCGTTTTCTGGGGCATACCGTCCCCATGAACGGGTCAGATATTTATGGCACCATCACCATCACCCCCGTATCGGCTGATAAAACCAAAATTTCTGCAGAATTCAAAGGCAAAAACGTAGCCGGCCCAATGACACTGGTGATGAACCACGGTCGCTGCAACGATCCTGCGGCCAAAGTAAAATTCCCTTTAACCAATGTTGTTAAAGGCAAATCTGAAACCGTTATCGATATTTATACCCCCAAAATGTTCGAAGGCGATATCCTGTCGTACAGTTTAAGCGAAGGCGGCAAAGTTGTTTCTTGCGGCGATGTGCAGTAATTCCAACCGGAATTAACGCCTAAAAAAACCCCGCCTCGGTGGCTAACCAAGGCGGGGTTTTTGTTTTAGCAAAATAATTATTGCGTGGCTTGACTCGCCGTTGCCAAATACCGCTGATGCAAATCCAGCACCCGCGTGACATATTGTTGGGTTTCATTATAAGGCGGCACCCCGGCATATTTTTGCACAGCCCCCTCGCCCGCGTTGTAAGCCGCTACAGCCAATTGCTGATTCCCTTTAAATAAATCCAGCAAAAAAGCCAAATAAGCGACCCCGCCGGCAATGTTTTCGGATGGATTAAAGCGATCAACCACACCAAAACGCGCCGCCGTTTGCGGCATAAGCTGCATCAACCCACCGGCACCGGCAGACGACACCGCGTTGGGGTTAAACGCACTTTCCGCATGCATCACCGCCCGCACCAAAGTAGGATCGACGCCAAATTGACGCGCGTAATGATCAATCTCCGTATCAAAGATGTGCACATCTAAGCGGGGCACCAAACTAAAACCATCGCGCCAGGCCTTGGGCGCAGTTAACGCACTCTTTTGAAACAGCTTGTAACCCGCATCTTTTTTGGGCGGCACATTGGTTAAATGCGCCACGCCATTCGCATCGCGCAACACATAAACATCAGCCTGAGCCGCAGAGCTGAACCCCACCAGCAGCAAACAAATACCTAATTTAGAATAAAACAGGCTTAAAACGCGTTTAAAATCCACTCGGCGATCCTTCATGCCTTATAACCTCTTGAATGATTGGGTAATCCCCCCATTTTTAGCAGTAGCCAAAAGTGGAGTTAAGCGGTCATCGCCAGTTTCTGCATTGGTGTGATGCCACCGTTCGCCATATTTGGGCGTTCGTTATTGTAG
>JAGDVP010000007.1:74530-162690 GCA_023255735.1 Halothiobacillus sp. | reverse complement strand
GAGCGTTCAAACGCAACTGGATATCATTGGCATAGGCTTGAGCAACACGCGCCACCGTCTGGAAAACTTCTTGCCGTGCCTCCCGCCATTGCGCTTGCTCAACCCAAGCCATCCAGCTGAGAAGCGCTGTGAGGGGGAGCACAAAAGCGATTAAAACCTGCCGGATTTTATCCCTGATCAAACTCGGTTTGGTTAAATTAATAGTGGTAGACGGCATATTTCGACTCAATGAATGTTGCCAGTAAACAGCGAGCAACGCCCCCGTTTGATTGAGCGCCTAGTAGCTTGCCTTCAAATATTCCCCGCACCCAAGAAATTTCACCTGCTGCTTGGAGCGCCGTCAATGAATTGCTTGTGCCCATAGCCAAACCTGATCCCTAGATAAATAAAAAACCATGTAAAAGGGAAACTTTACATGGTTTTGTGCGTATAAAACTTAAAAAATTAGTCTGATTTGACCGGTTTTTTAATGTCGCGCCAGTAGTCCGTTTTCAGTAAAAACATCAGCACCGTAAATAATAAAATAAAGCCGAGCACATAAGGCCCATAGCTCATCCGCTGCATCTTGGCAGGCTCACCCATATAAACCATATAGGCAACCAAATCGCGAACCAGTGAATCAAATTCAGCAGGCGGCATATTTCCCGGGATTACGGGCGCTTTAAGCCCAACTAAGCGTTCTTCTGATGAGCCGTCCGGCAACTTAACCGTGTTGTACACAGGTTCTTGCACACCTTGCATGGCAGCGAATACATCCGGCATGTTCACCCCAGGGAACACCGCATTATTCACGCCCCACCGCTTAGTTGGGTCGGCATAAAACGAGGTGAGATAGGTATACAACCAATCAGCACCGCGCACGCGCGCAATGAGGGTGAGATCAGGAGGCACCGTACCAAATACGGTTTTGGCATAATCCGCCGGCATAAAACTCACCATTTCATCGCCCAGCTTTAAATGCGGCGGCATTAAGCTCTCTGCCTGCGCCTTGGATAAGTGCAAATCAGATGCCACCCGGCCATAGCGCATATATTCAGCGGTATGGCAGGTAGCACATTGCGCCACAAAGGTTTGGGCGCCTCGGTACAGTGCTGCCCGATCTGCCAGATTAACAGACACGTGCTTGAGCGGAATGCCGCCGCCATCTGAGGCCAAAACCACGCCAACACCCAGCAAATTAAGCAGGAAGATGACTAAAACTTTCATCATGTTAAACGCTCCGGAACGGGTTTTGCATGCTCAAATCGGCTCACTAAAAATAAGGCCACAAAAAAACCAAAGTAAATAAATGCAAATATCTGGGAAAACAGGGTTGTCCAATAAGTCACCGGCTGAGTGCCCAAATACCCTAACCCAATAAATGCCGTGACAAACGCAAACAAAATTATCTTGAATGCTAAAGAACGATAACGAATCGATTTAGTCGGGCTGCGATCAATCCACGGCAAGAAGAATAAAATCATGATGGCCGAACCCATGGCCATAACACCCAAAAACTTATCCGGGATGGCGCGCAAAATCGCGTAATGCGGCGCAAAATACCAAACCGGTGCAATGTGTTCAGGCGTTTTAAGCGGATCCGCCGGAATGAAGTTCGGCGCTTCTAAAAACTTACCGCCGCCATCGGGCCAATAAAATATGACTGTGGCAAATAAGAACAAAAACACACCTAAACCGAATAAATCTTTAACGGTATAATAAGGGTGAAATGGAATACCATCTAGGGGCTTACCATGCTCATCTTTATTCTTTTTAATTTCAACCCCATCAGGATTATTAGAGCCCACCTCGTGGAGCGCCATAATGTGCCCACCAATTAAAAATAATAAAACCAAGGGCAGTGCAATAACGTGCAGGGCAAAAAATCGATTTAAGGTCACATCGGAAACAACGTAATCGCCTCGAATCCAAAGCGCTAAATCAGGGCCGATAAAAGGAATTGAACCAAACAGGGAAATAATGACCTGCGCGCCCCAAAACGACATCTGCCCCCAAGGCAGCAAATACCCCATGAATGCCTCAGCCATGAGCGCAACCAAAATTAATACACCAAAAATCCAGATTAACTCACGCGGTTTTTTATAAGAGCCATACATCAATGCACGGAACATATGCAAATAAACTGCAATAAAGAAGAAGGAAGCACCCGTGGAATGCATATAACGAATGAGCCAACCCCAGTTGACATCACGCATAATATATTCAACGGAATTAAAGGCTTCAGCGGCAGAAGGCTTGTAGTTCATCGCAAGCCAAATGCCCGTCACAATTTGAATGGCAAAGACAGCCAGCAAGATCGAGCCGAAGTAATACCAAAAATTAAAATTTTTAGGGACATAATACTTGGCTAAATGCGCATTCCAGAAATGCGAGACGGGCAACCGATCATCAACCCATTTACCTAATTTTTGAATCATGCTTGTTTCTCCGCAACACCAATCCGAATTAAATCATCTGACGCGAAAATATATTCAGGCACATACAAATTTGTCGGTGCAGGAACACCCTTATACACACGCCCCGCCAAATCAAATTTTGAACCATGACATGGGCAGAAAAACCCACCCATCCATTCGGGGCCTAAATCTTTCGGCGCCACTTCGGGGCGGTAGGTGGGCGCGCAGCCCAAATGGGTGCATACCCCAATTAAAACGAGAAACTCTTGCTTGCGCGCACGATAAAAATTATCCGCAAATTTCGGCTGCTGACTGGCTACTTTGCTATTGGGATCGGCCAATTGCTGATCCAATGAGGGCAAGGTTTCAATCATTTTTGGCGTGCGGTGCACGACATAAATCGGCTGCCCCCGCCAAGCGACCGTTACCATTTGACCGGCAGCGAGTTTACCCACGGCAACGTCCACGGGCGCTCCAGCTGCTTCAGCGCGCGCACTGGGCTCAAACGAAGACAAGAAAGGCACGGTTGCAAAACCCGCACCCACGGCGCCCACGGCTACGGCTGAACCCGTTAAAAACCGTCGCCGTGCTGTATTGACAGGAACTTCAGCCATCGATCAATTGCTCCAATATGTAATAAAAAACCCCAGCATGGGGCTTGTTAATTGAACCATTAACCCCCTGCGGATGCGTTTAGGCGGTTGCAAAACCAGCGAAAACGTACCTTGAGATGGGTCTTGCGGGCAGCTTTACCCTCTGCATACCGGCCTATAAACCCTATGAGTGTTAACGTTAAATCTTAAAACGTCAAACAAGTGTCGTTAATCCCATGCCAGATGTGTTTATCACCCCAGCAAAATTGGGTTAAAACACGGTGCAAAGACGGGCTAAACCGGATTTTCAATATCAATGAATAAAACATCCAGCGCAAAATTTTGTGCGATTTGTTCGCCCAATAAACGAACCCCATCACGTTCTGTGGCGTGGTGGCCGGCCGCAAAATAAGTGATTTGCTCTTCCCGCGCAATGTGTGTGGTGCGCTCACTGATTTCACCGGAGATAAATGCATCTAGACCTATCAAGGCGGCATCTACAAGGTAGTCTTGCGCGCCGCCACTACACAAACCTATGTGGTGCAGCACGGTTTGCGTGGGTCCTACCACCAAGGGGGGGCGATTCAAATGGGTGCTTAACTTAGTGCTTAACGCCGCCACGGCGATTGGTGCGGGCAAATATCCTGCCAAGCCTAATTGGTTAGGACCAAAAAAAGTTCGATCAGTAAGGCCGAGATAATTGGCCAGCGCTGCATTATTCCCGAATTGCGGCTGGCTATCGAGCGGCAAATGATAGGCAATTAAATTGATATTGTTTTTAATTAATTTTTCGATTCGACGATATTTCATACCGGTAATGGTGGGTGATTCATTTTTCCAGAAGTAACCATGGTGAACCAAAATAGCATCTGCCTGCCAAGCAATGGCGGCATCTATTAAATCTGCCGAGGCCGTAACCCCAGTCACCAGGCGCTGTATCGTGGGGCTGCCTTGCACTTGCAAACCATTGGGAGCGTAGTCTTGCCATGCGCTGCTATTGAGCAAGGCATCACAAAATTTAATAATTTCTTGGGTTTTAACCATGATTTCAATGCCTATTCATTCATAATTGATGGGGACACTGCTTTTGCTTTGGCTTCATTCTCTATCTGCCACTGCCGCCTGAGGTAATGAATTAAAATAATAAGCATAAAAAACACAGCCGAGGTAATTCCTAAAACCAGTAAAATAAGCCATTCATTGGGTTCGGTTTGTAATAAAATCATTTTCCTTATTAAAACCACAAACCCAGTTTCAAGAAGGGTGACGGCATAATCAAGTGAGTTTTTCAGGAACAATGATTTAACAATTGCTAGAATAATTAATACAAATAAGCCATCTGTCAGTAACGTATCAACTAATTTGAAATCTAAATCACTTCGATTTACAGCAAGCCCACCTAATTTTACAGCAAAAATAATCACACAAATAGCGGTATAAACAATCATTAACGCAATAAAAAAATAGCGCAGAATTAATAGCGCATTGGCGAGCAGTCGATCGATTTTTTGCTCAAGTTTTTTTGGCTGGAATTTATCTTGCTGAAACGACATATTGCACTGTGACTCTTTTTTAAGAAATTAATCCAAATTCGCTGTGACTTCAATGGTGATTCGCCAACCAACCTGCTCTTTTGCTTGATAATAATCTTGCGTTATTAACCCGACAATACCGGCTAATTGCTGATCTATTTCTAGTATCATAACCGAGTCGCGCAACCAGGGGGGGATATTATTTTGCTGAAACCAATGTTTTAAATCTTGCTTGGGTTGGTTGGGAGCCTTATTTAACAGATCTTGGGGCGCACGCGGCCTTAGAATCCACGGGCGAGATAACCAGCATTCCGCCAAAGCTAAGGGGTCATTCACCGTCGCGCGGGTTAATGTGAGCCTGCGGTTTCCCGCTATTAAACAAGGTTGAGTTTTATCATTCCATATCACCGGCGTAAACCCCGCCTCTTGGGGGAGATTACGCCAATATAAATGCTGGCGATAACGGGTTATCGCAAAGTCCCCCCAGCGCAGGGTGGGTCGTTGCGCGGGGTGGGCGGTGTGGCATTGCCTAATCCATTCATAAAGTTTGGTTTTAGGCGGCATCAAAGCGCCCTGCGCTTTTACCCAGCCGCGAATGAGGTTGGCTTGCCGTGCCGGGTCGAGTGTGTGCAGGCGTGCCAGCGGCAGGGTATCAGCCCATGGCGCACCGCTATCTTGCTCGGCTAATTCGGTCAGCATCGTCCAATCTTGGGCGGCTTGCCGGGCGGTGTGGCTTAATCCTTCAAGGGCGCGTGGGAAACGGGCTTGCAGCAAGGGCAGGATGTCGTGGCGTAAAAAATTTCGATCATAGCGGGTATCAAAATTACTGGGATCCACCACATAGGGCATTGAGGTGCCTTGGGCTAGGGCGTGCAAGGCGGCCGCCGGTGTGTGAATAAACGGTCGCCAGTGCCAGCCGCTGCCAAAGGCTGCCAGCGCAGGCATAGCGCAAAGCCCGGCAACGCTGCTACCGCGCAGAGCGGCGAGCAGAAAGGTTTCCACTTGATCGGATAAATGATGGGCGGTCACCAACACGCTACCCATCGGCTGCTGCGCCAAATAATCACTCAGCGCGGCGTAGCGTGCCGCGCGCGCCCGGGCTTCTAAGGAGCGATGCCCCTCTGGGCTGCGTGGCGGCAAGTCTACCTTGATCGTATCGGCTCTAAGCCCGAAATGCCGCGCCTGACGTACAGCCAGCGCGCTCCAGTTTGCCGATTCAGGATGAATGTGATGATTAATGCTCACCACGCTAAGGTCGGCTATTAACCCATGCACGCGCTGCGTGTTCAGCCAAACCAGCGCGCCCAGCGAATCGGCGCCGCCTGAACTTGCCAGAACAATGCGCGGCTTTGCGGGCAACCGCGCAGGCCACGCAACGGCTATGGCATCTGGCATCATAAAATACGTGGGCTTGGCTGAATTAACGTTCGAGATATTGCCCGTACCGCATGAGCCGCTTGTAGCGTTCTTCGAGCAATTGCGAGATGGGGATATTCAGCTGCTTGATGAGCGATCGTTTGAGTGAGGCTTTTAAGGTTTGAGCCATTAACGGAATATCGCGATGGGCACCACCGCAGGGTTCAGCAACCACTTCATCAATAAGCCCAAGTTGCAACAACCGGGAGGCGGTGATGCCAAGCGCCTCGGCCGCTTCTGAGGCTTTATCCGCGCTTTTATACAAAATCGACGCGCAACCTTCCGGGGAGATCACAGAATAGGTGCTGTATTGCAGTTGCATCACATGATCGCCCACGCCAATGGCCAGCGCGCCGCCTGAGCCGCCTTCGCCAATAATGGTGACGATAATGGGGGTGGGTAAATCGGCCATCACATATAAATTGCGGGCGATGGCTTCACTTTGCCCCCGCTCTTCGGCATCAATGCCAGGATAGGCGCCGGGGGTATCAATGAACGTGAGTACCGGCAGATTAAATTTTGCGGCCAATTCCATCAGGCGTTTGGCTTTGCGATAGCCTTCGGGGCGGGGCATGCCAAAATTACGGCGAATTTTTTCTTTGGTGTCTCGACCTTTTTGATGCCCAATCACCATAATCGGTATGCCATCTAAGCGCGCCATACCCCCGACAATAGCCGCATCATCGGCAAACGCCCGATCGCCGTGGAGCTCGGTGAAATCGGTTAAAAAATATTTGACATAATCAAAGGTATAAGGGCGCTGAGGGTGCCGGGCGATCTGGTTGATTTGCCACGCGGTTAGGTTGCTAAATATCGAGCGGGTAAGCTCGGTGCTTTTCGCTTCAAGCCGTGCTATTTCTTCATTAATGTTCAGGCCAGAGGAATGATCCATAAGCCGTAATTCATTGATTTTGGCATCTAATTCTGCAATCGGTTGTTCGAATTCAAGGTAATTAGGATTCATGACTTAGGTTCCGTACTGAGCAGTGTGGCGTATCAAGTGGCGCAAATTGTAGCGTATCGCGCGATTCAAGGACTAATCCGCAGGTTATCGATTAAGCGAACGGCGCCCAATTGCGCCGCCGCCAAGAGCACGCTGTTGGCCGATAATCGAGACAAAGGCTGCAAGCTTGTTGCATCACACAAGGTGAAATAATCGACAATAAATCCGGCCGTGGTGAGCTCGGCGCGCGCCTTGTGCAATACCGATTCAACCGATTCAGCCACGGTAAGCGCGCCAGCCGCTTGCACTAATTGCGCATACAGCTTGGGCGCCGTTGCCCGCTCGTCTTCATTTAAAAAGCGATTGCGTGAGCTTAACGCCAGGCCATCGGGCGCGCGCTGCGTGGGTACCGCTAGAATATCCACGGGGAAATTCAAATCGCGCACCATGGCCTGCACAATGGCCAACTGCTGGAAATCTTTTTCACCAAACAGCGCAAATTGCGGGCGAATGAGATGCAAGAGCTTGGCTACGATGGTTGCCATGCCGGCAAAATGCCCGGGGCGCGCCGCCCCTTCCCAGCGCTCTGCCAATGGGCCTGGGTCGATTCGAACACCGTGGTTTTCGGCCTCTGGCAAGAGCGCATCTACCGGCGGCACAAAAACCGCATCCACGCCCGCTTCGTGCAAGCGCGCTAAATCATCATCCAGCGTTCGCGGATAACGGGCTAAATCCGCCACATCATTAAATTGCAGCGGGTTAACAAAAATAGAGACTAAAACCAAGGGCTTGGCGGTTAGGGCTTGCGCTTGCGCTGCCAAATGCAGGTGCCCTGCATGCAAGTTACCCATGGTAGGCACAAAAGCGATTGGCCGCGCGCGCGTTTCGATCTCTGCCTGCCATTGCGCTAATTGCGCTAAATTGGTTAATTTGCGCACGCTACACAAAGCCTTCGTGGTCGGCGGGAAAACTGCGGCTGCGCACTGCATCGGCATAGGCTTGCATCGCCTGCAAAATGGAGCCGCGCCCGCGCAAAAAATCGCGCACAAACCGCGCAGGATGCGGATTCATGCCAAGTAAATCGTGCATCACCAACACCTGGCCATCCACCCCTGCCCCTGCGCCAATGCCGATGACGGGCACGGCCACAGATTGGGCAATCCGTGTCCCCAAGGCACTGGGTACGCATTCCACCACCATAAGCTGCGCGCCCGCATCCGCCAGCACTTGAGCATCATGCAGAATGCGCGCCGCATCCTCACTCGCGCGGCCCTGCACTTTATAGCCCCCCAGTTGCCGCACCCGCTGCGGCAGTAAGCCAATATGGGCACACACGGGAATGCCCACATCGGTTAAGGCGGCAATGAGCGGGGCTTTGGTTGCGCCGCCTTCAATTTTCACCATATCTGCGCCCGCTTCCTGCATCAATCGGCCAGCGTGCTGCCGGGTTGAATCTTGTGTGTTGTCGGTCAAAAAGGGCATATCCGCGACGATGAGCGTCTGCGGGGCGCCGCGCCGCACCAATTTCGTGTGATAGACCATGTCATCGATGGTCACGCTTAAGGTATCGCGCTGGCCTTGCACCACCATACCCAGCGAATCACCCACCAAGAGCACATCGATACCCGCCAGCGCAGCTAAGCGCGCAAAGCTGGCGTCATAGGCGGTGAGCATGGTGATGGGCTGCGTGGCACGCCAAAGATCGGGCAGAGTTTTTAGGGGCGCGCTGGCGAGGTCTTGTGGATGCATGCTGATCAATTCCGAATAAAAACATTTAAGTTTCGGGGTGATTCATTGCCATTGAATCGGGTAGGTTGGACGCTAAATCATCGCGGCCAACGGCAGGCAGCACGTGCAGGGGATGATTGGGCGCCGCGGCAAGTAAATCGGCAATTCGGCGGCCATCAGGTAATTGCGCTTGCGCCGCAATTTCAGCCCAAGGCGCCAGCACGAATCGACGCTCGGCCACCCCCACATGGGGGATGGTTAAACGCTCGGTTTGGATGATTTGCGACCCATAGGTCAAAATATCCAAATCCAACACGCGCTCACCCCAATGGCGGGTGGCAAAGCGGCCGGCGGCGTGTTCCAGCGCCTGCAGGGCATCAAGAAGTTCCAGTGGGGCTAAATGCGTTGAAAGCAAAACCACGGCATTCACATAATCGGGCTGATCTTGCGGCCCCATGGGCGGGTTTACGTAGCGCTTTGAGGCGCGCATAAGCTGCGTATGCGGCAGATGGCTAAGCGCCTCAATTGCAGCTGCAATCTGCGATAAAGGATCACCTAAATTACTCCCCAGGGCGATAAACGCATCAACCGGCAGCATTGCAAGGGCTAAATCAGCCGTGGGGCTTGAAGCGGGCACGCTCAATTCGCCGCACCCCGCGAACGATTCGGACGGCGGTTGCGTTGGCGCGGACGACGGGCTATTTGGCCGTGCTTGCCAAAATCTTCCGGCAGGTGGGTGGGCACCGCCTCGCCGGTGTCTTTGTCGCGCGCAGGGGCATATTGGCGCCAAAACGCGCAAGCAGCCGGGGAAATTTCACCAATTTCACCGCGCAAGCATAAAAAATCTAAGCCTGCCCGAAACCAAGCATGGGCTAACAGATGCTTTTGCGCATCGGTTAAATCATTTAAAGGCACGCCCAAAGCCATGCCACTGGCTTCGCGCTCTAGGGCGGGTTGCAGTACCCAAATCACGCGCATTAACTCGGTGAGCCTGCGGGGAATAGCCACTTGCCGCACCGTTGCCTCTAGCACCTCATCACAGGCCAGCTCGAGCGCTGTATCCGCCGCCACCCGCTGATGCAACCAAGGTTCCCGCCGCCGACTCAAATCCGCCCAAAGCAGCCCCGCCAGCAAAAAGGCGGGATTAACCGGCAATTGCAACGCGATGCGCTCATCGGTTGCTTTAAGAATTTTTTCGATCAGCGCAGCCACGCGGTCGTAATCACGATTCAGCAAATCATCCAACCCGGCAAACAAAAACCCGAGCAGATTTAATTCCCGCAATTGTAAAAAAGCAGCCCAGGCGTAGCCGCCTTGAAAAATTTTAATGCTTTCATCAAATAACCGCGCCGAGGCAATATCTTTAAGCAAAGGACGGCATTCATGAATGGCCGCGGCGGTTTCGGCGGTGAGCGTAAAGCCGAGTTTGGCCATAAACCGCGCGGCACGCAGCATGCGCACCGGGTCTTCGCGGTAGCGCGTAGCCGGGTCACCTATAACCCGCAAATGGCCGGTTTCAACATCTTGCCAACCGCGCACATAATCCACAATCTCGGCATTGGCAAAGTTGTAATACAGCGCATTGCAGGCAAAATCGCGCCGCCACACGTCTTCATCGAGCGTGCCGAACACGTTATCACGCAAAATTCGCCCCTCATCCGTGCGGCGCAGCGCATCATCATCGCCCCCACGAAAGGTGGTGACTTCAATCAAATCGTGGCCAAAAATCACATGCACAATGCGAAAACGCCGGCCAATAATACGGGCATTGCGAAACAAAGCGCGCACTTGCTCGGGCTTGGCATCGGTGACCACATCAAAATCTTTCGGCCGCAAACCGCGCAATAAATCACGGACACAACCGCCGACTAAATAAGCGGCATAGCCACTATCGTGCAAGCGCTGCAACACGTTGATGGCCTGATCGCTTATTTGCGAAGGCACAATGCCATGGATATCTGCAGAGATGACCACAGGAAGAGGTTTATCTTGAAACAAAGTGATGATTTCTCAATAAAAAAACATAAGGGGAGAATTTTGCATGGGTTAACATGGTGCAGAGTCTAACATTGCGCTGCATTGCCACCAGTATCTTGTCGTCGGTTGGGTTAATTTTTTTGCCTCGGGCTCTTGCGAATCCGCCGCGCTTAAATTCACCCAGCGGAGCTAAGTGTGATAAATTTTAACCTATGTTTAGTTTAAATTTTTATTACAACCCACCCAAGATGGGTTTATTTCGTAGCCAAAATTTCTGGCAAATCATACGATGAGTAGCCTCATCGCCATCGTACTTCTGCCTTTTTTTGGCGCACCTTTTGTGGCCTGGCTGGGTGCGCGTTGGCGCCCTGCCGCTGCGGGGGTCGCGGTGCTCATCACCCTCGCCTGCCTTTTGCTCCTAGGTATTGCCGCTTGGGGGGCTGATCTTAGCCATGCGCAGGTTGTTTCATTTTCTTGGATACCGCTCATCGGGCTAGATTTTGCTTTTCGCCTAGATGGGTTAAGCCTGTTATTTAGCGGGATTATTTTAATTATTGGCCTGCTGATTGTTATTTATGCCCAATATTACTTAGCCACTGAAGATAGCACTGCCCGATTTTTTGCGAGCCTGATGCTATTTATGGGGGCGATGCTCGGCATCGTGCTCTCAGAAAATTTAATCCAACTGGTGATTTTTTGGGAGCTCACTTCACTGTCCTCCTTTTTATTAATCAGTTTTTGGCAACACCGGCAAGAGGCCCGCACCGGCGCCCGCATGGCTTTAACCTTAACGGGCTTGGGCGGGCTTGCGCTCTTAGGTGGCGTGTTATTGCTCGGGCATGTGGTGGGCAGCTATAACTTGAGCGTGGTGCTGAATGCGGGCGAGGTGGTTAAGGCCAGCCCACTGTATTTGCCGATTTTGATTCTGATTTTATTGGGTGTTTTTACCAAATCGGCCCAATTCCCCTTTCATTTTTGGCTGCCCAATGCGATGGCCGCGCCCACCCCCGTCTCGGCGTATCTTCATTCCGCCACCATGGTTAAGGCGGGTATTTTTTTGCTGGCGCGATTTTTCCCGCTGCTGGCCGGCACTGAAGCGTGGGTTATTTTGGTGGGCGGCGCGGGGTTAATCACCTTCTTGCTTGGGGCGTACACCGCGTTATTTAAGCACGATTTGAAAGGCTTGCTCGCCTACTCGACGTTAAGTCATTTAGGATTAATCACGCTGCTGATGGGCTTTGGTACGCCGCTC
Organism: Halothiobacillus sp.; assembly: GCA_023255735.1. Classification (GTDB taxonomy): domain Bacteria; phylum Pseudomonadota; class Gammaproteobacteria; order Halothiobacillales; family Halothiobacillaceae; genus Halothiobacillus. The sequence continues at coordinate 150,853 of JAGDVP010000007.1, read as the reverse complement.
GCTTTGGTTGCCGGGTTATTCCACCTCATCAACCATGCCACCTTTAAGGCCTCTTTGTTTATGGTGGCCGGTATTGTGGATCATGAAACCGGCACCCGCGATATGCGTCGTTTGGGCGGCTTGGCACGCCATATGCCCCGCACCACGTTGCTCGCCATCATTGCGGCATCGGCCATGGCAGGGGTTCCGCTCCTGAATGGTTTTTTAAGCAAAGAAATGTTTTTCACCGAGGCGCTAGATGTCAGCGCTGGCTGGGGTTTACCGTTGCTGGTCACGCTTGGCGCTGTGTTTTCTGTCGCCTATTCCATTCGGTTTATCCACGATACATTTTTCGGTGAACCATCGCCGGATTTGCCCACCCACATCCATGAACCGCCGCTCATGATGCGCATCCCGGTGATGATTTTAGTCGTGGCTTGCCTAGCCGTTGGGCTTGCCCCTGCGCTCCTTGTGGGCGGCATTCTGAATCTTTCGGTGAGTGCCGCCTTAAATGCACCTGCGCCCATATTCAGCCTCGCGTTGTGGCATGGATTTAACACCCCCTTAATCATGAGCATGCTCGCAATGTTCGGTGGCCTTGTCGTTTATCTTGCAAGGCGCCCGCTCACCCGCTGGCACGAACAAAGTTTGGGGCGCTTAAACGCGAAAACACCGTACAATTTTGTTTTGCGCGCACTGCAGCTGGGCAGTGAAACGCTCACCCATGCCTTCGATCAAGGCCGTCTGCAGCCCATGGTATTCTGGACATTGACTACAACCCTCGCCGCGGGGCTGATCGGGTTCTTGCACTTTTCTGCCGCGCCGCTTTTTGGTTCCGATCCGCAGGCAACTCCGTTTGATGGCATCACCGCCCTTGGCATAATAATTATGATGGGCTTGGCTTTAAGCATCGCATTCATCCACGCGCAACGCTTGATTGCCTTGCTGGTTTTAAGTGTGATTGGTTTGGGTGTATCGCTACTTTTTGTGCGTTATTCCGCGCCAGATTTGGCCTTAACTCAGTTATCAGTTGAAGTGGTCACGCTGATTCTCATGCTGCTCGCGCTGCGCTACTTACCCCAAACAAGCCCGCCGGACCGCGCCAAGCGGAGAAGGCTCGATGCATTTTTGGCGAGCCTTATCGGTGCCGGAGCGGCCACACTCACCTATGCCATGATGTCGCGAGATTTTGCCAGCATTGCCGGCTACTTCCTCGAAAACAGCCTGAGCCAAGGCGGCGGACACAATGTCGTTAATGTCATTTTGGTCGATTTCCGTGGGTACGATACCTTCGGTGAAATTTCCGTACTCGCCTTGGCCGCTTTGGGCATTTACGCCTTGCTGCAAGGCATCAAACTGCCGCCCCTAACGCCGCCGCCCATCGCCACCGCCCGCTTGGCGCACCCGATGCTTTTGCAAACAGCAAGCCAGCTGTTACTCCCCATGACGCTCTTATTTGGCGCATATATTTTACTGCGCGGGCACAATGCGCCGGGGGGCGGTTTTATTGCAGGCTTAATTGTTGCCAGTGCCATCTTGCTGCAGCTCATCACCTACGGCCTACCAGCCGATGGGCGGGCATTAAGCGCAAAAGCCCACGGTGCAATCGCCTTAGGCTTATTGCTTGCACTCGGCACCGGGCTTGCTTCAATCGTATTAGGCTATCCGTTTCTCACCTCAACCTTCACCCACATAAGACTGCCGCTCATTGGGGATGTGGAAGTGGCCTCGGCGATGATGTTTGATTTCGGTGTTTTTTTTGTGGTGATGGGCACCGCCATTTTGATGCTCAACCGCATTATCCACCTTCAAGCCGAAGAACCGCACACGGTAACTACTAAGGAGCCCCATTAATGGCGATTTTATTTGCGCTACTCATCGGCGTTTTAACCGCCATAGGGGTTTATTTAAGCTTACGGGCACAAACCTTTCCCGTGGTAATGGGTTTAACCCTGCTCTCTTATGCGGTTAATTTATTCCTGTTTGGCACCGGCAGGCTTGCCAGCAATGCAGCCGCCGTGATTGAACCCCATGCCACCTACACCGACCCCCTACCCCAAGCGCTGGTGCTGACCGCGATTGTTATCGCCTTTGCCATGACCGCCTTTGTGATTGTACTAGCGCTTAAAACTCGGGCAGAGCTCGGCTCCGATCACGTTGACGGCGCGGCAGATCAGCCCGCGCCCCCCACTGCCGCCCACAAAAACACGTCATGTTAAGCTTTGAGCTCGCCCAAAACATGGCTTTGCCATGGCTCGCCCTACCGGTGTTTTTACCCCTATTCAGCGCGATTTTGCTGATTGCCTTGCGCCCACTGGGCATCACCCTCGCGCGCGCAATCAGTGGCACCAGCGTCAGCATCCTGCTGATTTGTGTGGTGTATTTCACGGCAAGCGGCTTGGGTGATACCGCCCAAGTTTACCCCATGGGTAATTGGCCGGCGCCCTTTGGCATTGTGTGGGTTTATGACCGTTTATCGGGCCTCATGCTGCTGCTCACCGCCCTCTTAGCCATGGTCAGTTTTTTATATACCATTGCCACCGATGAAGATAAAAAAGGCGCGCATTTTCATGCCCTATTTCAAGCGCAGCTGTTCGGCTTAAACGGCGCGTTTTTAACTGGGGATGTCTTTAACTTGTTCGTGTTTTTTGAAGTCTTACTGATTGCCTCCTACGGCTTGATGCTGCATGGCGGCGGCGCGGCACGTAGTCGCGCAGGCTTGCACTACATCGTTATCAACCTGATGGGTTCGACCATTTTTTTATTCGCCGTCGGCGCCCTGTATGGCGTGTTAGGCACCCTGAACTTGGCCGATTTAGCGTTAAAAATTAGCCAAGCACCCGCCAGCACTTATGGCCTGATTGCCGCGGCTAGCTTTTTGTTATTTGTGGTGTTCGCCATTAAGGCTGCCGCCTTTCCCCTGTATTTATGGCTACCGGGCACCTACAGCGAAACCGCAGCCCCGGTCGCCGCCTTGTTTGCCATCATGACCAAAGTCGGGCTTTACGCCCTGCTGCGGGTGCATGGCACCCTGTTTAATGAACACACCGCGCCGTTCGATTTAATTAACCTGATTGATCCCTGGATGCGGCTTTTGGGGCTTGTTACCCTCATCATGGCCACCTTCGGGGTCATGGCCGCCATCAATTTGCGCCGCCAAGTGGCCTATCTTGTGCTGGCATCGGTGGGTACCTTGATGATTGCTCTTGGCATCAACACCACCGATGCCCTTACCGGCGGGCTGTATTACTGGATTCACACCACCTTAATGACCGCAGGGTTTTTCTTGCTGGCCGGCCAAATTGTACGCACCCGGGGCGATCAGATCGGACAAACGCGCCCGCCCATGCCTCATGCGCTATTAGCCGGCAGCCTATTTATGATGTACGCCATTGGCCTTGCCGGATTACCCCCGCTAACCGGTTTTTTCGGCAAAACCATGATCTTATTTGCCGCCCTGGCAAGCCCGCTGTGGGTGCCTATTTATGCCACGGTGCTCTTAAGCAGTGTGCTTATGGTGGTCGCCCTAGCGCGCAGTGGCAATGCCTTGTTTTATCGGGTGGATCACGCGCCGTTGCCAACTGAACTCGCGCCAAGCCCCATGCCGCTTGGCAACTCAAAGCTCAGCTGGGTGGCGGTAGCACTGCCGTTAAGCTTGGTTTTTTTGATGGTCATCGCATCCAAGCCCCTGACCCAATGGTTAACGCTAACCAGCGCCCAAATTCAGGATACCCCGCGCTATATCCAGCGCGTGCTCCACCCAAGCAGGACCGAGCCTGTGCCAAACTTTGCCCCGCACCCTGCGCACGTTCCCGAGGCATCTTAATAATGGATCAGTTTTTTGCCAAAATTTTGCCGCATCCGATCTCAAATTTATTTTTGCTTGGCCTATGGCTGCTGCTCAATAACAGCTTGGCGTTGGGGCAAATTTTGCTGGGCAGTCTGCTGGCGCTCAGCATCACGCACCTTGCGCCCCAACGCTTTAATGCCCCGATAAAAGTTAAACGCCCGTGGCGGTTAATCGCCTACCTAGGGCTGGTGCTTTTAGATATTATCCGCGCCAATTTCACCGTGGCGCGCCAAGTTTTGGGGCGAAATAGCGCGTTAAAATCCTGCTTTTTTGAAGTACCGCTTGATCTCACCCATCCCGTTGCCATAAGCCTTTTTGCGGGCACAATTACCCTAACCCCGGGCACCGTTTCCTGCGAGATGAGTCAAAATGAAAAGTTTTTACGGGTGCATGCCCTGCATGCAGAAAACCCCATCGATGAAATCAGCGCGCTTAAACAGCGCTATGAAGCCCGTTTAAGCCTAATTTTTGATGACGAACCCCGCGCTAAACATCATCACCCGAGAAACCTTGCATGATTCACACCGCCGCGTTAATTGGTTTAATTATGATCGGGTTAGCCAGCCTGCTTGCCGGCTATCGTTTCGTGCGCGGCCCCACCTTGCCTGATCGAATTTTGGCGCTGGATACCCTCACCATTAACGCCATTGCGCTCATCGTGCTTTATGGCATTTGGATCAATAACCCCATTAATTTTGAAGCGGCCTTATTAATGGCGGTATTAGGCTTTATTAGCACGGTTATTTTGAGTAAATATGGTCTGCGCGGGCGCATCATTGAGTGTCAAGACGCACAAAAAGAGGCAGATTAATATGGCCGATGTTTTGACCACCTTCATTCTACCGAGCCTTATCTGTGCCTTAATTCTCTTGGGTGCAGCCTTTGTGTTACTGGGCTCTTTGGGGCTGGCGAAGCTACCGGATTTCTTTACGCGCCTGCATGCCCCAACTAAGGCATCAACCCTCGGGGTAAGCGCAGTTTTGCTGGCCGCGATGCTGTTTTTTTCGATAGAGCATCACACCCTCTCCGTGCACGAGCTGTTAATCATCCTCTTTTTATGGCTCACCGCGCCCATTAGCGCCCTATTCATGGCCACCCTAGCGCGGCATAGGCGCAAAGCGAATTGATCACACACCCTGCCTTAATCCCCGTTAATCCCCCTCTGCCAAAGCGAAAATACGCCGCAACCGTTCGCGCCAAAGCCTCCGGGTCAAAATTGGGATCAATAAAAAAGCGCCCTTGATGAGCGCTTGTTATTGAAATCGCCAAATTTTAAGTGTTATAGGCGGAACTGATTAATTTTAGCCTGCAAACCTTCAGCCAGACGCGCCAGTTCTTCAGAGGCGATGCGGGTTTGCCCCGCGCCTTCGGCCGATTGATCGCTGATTTGGGAGATTTTTTGCACATTGCGATTCATCTCCTCGGTCACGGCACTTTGCTCCTCAGCGGCGCTGGCAATTTGGAAGTTCAAATCATTGATGGTTTGCACCGATTGCGTAATCGCTTGCAGAGATTGCTCGGTTTCGCTCATGGCGGAAATACTCATTTCCACTTGATTTTTACCCTGCTGCATCGCGGTTACCGCCGCACCTGAACCGCTTTGTAGCCGCTCAATCATTTGGCGGATTTCTTCGGTCGAGCCTTGCGTGCGGGATGCCAGCGAGCGCACTTCTTCGGCTACCACCGCAAAGCCGCGCCCATGTTCACCCGCGCGCGCTGCCTCAATCGCAGCATTCAAAGCTAAGAGGTTCGTTTGCTCTGCAATAGCCCGAATGACATCGAGCACCTTGCCGATCTCGCGGGATTCGCCTTCAAGCGAGGTAATGGCGCGAGCTACCTCATCTACATTGGTGGCCAGCTGATGGATGGTAGCCACCGAGCGCTTAACAATCGCCTGCCCGCCGGTTGCCGCCTCGTTTGCCATACCGGCGGCATTCGAGGCATCGGCGGCGTTACGGGCAATATCGTGCACGGTTGCGCTCATTTCATTCATGGCGGCGGCCACCATTTCGGTTTCTTGCTGCTGCTGGCGCACGCCTTGATCGGTTTGCGCGGATATGGCCGAGGTTTCTTCCGCGGCGGCCGCTAATTGCACCGATGCGCCGCCAATGGCTTTAAGCGTTTGGCGCAAGCTGTCTCGGGCTTTATCCATGTGAATCAGAATATCGGCAATTTCATCTTTGGTTTCAATGTGCACCGGGCGATCAAACTCGCCTTTGGCAAAAGCAATGGCCATATGATCGGCTGAATTTAAGCCTTTGGTAATCTCGCGGATAACCCACACCGCAATCGCAAATAACAAGCTGATGGCAAGCACCATTAAACCCAAATAGATCCAGTTATCCCGATTCACATCCCCGCGTGAATTCACATTTTCTTCGTGCAAATTTTTGTACAACCGATCTTGATAGGCTGTGGCGGCCGTGCCAAATTTGCTTAATCCCGGCACTATGGTTTTAACCAGAATAGTGCGCGCTTGATCAAAGTTGCCCGCTTTCAGTGCCTCAACGATGGGGTGCACGCCGTTATCAATTAAATCTTGCTCTTGCGCCAACAAAGCTTGGCGAATCTGGTTGGCCTCGGGCGAACGATGATTCACGGCTGCGAGTTTGGCATTAACCTCTTTTAACAAGTCTAAATTCTGCGCCAGCGAATCCAGATGCTTATTGATGGAATGGTCTAAGTGCAATGCCGCCGCCGCCGCCGTGCCTTGCGGATCGTGCTGCAAGGCCAATTGAACTTGAATCACAATGCGGTTGATCCCGCGGATGGAATCGGCCGACCATTCGGCGGGCTGAATGCGCAAATTAAAATTTTGCTCCACCCGATTTTGCGCCTTGTTTTCGTTGTACAGGCCATAAAATCCGAGCACAAGTAACATCACAATCGAGATGGCAGATAGAAGGAATAATTTGGCTTTAATCGTCATGACGGTTTCCTGTGATCGATGCACTTAAAATTGATGCAATTGAATCTATAAATGGCGGGCGGCAGGCTCATGTCAACCCACTAGGTTTAGCGGTTATCGGCTAGGCGGCGGCGAACTTAAGCCATCGGTTAAAAAAATGCAATTGGGGATTAATGAGCCACCAAGCTTTGCCTAAGCACAGCACCAATTTGCCGAAAGGATGCGTGGCTACAGGGTTTTTGCTTTGCCAAAGGGGCGCGTTCAGTTATGCACAGAAACTGTGGATAACCTTGGGTGTAACTTCTGCCGGGCTTTGCTCAATCAAGCGTTTACGGGGCTTGGTTAAAATTTGACCAGCGTTTTGCTTGCGCAAAAAAATCAACAAAATCAATAGATTGAATAAAAAAATATGCTAAGCCGCTGATCTTAAACAGGTGCCATTTTTAAGAAAAGGTGCGAGGACAACTTTGTGCATAGTTTTTTGAAGTCAAGCAGAAAAATTTCAAAAAAATGATTTTTTCTGCTTGCAATTTGGCTTTAAGAAGGCGATCAATGCTTTGCACCAATGAGCTCAATGGGATAGCCATCGGGGTCGGCCACAAAGGCAATAATCGTGGTGCCGGCATTCATGGGGCCGGCCTCGCGCAGAATTTTGCCGCCCTGTGCTTTGATCGCTGCCGTGGCGGCATAAACATCTGGCACTTCAATCGCGATATGGCCAAAGCCTGTGCCCATCTCGTAGTGGTGATCGCCCCAGTTATGGGTTAACTCCAGCACGCTGTGCTCGCTTTCATCGCCATAGCCTACAAACGCCAAGGTGAACGCCCCGGCGGGGTAGTCTTTTTGCCGAAGTAACTTCATGCCCAGCACTTGGGTATAAAACGCAATCGAGGCGGAGAGATCCCGAACCCTTAACATGGTGTGCAATATGCGCATAAAGCATTAACTCCTATCACTAACCGATTGAAAAACTAGGCATCTAACCCGCGTTGCAAATCCCGAATAATGTCAATAGGGTCTTCAAGCCCAATCGCCAAGCGAATTAAGCCATCGCTGATACCCGCATCGGCGCGCTGCTGGGGGGTAAGCCTGCCATGGGTGGTGGTGGCCGGATGGGTAATTGTGGTTTTGGCATCGCCTAAATTGGCGGTAATCGAGATCATTTGTGTGGCGTTAATAATGCGCCAAGCCGCCGCTTTACCGCCCAACACTTCAAACGATACGATGGCGCCGGGTCCGGATTGCTGCTTGGCGATAATGTCGGCCTGCGGGTGGCTTGCCAGCCCGGGGAAATTCACTTGCGTAACGTTCGGGTGGTTCACCAAAAATTGCGCCACTTGGGTGGCATGATCGCAATGCGCGTGCATGCGCAAAGCCAGTGTTTCAAGCCCTTTGGCGAATATCCACGCATTAAACGGTGCCATGGTAGGCCCGCAGGTGCGAAGAAACCCGCGCACTTCTTCCCCAACTTGGATTTTGTTACCCACCACAGCACCACCAATCGCCCGCCCCTGGCCATCAAGATATTTGGTGGCGGAGTGAATCACAATATCGGCGCCTAAGGCTATGGGCTGCTGCAAAATTGGGGTGCAAAAGCAGTTATCTACAATGAGGCCTGCGCCATGCGCGTGGGCTAAATCGGCCAGCCGCGCAATATCCACCACTTCACACAGGGGGTTTGAGGGGCTTTCAACAAACACCCAGCGGGTAAGATCGGTGACGGCCGCTTCCCACTGCGCCCAATCGGTTAAATCAACCCAAGTCACTTTTAAGCCAAATTTAGCCAAGTATTTGTTGAATAACACGCTGGTGGTGCCAAACACTTGCCGCGCCACGACGACTTCATCGCCCGCAGAACATAAGGCCATAAAGGTGCTTAAAATAGCCGCCATGCCGGAACCGGTGGCCACGCAAGCCTCGCCGCCTTCAAGTGCAGCAAGCCGATCTTCAAACACTTTGGTGGTGGGGTTGGTAAAGCGGGCGTAGATATTGCCGGGCTCGGCACCGCAAAAGCGGGCGGCGGCCTGCTCGGCCGATTCAAACACAAAGCTTGAGGTGGTAAAGATCGGCTCGCTGTGCTCGCCTTCATTGGTGGGGTGGTGCCCTACGCGAATGGCACGGGTTTTAGGCTGCCATTTGGGGTCTTCTTGTCGGCTCATGGGGGGCTCCTTGTCATCGGGCGGGCTTAATGAATGGGCGGTACTGGCTCAAATTTAAAATAGCGGTTGGCCAGGGCATCAAAGGTGGTGATTTGGGCAAGTAATTCTGTCGTATCGATTGTGCGCAGTTCTGCAAACCGATATTCCGCTAAGGGCGCGATTGAACACGGCGCAGCCAAGGGTTTGTTTTGTATGAGCGTATCGCGCATGCGGGGCAAAAAAACCCATTGCAACCACGCATGAAATTCTAAGGTATCAAAACAAAATGGCTCAACACTGGCCAACGCCTGCGGGCTCGGCTGATCGGTTGCAAGCTTGGCTTCCATCAGCAGGGCTTCAATTTGGGTTAAACAAGCCAGTAAGCAGGCTCGCGTTGGGGCTGGCTCATGCACGATGGCTTGGCTCATTAGTGAATCCGGGGCACGGGGGCGCTATCTTCCCCCTCTTCTTCGGAGTCGGCCCAAAACAATCGATGCGGTATCCATTGGCCTCGCCCGATTTGCGCGGCATGAAATAAGGTGTGGCCGGTGTATTCTTGCGCCTCGTGGATGGCATTCACATAATCAGCATCCGAGGCTTGGGCTAGCAGCCCGGCAATGGCGGAAGCCAAAGTGCAACCCGAGCCGTGGAACGCACCGGGCAAGCGCTCAAAAACAAAGCGGCGAGGCGCGGTGTGCCCGTGAAACAACCAGTTTTCCACCTCAACCCCAGGTTCATCACCGCCTTTGAGCAGCACATAAGCAGGCCCCATGGCAAGCAAGGCCGCGCCGCGCTCATCTATCGTGTCGCCCTTGGCACCCGCCAGCTCAACTAGAGCTCGTGCCTCATAGGCATTGGGCGTTAAAACAGTGGCTAGGGGCACCAATAAATTCAGCATGGCTTTGGCAATCGCTTCATCGGCGAGCGCCCCGCCACCGCCCGCAATGAGGACGGGATCCAGCACGACAGGGATTTCGGGGTAATCTTTTAAAATACTGTGAATCACCTCAACCAGCGCCACGCTGCCAATCATGCCGATTTTTATGCAGGTGACGGGCATATCTTCCAGCACGGCACGCGCTTGCTCAATCACAAGGCTGGGCTCGGTAGGCACAAACCGTTTCACGTTGACGGTATCTTGCACGGTGAGCGCGGTAATCACGGTAGCCGGGTGCACGCCTTGGCTAATAATGGCTTCAATATCAGCCTGAACGCCCGCGCCGCCACTCGGATCGTGCCCGGAGAATACCAGCACGACCGGCACATTGATTTCAGAATTACTCATCATTCACCTTGGGTTAATCGTTTATTAAAGCGAGTTTAATTAGGGTACTGCAAAACCTCGTGCTTTGGGGCAACATCAAAGCCATTTTTATTCTTAACGGGCGGCGGAAAAACCGCATGGGTTAAGACGCCTTAACGTGCGCCACGTTATCGCGCAAATAAACCGGCCAAGCTTGGGTGGGATCTTGCCAAGCGGCACGTGGCGTAGCCGCGGCTAGGGCGAGTGCAAAACGAGGTTCGGGCAAGGCATCAGCAAACACGTTTTGCCAAGGCGCCGCCCGCGCAACCTCAGGGTAACGGCCAAAACCTGTGCCTGTAGCAATTAGGGGCGCGGTTTGATGTTCAGCCGAAATGGCGCCTATCTGCGCCCACTCGGCCAGCAAGGCGGCAGGCTTTAACACGCGCTCCAACCCCATTAACTGCACGATCGAGTCGGCACCAAGGCCATAAGCGGCGTGGTACACCTCGCCCATGCGCGCATCAATCGCCGCATGAATCACCGCCCGCGCCCCGCCTAACTGTACTGATGCTTGGGCTTGCGCCAAAGTAGCCAGCGTTGATACCCCCAACACCGGAAGATCAAGCCCCAGAGCCAATCCCTGCGCGCAACCCATCGCAATACGCACACCGGTAAATGAACCCGGCCCCCGCCCAAACGCGATTAAATCAAGCTGGCTTAAATTTGCCCCCGCTTGCGCGAGTACAGCTTGCACCATGGGCAGCAAAAGCCGAGTGTGGGCACGCGGCGCTAACTCAAAGCGCGTGATGATGTCACCCTCGCACATAAGCCCTGCGCTGCAGGCCTCGGTCGCAGAATCGACAAATAAAATCTTCAAATGACTACACCCAATGCTGGGCGATGGTGCCAAGCAATGCCTCGGTTGAGGCATCAAATGCCCCCGCAACCGGCGCATGGCCAATGGCGGGCAAAAGCTCACCCGCCATTTGCTTGCCCAATTCAACACCCCACTGATCAAAAGAATCGATATGCCAAACCGCACCCGCCACAAAAATCCGGTGCTCATAGAGCGCAACCAAGGCGCCCACGGCCTCGGGCGTCATCTGCGGGAATAAAATGGTGGTGCTGGGCTGATTGCCCAAAAACACCCGATGCGGTGCAACCCGCGCGATGGTGGCTTCATCCAACCCTGCCGCCCGCATTTCGGCCACAACCGCAGCCAAACCCCGCCCGAGCATTAACGCGCGGGTTTGTGCCAAAAGATTTGAAAGCAGCATGGCTTGTTGATCGCCCATCGGCGTGTGGGTGCGTATGGCGGCAATAAAATCCGCCGGAATGAGCTGGGTACCTTGGTGCAACAATTGGTAAAACGCATGCTGACCATTAGTGCCCGCGCCACCCCACACTACAGGACCTGTACTGTAATTGACTCGGTGGCCGTCTAAATCAACCGATTTGCCGTTCGATTCCATGCAGGCTTGCTGCAAGTAGGCCGGCAAGCGTCCAAGGCGGGTGCCGTAAGGCAAAACGGCCAGCGTAGGTGCCCCAAGAAAACTTGCATTCCATACATCCATTAAGCCCAAAATTAGGGGCAAATTAGCTTGTGGCGCTGCCGTGCGAAAATGCTCATCCATGCCGTGTGCGCCTTCGAGCAAACGCTCAAAGCCATTCATACCGATATACAACGCAATCGGCAAGCCAATCGCCGACCATAACGAATAGCGCCCGCCCACCCAATCCCAAAAACCAAACATGTTGTCGGTATCAATCCCAAAAGCGGCAACGGCCTTATGGTTGGTGGAAACCGCGACAAAATGCTTGGCCACGTAGGCCTCATCGCCCGCCGTATCCAAAAACCAACGGCGCGCGGCGTGGGCATTGGTTAAGGTTTCTTGCGTGGTAAAGGTTTTAGAGGCCACCACGAATAATGTCCGCGCGGGATCCAACGTTTTGAGTAAGTTTGCAATTTCACTCGGCGCGATATTGGCCACAAAATGCACGTTCATATGCGCCAATGCGTGCGAGGCCAGCGCATCGCACATCATGCGCGGCCCCAAATCAGAGCCGCCGATGCCGATATTCACCACATCGGTGATGCGCTCGCCGGTAAACCCAAGCCAGCGGCCTTCATGCACCGCATCGGTAAAGTGGCGCATGCGGGTTAACACGGCGTTGATCTCGGGCATCACATCGAGGCCATCGACCCAAATGGGGCGATTGCTGCGATTGCGTAGCGCCACATGTAACACGGCACGATCTTCGGTGGCGTTGATTTTTGCGCCGCTAAACATCGCATCGCGCCGGGCAAGCACCCCTTGGGCTGCAGCCAGATTTTGCAGCAGGGTTAATGTTTCGGCGGTGATGCGCTGTTTGCTGTAATCGACAGTTAAGCCGGCAACGGTACTGGTGTATTGCTGCGCCCGTGCGGGATTTTGTGCAAATAAATCGGCCAAATGCACCGATTTCATCGCCGCAGAATGGGCAACTAATGCCTGCCATGCGGGGGATTGAACCAAATTATTCATGAACCAAATCCTGTATTAAGTCCGTGTTTTAATGCGCCAAAAATACCCATCAATGATTAAAATTTAGGGAATCGATAAATCGTTGCGCCACTCATGGCTATCGTCATCGAATAAACGATCAGCCTCGATAGGCCCCCATGTGCCGGCTTTGTAGGTATGAATATAATCGCGCTCCACCGCCCACGTTTTAAGGATGGGATCGACCACGCGCCAAGCCCAAGCCACTTCATCATAACGCAGGAACAAAGTTTGATCGCCGCGCATCACATCCAGCAGCAAGGCGGCGTAGGCATCCAATTTTTCACGCTCAGGCGAGGTGTAGCTGGCGTCCATTTGCACGGTGCGGGTGCGCATCTCAAGGCCATCGGTTTTAATTTGCAGTTCAAAGCGCACGTTTTCTTGGGGCTGAATACCAATCAGCAACCAATTGGGCTCGGTTTTAGTAATGGCCGTTTCGCGGAATAATTGCTGCGGCGGATCGCGAAAACGAATCGAAATTTGCGAATGGGTTTGCGCTAACCGCTTGCCCGTGCGCAGGTAAAATGGCACGCCTTTCCAGCGCCAATTATCGATATACAACTTAACGGCAGCAAAGGTTTCGGTCATAGAATCTGCCGCTACGCCATCTTCATCACAATAGCCGATTTCGTTTTCGCCCTGCACCACCCCGCGCTGATATTGCGCCCGAAAGGCTTGGGCATGCACGGCACGCGGGGAAATGGGGCGAATGCTGCGGAGCACTTTGACTTTTTCATCGCGCACCGCTTCTGGGTCCATGGAGGGCGGCGGTTCCATCGCAATTAACGCCAACATTTGCATCAAATGGCTTTGTACCATATCGCGCAGGGCACCGGCTGATTCGTAATAACCGGCACGCCCACCCACGCCTAGGGTTTCGGCATGGGAAATTTGCACGTGATCGATGTAATTGCGGTTCCATAACGGCTCAAGCAGCAAATTAGCAAACCGCATCACCATGATATTTTGCACCGTGCCTTTACCGAGGTAATGATCGATGCGGTAAATTTGCTGTTCGGTGAAATGCTTGTGCAGCAACGAATCGAGTGCATGGGCACTTTCAATATCGTGCCCAAAGGGTTTTTCAATCACCAAGCGGCGGCAGCCGTGGGTTTGATCGACCAAATTGGCCAGCGCCAAATGGGTGCAAATCGGACCGAAGGCCTCAGGCGGCACGGCAAAATAAAACAAAATACAGGCGGGGTATTGCCCTCCCGTCAAGCGGGTAGCCAGTGAGGTAAAAGATACCTCCGATTCATAATCGCCATTATGAAAGCCCAAGCGCGCCAGCAGGCGGGCAAGCTCAGGGGATTGCTGCGATTCATCGTCGCTAAGCAACACTTGGACTTCATCGCGCCAATGCTCATCGGTCCAATCGCGGCGGCCAAAGCCGATAATCCGCGTGCCCGCGGCTAAATCATGGGCTTTTTCTAATTGAAATAAGGCGGGTAACAATTTTTTATGCGCTAAATTGCCGGTAGCACCAAAAATCACAATCGTGACCGGCTCTTGACGCAAGGAGGCTTTATTTACGGCTGATTTTGCATGGGGCATAAACTTAAAACTCCCAGTCGGCTCAATAACTTTGAGCATTTTGCTCATAAAAGTGGCCAAACGGACTCAAGGCACGCGAGCCGATTTATTTTTTAACGATGGCATGCCCACCAAAGGCATTGCGCATTAACGATAACAAGCGATTGCCAAAGCCTTCCTCATCTTGGCTGGCAAAGCGCATTTGTAGCGCCAAGGTCATCACCGGTGCGGCAATACCCAAATCGATCGCCTCTTTGGCGGTCCAACGGCCCTCACCTGAATCGGCCACCACCGGTGCAATATGCGCCAAACTTTGCCCTTGAGCGGCCAGCGCCTCAGCGGTTAAATCGAGCAACCAACTTTGCACCACCGAGCCATCACGCCACAGTTCGGTGATTTGCGCTAAATCTAAATCAAATTCTTTTTTCGCCCGCAGCATCGCCAAGCCTTCAGCCAAAGACTGCATCATGCCGTACTCAATGCCGTTATGAACCATTTTGGTAAAATGCCCAGAACCCACCGGCCCCACATGCCCCCAGCCGCGATCGGGCGCGGGCGCCAGCACTTTGATGGCGGGCGTAATTAAAGCGGCCGCTTCATCCGAGCCGCCAAACATTAAGCTGTAGCCATTATTTAAGCCCCAAACCCCGCCCGAGGTGCCCACATCCATATAATGCACGCCGCTTTGCTGCACGCGCGCGGCTCGGGCGAGGGTGTCTTTATACCTGCTGTTGCCGCCATCAATCAGCACATCGCCCGCAGCCAGCATCGGCAACACTTGGGTGATTGCCGTTTCGGTAATCTCACCGGAAGGCAGCATGAGCCACACAATGCGCGGGCTGGGTAATTGCGCCATCATCTCACTTAAAGAATAAGCCGCCGTAATGTGTGCTTCGCTGGCAACCAGTTCATCGATGGGCGCGGTGCTGCGATTATGCGCCACCACTTCAATGCCGCCGCGAGAAAGCCTGCGCGCCATATTGGCACCCATTCGCCCCAAACCAAAGATACCAAGTCGCATAACTTATCTCCTTTAGATGCAGAAACTTAATTGGTCGGCCATTAATCCACCAACTCGTTTGAACAATACCAGCAAGCCCCGCATTCGCCCACCGCCCGCGCTCAAAATATCTACCGGGGCATCGCCTAACGCAAAACAAAAACATGGCCGAAATCACCCGCTGACCCGTTATACTGCGCCGAAAGACTAAAAATCAATATCAAAAAGATGACAAACGCTGCACGCTTTCTGCCAACGCATCCACCCATTGATCCACCGTTTTAACTGGACCCATTGCTGTCATGAAAAAAAATTCAAAAGATACCGATAAAACCTTACGTGCGCGGGTTCGCCTGTTTGGGAATCTGCTCGGTGAAGTCCTGCGGGAACAAACCAGCGAGCATGTTTTTGATACGGTAGAAACGCTGCGCCGGGGATTTATTCGCTTAAGGCAAAAACATAGCCCCAAGCTGCATGCCAAATTAATGACGCAGCTGCGCACGCTTGATCCAGATACCTTAAATTTTGTGGTGCGGGCTTATGGCTTGTATTTCAGTTTGGTGAATATTGCAGAAGAAGATTTCATGCATCAAGGCCGGCGCAAGCAAGTGCGTATGGGCCAGCGTCTATGGCGTGGCTCGTTTTACGACACCATGCGAGAATTCTCAAAGCAAGGCATGAGCTCAAACGATGTGCAAACCCTGCTCAATCGGCTCATTTATATGCCGGTATTTACCGCGCATCCCACGGAGGCGAAACGCCGCACCGTGATGGACTTGCAGCGCCGTATTTTCTTGATGTGCGCAGAAATGGACAGGCCAGATGTGGCCGGCATTGAGCGTACCCGCGTTCATAACCAAGTTAAAGCCATTATTTTAGCACTGCTTAAAACCAATGAAGTGCGCTCCACCAAGCCCGAAGTGCACGATGAAATCCGGTTAGGCTTATACTATTTCCGCACCTCGATCTTTGATGCGGTGCCCTTGGCCTATCGCTACTTAGAGCGCGCGGTTGATGTCAATTTCAACGAAAAAAACCCAGAAACCCAAGTAGTTGTACCGAGCTTCCTGCGGTTTGGCTCATGGATTGGCGGCGATCGCGATGGCAATCCGTTCGTGACCCATGAGGTGACCACCTTTGCCGTCTGCTCGGCCACCGTAACCATTTTAGAAGAATATTTGCAGCGTTTAGCCAGTATGGATCGGGTGCTCACGCATTCCATTCATTTATGCCCGGAAATCGATATTCACGCGCTGGGGCTCGATCATGACGCCCAGGAACTGGGGCTGGCCACCCCTGAAAACTCCGGCGATAACTTCTTCACCGAAGAGCCGTACCGCCTTAAATTACGCATTATTGCCCAGCGTTTGCAGCACAATCTCGATTATGTAACTGCCTTGCAAAACCAAGCACCGGCAGCGTTATCGCCGCATGCTTATGCGCACAAAGAATTGTTTTTAGGCGATTTATACCGGATTCGGGACACCTTAATTGCCACCGGCGATCAGCTTCTGGCCGATGGGGATATTCAAGATTTAATTCGCTTGGCTGAAACCTTTGGCTGGCATTTGTTTAAGCTCGATATTCGCCAAGAATCGACCCGCCACACCAACACCGTGGCCGATATTCTCAAACAACTTGAGCCCAAAACTGATTACCTTGCGCTCAATGAATCCGAGCGCATGGCCAAGCTCACCCAGCTCATTGCCAAAACCAAACACAAAACAATTGATATGGCGGCGCTCTCGCCTGAGTCGGCTGAAACCTTGATGGTACTCAAGGTGAAACGCGAGCTCATCGACACCATCAGCCGCGAATGCTTTGGCACTTATGTTATCTCCATGACCCACGATGCCAGCCATGTCATGGAAGTGATGTTCTTAGCCGTGCTTGCAGGCTTGGCGGGCAAGCGTCAATCGCAATGGTTCTGCGATATTCAAATCTCGCCGCTGTTTGAAACTATCGAAGATTTACAGCAAATTGAAGACGTTTTAGGCGTGCTGTTCGAAAACCCCGTCTACCGCGAACTGCTGCGGGTTTCGGGCGACCTGCAAGAAGCCATGCTGGGCTATTCCGATTCTTGCAAAGATGGCGGCTCGCTCGCCTCGGTGTGGAGCCTTTATAACGCGCAAAAACGCGTGCTCGCCATCACCCAGAAAAATGGCATTGAATGCCGCTTGTTCCACGGCCGGGGCGGCACGGTGGCACGCGGCGGTGGTCCCACCCATGAATCGATTTTGTCGCTCCCCGCCGGCACGGTCGAAGGGCAAATTAAATTCACCGAGCAAGGTGAAGTGCTGTCCTCTAAATACAGTAATACCGAAACGGCCATTTATGAACTCACCATGGGCGCCACGGGCTTAATGAAAGCCTCAGCGCACCTGGTGATGGAGAAAACACCCGTTGCCGCCGAGCATGAACAAGTGGTGGCTGAACTCGCCGAATATGGCGAAAAAGCCTATCGCGAACTTACCGACAACACGCCGTTCTTTTTTAACTACTTCTTTGAAGCCACCCCGGTGCGTGAATTGGGCTTAATGAACATAGGTTCACGCCCCGCCTCGCGGCGCACGGGCGATTTATCCAAAGCCTCGGTGCGCGCCATCCCTTGGGTCTTTGGCTGGTCACTCTCGCGTCACACCCTGCCCGCTTGGTATGGCATCGGCTCGGCACTGAAAGCGTGGCGGCAAAATCATAAAGATGAACCCAAATTGCTGCATGAGCTGTTTGAGTCTTGGCCGTTTTTCCACAGCATGTTGCGCAATACCCAGCTCTCACTCACCAAAGGGGAGATGACCATTGCCGGCGAATATGCAAGCCTTGTTGCCGATCAAAAACAAGCGCGGCCTGTGTTTGAAATGATTCGGGACGAATATCAGCGCACCCTAGACGAACTCCTGCGCGTGGCAGAAGTCGATTCGCTGGTAGAAATTGATGAATACATTGGCACCTCCATGATGCGGCGCAACCCGTATTTAGATGTACTCAATCATATTCAAATCGTGCTGTTGCGCCGGTACCGCGATGAGGGTGAGCCGGAATCTGAGCGGCAAAAATGGCTGCCGCCGCTTTTGCGCTCCATCAACGCCATTGCCGCAGGGATGCGTAACACAGGCTAAAGTGCACGCCGGCCCCATAAAAAAGCCCCCGGCATCAAATACGGGGGCTTTTTTGATATAACGCAAACAAAAATTTAGTGCTTAAAGCCTAAAACCAAGGTGCTGCGCGCCGCCTTGGATACCGTAAAAGCCCGTTTTAACGTTTGGCCATCATGGGTCGCTACAAGCTGATAGCCGCCTGCGGGCAACTGCGCCATCAACTGCGGGCCATTGGCCGTCGTATTGAGCACCGTTTTGCCATCACCGGCCAAAATTTGAACCTGCACATCTGCCACAAACTCGCCACCGGGCACCACGGCAAACGTGGCATGGGTGTTAAATTCTTTGCCATGTGCCGCCAGCCATGCGCGCTCTTCAATGCCAATGCCGCCGGACACATAACGAATGCCGTTTGCTGTCTCGGGGGTTAACGCCCCCGAGGCGACCTCATTCGGCGTTAACGATTGAATCGTTGGCTGCTCAGAGCTTGTCGCCCACGCCGAAGGCAAAACCATAGCGCCACTTAAGGCCAGCAGTGTCGCCAACGCACGCGCAGATAAAAAGGGAATTGACCGTTTCATAAAAACCTCCTTCGGGCACTTGCCCAATAAACCCAGTGCAAACTTAGGCTCATCCAAGGCATTTAAGTTTCTTAAAACGCGGCAAAAGCCTGCTCAAAAACCGAGTTCAACCCAACCCGGCAGCCAATAGCTCATGAATACCAAGGCGATCAGCGCAAAAAACCCCGCCAACACATCATCAATCATGATGCCAAAGCCCCCTGACACTTGATGATCGAGCCATCGAATCGGCCAGGGTTTAAGCACATCAAATAATCGAAACCATAAAAAAGCCCACAGCAAGTTCAAAGGCGTTGTAGGCAAAATTAAAAAAGGAATCAGCACGCCCACCATTTCATCGAACACAATGCCGCCATGATCGTGCACACCCAAACGCCGGCTCGCCGCACCACAAAGCCCGACACCAAGCGGCAGCAGCAGCAATAACGCCACCAAAATAACCCCGCCTGAAGACATCCCCCACCGCATAGCCGCCCAACCGAGCAAAGCCGCCAAGGCAATGCCCGGCAGGGTACCAAACGTACCGGGCGCACGCGGCGCGAGCCCGGTGCCAAAACCAAACGCCAAAAATAAAATAGGATCACTCAGCACGCGGCGATTCAAATGGGCAATGGGTGGGTTTTTGTTGTGACTGTTCATCAAAGCTCGGCCCGCGCTGCAAAATGATCAAACCCCGCCACCGGCATCGGCACAATGTTTCCCGCTGCATCCCGCACGCGCAGGCCGGATTCTGCGGTAATGCGGCCGATCACCGTGGCCTGAAAATCGATGCGCGCCCAATCCTCTTCGCGCAAGGTGAACAAGAGCTCATAGTCATCCCCCGCCGACAAAGGGCGCAACGCTGAAGATGGCTCGGCGGCAATCCACGCTTGCGCAGCGGATGATAGGGGCACATCGTTTAAGATGAGGTCTGCGCCCACGTTGCTGGCACTTAAAATATGGGTTAAATCTTGCAGCAACCCATCCGACACATCGAGCGCGGCGTGGGCAAACTGCGCCAATTTTTGCCCCCAAGCCACGCGCGGCGTGGGCCGATTCAGCCGCTCTTGCAAATAGTTTATTTCATGCTGCCGAAGAGCGGCAGGAATGGTGCTTGGTGATAACACCGCGCGTAAGCCAAAACCCGCATCGCCCACGGTGCCGGTTACCGCAATTAAATCACCCACTGCCGCACCGCTGCGTTTCAGCATTTTGGCGGGCAATGCACTGCCCAAAATGGTGATTGAAAGGGATAAAACCGGGCTTTTAACGGTATCCCCGCCCACTAAACACACTTGGTGTTTGGCTGCGAGGGTGTAAAACCCTTTAGCGAAATCATGCAACCACGCAGGCTCAACTGACGGCAGCGCCAGTCCCAACGTCACACCCAAAGGTGTGCCGCCCATCGCGGCGAGATCAGATAAATTCACCGCGAGCGCTTTATAGCCCACATCAAAAGGCGCTGTGGCGGCAGGGAAATGCCGATCGGATACCAGCACATCGGTACTCACCAACAGCGCTTCGCCGGCCGGCACACGCAAAGCCGCGCAATCATCGCCGCCGGCGAGTATCACCGCATCATCCGGGCAGGGGCGAGAAAAATAACGGGCGATCAGCTCAAATTCCGTCATAAAATCAACACGATAAACTCAGCCAGAGGCAAGCGTTGGCCGTGGTGGTTTCGGCAATCGCATCAAGTGATACCCCGCGCAGATCCGCCAACACTTGCGCAGTATGGCTGACAAAAATCGGCGTATTCGGCTTGCCCCGATGCGGTACGGGGGCAAGATACGGCGCATCCGTTTCAATTAAAATCGAATCGAGCGGAGCTTTTTTGGCCGTTTCACGCAAATCTGCGGCGGTTTTATAGGTGAGAATCCCCGAAAATGAGAGATAAAAACCGATATCGAGCGCCTTTTTGGCGGTTTCCCAATCTTCAACAAAACAATGCATCACCCCGCCGCAATCGCGGGCATGCTCTGATTTGAGCACGTCCATCGTGTCTTTTGCGGCGGCGCGGGTGTGAATAATGACTGGTTTTTCAAGCGCTCGAGCGGCGGCAATATGCGCGCGAAACCGCTCGTGCTGCCAGCGCTCGGCGGTATTGCTGCGAAAATAATCTAACCCCGTCTCGCCTATGGCCACAATGCGCTCACAAAACGGGCTTGTGCGCACAAACGCTACAATCGCCTCGGCATTCAGCGCGTAATCCGGCGCTTCTGTAGGATGAAGGCCGAAAGAGAGCCAAACTTGCGGGCGGCTGCCCGAAGCAACCCCATAGGGTGCCACTAATTCAGCCATGGCCTGCCAGCGATCAGGGTGAATCGCCACACACAACATGCGCTGTACGCCGGCCTCAAACGCGGCGGCCATAAACGCATCAAACGAATCACCGAAGGGCGCGAGATCAAGCTTATCGAGATGGCAATGGGAATCGAAAAAGTTCATAGCAACCTAGCTCATCATAAAAGGATGGGGGCAAACCTTAAGCCGGCTCAACCCGCAAGCGCAGCACCCGAAACCGCTCACCCATTTCGGTGGGCATTACAAGCTCTTTAAAACCTTGGGCGATGCGGGCGCTGGTCGCGCGATCGGCGGCTTGATTCATCAGCCGCGTAAATTGATCGGGCACATCGGTACCCAGCAACCAAGCCGCTTGGCTGCGCGTACCATCCACAATAAACCCTATCGCTGCCGCAAGCCGGGCGGTGTGTTCAAAATCGACCCACGTGGTGATGTCTTGCAGCCCTGGGTAGACAAAAGGATCATCATGCGCCAAATGCCGGTAGTGGCAGCGCAGGGTGCCATCTGTCCGATCTGGGCGATACACTTCGCTTGAAGTGCCCCCATAATCAAAAAAATATGCCCAAGTGGGCTTAGCCGCTTGGCTCAACGCAGCATTGAGCGCTGCCAGCCAATCGGCCAAGGTTTCATTGATTTCTGCGAACACGGGCGCTTCGGGCAAACTCATTGGCGGCCATTGATCGGCATAAAAACGTAAGGCATGCAGGAGTCTTTGTGAGGGCTCGGTACTCACCCAAGTAAATCGGGCGCCATCACAGGCCACGCGCTGCTCTTGTACGGTGTCCAATTGCCCTGGCCGCCAGCTAAAACGCGTGATAGGCATGGCATCCAGCACTTCGTTCGCAATCAACATGCCGCCTGCAAAACACGGCTGACGGGGGGCATTGGGTAGAAGCTGCTCCATCGAATCCAGCCAAACTAGCCGCGCAAATAGCGGTTCAGAGAGTACCGCGCGCAAGCGCTGTTGCTGGCGTAGCCGTAAGGCGGGGCTAATTTCCAAAATTAAATAGCGATTAGGGCAGCAGCCCCGCCGTTCGGTCTCTTGCAAAAAATCAAGCGCTAACTGCCCAGAGCCGGCGCCTAACTCAAGCACCTCATCGCCCAAACCCGCCGCTTGCGCTTGTTGCCATTCGAAAACCAAACCTAGGGTAAATAAGGGCGAGCGCTCTGGCGCCGTGACAAAATCGCCACCGGCGCCAAATTGCACTTGGCCGCTACCGTAGTAGCCCCATTGCGGGTGATACAAAACGGCCTGCATGTAATCGGCAAAGGGCAGTTTTGCGGCCATAGGCTGCGCGCGCAAATAGCCGATCAACGCAGTGCTTTTTGCTTGATCTTTAAGCGAGGGAATGGGCAGGGAAAAATCGGGCGGTGTCGTCATTCAATCTCATCTGTGCGAGCCGCCACGGGGGCGCGGCGGAATAATTCAATTCCAACCCCTTGGGTATAAGGCAGCGCTAGGGGTTTACTCACTTTGATGTGTATCGCCGCGAGGGGAAATTGTTCGAATAAAGCGGCAACAATCATTAAAGCGAGCGTTTCAACCAGCTGAAACTGCCCTGTTTGCGCCACCTGCATGCTGGCCTCGCAAACCCGCTGATAATCAACGGTGGCAGCAATATCATCAGCGCGAGCCGCTTCGCCAACCGGGCTTACCCCTAACCGCAAATCGATTTGCACCGGTTGAACCGCAGCGCGCTCATGGGGGTAAATGCCGATGATGCAATCAAATTCCAGCCGATCAATGGTGATCCAATCGAGTTCGGCCGCATCGTAGCTTATGGGAAATTTTGTCATCAATGATCGCCGGTTAAAATTGTGAAAAATCAAATTCGGGGCTGTTGCGTGGGCTTTGGATAAAGTCGCCCTGCACCAAATCCACCCCCATCGGCCAAATCAGTTGCAAGGTGGCCGGGTCTTCTACGTTCGGCACGATGACTTGCACATCGCGCCCCGCGGCTTCATTCAAGATTTGGGCTACCACCACTTGGTTGGCGGTTTCTTGGCTGAAATTTTCGAGCAAGGTGCGGGAAATTTTGATTTCACGCGTTTTCAGATGATCGAGCAAACGGAAGGGCTCAGCGCCCTCACCAAAACCATCAATCAAAATACCGCATCCCAAAGGTGCAATCGCATCGCGCAGATTTTCGAGATGCTTTAATAAATAACCCGCCATATCGGCACGCACTTGAATCACCAATAAATTTTCGGGCAGGCGCACGCTCGCCAATCGGCTGACTAACCACTGAGCAAAAGCTTCATCACGCAGAGATTGCTCGCTGATGCGCAGATATAATTTAATCCGCTCACCGCGTTTGGTTGCGGCATGGATTTCTTTAATGGCGCTCAAGATAACCCAGCGATCAATAGAGTGCATTAAATCGCCCCGCTCGGCACGGCCTAAAAACTCCATGGGGCGTAACGGTTTGCCCTCTTCATCGATCATGCGCAAAAACACCTCAAACCGGTTGGGATCGCGATGCCCCTGCAAGGAGACAATCGGCTGAAACGCCAAGAAAAACCGGTTTTCTTTGAGTGCATCTTTGATGCGCCGCGCCCATGTTTCCTCTTGCTCGGTGTCGCTCGCGGTTTTTAAATCGATTTTGTAGCGTTCCGCTAAGTTTGCGCCTTGCTCGGCTGCTTTGTTGGTCGCCCGCTCGGCTCGATCGACAAGCTCCATGCCATTGGGCGGGGAGCTGGCATCGAGTAAAACATAACCCAAGGCCACATTGACGGTGACTGAGGTGGTGCCTGTGGTGAAAATATAATCTTTAGCGTACCCGATCAGGCTGCGCACCATGGATTCGGCTTGGGTTAAATCGGCCTTACCCATCAAAACTAAAAATGAATAAGCGCCGTGGCGTGCCACCAAGCCTTTACCACCCACCAATGCCTCCACTTCCTTACCAAATTCGGTAATTAAGCTATCGACACCGGTCGTGCCAATTGTTTTCTTTAATGCGGCACTATTGGTGATGTCGAGCATCATGAGCGCACCTTGCTCGGCTTCATTTTGTTTAATGAGCTCAAGACGATCATGCAACTGATCGAAAAAATAATTGCGGTTGTATAGCCCGGTGAGTAAATCGCGCCGCGCTAGGAACTCAAGTTGCTCCTCGACTTCCACCGAGCTTTGTTGCTTGCGTGCCACAAAGAGCTGCAAGCAGGCTTCACCATCAAACGAGGCTTGTGATGAGGAAATGATGACCTTGATGTGATCGCCCCCCTCGGTTTTAAGCTCGAATTCCTCGCTGCCCTCCTCCTCTTTGAGGAAGTTTTTAAGCCGTGCTGCACTATCACCCAGGGCGCGATCAAGCAAAGGTTCATCAATCAAATCATCAAGTTGCTCATAGCCCATAAGGTCAAGGTATGCTTTATTGGCATAAATATGCAGGCCATCTTGAATATAAGCGACCGCTTCACTTGAGCCATCAATCAACTTCTGGCAACGCAATTCAGAACCGGCTAATTGTTTTTTAAGCAGGATTTTTTCCTGCATTGTCATGGCAGCCATCACTTCACGAATGAGTACCGGCATCAAACGCGATTCATGAACAACCACCGCCGTCGCACCCAATTCGTACAAGGGTAAAACTTGGGTGTCGTCATCGACATCCGCCATGACAATTTTGGGCATCCATTCAAAAATCGCCCGCGCTGAGGGCTCCGAGATGA
This sequence comes from Halothiobacillus sp., assembly GCA_023255735.1. Classification (GTDB taxonomy): domain Bacteria; phylum Pseudomonadota; class Gammaproteobacteria; order Halothiobacillales; family Halothiobacillaceae; genus Halothiobacillus. The sequence continues at coordinate 126,022 of JAGDVP010000007.1, read as the reverse complement.
GCGCATCCAAAAAGCTTGCCGCTTGGCCGCCAAAATCGATGAGCACCACATCAAGCGCATTTTTATGCGCTTGATTTACGGCCGTCTCAAAGGAATCGGCATGCAGCACATTGGCACCAAAACCTTGGTTACGCAGCGCGCTTCGCAACGCGATAGCATCATTGATCGCGCTGGAAAGATACAAAATTGAAAAAGGGCGTCCTCGGACTTGATCACGCATCAACACGCTGTGCCTCCATAATTAAAAATCCCTGTCCTGTTTGACACACCGCGCCTAATCGAACGCGAACCTCATGTTCCTCTTGCATAATGAGAATTTCCTGTGTTTCAGCCACCAACTCGGCGGCGACAATAACGCGCGTCAACCGTGCTTGCGCGTCGAGCTGTGCAATTATCGGCCAATTTTTACTCCAGCGATTACCTTGGGTGCGATAATCCCGCGCGTAACTGGCAAATACCGTCCCGGGTAGGCGCTGCACCCCCATATCGATGGTTTTGTGCTCAGCATCCATGTGGCGCACCCATCGCACCACCCCAATGGCAAGCTCGGTTTTCGTGGCCGGGGGCGTTGTCGCTTGGGATAACTCCACCAACAATAAATCATCCACCGCCGCGTGGCTGTTGCCGGATAAACGCCAGTGGAACCGAAATCCCGTCGCAGAAAAATTAACCACATCCCAAGTGCCGGGCTCGTTGACAACCGGTTCGCTTGCGGCACGTAGCGCATAACTACCCGTTTTGTGCGCGCCCTCGGCCCAATCCATATCTGTTTTGGCGTGCCCGGTGTCGATATCTAACTTAAACTCACCGGCGCCGGACAAGCTTTGCACCCCGGCGCGAATGGGTTGCTCTAACCCCTCCCAATCTAACCCGGCTAAGGCAATGGCGGTTTCGGGCAGGCGATCACTGCGGTTTAATCGCTCTAGGCGATGATGGACACTTAAAAAACCTAAGGTCACCAGGCTCTCGCGGGTGGGGCGGGCTATCTCAGAGGCAACCTGCGGCGCACGCGTTGAGCGGCCAACAAAATAAAACTGCAAGCGCTGTAACAAGCGCATTAAATGGGCTTGGCATGCCGGCGATAACTGCAGCTTGAGCTCTGGCTGATACAAGCCACTCACATCAAGAAACACCCCGTTTGCCGTCAAACTGGCGCGCGGTGTAAGTGCAATATGCGGCATAATTTTGCCGCTCATATCGATGAACCGGCTGGTTGGGGTCGGCTCGCCATGCACGAGCGTGATCGCGCCCCCGGTTTGGATTAAACAATTAAAAATGTCTTCCATTTCATCCGGCACAAGCCCGTAGGGATTGACAATCGCTAAGGTTAAAATGGCCACATAGTGCTGGTGTATCGACTGCCAACCCACAGGGTGGTGCTCGTGCAGCGCTACGCGGGCTAAATCAACCAATTGATGCAAATCCACATAGAGCGATTTGGGTACATCAACGTAGGAGACATAACAATCAAGAATGCAGCGTACCGCCCAATCCACTTGGTCTTGATGCGTGCGCACAAGATACTCGCCGCCCAAGGGATCATCAATTTGCTCATGCAGCGTGGTTAATTTGAGGTTAAGCATCAGCTGCGCATAACGATAAAGCCTGAGCAAACCCGCCAACTGCGCGCGGCCAGATTCACTCAAAGGTAAACCAGATTGCCGCAAACTGCTGCGCAGCCGCACAGCTAACCGGCTTAAATAGGGCAGCAACAGCTGTACCGTGGCGCTAATTTGCGGCTCATCCATATCTTGCCAAGTGGCGTCGGCCAACGCATCGCCCAATAAATCCACCGCCACCAAAGGCTCTTGCAACAGGAGCCGATCAATAAACGCCTGCATAGTTTGAACTTGCGCCACGATTCACCATCCTTGTTTTGAGCAGTACACCAAACAGTACCGGCATGATGAGGGATTTCCATCAAATATGCCGCATAAATTAGCCTGATTGCGCGGGCATACCCAAGGCATTGCCCAATCGAATCGGTGATTGAGCTTGCCACGTTGCATCAAACTTAAACCCATGAGGCAAAAGCATCACCACCGTAGAGCCCATGTTAAACCGCCCCATTTCTTGACCACGGGCGAGTGAAATAACCATCCCCGTATCCGCGCCATATTGCCGCCGGCTGATCGCATGGCCGGCAGGCGGGGTAACCAAACCCGCCCAAACGGTTTCAATCGCAGCCACGTTGATGGCTCCCACCAACACCAGCGCAAGCGGGCCATGCGCGGTATCAAACACGCAAACAAGGCGCTCATTGCGCGCGAAAAGTTCGGGCACTTGCTGCGCTGTTACCGGCGATACGCTAAATAAACGGCCCGGCACATGAATCATCTCGCGCAGGGTGCCGGCACACGGCATGTGAATGCGATGATAATCCCTAGGTGAAAGATAAATCGTCGCGAACTGACCCTGTTCAAACTCTTTAGCCAGCGCAACATAACCACCCAATAATTGGGTGACCGTGTAATCGCGCCCCTTAGCTTGCAATAAATTACCCGACTGAATCGCACCCAGCTGGCTTACCCTTCCATCACAAGGGCTAACCCAAACAGCCGCATCGGTCGGCATGGGGCGCAAATCGGGGTTTAAAGCACGGGTAAAAAATGCGTTAAAGCTCGCGTAAGCGGCGGGATCCGGTTCAAGCGCCTCGCTCAAATCAACCCCGAAGCGACGCACAAACCAGCGGATAACCGCTGCTGTAAATGGGGTTTGCCAACGGCTTAAGCGAAAAACCACCCGCGAAATCGCATGATGCGGGAGCGCATATTGCACGGCAGTCCAAAGACTTTGCCCCAGTGTGGGCGCAACCTTTGGGGTAGAAACTGGCTGATTTAAGGGATCATTCATTCGAGAATACTTATGATTTTTTAAGCGTTAAATTGAAGTCAACCTGAATATGATACCTGTAGTTCTGCCACAATAAATGCATCTTCCCACCCACAAGCCCTGTGACCGCCCATGATACCCAATTCGCCCGCAACCCCCGCCCCTGCTCTGTACCCGCTGATTGAAGATACACGGCACTTAACCACCCTGCTTGATGTGATCCGTTGGGCAGCCAGCCGGATGGATGAGCATCAGGTATTTTTAGGCCATGGCACCACGCAATATTGGGATGAGGCCGTGTGGCTTGTGCTCGATAGCCTGCGCCTTCCGTTGAATTTGGATTCTGCCCACTGGCAGGCCAAGCTCACGCCGGGTGAATTAACCGCCGTTTTAGGCTTGGTTCGGCGGCGCTGTCTTGAGCACATTCCCACTGCTTATTTACTCAATCGCGCGTGGTTTATGGGTGAGCCTTATTACGTAGATGAGCGGGTGCTCATTCCGCGCTCCCCGTTTGCCGCACTCATCGCAGAGCGATTTTCCCCTTGGTTCACAGCAGAAAAGCCGCCCGAATCGCTCTTAGATATTGGCACAGGCTCGGGGTGTTTGGCGCTGGCTTTGGCAGCGCATTTTCCGGCAGCCTGGGTGGTCGCAAGCGATATCTCATTTGATGCGCTCAGTGTGGCCGCGCGCAATGTGCAAGATTTCCAGCAAGATGAGCGCGTGCACTTGATGCAATCCGATTTACTCGACGATCTCGTGGATGACAGCGGCCAGCCCTTAATTTTTGATCTCATCATCAGCAATCCGCCCTATGTAGACCCCGACGAGGCCGGCGACTTGCCGCGCGAATATCACTTTGAGCCCGCGCTCGGGCTCTATGCCGAACAGCGAGGCATGGCTTTGGTTGAGCGCATGCTCGATACAGCCGGCAGCCACTTAAGCCCGCAGGGGCGATTGTTTGTGGAAGTGGGCAATGGCAAACGGCTGATTGATGAAAGCTTTCCCCATCACAAACTCACCTGGCTGACCGAGGCGGATGGCCTGGTTAGCCTAGATGCAGCCATCTTCACGATTGATCGCGCCACACTCGGCCATTGGCGCGGTTAATTTTTTTCAAATACTTTTAATTTTTTTGAAAAAATAGATAAAACAACTGATTGAAAATTAATCTACAGTCTGTATTGAAAATTTAAGGTAAATTTTCTTGCCAAGCAAAGGCAATCGCGCAAGAATCGCACATCGTTTGCTTGGCTATGCGCATCTCATAACGATAACGCACGTAGCGCCCATCCCGCCAATGGTTAAATCTACCTTGGCGCTTAGGCTTAAACGATGCCAAATAGAATTTGCTTCAATCTTGGCCAAACGGTCAAGACACCACCTCAGGAGTTAGCACCATGGCACATATTGTTATTCTCGGCGCGGGTATTGGCGGCATGCCAGCCGCTTATGAAGTCCGACAAGAATTGGGTAAAGAGCACAAAGTGACCGTCGTCACCGCCGATACTTATTTTCAGTTCATCCCCTCCAACCCCTGGGTTGCTGTGGGCTGGCGCAACCGGGATGACATTACGTTCCCTCTGGCGCCTTATCTTGAACGCAAAGGCATTGATTTAATCAGCCAACGCGTTGATAAAATCCACCCCAAAGAAAATCGCCTCGAACTGGCCAATGGTGAATCGGTCAGCTATGACTACCTCATCATCACTACCGGCGCCAAACTAATGTTCTCTGAAGTGGAAGGCTCAGGCCCCCACGGCGGCTACACCCAATCGGTGTGCACCGTCGATCACGCGGAACATGCCTATGAAGATTACAAAAAACTGCTCGATAACCCAGGCCCTGTTGTGATTGGCGCTATGGCGGGCGCCAGTTGCTATGGCCCCGCCTATGAGCATGTATTTATTTTGGACACCGCGTTGCGTAAAAAGAAACTGCGCCAAAAAGTCCCCATTACCTTTGTTACCCCAGAACCCTACATTGGGCATTTAGGCTTGGGCGGCGTGGGCGATTCCAACGGCATGCTGGAATCGGAATTGCGCTCACACGACATCAAGTGGATTACCAATGCCAAAACCACCAAAGTGGAAGATGGCATGATGTATGTCGATGAATACGATCGCAATGGCGAGGTGATTCATAAGCATGAACTGCCATTTAAGCATTCCATGATGCTCCCCGCGTTTAAAGGCGTTGATTGCGTCGCGAATGTTGAAGAAATGTGCAATCCGCGCGGCTTTGTTAAAATTGACGAGTTCCAGCGCAACCCCGTCTATAAAAACATTTTCTCTGCCGGCGTTGCCGTCGCCATTCCCCCCGTTGAAAAAACACCCGTACCCGTGGGCGCCCCCAAAACGGGCTACATGATTGAATCCATGGTCACCGCCATCGTGCACAACATCCACGCCGAGCTCACCGGCCAAGGCGAGCCAAACCACAAAGGCACATGGCAGGCCATCTGCCTCGCTGACTTCGGTGACCGGGGCGCGGCCTTCATCGCCCTACCGCAAATTCCGCCCCGCAACGTGAACTGGTTCGCCTCAGGCAAATGGGTGCATTTAGCCAAAATTGCCTTTGAAAAATACTTCATTCGCAAGATGAAAAAAGGCACCTCAGAGCCCTTGTATGAAAAGTACATGATGCGTGCCATTGGCATTAATCGTCTCGAAAAATAAGCGCTGAACCCACCCCCGCCGCCGCACCTGCGTGAGCGGGGATTTAGACTAGCGCCCCAAAAACCTGCCAAATGGCAGGTTTTTTTTGGGCAAAATTCGCTAACAGTCGGGCTTAGAATTATCTAGACGCCAAAGGCGGCTTTATCGAATGAGCAGAGCAACTGCCATACCCACCACCACCGTAGGCACCAGCACAACCGCCACCCGCCAGCCTAAGAGCCGCCCACCAATGAAAAAGGCCAGCGCTGTTTTAACTAAGGTATTAACCAAAATGGCCAGCACAATTGCCTGCGTGGCGACATTGGCGGCAATCTGCCTCTGCCCGACCATTTTTGAAAGCGATAAAGATAATGCATCCACATCGGCTAGGCCCGAAACCGCCGCTAATCCATAAATACCTAAATCACCCCAATAGTGCTGCAACCCCTGTGCGAGCACCATAATCACGACCAAAATTAAGGAGAAACGAAATACTGCGCCCAATTCCAATGGGTTTTTTAAGGTTGGGGTTAGGGTTGCAGGGTTCGGTGCTTGCGATAAAGCCCCGCGCCAAGCAATCACTGCACCGAGTGATGCGGTCATCATCATAGCCATGATCGGGGGCATTAATTCTGAAAGTAAATCGGCATTCACCAAACCCACTTCGATTAAAACCCGCGGAAATAAAATGGTTGAGGCCACCATAATCCCCACCGCCAGAATGTCCATCATACCCCCGCGATCCCGGTTAAACCGCGCGAGGGTTAGGGTTAATGCCGTGGAGGAAACCAATCCACCCAGCACGCTTGTGACGAGCAAACCCTGCCTTGAACCCAGTAAGCGCATCAAAAAATAACCCACGAACGATAAGCCCGCCAACAGCAATACCATCCAGCCAATCACCCGCGGATTAAGCCCACCCCAAGGGCCAAAATCCCCATTCGGTAAAATCGGTAATACAACCAAAGCCAACAGTAGCAACTTAAATGTGGCGAATAGCTCTTGCTCGGATATTTTTTGCAACCCCGAGTGCAGTACCGACTTTAACCCCAGTAAAATCATAGTGATAACACCCGCCACGACGGCCACATACGCATAACCACTCACGGCGAAAACGCCCAACGTAAAAGTCAAAAAGCTGGCAATTTCTGTTGTAATGCCCACCGATTGATCGCGCTGTGCCGACAGCCAATAGCTCACCGCCAAAATAATCCCCAACGCAAACACACCCGCCGCCAACACCACGCCGCCATATTGGATGGCCAGCACGCCGACGAGGCCGCCCGCCAAACCAATTAAACCGAATGTCCGCACCCCCGCCACGCGGCTGCCATCGACGGCGGCGCGCTCATGCCAGCCACGCTCAAGGCCGATCAAAAGCCCAATACCCAAAGCCAAACCTAAGCTTTGCAGCACGAGCAACCTATCGAGCATTGAGGTCATCATCCAGTAGCCTTCGTCATTAAAAAATCCAAAAAAAACCACCCAAATGCGGGTGGTTTTATTGTACGCCGAGCTCAATCAACCCGGCACACGGCGCGCTGGATAAACTCAGTGCGAGCCACTTTGTAACTTTTCCATAATGGCGAACACAAGACCAGACAGCAGGAACGTGATATGAATCGCAATCAAAAAGTACAAATGCCGATCAGCCAATACATCCACATTCATAAAGGCTTTGAGCAGTTCAATCCCTGAAATAGCGACCATAGAGCCGATCAATTTAATTTTAAGATCGCTAAAACCAATAGAACCCATCCAATCGGGGCGATCGGCATGGCTGTGCAAATCGTCCATTTTGGATACAAAGTTTTCATAGCCAGAAAACATGATAATAATCAGTAAATTCATTAACAAAGACACATCAACGAGCGTTAAAACGCCGACAATAATTTGCCCTTCATCCATGCTTGAAAAGTGGCTAAGCAAATGCCAAACCTCTTTGCCAAACTTCATAAGCAAAACACCCATGGCAACCACAAGCCCCAAGTAAATAGGCGCCATTAACCAGCGGCTGGCAAAGAGGAAATGCTCAAACCCGCTTTCAAGATGTTTAATTGCACTACGCGGCGCAGGTGCCGGTTCATTAACCATACAAAAACCCCCAAAGAAAAATTAATGAAACTCTGTTGGGTGCATCATACCACTCTCGCTCAATTCGCACTGCGGTGCGCACTCTTTTGCAAATAGTGCGGGGCGATGGTTTCAAGCCGTGTTGGCTGACGTGGGCAGCCTGCTGTGCACACGCTGGGCGTTTGCAGCGAAGCGTAATTATCTCGGGTAAACGGCTTGCCCGGCGCAAACTCTAACAATCGCGCCTGCAGAACGGATGCCCAATTGGGCAATCCCAAAATCAATCTCGGGTGGCCTGCGGTTTTTGCAGCATACGCCACCAAATCACGCAATCGGTAATCCACGGGCCCGCAGAGTTCAATGCGTTGCCCAATAAAGGCTGGGTTATCCAGTGCCGACATGAATTGCACCACCACATCGCCCACAAACACGGGCGCAAAAAGCGCGTCAGCACAGGCCAGCGGAAATACGCCCGGCATCAGGGCGGCTAATTGCACAAAACGATTAAGAAATGAATCGTGCGACCCAAAAATCACCGAGGGGCGAAAGCTAGTCACGGCAATGCTATTTTGCGTGCCAAACTCATGCGCCCAATCTTCAGCGCGGCCTTTGCTTCGCAGATAGAAACTCGACCCTTTAACCGCATCAGCACCCAAGGCACTCATATGAAGATAGCGTGGCACACCGGCTTCGCTCGCTGCCTTCAGTGCCGTTTGCGTGAAGGCCACATGCGCCTGCTCAAACCCGAGCCCGTTATGTTTCGGCTCATTGAGAATGCCCACCAGGTTAATCAACACAGAATGATCTTTCATCAATTCAGCCCAAGAGGGCGGGACGCGCAAAGTAGCCATATCAGAGGCGGCTTGCCCCATATCGATCAATTGGATACCCGGGTGCAACGCCAAATCTCGGTGCCGATGAACGTGCCGGCTTGGAATCGTGACCGAAAACCCCGCCCGGCTTAATGCGCCCGCCAAGGCACGACCCACAAAACCGGTGCCGCCCAGAAGCATAATTTTTTTCGCGCCTAAGGATGGCTGCTTCACTTGCATTTCAAACTCCCTATCAAAAATTTTAATCTGACGTTATCTTGGCAGCTCGCCGCGATATACTAAATTGGTTCAATTAAAAATAAATCGCAGCCCCCAAAACCAACCCACCCAATCAAAGCACCGCTATTGTTATAGGATGTGAACCGCATGAATTCCAACGCCCCACGCACAAGCGTAGACACTCTTATTATTGGCGCGGGCATAACCGGCCTGTCGGCAGGGTACCATCTCACCAAACAAGGCGAGCACGTCATTATTTTAGAGGCTGAGGCGCGCGTGGGGGGCGCTGTGGGCAGCGTCATGGAAGCGCAATGGTTACGAGAGCTCGGCCCCAATAGCCTCATGCAAACCCAAGCGTTGGCTCAATTACTTAGCGATCTGGATTTAAGTGCCGAAATTATTGAAGCCAATCCCGTCGCCAAAAAAAGGTTCGTCGCCAAAAACGGACACCCGGTTGCCTTGCCCACAAATCCGCTGGAATTACTTACAACCCCACTCTTTAATTTAGGTGATTTATTCCACCTCGCGCGGGAACCTTGGATTAAACCGGCCAAAACAGAAGAATCCATCGCCGAATTTGTTCGCCGGCGCCTTGGCACGGGGTTTTTGGATTGGGCGGTCGATCCCTTCGTCTCTGGTGTTTATGCGGGCGATCCCAAGCTTCTATCGGTTCAAGCGGCCATACCAAAAATTTACGCCATGGAACAAGAAAATGGCTCACTTATTCGAGGCGGCATCGCGCGAATGAAGGCGGCTAAGGCAAATCCGGCGCCCATAACGCAACCTGCCAAGGGCAAATTATTAAGCTTCAAACGCGGGTTACAAACACTCACCGATGCTCTCGCCCAAGCAATCACCGCTTCAGGCTGTGGTGAAATTCGCCTGCAAAGTCAAAGCACCCGCATCACCCCAAACGCAGATCAAACTTGGCAAATTCACACGGAACAAGGTGAACAGTTCAGTTGTAAAAATCTCATTCTCACCGTGCCTGCGGCCGTAGCAGCACGTTTGCTTGCACCGATTGATGCGCCCTTGGCTGAACACTTAAACCAAATCGAATACCCCCCCGTGGCCTCGGTCGTGATGGGATTTGATCGAGATAAAGTCGCCCACCCCTTAGATGGTTTTGGTTTACTGATTCCCTCAAAAGAACATAAACAAACGCTTGGGGTATTATTTTCATCCACCTTATTTCCCGACCGAACGCCGCAGGGCAAAGTCATGCTCACCGCCTTTATCGGCGGGCGGCAAAAGCCCCAAGCCGCCGAGGGAACCGATGATGAAATTCTTATGCGTGTATTGCGCGACTTGTCGCCCCTTCTGGGCATCCAAGGGCAACCTGAGTTTCTGCGCATTCAACCCTGGCCGCGCGCCATACCGCAATATGAACTTGGACACTTATCGCTGATCGAAAAGATAGATGCTCGGGTGGCGCACTTCTCTAACCTGCACTTGGCCGGCAACTGGCGCGCCGGCATTGCAGTGGGGGACTGTTTAATTAATGGCGAAAACTTAGCTAAAAAAATGCCCCGCGTTGATCGCTAACCGCCGGTCATCGACATAAACCGGATGACTTTTTCCGGTTTATCTTGAAACTCGTGCCGCTCGGGCTTCAAACCAATCGCTGAAATGATGGCCGCTTTGAGCTCATCATCCGGAATACCCCGGCGCAGCAAGGGGCGAAATGAGAAATTGTGCTCTTGCCCCAAACACATATACATGGTGCCATCGACCGCCAACCGCACCCGATTGCAGGTGCCACAAAAGTGCTCTGACATTGGGGTGATAAAACCGATTTGAGTCTCCGTGCCCGCCACCTGTAAATAGCGTGCCGGCCCCGCGCCATCAACCGGATTAATGACCGGAATCAGCGGATAACGCTCGGCTAAACGCCGCTTAATGGTTTGCAGGCTAATGTAATGATCAATGGCATTGCGCCCTGTGTCGCCCATAGGCATGGTTTCAATCATACGCAACACAAACCCATGCTCAATACAAAACTCAAGCAAAGGTTCAACGTCGTCCTCGTTAACGCCTTTCATCACAACCATATTGATTTTGATCGGTGCGATGCCGGCTGCTTTGGCCGCCATTAAGCCATCGAGCACCTTGCTGAGCTTGCCTTGGGTAATTTGCTTGAAGCGATCGGCATCCAAGGTATCTAAGCTCACATTAACCCGATCCACGCCCGCCGCTTTGAGGGGCGCAGCCATTTTGGCCAATCGGGTCGCGTTGGTGGAAAGCGCAATATCTCGGATGCCCGGCAAGGCATCGATTCGCCGGACAATTTCATCAACACCTTGACGCACCAGCGGTTCGCCACCGGTAATTCGCACCCGACGCAAACCCATTTCAGCCATAACACCGATCAAGCGCTCGATTTCATCGAAAGACAACCAGTGTTCTGGCACCTCAAAATCGTTGAAACCCTCAGGCATGCAATAAAAGCAGCGCAAGTCACATCGATCCGTGACTGAAAGCCGCAGATAATCAATTGACCGCCCAAAGGGATCTAACAAATTTGACATACTTCAACCTAAGAAAAACAGCCCAACGAGTGCGTTGATCTGTTTGTAAAAATTATTTCAGAGTCATGCCAAGCAGCAGCTAAGCTAGCCTTTGGCACATGAAAACACAAGGAGGTCGGAGTTCCTTTTAGTTTTCCTCTGAAAGCAAAACCGTGCAGGAGTCGCTAGGTATCAGTGGATATAACGATAGCGACATAAAAAACAAATTGCAAGCGCTATAGTCAAAAAAACTTATTGAGCGGGTCAAAGGTCAAACTCACCGAACCCAAGAACCGGTTTTGCCGCCATGTTTTTCGAGCAATCGGGTAAATTCAATCACCATGCCACGATCAACCGCCTTGCACATATCATAGATCGTGAGCGCCGCTATCGAGGCGGCGGTCAAGGCTTCCATTTCCACCCCGGTTTGCCCGGCTAAACGGCATTCGGCCAAGATATGAATGCCGCATTGCCCTTCATCGGGTGTGAGCGTTACCGCGACTTTAGTCAGCAACAATGGATGGCACATGGGAATTAAATCCCAGGTTTTTTTGGCGGCCATAATTCCCGCTACGCGCGCCACGGCCAATACATCGCCTTTTTTATGCCCCCCCGCAAGAATCATCGTTAAGGTTTGCGGCTGCATGCGAATAAAAGACTCCGCTAAAGCCACCCGCTCGGTGTGGGGTTTCGCCCCCACATCGACCATTCGAGCGGCACCGGTTTCATCAAGGTGCGTTAATTGAAACTCAGTCACAAATACCATCCTTCAAACGGGAAATAATCAACAAAATCACCTGCAGCCAGAGCACAATCGGCCGGTATCAACGCCACGCCGTCAGCCCAAGCAATGGAACTTAACAGACCCGAATTTTGGTCAGAAAATACCAAAAGCTCAGCATACCCGGCGATTGAGCGCGTTCTTTTGACGCGAACAAATTCAGGGCGATCACCTCCTGCCCATGGCTGCGCCAAAGACAAACGCAACGCCGGGCGATCAATGTCAGGGTCTGCACCCACCATATGGCGCAACGCGGGACGCACAAACAAAAAAAACGTCACGAACGTCGAAACCGGGTTGCCCGGCAAACCAATAAACGGCGTCGTGCCGATGCGGCCAAAGGCCAAAGGCTTTCCGGGTTTAAGGAAAACCCGCCAGGTGTCGATGCCGCCGATCTCGGCCACCACTTGGCGCACAAGATCGGCATCGCCCACAGAAACGCCGCCGGAAGTTAAAACCAAATCGGCCTGTGCCGCACCGCGCAGCAAAGCTTCTTTAATGGCCTTTGGCTCATCGGGTAATACGCCTAAATCCAAAACATCAATCGACAACCGCACCATTGCTGCCCGCAAAAGGGCGTGATTAGCGTTGAATATTTTACCCGGTAGTAACGCATTGCCCGGCGCAACCAGCTCATCGCCAGTTGAAAATAGCGCTACGCGCGGCAAACGAACCACCTCAACCGTGGCAATGCCCACCGAGGCCAAAAGCCCCAGATGCGCGGCATCTAGCCGGGTGCCCGCCGACAAAACGCACTGCCCGATCTGCGTATCGGCGCCCTGCCGCCGAACGCCCGCACCCACGCTGATGGTCTCGTTAAGCACAATCGCGCCGTCGGCTTGAATCGTCACCGACTCCTGCGCGATCACGGCATTGCTCCCCATCGGTAACGCCGCGCCGGTAAATATGCGCCAAGCCACATCAGATGAGGGCAACGATTGCGGCGCGTCGCCCGCGTAAGTTATCCCGGCTACCATAAGCACTTGCGCACGGGGCGTCGGCGCCACCAAGGCGTACCCATCAAATAAACTCACCGCACAGGGCGGCACATCGTGCTGCGATTGAACCGCTCGGGCAAGATACCGCCCCAACGCATCATCCAACGAAACAAACTCCGTTTCATCGATGCGTGGTAAACATTGAATTAAGCGGCGCTGAGCGCTCTCGATCGTATCCAAAAGCACATCCTCAATTTTTTATACAGCGCTTGCTGCCAACGAATCGGGTGAATCAAAATCGGCAAACCAACGCGCACGCGCCGCCGCATCGCTTTCTCGTGCATCAACCCAACAAGCCACCCCATCCGAATCGGTTTCTTTTTTCCAAAAAGGCGCGTGCGTTTTTAAATAATCCATCATAAACGTACACGCATTGAGCGCGTCATGCCGATGAGCACTGGCGACTGCAACCAGAACAATTTGATCCGTTGGATACAAAGCACCCACCCGATGAATAATCGTGACGCCCGCGATAGGAAAACGCGTTTGCGCCTCTTGCGCCACACGCGCCAAGGCACGTTCGGTCATCCCGGGGTAATGCTCCAAGGTTAATACCGCCACATCGCGCGATTCGTTCATATCACGAACCGTACCCAAAAAACACGCCACCGCGCCAACCTGGGCGCACCGAGCCCGCAATTCCGCCAGCACCTCGGTCACATCGAAATCAGCGGCTTGAACAGAAATTTTCATCATGTGAAATCAACCCATCCTACATAATGCCAGCGATTATGACAGGCTTAACCCGAGCAGATGCCCTCAACGGCATTAAAAAAACCGAAATTTCTAATACCCCATAGAAACACTCAAGACCCGCACAGATTGAATATTAGAACTATCTGATGTAGATTTTATTGACTGGAATTCACGTGATTTAATTTTGTGATCGTAAATCAATACAGATTGATTGACCAATCGCTTAGAACCATGAAGAATGCCGGGTCTCGTTGAAAGCATAAATCGCTTAACGTTAAAAACAGCGTGCTGTACATCGTTGTCGGAGAATGATGTACATGCCGGGCGGATCGTCAAGATCCTTGCAATTGCCTACAGTGCAGGAGTGAGCAATGTCAGAAAATATGATTAACCCCGTACCCGAGGGTGCGAACAAAGCAGGCGTTGCGTCGAGTGATCGTCGTAAATTCCTGCGCAAGAGTGTTGCCTTAGCAGCCGGTGGCGCAGCCATCGCCGCGACCACATCAGCGAACGCTGCCGACGGCTTAAACACGTGGACTACCCCACTGAAAAACGAACCCACACGCCACATGTTGGGTCGCGGTGTTGTTTCAGTGCCTTATGGCCTGCCTTCAAAATATGAAGCAGGTGTTGTTCGGCGTAATGTCGGCTGGTTGACAGCAGACACCATTGCATCGATCAGCTTTACGCCTTGGCAAGACCTTCATGGGATTATTACCCCGAACGGTCTGCACTTTGAGCGTTACCATGCGGGTGCGGTTGATGTAGACCCCGAGAAGCATCGCTTGGTTGTGCATGGCATGGTCAAACAGCCCATGATCTTCACCGTTGATGATCTCAAGCGTATGCCATCACACACCGCCATTCACTTCCTTGAATGCCCCGCAAACGGCGCGATGGAATGGCGTGGCGTACAAATGGATTCACTGCAGTTCACCCACGGCATGATGAGCTGCTCGGAATGGACCGGTGTCAAGTTAACTACCCTGATGGAAATGGTCGGCGTTGATCCTAAAGCCACTTGGTTTTATGGCGAAGGCACCGATGGTTCAGCCCTGCAACGCTCCATCCCCATGGAAGGCGCGCACGACCAGCACGGCAAACCAATCCCCGCGCTGTACACCAGCCATTATCGCGATGCGATGGTTTGCTACGCCATGAATGGTGAAGCGCTGCGCCCAGAAAATGGTTATCCCATTCGCTTATTTGTGCCCGGCTTTGAAGCCAACGTTTCGACCAAATATTTGCGCCGCTTGATGTTTGTTGATAAACCACTGGTTACCTATCAAGAAACTAAACATTACATTGAAGTCTTACCTAACGGCATGATTCGTCAATATAATTTAGTCAATGAAGCCAACTCGGTAATTACCTCGCCCTGCCCAGATTTCAAAATGAACGGCAAAGGCACTTATGAAATTCGGGGTATTGCTTGGTCTGGCTATGGCAAAATTAAACACGTTGACGTATCCATTGATGGCGGGAAAAACTGGACTGAAGCCAATCTGGTTGAGCCTGTATTAAGCAAATGCTTAACCAAGTTCACCTTGCCGTTCCAATGGGATGGTAGTGAGCATTTGATCATGAGCCGTGCAACCGATGAAACTGGCTACGTACAGCCCACTTTGAAACAACTGCGCGAAGTCCGTGGCTTCAACAGTATTTATCACAAGAATTCTATTCAGGTCTGGAAGATTGAGAAGACCGGCGAGGTGAAGAATGTCCAAATCGAAAATGTCTAACTGGGGTTTAGGGCTTGCTGCCGCTGCGGTGGCGTTAACACTGAGCAATAGTGCCTTCGCTTTTGACACAAGTGCAGATAAATCTGCGCCTAAAGTTGCTGGCATTGGCATGAACATCACCGACGCGGCAATTAAGCCGTGGAACATTAGCTACTTCTACGACGGTACCAACCTGCCCGACGGCAGTGGCACGGTGAGCGCTGGCGAGAAAATTTATAGCGCACAGTGCGCCATGTGTCATGGTGACTTCGGTGAGGGTGCCCACGGCTACCCCAAAATGGTTGGCGACCCTGTCGATCAGTTTGAGGCCTCTGCAAAAGCCGGCGTTGATGCGGTGAGTAACCGCGGTCTAAACAACAACTGGGGCAATGCGCCCACGTTGATGGATATGATTCATCGCCACATGCCATTCTATGCACCCGGCACATTGACAGCCGATGAAGCGTATTCTGTGACCTGCTATGTGATGAACTTAGCCAGCATTCCTGGTGTGGGTGATGATTTTGTTTGCGACAAAACATCCCTGCCTAAGATTAAAATGCCGGCTGAACCGTTGTATGTTACAAACTCTGGCCCGGATACGGATAACACCCGTTGCATGAAAGATTGCTACAAAGGCACTGAATTTGTGGTTGAGAAAGCAGCCGCCATCGGCGACGTGAGCGTCGGTAAAGTTCAAAAGAAAGATACTCAGTAAGTTCTCTTAACTGAAAGACGCCCCCCGCTATCGGGGGGTTTTTTTTGGATGCAATTGTTGATGCCGATATAAATGCAAATGGCTGACTACTCGGCAAAGCCTTAAGCGTTAACCACTAGCTATTCAGCAAAATGCCCGCGCGGTTCTTTAGACCCTTAAGAAATCTTTTGATCTTTTGAATCATCTTGGCGAACATCAATCACCCGATGGGCGGATGGGTGAGATGAAGAGGGCGTCACTACCTCAGCTTCGTACACGCGGTTCGTGGTTTTTTGGCGCATGACCACCCGATGAATATTTTTGGCAATCCAAAGACCGAATGTCAGCTTTCGCAGCCAAGGAACCACCAGAATCAACCCGATCACATCGGTTAATGGGCCGGGTAAAATTAATAAAATCGCGCCCACCCAAGTTGCGAATATCCCGATCGGATCAGCAGAATCCAACGAATGCCCCGACCGCATTGATTGCATCGAGCGAACATTCAGCCGGGTAACCCGCAGCAAAATTATCCCCAGCGCAGCCGTAGCCACAATCCATATCACCGTAAACCAGAAACCAAAGACTGCGCCCATAGCAATCAGCAAAACAATTTCTATAACAGGGAGCAGCGCGATAAACGAAACGGGATTCATGATAAATAACCTTCATTGGGTGCGTCGTGCAAGTTGGCAAATTTATTTGCATACTAACGATTGCTTGCATAACCTGTTATTGATAGTGGTGATGATCGCCGATGATTTCAATCAATGGACGAATGAACATTTGGTTATGTTTGATTCAGCCCCAAAGGAATCTTAATTTTTTTGTTGAATTCTCTCGTTAAGATGGGGTCGAACCCCAAAGTATCGTTTAATTAACCCAAATAAAGGCGCCCGGCACCCTATGGCCATGTTCAAATTAATTAAAAACCCGCTGGTTTGGATTCTTTTCGTCCTATTTTCGCAGTTCAGCAGTACGGCGCATAGCGCTGATTTACTCAGCCCTGAAGAAGCTTTTCAGGCCACCGGTAGTATTCAAAATTCTGAGCTTAGTTTGTCGTTTAAGGTGGCTTCGGGTTATCACCTGTACCGTGATCGAATCGAGGTGACGCCAGAGTCGCCCCTGTTCAAGCTTGGCACCCCGGCATTTCCGGAGGGGGAAATTGATAACGATCCCTATTTCGGCAAAATGGTCGTTTATAAGAAAAATTTCCAAGTGAATTATCCGATTTTATTGAGCCAAGCGGGTAGTGAAAAAATCACGGTTAAATATCAAGGCTGCTCAGACACTATGGGCGTTTGCTACCCCCCGCAAAAGCAAATCATTGAAATAAACACGCCTGCGCTTACCTCAAGCCCACCGCAGGCCAGCAAGCAAGCCCCTACCGCTGCCCCTAATTCCCTCAGCGCATTGGCAAATTTAGGGGGCAGTGGCTCAACTGAGCCGTTAGAGCCAGAACAAGCCTTCCGCCCCTCATTGGCTCTGCAAAATCATATAGTTATAGTGCATTGGGATATTGCCAAAGATTATCACCTCTATCGTGATCGCGTGAAGGTCGGCCTTGTCGACACAACGGCCACAATTTCAGGGGCAGATATTGGCACAGGCACGGTTGTCGATGATCCAAGCTTGGGTAAAACAGCGGTGTTTTATAACAACTTGGATGTAAAACTCAACATCAACCCAGCCGGTGCGCCAAGCGCTGTCGTTGTGGTCGAGTTCCAAGGTTGCGCCGATATTGGCCTATGCTACCCCCCAATGGAGCAAGCCTGGCGGGTTAATTTCTCAAGCGGCACGATCGAACCTTTAGGCCAAGCACCAAAAGCGGAATTAAAGCGAGTTATTGATTTTCCTGCGCTTGCCGCATCACCCGCCTCAGAAAAAACCTCAGCACCATCAGTTCAAGCCCCGGCACAAATAAGCCAAACCGATGCCATCACTCAACAACTTAAAACAGGGAGCATTTGGACCATTATCTTGGGCTTTTTGATCATCGGGCTTTTACTGGCCTTCACCCCCTGCGTGTTCCCCATGATTCCCATCTTAGCCGGCATTATTGCGGGTCAGGGCGATAAAATCACAACGCGCAAGGCATTCATTCTTTCACTGGTTTATGTGTTGGCGATGGCTATCACTTATACCCTCGCTGGCGTACTGGCTGGGTTATTTGGGTCAAACTTGCAAGCTGCATTCCAAAACCCATGGATATTGGGCGCGTTCGCCGCGATTTTTGTGGCGCTTGCATTTTCGATGTTTGGGTTTTTTGAGTTACAACTCCCCTCCGCCCTTCAGTCCAAAATCATGCAGGTACAAAACAATCAGCAAGGCGGCACGCTCGTTGGGGTCGCCATTATGGGTCTGCTTTCGGCGCTGATTGTGGGCCCCTGCATGGCGCCACCATTGGCGGGCGCGCTCATTTACATCGGCCAAACCGGGGATGCCATTCTCGGAGGGGTGGCTTTATTTGCCATGAGCATTGGCATGGGCATTCCCTTGATTATTGTCGGCACCTTGGGTGGCAAGTTTTTACCCAAAGCCGGCGCGTGGATGGATGCGGTGAAATTTGTCTTTGGTGTGCTGATGCTCGGCGTTGCCCTATGGATGCTTGAGCGCATCATCCCAAGCTCAGTGTCACAATTGCTCTGGGGGCTATTATTGATTGGCTCTGCCGTTTATTTGAACGCTACCGATCCACTAAAAGAGCCCCACTCGGGTTGGTTAAAATTGTGGAAAAGCGTCGGCATCATGTTGCTCATTTGGGGCACCTTAATTTTGGTGGGTGTAGCCGCTGGGGGTAAGGGCACGGTATTTACGCCTTTATCGGGCTTGTCGCTTGGGGGTTCAAGCCCTGTTTCAGCACAGAAATTGAGCTTTAAGCAAGTTAAAAGCCTAAATGAGTTGAACCAAGAACTAGCCAATGCAAAAGCGGCAGGCAAACCCGTGATGTTTGATTTTTATGCCGACTGGTGTGTTTCCTGCAAGGAGATGGAGCACAACACGTTTAGTGATCCTTCGATTATTGCGGCACTCAAACCCTTTGTTTTATTGCAGGCGAATGTGACTGAAAATAACGCCGAGGATAAGCTTTTATATCAACGTTTTGGCGTATTAGGCCCGCCAACTATTGTGTTTTTCAACCAAAAGGGTGAAGAGCAAAAAGCCGAACAAGTGGTGGGCTATGAGCCGCCTGATCAATTCATCCGACATATTAAAGCCACAAACCAGCCCTAGCAGCCTGTGTCGTGCTAGGGTACGCTTATGAAAATCCCGAAAAGAATCCAGCCGCTGGTTGATGACGGTCTTGTTGATGAGGTCATTGCCCCGCTCATGAGCGGCAAAGAGGCGGCGGTGTATATTGTGCGCTGCGGCGAGGAGATTCGCTGCGCCAAGGTATACAAAGAAGCAGACAAACGCAGCTTTAAGCAAGCGGTTCATTATCAAGAAGGGCGCAAGGTGCGCAATAGTCGTCAGGCCCGAGCGATGGAAAAAGGCACTCGATTCGGGCGCGATCAACAAGAAGCGGCTTGGCAGAATGCCGAGGTTAACGCGCTATATGCTTTGGCCGATGCCGGAGTGCGGGTGCCTAGACCCTATGGCTGCTTTGATGGTGTGCTGCTGATGGAGCTTATCACCGGTGAGGATGGCCAAGTGGCACCGCGTTTGAATGATGTGATGCTGTCTGAGGCGCAAGCACTGCGTGACCATGCGGTGCTGATGCAATCGGTGGTGCGTATGTTGTGCGTTGGGCTCGTGCATGGGGATTTGTCTGAATTCAACGTATTGGTCGATCAAACAGGGCCTGTAATTATCGACCTGCCGCAAGCGGTGGATGCGAGTGCAAACAACAACGCGCAGTGGATGCTGGCGCGGGATGTTGTCCGCATTACCGCCTATTACAGCCGCTACGCGCCTCAGTTGATGAGTACCCGCTATGCCCAAGAGATATGGGCACTATATGAACAGGGCGCGCTACACCCTGGCATCGAACTCACGGGGCACTTTGAGGAGAATACCGCGGATGCCGATGTCGATACCGTGCTCCGCGTGATTCAAGCTGCAAAAGCGGAGGAAGACGAGCGCAAGCAGCGTCTGCTTAATGCGGCAGAATAAGCCGGCACCCAAACATTCAGGCGGTGCGCTTAATCGCCACTTGCTTTGATATATTGACGCAAGAATTGATGAAAATGCTGCATGCCCTCTTCAAGGGGGATTTGATAGGGGCCAACTTGATTTTGACCCGACTGATAAAGCGCGCGGCGACCATGCTGCATTTTGATACAAATCACTTCATCTTCAACCGCAGTTTCTCGGTACGCATTTTGTTGCGCGGCGATTAAGCCGCGCTGGTGCGCTACGATATCTGCCGGATAATAATACTCAACGATGTTACGACACTGCTCAATACCCGTGGGCTGAATGGTTGAAATCACCAAAACATCGGGATACCACTCAATCATCAAGCCTGGGTAATAGGTAAACCAAATAGCGCCGAATGGATAAGCATCCGAGGTTCTGCCATGTCTGTTGTTAAGTTCTGCCTGCCATAATTGATAAGCCTCTGAGCGCGAATTACCCCACTGCGGATTTAAACCCACCGTTTGCATGGACCAGCGCGCGCCATAAGTCCATTCCAAATTTTGACACGAAACAAATTTTTTTAACCCTGGGTGAATCACACCCACATGGTAATCCTCTAAATACACCTCAATAAACGTTTTCCAATTAAAGGAATAATCGACAGACTCTACTCGATCAAGCGCGTAGTCGCTAAAATCGAAATAATGCGCCAAGGGAATATCATCATTGAGCGCTGCATCCGTGGCATCACCGGAAAACAGCAATCCGCGCCAATTAAATAACGGCGTTGAAGCTAGGTGTAAACACGGGTTTTGAGGGAATTGCGGTGCAATCAGCAAGCGGCCGTCGGTATCATAAGCCCAGCGGTGCAGCGGGCAAGAAATGCGCTGATTTGGCAGCGCGCCCGCCCCCTCCAACATCAGAGCTTGCCTGTGCCGGCAAATATTGCTCACCAAATTAATGCGCCCATCCGCCTGCCTGACCAGCATCTGCGCGTGATTAAACCGCTCCAAGGTTTTAAAATCGCCCACCAAAGGCACCATGAGCTCGTGGCCGACATACTGCAAGCCACGACCAAACAGCTTGCTTAATTCTTGCTCGTAAATTTCCGGGTCAAAATACCAATCGATAGAAAGCACCGCCATTTGATCCAGCGGCACGGGCACATCCAATAAAGGAGATTGATCATCCATGCGCATCAATTAATTAACCTTCAACCGTTGGGCAATCAACACGGCATTGCTTCCACCAAAAGCAAAAGAGCTCGACATGACGGTGTTTAAGTGCGCCGATCGGGCACCTTCGGGCACCATATCAAGACCCAAAGCGAGATCAGGCACGCGGCAATTGGCCGTGGGCGGAATGACACCTTGGTTGAGTGCAGCCAAGCTTAAAATAAGCTCAACCGCGCCGCCGGCTCCCATCAAATGGCCATGCACTGCCTTGGTTGAGCTGACCGGCAGCTTGGCCAGATGCGATCCAAATACGGCCGATAAACTCGCCGCCTCAACCGCATCGCCCGCCGGCGTCCCGGTGCCATGGGCATTCACATAATCAATATCGAAAGGATTTAGCCCCGCCTCACTCAGCGCCATCTTGATGGCCACTATTTGGCCAGCCGCATCAGGATGAGTGATATGCGTGGCATCGCAACTGGCACCATAACCCACCAACTCAGCCCAGATTGGCGCGCCGCGCGCTTTTGCAGATTCCAAACTCTCAAGTATCAAAAAACCGCTGCCCTCGCCCATCACCAAACCATCCCGATCGGCTGAAAAAGGACGGCAGGAGGCAGAAATAGGCTCAGCGGGTGCCGCATGAGCACGCAAAGCATGCCACGCATGCAACACGCCAAACGTGAGCAAAGATTCGGTGCCACCGGCTAAAATCCGGCGGCTATAGCCATGACGAATCGCCCGCATCGCTTCGCCAATCGCCGCGGCAGATGAGGCGCAAGCAATCGAATAGGTGTTGTTTGTGCCATGCAAACCAAAACGAATCGCCACCTCAGAAGCCGGCGCATTATGAATGCTGCGTGGTAAGGTCATCGGCGCGACGCGATCGCGCTGCTCGGCATATAACCTTCGATAACTTTGATCCATCGTGTTCGAAGGCCCCGCACCGGTGCCCACATAAACGCCAATCTCTGTGCGCAAGGCCGCATCATCCAGCAGCCCCGCCTCGGCCAACGCCAAACGCGCCGCCGTAAGCGCCAGCTGCGTAGCGCGATCATGGGCTGCCGTTTTGGGGTCATTATCAATGCCCGATTCAATCACCGCTGCCATCGTAATCGGTGGCATCGGGCATTGATGTTCAAGCGGACGAATCCCAGAATGTCCCGCGCATACCTGCTCAAACAACGTGCCAGGCCAAGTACCCACCGCCGTAATCGCGCCAAAACCAGTGACAACAACCCGATGCATTTCAGGCATGTTCAAGCTTCGCGTGAACCTCATCAAAAACATCGCCCAAGGTTTTAGGCGGCGTGCCGGTTTGATCGAACCGTATACCAAAATGATCTTCAATCTGGAACATAAACTCGATGGTGGATAGTGAATCCATGCCAATGGATTCCAGTGTGCTTTCACGGGTCAACCCTTCGGGCGCGGTGGGTAGTTCCTTGATTAACAACTGGTAGAGTTGCGCTTCGATATCACTCATGAAATACACCATCAGTATTCGATTCAGAACACACAGAATCTTGGGTTAAACAATAAAAACGTAAGAACTCAACCACCATATTAGCAACAGCAATCTTTTCTAGATCCAATGTTACCATGTGGTAACTATTATAAAGTTTAAGTAAACGCACATCTCGGCTGCTAACTTTAATCTGAACCGTGTGCGCACTGCGGATATGGGCAATATCATCCTGCGTTGCGTGCACCAATTGCACCGGCGCAGTCACCCGAGGCAAAGCACGACGGGTGTGGCGCATCAAGCGGGCGGCCTCATGTAAAGCCGGTAGAGATAAGGCCGAAGCGCCTACCGCCGTGATGGGTGCGGCCGCAACTTGGCGCTCAATCCACGCGCGCAACCGTTCATCCTTCAAACCAAAAGGCGCCGACTCTCGAATCAGCATACGGTGACGCAACGGCGTAAAGTAACCCAGCGGGCTTAAAAAGCGATACCACGGGGTATTCCAACCATCGTAATGCAGCGTTGTCGACAGGGGCACCACAGCAGTCACTTGATCGCCCCGCTCGGCCGCCACTGCCAGCGCCAGCGTCGCGCCCATACTGAGGCCACACACCACTACCTGCGCATACTGGCGGGCCAACGCATCAAAATGCGCTACCGCCTCATCTACCCATTGCCGCCAAGTGCCCACGGCCGGATTTTGTGCAAAACCATAGCCTGCCAGATGCGGCGCAAACACTGAAAACCCTTCTAAATTCAGCCGCTTGAGCAAAGGCTGCAGCTCTAAATGCGTGCTGCGCAGCCCCGAAAAAGCCAACACAACACACTGATTGCCGGGCATAAACTTATGCTCGGTTAACGCATTTTCTGCCATTAAAAACTCAACACACTTGAAGAAATAAAAACAATAAGAACTGAAAACGACGAGCACCCCATCGCTTAATTGCGACTATAGCTAAAAATATCACGAAAAAAATAATTAATAAAAACTACAGAAGCCAAGCTATCGCTTCCAATTGATTTAAATCATCAATTTTCACTTACAAGCCGCACTTTGCTGCGCACAACAAAAACTTGCGATGCGCAGGCGCTCACGGGATAGGCGGATGCGATAACGCAAGCACAAACTCTTAATGATTCAAAGGCGCTTAAAGCGTTACCAAATCGTAATCTAAAACCATTAACGCCCTGAATAACAAATTCGCTAGAGTATATCTAATTAAAGCCGCGATTTAGCCCGTGTTTTACTTGGAGTTCCCCATGCGCCGTATTTTATCTGTGTTGGTTTTAACGATCGGTTCAAGCGCTGTCGCACAGGCTGATGGGCTTAATTGGTCATTAATTTTGGGTGGCTCGCAAGACAACACTCCATATTATCAGCCCGCCCCCCGCCCACCGGTTTACATTATTGCGCCACCCCCACGACGCTATGATGAAGACCAGCCGGTTTATGTCTACCCGAATGAATATGATCGGCGCGGTGAACGGCACTATCGGCATCGGGATGAACATCATGACGATCACCAAGATGAAGGTGAGAACTAATCAGCAAAATAACTCCGAACCCCCTAGGAACAATTATTAACGATTAATCCCTTATCACCGCTCTTATCTCAAACTGAAACCATCACACCGATCCTCTAGACTAGGAAATAATAAATGAATCAAGCGACCCAACACACATTGACAAAAGTACCTGAAGTCACTTTATTATTTTGGATTATTAAAATCGCAGCGACCACCCTAGGCGAAACCGGTGGGGATGCGGTATCTATATCGATGAATTTAGGCTATCTCATCGGCACTTTAGTATTTGCCGCTATTTTTATTGCCGCCGTTGTGGTGCAAATTAAAGCGGATGGTTTTCATCCTTTTTTATATTGGACAACGATTATTGCAACCACCACCGTAGGCACCACGCTTGCCGATTTTGCCGACCGCTCGCTGGGGATTGGTTATCCGGGCGGCGTCACCCTATTATTTTTAGCGTTAATGGGGTCGTTAGCCATTTGGTACCGCTCGCTCGGCACGCTTTCTGTTAACAGCATCAGTACACCAAAAGCCGAAATGTTTTATTGGGTAACAATTATGTTTTCGCAAACCTTAGGCACCGCCTTGGGCGATTGGACAGCCGATACCGCCGGCATGGGCTATGCGGGCGGCGCAGTGGTGTTTAGTATTTTGCTGGCCATGGTGGCGTGGGCGTATTTTTACACCAAAATTTCCCACACCTTGCTCTTTTGGACCGCGTTTATTTTAACCCGACCATTGGGTGCTTTAGTGGGCGATTTTCTCGATAAAAGCCCCAATATGGGCGGTTTAGGTTTAAGCCGATATTCGGCTTCCATTGTGCTCGTACTCTTTATTGTGGCCTGCATTGTGTTGTTCAAACAAAAAGCGGCACAAAACCACCATTAATTTATTCATGTCAGCCTGTTGCATGATTCGGTATTTACACTCTGTTTACATTAAGTGCCGCACCCCGAGATCACCTTAAACTGGTTTTAACAGAGTTGGTTATGATGCCCCTCCTCCCACATAGGACGTTTTCTGTCCGTGTTACACTCCTATTGCTCATCAACGCCTTGCTATGGACACTGATTCCTTGGCTAACCGGCCATAGCCTGCCGCTGGATGCCACCGAACAAATCGCCTGGGGGCATCAATGGCAATGGGGTTATTACAAACATCCGTTTTTGCCCGCCTGGTTGGCTGAATTCAGTTGGCGATGGTTGGGCGATGCGGGGGTTTATGGGTTAAGCCAGATCGCCATTTTAATAACCCTGTTGTTTGTATTTTTGCTCGGCAAACGCTTGCTCGGTACCGAACGCGCGGCACTCGGCACCTTGCTCACGCTGGGGGTTTATTACTTTATTTGGCCAACGAACGAGTGGAATAACAATATCGCGCAAATGCCCTTTTGGGCGGCGGCGGTGTATTTTTTTCATCGGGCGCTGGATACGCAGCCCGCTCATCAAAGTTATCAAAACTGGGCGCTCACCGGGCTGGTTTTGGGGCTCGGCATGTTGTCCAAATACTCAACCGTCATCTTGGTTGCGGTGATGTTTTTGTACCTGATCTATCACCCCGTGCAGCGCAAACAATTGGCTACGGGTGCGCCTTGGGTCGGCGGGTTGATTTTGCTGCTGGTGTTTGCGCCCAATGCCCTATGGTTGGTGCAGCATCACTTTTTACCGCTCACCTACGCGCTGGATCGAGCGGGCGATGGCACGCTAGGGTTTTGGCGCAATGGCGCACTGGCGCTGCGGTATTTGGTTGTGCAATTGCTCGATCACTTACCGATGCTACTCATTTTAGCCTTGGCGGGATTACTGGCACGAAGGTTTTGGTCTTGGCAGGCGTCCCCCGCTGAATCACAACAGTTTTTATGGTTTATCGGGCTAGGTCCCACCCTGCTGATTGTGCTGGGTGCCATCGGTACGCAATCTGAACTGCGCGATATGTGGGGCACACCCATGTGGAATTTGTCGGGTTTGATCGTGGCCGCGTATTTATTGCCCCTTTCGGCGCAACATAGCACGCGCTTGTTGCGCGTGATGACCGGGTTTATTGCGGTGGTGGCCTTGGCTTGCACCCTGAATGCCACGGTGTTACCTGCGTTTAGCCACAAACCGGCCCGAACCCAATGGCCAGATCAAGCGATGGCCGATTATGTGCGCACGGCATGGCAAGCGCATGCACCCGAGCAGCCTTTGTCGATAATTGCGGGCGATCATTGGTTAACTGAGCTAATCGCCTTGCGACTTTCACCGCGCCCAGCCACTTTTACCGATGCCAATCGCGCGTTTTCGCCTTGGATTACGCCATTGCTTTTGCAACACCAAGCCGTTCTGTGCGTTTGGGAAGGGCGTTTAACCGATGAGCCGGCAGCGTTAAGCCAGCTCGGCACGCCCATTGCGAGCGGTTCCCAGCCGTTTGCCTGGCCAAAATCGCCGGTGGCCCCGCTCAAGCTTAGTTGGGCGATTGTGCACCCAAGAGCCGCTCAATAACCCAACGTACCCGTTTAAGTTGCGGCATAGCTTGATGAATTTAGCGCGCGGTTTGGGCAGATTACTCCCACTCAATTGTGCCGGGCGGTTTGCCGGTTACATCGTACACCACGCGGGATATCCCATTGATTTCATTTACAATCCGTAGCGAGACCCGCTCCAAAAACTCGTAAGGCAAGTGCGCCCAACGCGCGGTCATAAAGTCGATGGTTTCCACGGCGCGCAGGGCGACCACAAAATCGTATTTGCGGCCATCGCCCATCACGCCGACCGATTTCACGGGCAAGAACACAACGAATGCTTGCGAGACTTTGTCGTACCAATCGGCCGCACGCAGCTCTTCAATAAAAATAGCATCCGCACGGCGCAGCAAATCGGCATAGGGCTTTTTAACTTCCCCTAAAATGCGCACGCCAAGACCGGGACCCGGGAAGGGATGGCGATGCACCATGGCGCTTGGCAAGCCGAGTTCAAGACCAATTTTTCGCACTTCATCTTTGAAGAGTTCACGCAGGGGTTCGAGCAATTTAAGCCGCATGTGCGCGGGCAAGCCGCCGACATTATGGTGCGATTTAATCACATGCGCTTTGCCGGTTTTACTGCCCGCCGACTCAATCACATCGGGGTAAATAGTGCCTTGGGCAAGCCATGCCGCGTTTTGGCGCAGGCGGGCTTGCTCTTCAAAAATCTCCACAAACACACGGCCAATAATTTTACGTTTGGCTTCGGGGTCATTTTCTCCTGCCAGCGCAGCCAGAAAGCGGGCTTCGGCATCGACGCGAATCACACGCACCCCCATGTGATCGGCAAACATCTGCATGACTTGATCGCCTTCATTGAGGCGTAACAAGCCATTATCAACGAAAATGCAGGTGAGCTGATTGCCGATCGCCTTATGCAGCAACGCGGCCACCACCGAGGAATCGACCCCGCCGGATAAGCCCAAAATGACCTCATCTGTGCCCACTTGTTCGCGAATGCGCGTGAGCATGTCCTCTATGATGTGATCAGGTTTCCACAAGCCTTGGGTTTGGCAAATTTGCCGCACAAAGCGCTCTAAAATTCGATGACCTTGGCGCGTGTGAGTGACTTCCGGGTGAAATTGCACGCCATAAAAGCGGCGGGTTTCATCGGCCATGCCTGCAATGGGTGCGTTGTCGGTCGAGGCCATGAGCTTAAAGCCCGCTGGCAGCTCGATCACATGATCGCCGTGGCTCATCCAGACATCGAGCATGCCATAACCTTCGGCGGTGACATTATCTTCAATGTCCGCCAAAAGCGCGGTGTGGCCGCGGGCGCGTACCGAGGCATAACCAAACTCGCGGTGTTCAGCATTTTCAACAATACCGCCTAACTGCGCGGCCATGGTTTGCATGCCATAGCAAATGCCCAGTACTGGCACGCCTAAACTGAACACCGCCGGAGGCGCGGCAGGGGGCATGGCCTCAATCACCGATTCCGGCCCACCGGATAAAATGACGCCCCGCGGCGCGAAGGCCTGCACGAACGCATCATCAACTTCCCAAGTGTGAATTTCGCAGTACACGCCGCACTCGCGCACGCGACGGGCGATCAACTGGGTGTACTGCGAACCGAAATCCAAAATGAGGATGCGTTCAGCATGAATGTCGGCAAGCTGTTGATTCATATAATTATCTCTAAAAAGCAGCGACCCGAATTGGTAGCTCAGGTCGTTGGCTCAGGTCGCGGGACTTTCAATCAGTTGGTAAAAATTATTCGACCCGATAGTTCGGGCTTTCTTTGGTTATGGCCACGTCATGCACATGAGATTCTCGCATGCCGGCGCTGGTAATCCGCACGAATTGGGGAATTTTACGCATCGTGTCGATGTCGCGCGCACCCACATAGCCCATCGATGAGCGCAGCCCGCCCAGCATTTGATGCACAATGGCCACGAGCGAGCCTTTGTAGGGCACGCGGCCTTCAATGCCTTCAGGCACGAGTTTCTCGGCGGTTGAATCGCCTTGAAAATAGCGATCACTCGACCCCTGCTGCATGGCGCCCAATGAGCCCATGCCCCGATAGGCTTTATAGGAACGGCCCTGATAGAGCTCAACTTCACCGGGCGCTTCTTCCGTGCCCGCCAGCATACTGCCCACCATGACCGTGTTGGCGCCCGCCGCAATCGCCTTAGCAAAATCGCCGGAATAGCGCACGCCACCATCGGCAATGAGCGGGATGCCCGTGCCTTTGAGCGCCTCTGCCACATTCGAGATGGCGGTAATTTGTGGCACGCCCACGCCGGCGATAATGCGTGTGGTGCAAATAGAACCCGGACCAATACCGACTTTCACGGCATCCGCGCCCGCCGCCACCAAATCCAAGGCCGCCGCACCCGTCGCGATATTGCCGCCAATCACATCCACCTGCGGGTACATGCTTTTTACCCATTTGATGCGATCAAGCACCCCTTGGCTGTGCCCGTGCGCAGTATCCACCACCAGCACATCCACCCCCGCCGCCACTAAGGCGGCCACGCGCTCTTCGGTATCGCCGCCCGTGCCTACGGCGGCGCCGGCCAGCAATCGCCCTTGCGAATCTTTAGACGCATTGGGGTGATCGGTGGATTTTTGAATATCTTTCACGGTAATCATGCCGCGTAATTCAAAGCGATCATTCACCACCAGCACTTTCTCAATGCGGTGTTTATGCAACAAAGCCTGCACTTCATCGCGCCCCGCACCCTCTTTTACCGTCACCAAATGCGACCGCTGCGTCATAATTTGGCTCACGGCTTGATCTAAATTGCGCTCAAAGCGCAAATCACGGCTGGTCACAATGCCGACTAAATCTTTGCCTTCAACCACCGGCACACCGCTAATTCGGTGATCGCGGGTAATTTTCAACACCTCACGAATACTGGTGTTGGGCGACACGGTGATGGGGTCTTTAATCACCCCCGCTTCGTGTTTTTTAACTTGCCATACATGCTCAGCTTGCGCCGCTATGGTCATGTTTTTATGGATAATTCCGATACCGCCTTCTTGCGCTAAGGCAATAGCCAAGCGCGCTTCGGTCACGGTATCCATCGCCGCCGATACCAGCGGCACATTCAGCCATACGTTGCGCGTTAGCTGGGTTTTTAAGGAGACTTCACGCGGCAGCACGGTCGAGTGAGCGGGAACAAGCAACACATCATCGAAGGTCAAGCCTTCTTCAACAATACGCATCATAAAGATCTCTTTTGGAATGAAAATTTTGTCGATTATAGAGATTGGGATTGAGCGGGTAAACTCAAACCCGCACAAGAATATGGCGATAATTTTAACAGTACGCTACATTCATACGGCACCAAAGGAATCCATAGGAGACATAAAAAATGAAAAATGTTCAAAAAATTGCAACTACGCTCGCAGCCACCGCGTTAATCCTTAGCATGGGTGTGGCCAATGCAGCCGATCAAGCGGAATACGATAAGGCCAAAGCCGCCGCGATGGCTGAAGTTAAAAGCGTCCAAAAGCAAGGCATGGCACCATGGAACTTGAATGTTGAAGAACCCTTGCTCAAACATTCTGACGAGCTAGCGGCGAAAGGCGATTTTGAAGGCGCCATTAAATACGCCAATTACATTGCCAGCCTGCAACCCATTGCCGTTAAAGAGTGGAATTCGCAGCCCAAAAATCCTGGCCCCTACCAGCCATAAGCCTTAAAACTTTTGGCGCTTTTGCGATAAAAAACCGAGCTTTTGCTCGGTTTTTACTATTCAAGCAACCCATTTAGCGGCGTACTAACCCATTTTTGGCTTAATTTTGGCCCAGTTATGTGGATTTCCTTCTCCCGCGCTGCATCACCCCGATGCAAATGCACCTGATTTTTGGCCACCCCAAATTCACTCGCAATAAACGCAATCAGCATCGCGTTGGCTTTGCCATCAACCGGCGAGGCGGTGAGCGCCAACTTAATTCGATCACCCAACACCTCGCCCCACGCCGTGCGGCGGGCGCCGGGCTGAACTTTAAGCCGCAAAACCAAGGTATCGCCTTGCCAGTGAAAAAATGCGCCCGGTGCGCGGGCAGACGAGGCTACCGGTACTGCGTTAATCGGCACTGCGGGCTTCAAGCGCGCTCCAGCGTTCTAGCAGCTGCTCAATCTCGGCATCAACCGCTTGAGCCCGCGCCAAAAGCGGCTGGCTTTGCGCGCTCGGCAATTGATAAAAATCAGGTGCCGCTAACGTGGTGGCTAATTGGGCTTGCTCTGCTTCCAGTGCGGCAATTTGCTCGGGAATTGCCGCCAGCTCTAACCGCTCTTTGTAACTTAAGGTATTTGGCGCGGCTTTGGGCGCTGATGTGGCTTTGGCCTCGATTCTAGGTGCCAGTTTTTGTGCAGCGCTCAGCTTTTGCGCAAGCTCCCGATCCCGAATGGCTAACCAATCATCATAGGTTCCCACCACTTCTCGAATCTGCCCTTCGCCCTCAAACACGAGCAGGCTTGTCACGACATTATCTAAAAACGCGCGGTCATGGCTCACCACGATCAAGGTGCCGTCGAAATCCAGCAGCACTTGTTCCAGCACTTCGAGGGTTTCTAAATCTAAATCGTTGGTTGGCTCATCGAGCACTAATAAATTGGCCGATTGGGCGAATAAGCGCGCCAATAACAATCGGTTGCGCTCGCCCCCCGAGAGTGATTCCACTTTGGTCCGCGCCCGCTCTGGGGTGAATAAAAACCGTTGCAAGTAGCCGATGCCGTGCATATTGACGCCATGCACATCGATGCGATCACCGCCATCGCAGATATTTTCGAGCGCGGTCCAATTGGGCTGCAACTGGGCGCGATGCTGATCGAAATAAGCCACTTGCAATTGGCTACCAAGCTTTTCCGTGCCGCGATCGGGTTTAATTTCACCCAAAATTAGTTTAATGAGCGTGCTTTTACCGACCCCATTGGGACCGACCAAACCGATGCGATCGCCGCGCAAAATACGCAGGGTTAAATCATCAAAAATGACTTTGCCATTAAATTCTTTGTGAATATGTTCGCCATCAAACACGATTTTGCCCGAGGTTTTGCTGCTGGCCATTGCCACCTCAACTCGGCCTTGCTTGTTCACGCGTTCGGCGCGCTCGGCGCGCAAAGCTTCCAGTCGTCGCACGCGGCCTTCATTGCGGGTGCGTCGTGCCTTCACCCCTTGGCGAATCCACACTTCTTCTTCAGCCAGAAATTTATCGAAATCGGCATTTTGGATTTGTTCGGCGTGCTCGCGCTCTTCCACACGGCGTAAATAGTTTTGATAATCGCCTGGCCATGAGCTTAATTGCCCCCGATCCAACTCTAAAATGCGGTTAGCCAAGTTTTGCAGGAAGGATCGATCATGCGTAATAAAAATAACCGCGCCGGAAAAGCCTTTAATTAAGCCCTCTAACCATTCAATGCTGGCAATATCTAGATGGTTGGTCGGCTCATCGAGCAGCAACACATCTGGCGCTTGCACCAAGGCTTGCGCGAGCAAAACCCGCCGCTTTGCGCCCCCGGATAGCGATTTAACCGAGGCGTGGGGGTCAAGATCGAGCCGGGTAATCACCTCATCAATGCGCTGCGCGACCGACCAGCCATCCACCGCTTCAATTTGCTGCTGTAAGCGCGATAGTTCATCCATCACAGAATCATCGCCCGCGCTCAATTGATCGATGCAGGCATGGTAGGCGGTGAGAATTTGCTCAATGCTGCCCAGCGCTTGCGCGACGGTGGCATACACACTGGCGGTCGAATCCATGTGAGGATCTTGCTGCAAATAGGCAATTCGTGCGCCGGATTCAAGCCGCACGTCGCCTTCATCGGCACGGGTTATGCCCGCCAAAATCTTCATGAACGTGGATTTACCCATGCCATTTCGGCCAATCAAAGCAATGCGTTCACCGGATTCCACCGTTAAATTAACGTGATCAAGCAACACGCGGGTGCCTAGCGCAAAATGGAGGCGTTCAACGGACAATAAAGGCATAGGATGTCTAACTTGGTAACTTAAGAGGCGCATATTGTACGACCTAGCGCCCGCAGATGCCGGAACCTTGGCACAATAATTTTTGTCGATATGCTAATTAATACCACCTGAAGAAGCCTCCATGCCGCGTATTTACCCGATTGATGTATCGCACTCGCCCCGCCCGTCATGGCACGGACGCCGTGGCTGACCCGACCCGCACACAGCTCATGGCAGCGAACTTGTGCCCGCCTTAACCCCGATGCCAGCTCAGTGGGATATTTTTTGCCGCGTCATCGATAACTTTGGCGACATAGGCGTAAGCTTTCGGCTGGCGCGTATCTTGTGCGCTGATTTTGGCCAGCCCGTGCGCCTTTGGGTCGATAACCTGCCGGCTCTAGCCAAGCTTGAGCCAGCTTTTTTTGCATCGCAAACGCCAGCCGATCCAACCGCGCCGCGCGCGCCCATTGAAGTCATCCCCTGGACAAACCCCGCGCCCCACATTTTGCCTGCGCCGTTTGTGGTTGAAGCATTTGGCTGCGCACTGCCCTTGGATTATCAGGCACGCATGCCGGGGCGCACCGTCGCTTGGTTCAATTTAGAATATTTCTGCGCCGAGGCTTGGGTGGAAGGCTGCCATGCGCTCTATTCGCCTGCGGCCAATGGCTTGGCAAAACAATTTGTCTTTCCGAGCACCTTGCCCACCGCAGGCGGATTATTGTGTGAAGCCGCACTGCACCGTGCACGTGATGAATTCATGCACGATGCGGGCGTGCGTGCGCGCTGGTCACAGCAATGGCAAGTCCCCTTACCGCAAGGCTTAAGCATCCTGTTATTCGGCTATGAAAACGCCGCATTAACGCCCCTCATCCGTGAACTCCAAACGCTCAAAGCCCAGCCGGTTACGCTTTATATCCCCGAAGGACGCCTGCTCACATCCTTGAGCACGGCTTTGAATGGCGCGGCGATCCATGCGGGGCAAACACTGCAACAAGGCAACCTAACCCTGCATATTTTGCCGTTTTTACCCCAAACGCAATTTGATCGATTGCTGTGGCTATGCGACATCAACTTTGTGCGCGGAGAAGATTCGCTCGTCCGCGCCTTATGGGCAGGCAAACCCTTGGTTTGGCAAATTTACCCCACCGAAGATAACGCCCATTGGGCCAAATTAAATGCCTTGCTCGATTCAATCAGCAACGGGTTATCTTGCGAAAGCCGCGCCGCATGGCACCGCATCAACCACGCATGGAATCAACAATCACTCAGCCCGAGCGATTGGCAAACGTTTATCACCATGCTGCCAGAATTAAGCCTGCACGCCGAGCGCACCCGCATAACGCTCAGCCTGCAAACAGAACTTGCAGGCTGGCTAGTCAAAACCGCCTTTGAGCGGTTACAATGCGCCACCAATTAATCTAAGGCTTGGTTTTTCAGGCCTTTTTTCCTTGTTCTTATTTCCTTGAATACTGGGTGTTACATGAAAACCGCACAAGAATTCCGCGCCGGCAACGTCATAATGGTCGGCAAAGACCCAATGGTCATTTTAAAGGCCGAGTTTAATAAATCAGGCCGCAACTCTGCGGTTGTTAAAATGAAGCTGAAAAACCTGCTCTCCGGCAGCAGCACCGAAACGGTCGTTAAAGCCGATGACAAATTCGACCAAGTTATTCTCGATAAAAAAGAATGCACCTACAGCTACTTTGCCGATCCTTTATATGTGTTCATGGATGCGGAATTTAACTCGTTTGAAATCGAAGCCGAAGACATGGGTGACACCGTGCAATGGATTGTCGATGGCATGACCGACCCCTGCGAAGTGGTGTTTTACAACGACAAACCCATTTCTGTCGAGCTGCCCACCATCATCGTGCGCGAAGTGGCCTACACCGAGCCTGCCGCACGCGGTGATACCTCCGGCAAAGTAATGAAAGACGCCAAACTCACCAACGATACCGTCATCCAAGTGGCTTCGTTTATCGAGATCGGCGAGAAAATTGAAATCGACACCCGTACGG
This sequence comes from Halothiobacillus sp., assembly GCA_023255735.1. Lineage (GTDB taxonomy): Bacteria > Pseudomonadota > Gammaproteobacteria > Halothiobacillales > Halothiobacillaceae > Halothiobacillus. The sequence continues at coordinate 91,322 of JAGDVP010000007.1, read as the reverse complement.
GCGAATTCCGCAGACGCGCTAACTAAATCGCTCTGCCCCCTACTATTTAGGGTTCGCACACTGCTTAAAACCGCCACCGCTGAGGTGGCGTTTTTTTGGCGCTAAAGTTGCATCTAACCCAGAGTCATCAACGCAAAAAATTGCTCTAACGTTACTCTGGAGGCACCGAAACAATGGAAAACCCGCTTGATCTGCGCGACTCCGATATCGTTATGCTCTCTATTTTGGCACGCGAAACCGAGCTGCCCCGATTCTTCCCCCTAGCAGCCTGTCGGACTTCATAATTCGTCACGAAAAAAGTCTAGTTTAAGCACGATTTTGAGGCGAATGGTTATGCCATTGAACGAAAAATCGGGGGAAATAGTGCTAAATCGGGCTTTTTTGAAGTAGCACGACGTTAAGGCAGGCAAGCTGCTCGTGCGAGCGGTTAGAATAAAGCCCACATAGGTCTAAATCGCCCCCCTTAAATCGCCCCGGGATTACCATGCCCCCAAGCTCTACGCCCTCTGCCCTCACGCCCGGTTTTATCCTGCTGCAAAGCAATCGGCTCGAAGTGCTGCGGCAACTATTAATCGATTGGCTTAAAACCGCCCCCCTAGCCCCACTTGAAAATGAAACCGTGCTCGTACAAAGCAACGGCATGGCACAATGGCTCAAATTGGGCATGGCGAGCGCACGCACCCCTTCCGGTGGCGGATTAGGTATTGCCACAGGCATCGAGACGATCTTCCCCGCAAGGCTGCAATGGCAATGTTACCGCGCCATCTTGGGCGCAGAGGCAGTCCCCCAAGACTCACCGCTCGACAAAAACCTGCTGGTTTGGCGGCTCATGCGCCTGCTGCCCGCCCAGCTTAACACCCCCGAATTTCGGCCCCTGCGCCATTATATCCACACGAACGATGCCCCCCACGGCCACCTTGATGAGCGACGCTTATATCAACTTAGCCTGCGGCTGGCCGATCAGTTTGACCAATATCAGGTATACCGCGCCGATTGGTTACTGCATTGGCAACAAGGGCACAGCACCCTGCCCCCAAGCGGCTTAACGCAACACAACACCCCGCTGGATGCCGAGCAACAATGGCAACCCAGGTTATGGCAAGCCATCATCGCAGATATAAAAGCCGAGCAACCCGAAGATAACTCAACCGAATTATTCGGCCGCGCAGGCGTACACCAAGGCTTCGTGCAAGCCGCCAATCAACACACGCAGCCCCCTGCCGGATTACCGCGTCGCATCATCGTATTTGGCTTATCCGCCATCGCGCCGCAAATTCTAGATGTGCTGGCCGTTATCGCGCGGTGGTCGCAAGTCATCGTTTGCCTACAAAACCCCTGCCAGCACTACTGGGGCGATCTCATCGATGGCCATCAACTATTTGCCACCGCCTATCGCGGCCACCCACCGCGCAAGCACACCCCCCCGACCAACCCAGAAGAGCTACACACCCAAGCCCATCCGTTACTCGCCGCATGGGGGCGGCAAGGCCGTGATTTAATGCGGCTACTTGATGCTTTTGAAGACCAAATAAGCACCTTTGAGTCCACCCGAAACCTGTCATTAGCTGCCTTTGAGTCGCCCTGCCCCGCGTCAGCCCCGCCGAGCGTGCTGGCGCAAATCCAAGACGACATTCTCGAGTTACGCAACCCAACCGAACTGCAAACACAACGCCGCCAATTAAGCCCAAGCGATACCCCATCGGTGCAATTTCATATCGCCCACAGCCCGCTGCGCGAGGTGGAAATCCTGCACGATCAACTACTGGATGCACTCCAAAAAGATGCCAGCCTAAACCCAACCGACATCATCGTCATGGTGCCCGACATGGCCGTTTACGCGCCATCCATCGCCGCCATTTTTGGCCGCATCGATCGCCAAAGTCCGCGTTACATCCCCTTCAGCGTGGCCGATCAAGCCACCAGCCAACAAGCGCCCCTCCTTGGCGCCTTAAACCAACTGTTAAGCCTGCCGCACGCCAGAATCGGCCGCAGCGAAATGCTAGACCTCCTCGCCATTCCGAGGCTGCGCACTCGATTTCGCATTAAAGAAGCCGATCTACCCACCCTCCACACCTGGATTAACGAAGCCGGCATTCGTTGGGGCATTGATGCCGCCCACCGCGAGCGGTTTGGCCTGCCCACTGGCATTGCGCAAAATACCTGGATTTTTGGATTAAATCGGCTCCTACTCGGCTATCTCAGCGGGGATGATCAAGCCATCTGGCAGGGCATTGACCCCTATCCCGCAATGGATGCCAGCAGCAGCGCCCTAATTGGCCATTTGGCTGATTTAATCGAACAAATCAACCGATACACCCACCGATTAGCCCAAACCACCACGCCACAGGACTGGTATCACATACTCCACAGCCTGATGAGCGATTTTTTTTCAGACCCCAGCGAATTAAATACCGAGCAACAAGAGCCCCTAATTGATGACGATCTTGAAACCCACGAGCGCTTAATAGCCGGATTAGCACGTTGGCTCAGTGATTGCCAAGCGGCGCACTTCAACCAACCCATCACCATTGATACCGTGCGCCACGCCTGGCTTGATTGCCTTGAACCGCACCGATTACAACAGCGCTTTCTGGTGGGCGGCGTCAATTTCGCCACCCTCATGCCCATGCGCGCCATCCCCTATCGACACGTTTATTTGCTAGGCATGGACGATGCCAGTTACCCGCGCCGCCAGCCGCCCAGTGATTTTGATTTAATGGCCAGCCGCTATCGCCCAGGCGACCGAGCACGGCGCGATGATGACCGCTATTTGTTCCTAGAAGCCTTGCTCGCCGCCCGAGAAAAATTGGTCATAAGCTGGGTAGGCCGCCACATCCAAAACAATCAAGCCCGCCCCGCTTGCGTCATGGTAAGCCAGCTCCAAGATTACCTCGACCAGTTTTGGCAAAGCCCACATGGCGAAAAAGCAAGCGAGATACTCACAACCATCCACCCACTTCACCCCTATAGCCGCCAGTATTTTTCACAAGAAAACCCCGCCCTATTTACCTATGCCGATGATTGGCGCGCCACGCACCCCAGCGCTGAAACATCCCCCTCCCCCCCTGCGGCGCACCCCGCAGAAAACTTACCCTACTGGCGGCCAGAGCGTAGCCTCTCACCCAAAATGCTCGGCGAATTTTTGCGGGCACCCACGCATGTTTTATTCAAAGAACGATTCGGCATCACCTTCAAAAGCTTCAATGACAACCTAGAAGACCACGAGCCATTTACATTAGACAACCTGCAACTTTGGCAAATCAAACAACAGCTCAATGATCGGGTGCGCCAACGCATGGCAACCGAGCCACAATTTACCAACCCCACCGAAACCGAACTTCAAGCCTACCTACAACAACAAGTTAGAAACTTAAGCTTAAGTGGTCAACTCCCCATCATCAACCCCATGACAGCCGACGATCTCATCAAACCGCTCCTCTCTCAATGGCAAAGCTGGCAAAACCTCGCGCAACAATTCTGCTACCCAGACACCAACCCACCCACCCACACCCTAACCGGCCAGCGCGGCCTCACCCTTGAGGCAACTATCGACGCGCTCAGCCATGCAGCCAACGGCCAGCAGGCTCGTTTGATATTTATCGAAGGTAAATTGCACCGAGGCGATAATCCCGGCAAACAAACCATTCGCTTTGAAAAATGCGCCCCCCATTGGCCAAGCCACCTGAGCGCGCAGCTCATAGGCAAACCCGTGCACACCTATCTCATCGGCCAAACCGGCACCGTGTGCCTTACCCCCGTGGCAGAACCCGAGGCGCGCCAACAGCTCATCAAACTCCTAGACGCTTGGTTTGACGCCGCCCAAGGCCCCTACCCCCTATCGTGCAAAACAGCCTTTTGCTGGCTGGAAAATCAAAATTCAGACCCAGATCCCGATAAAGCACTAGAGAAAGCCAGAACCTGCTATCAAGGCAGCCACAACACCCCAGGCGAAAAAGAAAACGATCCCACCCTAGCGCGAACATGGCCTGATTTTAATGCCCTCACCACCACCCCATCCGCCCAAAACCAAACCTTTGCCGAACTGTGCCAACAGCTGTACCAGCCCATACTGCACAACCTGCAAACCAATGAGCCCGACCCAAGCACCCATTAAATCGCAGGCAAAAAAAAGCCGTCTTAATATCCCAAGACATTAAGACGGCACAATACCCCAGCCGGCACAGCCCGGGGCGCTTAACTCAAATTATTTACCGTAGGCTAAATCAGCACGACGATTCTTCGCCCACGCCGCTTCGTTATTGCCTTCTACCGCTGGACGCTCTTCGCCATAGCTCACCACATCAACCTGAGCAGGCGTTACACCATCAGCAAGCAACGTATCACGCACCGCAACGGCACGCTTTTCGCCCAAAGCAATGTTGTATTCTCGGCTACCACGATTATCCGTATTACCTTCAACCAAGACATGACGCTGAGCATTCGCTTTCAAAAAATCCGCATTTTGCTGCAGCATAGGACGGTAAGAAGAATCCACGTTGTACTTATCGAAACCGAAATAAACCGTTGCCGCTGTGCCCGCTGGCGCGTTCGCGTACAGAGTTGCCTCATCCATACCAGAACCAGTCGCGCCCGATGCATCAGCGCCTGTTGAAGCACCCGCCGCCGCATCAACAGGCTTGGTTGGTGTAGAGCTACACGCAGCCAAAGACAACGCCAAAACACCCAAAGAAATTGCTGTTAAAGCACGCATGATCTATCTCCAATAACGAAACAATGAATGAAAGAAAAACTCCGTAACAATTTACCATAAAGCCAGCTTTTAGAGCGAAGATTCCATCAACAATATTGTCATAATCGCAACATGCTGCTTGAAAACAACAGCAATCAAATCCAAAAAAGTAATGAAAAGAGTTGACAACCCCCCCAGTAATCTAGAAAATTCGCCTCCTCGCGGAGGGTTGGCAGAGCGGTTGAATGCACCGGTCTTGAAAACCGGCAAGGGTTTACCCCCTTCCAGGGTTCGAATCCCTGATCCTCCGCCACCAATACTAATTAAGCCCATGATTTCATGGGCTTTTTTATTTCAACATGTGCCCGCTTTTTCCCTTGCAAATGCCTTCGGGAACATCAGTAAAATTGACCAAGCCATCCGAGCGGGCAATCTCAATTTCATGCGCAACAACAAGCCACATGCCACAAAAATGGGGCAAAAGCATCTATTTGTCTTTTATTAATAATAAAATTTACTATTAATATCAATGCGATAATAAATGGCACAGCACCTGCTAAGCATCCTCATGTTAAATCCCGTAACCATCATTACCCCGGAGCCAACATGATGTTCAAGCATCCCAGACTTCTAGCCGCGTTCGCCCTATGCACTGCCACAAGCTTAACCCCGCAGATAAGCCAAGCCTGCGCCAGCTGTGGCTGCACACTGAATTCAGATGCGGCTGCCGGTTTTTTGCCCAGCACAGGGTGGTCGTTTAATGCTGAATACACCACCATCAATCAAAATGAATTGCGCCGAGGCAGGGCAGCAGCCACCGCAGCCGAGGTTGTTAATAATCCAACCACTGGGGAATTGGAGCAATACACCAAGAGCCAATACCTCAATATGGGCATCACCTATGGGTTTAATGCTAACTGGAATGTCAGCCTACTTGTGCCTTATATCATGCGCGATCACGGCAGTTTTACGGATCAAACCAGCGCACCATTTGATTTTTCACAAACCATGCCATCGAATTTAAGCACCGCTCATAGCAGCGGCATGGGTGACATTAAAGTGATTGGCCGCTATCAGGGATTTTTTCCCAATCATAATGCGGGTGTGATGTTTGGCCTCAAGCTCCCAACGGGGACTTATGACAAAACCCAGTTCAGCACTGGCCCCAGCGCTGGGCAACCCCTCGATACTAGCCTGCAAGCAGGAACGGGCAGCACTGATTTATTGCTGGGTGCTTTTTATTACCAAGCCCTAAGCCAAAACTGGGATGGGTTTGCCAATGTGAATACGCAGTTTGCGCTCGCCCAAAGGCTCAATCAACCCGGCAATAACTTCAGGCCGGGCAATCAAAGCAATCTCAGCTTGGGGCTGCGGTATATCACGCAGGCGATCTGGACACCGCAAGTGCAGCTGAATATCAGCCATAAAAGCGCAGATCAAGGCGCTTTGGCCGATGACCAAGACACGGCAGGCACGGTGTTCTATTTAAGCCCAGGCGTGAATGTGCGCATGAGTGATCGATTATCGGGCTATGCCTTTGTGCAAGTGCCCGTGGCGAGTCAATTGCAAGGGTATCAACTGTTCCCTCGCTGGACGGCCACCTTAGGTTTGCACTATGTGCTCTAAGCTGAGAAATGTTTGGGCGTGCAAAAAGTAAAATACCCACAAAAATGAGGGATAAATTATCGACCGCGTTAAGGATGTCGCTGCGGCCGTGCTTGGTAGAATGTAATCGGCGATGTTTGCACGTCACGCGCTTTTTGTTGGGCAACGCTGCGTTTTATTTTGCCCACCACATGCATTTCACAGGGTTTGCAATCGAACACCAATTTAAGCTTTTCGCTGCCATTCACCAGCATTAATGGTTCAGCTTTGATAGTGCCGTGCACACCGGTAACGCCTTTGGTTTGTTTGGGGCACAGGCTTAATGAATACCGCACGCAATGTTTGGTAATCATCAAAGACACGTCGCCTTCCTCCTCACGGCTTTCAAACGCCGCCGCAATGAGTTTAACGCCGTGTTTGGCATAAAAATCGTGGGCTTTGTGATTAAACACGTTGGCCAAGTAGCTTAACGTATCTTGCGGATAGGACACCGGTGGCTCAATAGCCGCTTTGCGCGGCAAGGGCGGCAATGCGGCAAGGCGCACTTGCTCTAAAGCGTCAACGGCTTCGCGGCGCAACGCATTGATGAGCGATGCCGGCACAAACCACGGCTGGCTTACAGTTAAATTAAGCTCGGTGAGATTAAAAATCGTGGCGCCGAGCTTGCTCAAATGCGTGCGCAGACTGGCTTTCGCACGGGCGGCATCAATGGGTACCGCTTTTTCGATGGGCTGTTGCACAGTTGCGGCGCAGTGATCCTCGTCAATTAAGGTCAGTGCCAGGCCATCTTCGGTGTCTTCCAGCAGCATGGCGACGTTAATGCGACGTTCGGCGGATTTTTTATCCATCAAACGCTGCCAGTTCATATCGCGGTTGCGGTTAATGGCCGTGCCCACGCGCAAGTGGCGCAGCTCGCTTAAGGGGTCTTTGGGCACCACGCGCCAATGGTTATCATTTAAGCGCTCGGCTGTGTTAATTGCCATGCCAACGAGCTCGTTCTGCAAATCGAAATAACACAGGCCATCGCCATTATTGAGCGGCACGGTGGTTTCAAGCTCAATCGCTTCTTTATGGATTTTGAGCACAAAACCCACGGGCCGACCCGGGTTTTTCGGCGAATCGAACGCACCGATGTCGTCCCGCCGCCCCTGCACGAAATAATCGCTGGCCGCGCGGTTAAAATTTTGATCAGGATCGGGGGTGAAGAAAAATTGGCTTTTGCCGCTGGAAGCGGGCGATAAATCAGTGCGTTCGGTCAAAATCGCATCCAGCAGCTGGCGATAATGCGCGGTAATGTTTTTCACATAGCCCATATCTTTGTAGCGGCCTTCAATTTTAAAACTGCGCACACCCGAGGCTACCAAGGCGGCGAGGTTTGCGCTTTGGTTATTATCTTTAAGTGACAGCACGTGCTTATCGTGGGCGATGATGCCGCCTGAAGCATCTAATACCTGATAAGGCAAACGGCAGGCCTGATTGCATTCGCCGCGATTGGCACTGCGCCCGGTGTGGGCTTCAGAAATAAAGCATTGACCTGAGTACGCCACACACAGCGCGCCATGCACGAAAAATTCCAACGGCACCTCGGTCGCGGCACGAATCGCAGCAATTTGGCCCAAATCCAACTCCCGCGCGAGAATAAGTTGTGAGAAGCCTACATCCTGCAAAAAACGCGCTTTTTCGGGGGTGCGGATATCGCACTGGGTGCTGGCGTGCAGCGCGATATTCGGCAAATCAAGCTCAAGCAATCCCATGTCTTGAATAATCAGCGCGTCAACACCGGCATCGGCCATTTGAATAATCATTTTGCGTGCGTCTTCCAACTCGTCATCGCGCAAAATGGTATTTAGGGTGACAAAAATACGCGCATGAAAGCGGTGCGCGTAATTAACCAAGCGGGCAATATCAGCCACTGAGTTATCGGCACTTTTTCGTGCGCCAAAACTAGGCCCGCCGATATAAACCGCATCGGCGCCGTGATTAATCGCTTCAATCCCAATATCAATATCACGGGCGGGGGCGAGCAACTCAATTTGTTGGTTATTCATAATTTATCCCCGCATCCCAATGCCGCGATGAAACAAAAACACGGTGATGCCATAGAGCAAAACAATGGCCGCAATCAAAATCAAATAGGTGCTATAAACCGGCACATCAGAAATGCCGAGCATGGCATGGCGAAAACCGCTGATGATGTACAAAATCGGATTAAACAGCGATACCTGCTGCCAAAAGGGCGGCAACATTTGAATGGAATAAAACACACCGCCCAAATAGGTGAGCGGGGTGAGCACAAAGGTAGGCACAATCGAGATGTGATCAAAACTGTTGGCGAAAATGGCGTTAATCATCCCACCCAATGAAAACACGACGGATGTCAGTACCATCACCAAAATCAACGCCGTGAAATCATGCACTTGGATTTTGGCAAAAAACACCGCAACTAAGGTCACCGCAGCGCCCACCGCCAGCCCGCGCGCCACGCCACCCGCTAAATAACCCAAAATAATCAGCCAATGCGGCATGGGGGATACCAGTAATTCTTCGATATGGCGCGCAAATTTTGCCCCGTAAAACGAGGACACGACGTTAGCGTAACTTTGAGTAATCACCGACATTAAAATGAGCCCCGGCACTAAAAAATTAATGTAGGGTACGCCTTCAATCTCGCCCACGCGCGGGCCAATTAAATGCCCAAATACAATAAAATACAGCGAAGTCATAATCATCGGTGGCAAAATGGTTTGTACCCAAATGCGCCCAAACCGCAATACTTCCCGCGTGAGCAACATGGAAAAGGCGTGCCACATTTGCACCGGGCTAAGCCCACGGCTTGGTTTGGCGTATTCACCAGAAATAGGCAGCTCACGCTCGCTGGAATAACGACTCATTGACTTGCCTCATTGCTTTGATTGACGAGTTTCAAAAAAAGCTCTTCCAAGCGATTGGTTTTATTTTTCATCCGCAGAACCTCAATGCCATGGCCGCGCAGCACCTCAAACACATCAGATAAAGATTGCCCCTGCACTAAATCCACCTCCAGCACAAAAGGCTCAATTATCCGCGCATCCGCTGCGGGGATGATCGGCATCGAACCAATCGGTCGATTACAATACAAAACAAAAGTCTCCTGCGCGACCGTATTTAATAAATCGCGCATATTGGTGTGTTTAATAATGCGCCCTTCGTTAATGATGGCGATATTGCGGCAGAGTTGTTCGGCTTCTTCTAAATAATGCGTGGTGAGGATAATGGTGGTGCCGGCTGCGTTAATGTCACTTAAAAATTGCCACATGCCGCGCCGCAACTCAATATCGACCCCGGCGGTTGGCTCATCCAAAATGAGCAGGCGCGGTTCATGCACCAAGGCACGGGCAATCATCAAGCGGCGCTTCATGCCGCCGGAAAGCTGGCGCGACATGGTTTTACGTTTATCCCACAGGCCCAATTGCTTTAATAAAAGCGCGCTGCGCGCGCGCGCTTTTTGGCGGGTTAAGCCATAAAAGCCACCTTGGTTGATGACAACCTCTTCGACCGGCTCAAATTGATTAAAATTAAACTCTTGCGGCACCACACCGATTTGCATTTTGACCCAGTTGCGCTCGGTGTCTAAATCGTGGCCGAATACTTTCACCACGCCCTCTGATTTATTCACAAGCGAGCATAAAATGCTGATGGTGGTGGATTTTCCGGCGCCATTTGGGCCGAGCAGGGCAAAAAAATCCCCCGGCTCAATGGTCAGATCAATGCCTTTGAGCGCTTCGACGCCGCCTGCGTAGGTTTTCTTTAAGCGAAAAATTTCAACAGCAAAAGTCATACATTCTCAAACTATTTATTAGGCGAGGCAGCGGGTAAATGCCAATGATAGACGATCCCCAAGCCCCGCACGATGAGCGTCACGATAAAGCCCAACACCAACGCCCAAAAGGGTTGATGTAAAAAGGTCGTAAAAAACACATACACCCCACCCCCCAACAAGGCGGCACTGGCATAAACTTCCCGATGAAGCAGTAAGGGTGGCTCGCCGGCCAGCACATCCCGAATCAAGCCGCCGAATGCGGCGGTCATCATGCCCATCACAATTGCAATAAAAGGGTTAACGCCAATGCCAAGGGCAATTTGCACACCCAGCACACTAAAGGCAGCAAGCCCAACGGCATCGGCCCAAAGCAGCCAAGAAAGCCTGCGATGCACATGCTGAACAAAATAAAAGGTGACAAGTGCGCTGGCCACACAAAGGGCAATATATTCCCAGTGCGCCACCCAAAACACGGGCCTGGCGAGAATTAAATCCCGCAGGGTGCCGCCGCCAATGCCGGTCACGGTTGCTAAAATGGCAAAACCCATCCAATCCATGCCCTTGCGCGCGGCCACTAGGGCGCCTGAGATCGCAAAGACGACCGTGCCAAAATAATCTAACCCACGCAATAAATCGGCAAGCACCACAACCGTTATCCTTAAATTTTAAATTCCGAGGGAAAAATACTTGAGGGAACCGCCCAAAACATTTTGCTATTGTATGCGAATGCGCTCAGATAAGAGCGCCCGAATTAATCCAAGAGACCGCCCATGAACCCGACTCCCCACCCGACTGATGCAGGCTTATTCAACGTCGATTTAATCCGTCGCTATGACAAATCAGGGCCGCGCTACACATCCTACCCCACGGCTGTGCAGTTTCACGATGGCTTTAGTGTCGAGGATTATCGTGCCGCCGCAGACCGCTCAAATGTCGCAGGCGGGCCGCTTTCGATCTACACCCACATCCCCTTTTGCGACACCGTGTGTTATTACTGCGCTTGCAATAAGGTGGTCACGAAAGATCGCGGCCGGGCACAACCCTATATCGATGATGTTATTCAAGAAATCGCCCTGCAAGGCGCTTTGTTTGACGAAGGCCGCGTGGTCGATCAGCTGCATTGGGGCGGGGGCACCCCAACCTTTTTATCCCATGCCCAAATGCGCCAACTGATGGCGGGCATTGGCCAAAATTTTGCGCTCAAAACCGATGATACCGGCGAGTATTCAATCGAAATCGACCCGCGAGAAGCTGATGCCCACACCATCGCCGTGTTGAGGGAACTGGGGTTTAATCGCATCAGCTTAGGGGTGCAAGATTTCAACGAACGGGTGCAGGAAGCCGTTAATCGCATTCAAAGTGTAGCTGAAACCCGCATCGTGGTTGATGCGGCACGTGCGGAAGGCTTTCATGGCATAAGCTTAGATTTAATCTACGGTTTGCCGCATCAAACCCGCGATTCTTTCATGAAAACCTTAGATACCGTGATTGCGATGGCACCCGATCGCCTATCGATTTTCAACTACGCCCACCTGCCCACCCGCTTTAAACCGCAACGACGCATTAACACCGATGAGCTCCCCAGCGCGGCTGAAAAATTACGCATTTTAGGCGGCAGTATCGAACGCTTGGCCGAGGCGGGTTATGTGTTGATTGGAATGGATCACTTCGCTAAACCGACCGATCCGCTCGCCACGGCGCAGCAAAACGGCACCCTGCATCGAAATTTTCAGGGGTATTCAACCCACGCCGAATGCGACATGGTGGCGTTTGGCGTGTCGTCGATTAGCCAAGTGGGGGGCGCGTTTAGCCAAAACACCAAAGATTTAACCGCCTATCATACGGCGGTTACGGCAGGCCGACTGCCGATTGAGCGCGGCTATGTGCTTACCTCGGAAGATCATCTGCGCCGCCGAGTAATTAGTGATTTAATCAGCCATTTTTCGGTTGATTTTGCTGCGATTAATCAAAACTACGGCATTGATTTTATAAATTATTTTGCCGCCGCCTTGAGGGAACTTGCCCCAATGCAAGCCGATGAGTTAGTGGCCATTCATGCCGACTCGATTGAAGTTCTGCCCCGTGGCAAGTTGCTTATTCGCAATATTTGTATGGCCTTTGATGAGTATTTAAGCAGTGAGGGCATGCAACGCTTCTCGAAAGTGATTTAACGCCTCAAAAATGCCAATGGCGCAGCGCCTGCGCCACAGCATCGAGCGCCCAAGCTCTTAATGATTAACGCCAAATCGACGAAAATAGCCCATCACCCGGTCTGACAAACCCGCCAATACGGGTTTAACCGATTTAGCGACCGAATGGCGTCTTTGCACCTCCGGCTGGGTTTGCAGCACGTGGTGATAATCGAGCGCGGATTGCACATTTTTAACAAAAGTACCCACATGCCCAGGTTTCGGATGGAAGCGGAACACTTGGCCCTGGTTAATCAGCTCGACCAGCAATTCATAATCGCGCAATTGGGTGAGCACGATTGTCACGAGCTGCGGATGCGTTTGTTTGAGCGCTTTAATGGCGCCCACATGGCTGGCTTGGCCATCTTGCACATCGGTAACCATCACGCCGATATGCTCGGCGCTTAAAAGCGCCATGGCTTCATCCATATCGCGCGCCCAATGCAGGCGATTATTGGTGGGGGTGGCACGTTTCACCAGCTCATAGGCCGCAGGATCGCGATCCAGCACCATAATGCCCGGCGCATCAATCACAGCAGCCGGCACGGCGAGGACATCGGTACCCGATTGAGCCCGCCTTGCTGCCGCCATAAAGTTAATTTCGGCCACATGCGCGGCGGCGCGCACATCAGCGCGAATTTGTTCGGTATCCCAAGGTTTTTGCAAAAACCGGAAGATCTCACCTTCATTCACCGAGCCAATCACGGCGGCTAAATCTGCATAGCCCGTTAATAAAAGCCGCATGGTATGGGGAGAAACCTCACGAATGCCGCGCAGCACATCAACACCGGGCATAATCGGCATGCGTTGATCGGATATCACCACGGCGACGGGTTGCTCTTGCGCAATTTTTATCGCCTCATGGCCATTATCCGTCGTGAGCACATTAAACTCACTGCGAAACAGCATTTTAAGTGAGCGCGTAATGCGCGTTTCATCATCGACTAATAACAAAGTGGGTTTAACATTGGGGTCAATCATGCGGGGGGCCTCGATAAGAATCTTTTAAGCAGATTGCGCCATGACCGAATTATCGGTCACAGGCTGTTCTGACGATAAAGGCATCCGTGCGGTGGGGGAATTATTCATGGGTTGTTCGGCTGGGCGGCTCATCGGCAAGCTAATTTCAAATCGGGTACCCACACCCGCTTTTGTGGCAAGGCGAATATCACCGCCATGATCTTTGATAATGCGATAACTAATGGATAAACCTAACCCCGTGCCCTCGCCCACTTTTTTGGTGGTGTAGAACGGTTCAAAAATCCGTGCGACATGCTCATCACTAATGCCGCTGCCGTTATCTTCAATGCTGATACACACAAACGCGCCCCGCGTGTAGGTGCGCAGCAATAGCCGGCCATGATCGTGCTCAATTGCTTGAGCCGCGTTAGTCATGATATTGAGCAGCACTTGATTAATTTGCGAAGGCGAGCAAGGCACGCGGGGAATGGGCTCGAAGCGTTTTTCAACCGTGACTTTATTTTTAAGGTGGTGATGCCCCACGGTGAGCGCCGTTTCGATGTTCTCGACCAAATCCACCTCGTCGGTTGCCGAGCGGTCCACCCGCGAGAAATTTTTTAAACTCATCACAATATCGCTGATCTGCTTTAAGCCGAACCGCGCATCGCTGAACAAATCGGCCAAATCGGCCAAATCGCTCACCGCATCAAAATCTTGGCGAATCTCGCTAATTGTTTGAATGCGTTGCTCTATATCGGCAGGGTTCGAGGCTGCACTCAAAAGGCCTTCAAATAAGCCATCGTACGCCTCAACCAGCGTATGAATTTGGCCGAGCATTTCTTCAGCCATTTGCACGTTATTGCCCACATAACCCAGCGGCGTATTAATTTCGTGCGCAACGCCGGCCACCATTTGCCCCAAGGCGGCCATTTTTTCAGATTGCACCAAGTGCGCCTGTGACGATTTAATCTCCAAATTCGCTTTTGCTAAGGCTTGGTTTCTCTGGCCTAAGCGTTGCTCTACAAGCTTGAGTACATCCGCCACATAACCCAAACCGGCATAGCGCCCATCGGCCTCAACAAACACAAAATCTTCAATAATTGGCGTGCGAATTTGGCGGGTTACGGTCGAGATAACCTTCGTGGTTGATTCCGCCAGTGAAACCACAATTGGGCTAGGGTTCATGAACAAGTGAATCGGGCGTTTGCCGTATAAATCGCGGGAATATTTGTTCAGCAAAAGCGCCATGAGCGCATGGCGGCTCATTAAACCAATTGGCCGGTGGGCTTCATCAACAATCGCAAGCGAGAGCATGCGCTCAAAACCCCCACGCTGAAAGCGATCGGTTACGGCGGAGAGCGTCATATCGGCCGTTAAAGGCGGAACAGGATCAAGCAGGGCGCGCAGTGGAGATGGCACAGGGGATGGCATGGGATAGCTCACCGAAGTTCTTGGGTGCCTGTACCCTAATGGCACATCATGACAATTTAATGATGAGCCACCACGTACAAGGTATCGGCTTTAAATTCGCCAAGCGAATGGCCATTGCCGCGCGCGATACCCCTTAACTTGCCCCGCGCTCACCTCAATCGCACCCGAATCTTTGGTGTTAATGAGGGGGATACCCGCCGCTTGGTAGCGGGCAACAATGACCGGGTGCGGATGCCCAAACTGATTGAGTGCGCCCGCGCTAACAAGCCCCATTTTCGGCTGAAGGGCGGCCAAAAATTCAGGTGATGACGATGTTTTAGAGCCGTGATGCGGCACATAAAGCCAGTCGGCTGTTAAATCGTGGCGGCGAATTAAATCCTGCTCGGCACTGGCTTCAACATCCCCAGTTAGCAGCAAACTGCCGTTGTCATCTTGCACGCGCAACACACAAGAGCGGTTATTATCGCCTTTTTGCGCATCCCACCCGACCTGTGCCTGATACAGCGTGAACCGCACGCCATCAAACACCCAGGTGGCGCCATCCACGCACGGGCGGGTGGCAATGTCCCTTAACGGTTGGCCACTGATTATGGGCGCGGCCCCAAAAGCTGCCCGCACGCTGGGCAAGCCGCCGGCATGATCGCGCGCCTCGTGGCTAATCACAATCTGATCGAGCCTGCCCACATGCAAAGCCCGCAACGCAGGCAAAACGGTGCGCTCACCGGCATCGCTTGTCCCAAAAGCAGGGCCCGTATCATAGAGCACGGTATGCTGCGCGGTTTGAATGACAACCGCCATGCCCTGCCCCACATCCAAAACCCAACTGCGCGCTTGACCTGGCATGAGCGCGGGCGGGCGATAAAGCACGGCAGGCAGGCACAAAATCAGCCCCACATAACGGGCCGGCCAAGTACGGGGCATTAAAAGCCAAGCCACACCTAACACGGCAAGCCCTATGCTCCAAGTGGGCGGCGGCGCTAACTGGCTTTGCGGCATGTGATGCTCAAGCCAAGCTAACACCCCAAACAACCCCTGCGAAAACAGGTTAATTAACCCCATGATCGCAGAAGCACCCGCAGGAAAAACCCCGCTCAACACCATAACCAACAAGGCGAGTGGAGTAATCACAAAGGTAATGAGCGGCACCGCCAGAAGGTTAGCCGGCAGGGAGGACCAAGCCACCCGATCAAACATCCACCAAGCCCAAGGCAACAACGCCAAGGTTAAAATAATTTGCAAACGCAACCCGTCGCGCCAAAAACTTAAAACAGGGCGCGCGCTGAGCCAAATCAACATGATGAGCACCGCGCCAAACGAGAGCCAAAAACCGGCCGTCAGCACGCTAAATGGCTCAAGCAATAGCACGCCCATCAAGGCGACCAGCCACAAATCGAACAATCGCCAAGGCCGCCCTAAGAGCAAGCCCGCCAGCAAAATGCTGATCATTAAGGCGGTGCGCTCGGTGGGCACCGACATCCCCGCCAGCATCGCATACCCCCAAGCTGCCACCACCGCAACCCAAGCGGCTACTTGGCGCGCGGGCAGCCCCTCGGACCAGCGGGTTCGTGCCATAAGCCCAAAAGCCAACCAAGCAAATAAGCCCGCGACCATGCCCACATGCAGCCCTGAAATCGCCAATAAGTGATTGGTGCCCGTGGCAAGCAAGGTTTCCCAATCGGTTTCACCTAAAAAATCACTATCGCCGATGGTGAGCCCCAGCAACAAACCCCGCCCCCGATCCGGCACGCCTTGGGTTTGCGACACGGCTAAAAGCTTAGCCCGCCACTCGGCCCGAATCATAGCCAAATGTGCCGAAAAGCCATTGCCCACCGCCGCCATTTGCTGGGGCGTGCCGCGCACACTGCCGGTTGCGACAATTTGCTGAGAAAACAACCAGCGCTCATAATCAAACCCACCGGGGTTCGCGCTGCCGTGCGGTGGCTTTAAACGCAGATTAAATTGCCATACTTGGCCGCCCCGATAATCCGGCGGTGTGGGTGCGTAATCCCCCACCCGAATCCGCTGCCCGACCCGCACGGCGCAACCGGCCGCGCCGCCTTCCACCTGATTAACCCGCAAAAAGAGCTGCTGCGCGCCCGCGCTGGGGCGCGGCAGGCC
>JAGDVP010000007.1:0-74520 GCA_023255735.1 Halothiobacillus sp. | reverse complement strand
GGCAGGCCTTCAATAGTGGCGGTCAGTGTGCAATTTTGTGCCGCGGTGAGCGGCGCCGGGAGGCTGCGCAAATAATCACTGATGTGCGCAAATGACCACAGCATGCCGCTTGCCCAAGCGAGCAGCAAAATCAAGCCGTGCCCAAATGGCCGAACCGATAGGGCTTGCTGCATTTTGATAATAAGCAAAACCAGCAACACCAAACTTAAGCTGGCGACAGGGAGGGTGAACAGGGTGGTTTCAAATGCCAGCCAGCGCAACAAGAAAGACAATCCCTGTGTGAGCAGGGCAAGCCATTGCGGCCAGCCCGCCGCCGCATCCACCGGTGCCCAAGGCCAAAACCAGGCCAAAAGTGCCCCTAAACACCAAGCCACAAGCCAAGCTGAGTTTAAGTGAGGGGCGCGTTTGGGGTATACGGCTTGGCTTATCATCGCGCACCGTACACTGAGGAATTATTTAATGAGCCGAAAAGCCATGCCGCCGCCGGGCAAGCGTTCGATGCTAAAGCGATCACTCAATTGCTGCACCGATTCGGATGCGCCTAAAATCAGCACACCATTTTGATTCAGCGCGTTCGCCAAGTGTTCGATAATCTTTATCTTGGTTTCCCGCGAGAAGTAAATCAACACGTTACGACAAAAAATCAAATCGAAGCGCCCTAAGGAGGCAACGGGTTCTAATAAATTGGCTACCTCGAAGCGAACCCGACGGGTGATTTCATTTTTTAACTGCCAGCCCTGCGGCGTTTGATCGAAAAACTGCTGCTTGCGCGCGAGCGATAATCCACGCCCCAAGGACAAATCATCATACAAACCCGATTTCGCTTGCGCCAAGATTTTTGATGACAAATCCGTGCCTAAAATTTCTACCGCAAAAGGCCAAGATTTTTCGGCGGCAATCATACTGATGGAGTACGGTTCTTGCCCAGATGAACAGGCCGCCGACCAAATCCGCACCGTTCGCTTGCGCGCCGTTTCAGCCTCGGGAAAAAACACATCCCGCAGCGCATTGAACGGGTATTCATCCCGAAACCAGAGGGTTTCATTCGTTGTCATCGCCTCGATCACGGCTTTGAGCAACGCCGGCTCACAGCGATTAAGCAAGCGATCGACCAGCTCATCGATCGACGTCATATTGAGATCACGCAGCACGCGGCTCAAACGGGTTTCAACCAAATACCGTTTATCTTGGTTGAGCAAAATTCCGCTGTGTTGCTCCAGCAGCGTACAAAATTGCTGAAAATGTTCTGGCGTCATGGCGCGGCCGATTCCGCCAAATGGTGTGGGCGGTTTTTAAGCGCCTCGGCCACCACCCGAGCTAAATCATCGGGATGAAACTTGGCAATAAATCGATCCGCACCGACTGTTTTCACCATGGTTTCATTGAATACACCGCTTAACGACGAATGCAAAATCACGTACAACGACTTAAGCCTTGCATCGCGCCGAATCTGTGTGGTTAGGGCGTAGCCATCCATAATCGGCATTTCAATATCTGAAATAATAAAAGCCACGCGCGCCAGCTGCTCGGGGGATTCATCGGCCCAGCGGCGCAACATATCCAAAGCCTCTTTGCCGTTGGTAGCCAGCACTACCTCAAGCCCCAATTGCTTTAAGGTATTGCGCACCTGATTGCGCGCCACCAATGAATCATCGGCCACCAAGGCGATGCTATCGCTCGAAGCTAAGCCGCGCACATCCTGCAGCACATCGGCAGAAATTTCTTCTTTAGTGCCCACCACTTTGGCGAAAATTTGTTCCACATCAATAATTTCAACCAGAACTTTATCAACCCGTGCCACCGCCGTTAAAAAGTTTGAGGTATTGGTGCCCACCGGCGGCGGCATCACCTCTTTCCATGAAAGATTCACGATCCGATCAACCGAATGCACCAAAAACCCCTGCACCGCCCGGTTGTACTCGGTGATGATGACAAAAGCTTCTTCAATTTGCGCCTGCGTCATGCGCGGCGCGCCAATCGCATCGGATAAATCAATAATGGTCATCGTGTGACCGCGCACATCGGCAATACCGCGCACGGCAGAAGTCGCTTTGGGCACTTCTGTGAGCTTAGGGCAACGAATCACCTCGCGCACTTTGAACACATTTATCCCAAAGCGCTGATCATCGCCTAAGCCAAACACCAGCAACTCAAGGCGATTATGGCCCGCAAGCTGGGTGCGAGAATCAACCGAAGACATCACATCTTGTTTCACGTTACTGCTCTACTTTTAAAGTTTGTGGATAAAGTTTACCGTGAATCTCAAACATCATCGCCTCAAAGCAAACGCTTGGTTGGGTTTATCGGCAGAAAAATCAAACTCTTTACCCTTACCCAAATCCTCACGAAAGGGCGGGTTTGCTTGAACTAAATCAACACAGTAGCATTATTCATCTAGCTAAACTTGGATGAGCAAGCCTATCTCAAAAAAAGCACAAACCAAAGAACGCTTGAGCAGATGGCGGGCGCCCGCCGGATGCACCGTTCGACAGGCGCAATAAAAAACCCCGTTCGATAAGTCGGACGGGGTTATCAAAATTTGAGCGCCGCTCAAAAGAAGGGGGAATTAGAAGTTGGCTTGCTGTGCCTCAAGGTAGGCGATTGAAGTCCATTTGCCGACGCTATCCTCATAATCGGGCGTGTTTTTAGCGTATTCCTGCATGAACGGCAGCGCTTTAACCATCGCAGTGGCTTCGCCCATACTCTTGTCGGCGGCTTGAGCGGCATTGGCGGTATTGTAAATCGCTTCAAACAGGGCAATTTCCTCATCCAAAATATGCGGCGCGGGATCGCCATGGCAGGGGAAGAAGGTTTTGCCCGGCAAGGTTTCTTTCATTTTCTTCAAGGCGGCAATACCATGAATGAAACTGCCTTCGTTATCCCCCATGCCCGCCATGCGGTGATCCATAATCACATCGCCCACATGTACGATGGGCGTACCGACAATTTCCAGCACCAGATCATACGGTGTATGGCATTGGCCGAAGTGATGCACTTTGATTTTGGTTGAACCAAAGGTTAATTCATCACCGCCTTTAATGTAGGTGTTCGGCGGCACAATTTTGGTGCCCACGGTCGCGTTATCAGTCATTTTCAGAGCCATTTTGATCCACTCTTCGCCCAGAACATTTTGAATGGATTCGGCGGTTTCTTTCATCGAATAGATGGGGATGCCGGGATACGCATCGGCAAAGGCTTGGTTACCCATCCAATGATCGCCGTGGTAATGGGTGTTAATGACGGCAATAACCGGCTTGTCGGTAACGGTTTTAATCATGCGAATCGCCATGCGGCCAATTTGCACCGAGGCGCTCGGATCAATCGCGACGACGCCTTTATCCGTTACCACGAACATAATGCTGGTGAAAAAGCCTTGATTGGCTGGCGTTGGGAATTTGTCGTGCGCGTGGATGGTGTATACCCCGTCCGCGAGTTTGGTGGGCTGCACATCGGGCACAGCCGGCCCCATCACGGCTTTGGCGGCGGTATCGGCCAGCGCGGCCTGTGCTAAAAACTCTGGCGTCATCAGCGACACGGCAGTAATGCCGAGCAGACGCTTCATAAGATCGCGGCGCACTTTATCTTGCAGGGTGTGTTCTGCTTTTCCACCCGCGAACTGAGTTGATTGATTAGGTTTCATCGTGCTTTGGCTCCTCGTGACAAAAACGGATGTTTGCGCCGTAGGGGCGCAGCCACCGTTTTAGGGTTGTTATATCGGCCAAAGAAATTAGCAAAAAACATGCCACGCTATGTTTTGAAAAACCGAGCGCGACATACCCTCAAGGCAAGATCAACAGAGAACATCCTGCCCGTACGGGGGCTTAAAAATTGGCTTGTTGTGCCTCTAAATAGGCAATCGAGGTCCAATGCCCCACGCTGTTGTCGTAATCCGGCGTGGTTTTCGCATAGGCCTGCATGAAGGGCAGCGCTTTGACCATGCGGGTGGCTTCATCCATGCTTTTATTGGCGGCCTGCGCGGTGTTGGCGGTGTTGTACACGGCTTCAAAGAGGGCGATTTCTTCATCCAGCAGGTTGTTGCCGGGGTTGCCATGGCCGGGGATAAAAAACTTAGTCGGCATCACTTCTTTGATTTTATGCAACACTTTCAAACCGTTGATAAAACTGCCCTCGCCATCCCCCATGCCCGCTAGACGGTGATCCATCATCACATCGCCCACGTGCACAATGCCTTTGGGGTCATCGACCACTTCCACCACCAAGTCATAGGGCGTGTGGCATTGGCCAAAGTGGTAAATTTTGAGTTTCACGTTATCAAAATCGAGGGTGTCCCCGCCTTTAATGTAGGTGTTGGGTGGCACAATCTGCGTGCCTTCAGTCGCGTTATCGGTGGTGCGCAGCAACATTTTGATCCATTGCTCACCCAGCACATGCTGGATGGCCTCGGCGGTTTCTTTCATGGAATACATCGGCACACCGGGGAATGCCTCTTGGAAGGCTTGGTTACCCATCCAATGATCGCCGTGGTAGTGCGTATTGATGAGGGCAATCACCGGCTTATCGGTCACGGTTTTAATCATGCGAATCGCCATGCGGCCAATTTGAATCGAGGCGCTTGGATCAAGCACAATCACGCCCTTATTCGACACCACGAACATAATATTGGTGAAAAACCCCAAATTCTGCGGACTGGGGAATTTATCGTGCGCCTTGATGAGATAAACGTTATCACTCATTTTGGTGGGGGTAACATCCGGCACCGGCGGCCCCATGAGTTTTTTTGCGGCGGTATCGGCCAAAGCGGCTTGGGTCAAAAACTCCGGCGTCATGAGGGATACGGCGGTAATGCCGAGCAATCGTTTCATGAGATCGCGACGCACTTTATCTTGCAAGGTTTGGGGCGAATGGCTGAACGGATGATGTTTTGATTGCATGGCAGACTTCCTCTTTTAAGTTGTTAAGTCGCGCTCAATACGCGGCCTAAACTGCTTCTGCAAATAACATGCCATGCTATTTATTAGTCGAAAAAATTAAGTCATGCCTCCTTGAGTTTTCGCCACAATGTGCTTGGGTCTATGCCCAATTGGCGCGCCGCATGGGTGCGATTGCCGTTGCAGGCCTTGAGCACATACTGAATCCACACCTGCTCGACTTCATCTAAGCGCGCATCCGGGCGCCAGGGAAACGCGGCGGTTTCTGCAAACGCATCCACAAAGGTCGCCCCGCTGTTTCGCGATGCGCTGCTAATTTCCAAAGGCAAATCCGCCAACTCCACCCGTTCGCCTTGGGACACAATCAAGCCCCGCTGAATGACATTATCCAGCTCACGCAAATTACCCGGCCAGGGATAACACCGCACGGCTTCCAAAACGCCAGGCCCGCAGGGTTTAACCGGCATATTCAGTTGGCTACACGCCCGCAACAGCGTCTGCCCCGCAATTTGCGCAATATCATCCACACGCGCGCGCAACGGGGGAATTTCAACCGGGAATACATTAATTCGATAGAACAAGTCTTCACGGAATTGACCCTGATTGACCAAATCCAGCAGCGGTTTGTTGCTGGCAAAAATCAACCGCACATCCACGTTAATCGGCTGATTTCCGCCCACGCGCAAAAATCGTTTTTCCTGGATGAATTGCAATAATCGAACTTGCAAATCCATCGGTGCGCTGTTGATTTCATCCAAAAACAAAGTGCCGCCATCGGCCACTTCAAGCAAACCCACCCTGCGGGCATTGGCGCCGGTAAAGGCGCCTTTTTCATGGCCAAATAGTTCACTTTCAAGCAAACTGGGCGTTAACGCGCCGCAGTTAATGGTTAAAAATGTGCGCTCGGCACGTTGACTTTTTAGGTGAATATAGCGCGCAAGTACCGATTTGCCCGTTCCCGTCTCACCCACAATCAACACCGGTAAAGGGGTGGGCGCCACCTTATGAATAAGGTTCAAGGCATGACGCATCGCGCGGCTCTGCGCCACAGGTTGCAAGGTGAGATCAAGCCCCTCTTGTCTGGCTCTGTAATCGAGTAAATTAACCCGCTGGGTATGCTCGGCGCGGCGCAATGCCTGCTCAAGTAAATCACTAAGCACGGGGGTGTCATCGCCCAATAACAACACATCGGCTATGCCCGCCTGATAGGCCTGCCGCACCGTGGCCGCCTTGGGTTCTGCCAAAAACATCACCCCGAGCAAATCAGCCGCTTTCGATCGACAGCGCGCCCATAGGGCAAACGCAGATGTGGGATCTGCCTCTACCACTATCAGCAAAAGTCCATGCGGTTGATTAGCCAAGCGAAACAGTGCTGATTGCGCATCGCCCACAAGCTCCCATTCAATCAAAATTGGGCTTGCGGCCAGCACCTGCGTGAGCTTTTTGGCAATGCCTTGAACCGCCTCGGGCGCGAAAATTAATACGCGCGCCGCATGGGTCTCAACGGAGGGGGAATCTGTCATAAGAAAAAAACAACGCCATTCGATATGTTTTGAGCAATATTTCCCCTACAAATATACGCCAAAGCGCACGGTTTCGCCAGATTCGGCTGTTTGCCGCGCACCAGCAAGCGACAGCCTGCTGCTTGGCCAACGCATCGAACCGCAATCCGTTTGCTCAAAACCCACCAACCCACCGGCAATCACAACCGGATAGCGCTTGCGTTTTGCAAAGCTATGGCGTTTTACAATGGTTGCGCTTCGCTACCGCGCCATAAGCCCCAAAAAGTGTGGGGAAAAAACCGATCAACAACATAAATAAGCTACCTATTAATCATGGCATCTATATTGCTTTGCATCAAAGTGCGCTACCGGCTTACCCCGTCTGCCCGAGCGCCCAACAAGTTCAACACTGACAGGAGAAAGCACAACCGATGAAAAACAATACAAAAATCGCCACCGCGTGGGGCTTAACACTCATTGCCGCTGCCCTGCAAGTCAGCCTAGCGGCTAATCCCGCACCAAACCCGGTTAATCAAGGTAACGATGACTACGTTGAGTATCAAAATAATGTGGATGCCTCACTGGCCGATGGCGCCAATCCCGGCGCATTTACCGTCGATGATGGCAAGGCCTTATTTTTAAAAGCCCGGGGACCTAACCACAAAAACTTATCCACCTGCGATTTCGGCTTAGGGCCTGGCGTCCTTAAAGGGGCTTATTCCGAGCTGCCGCGCTATTTCAAAGACACCGGGCGCGTGCAAGGACTAGAAGGCCGACTGATGACCTGCATGAAAACCATCCAAGGCTACAGCGAGGATGACATCAAGAAAAAATACCTCATGCCGGAATACAAAACCGCCGATGAAGGCGACAGCACGGGTTCCGACTTAGCCACGCTTGCAACTTATGTGGCAGCCCAATCTAATGGGCTTAAATTCGATACTAAAATCGATGATCCGCACATGGAAAAAGCCTACCACCTCGGTGAATACATGTTCTTTCATCGCTGGGGGGAAATGGATTTGAACTGCGCCACCTGCCATGGCTACAACGGCCGCACCGTGCGGGGCGTGCCCTTACCTAACCTGCTCGACACCCACACGGCCGGCATGGTCATGGCCGCCTTCCCCGCCTATGTGATCAAAGATGGCACCATGCGCACTCAGTGGTGGCGCAACGAGCGCTGCGTGATGGCGATGCGTTTGCCTTGGCTTAAAACCGACTCGGATTTGGATAACGCCCTCACCACCTTCATGCGCGTCCAAGCAACGAAAAGTGACGTCAAAATTAACATTCCCGGCTCAAAAGCCCGCGCCTAAGGAAGCCCTGCCATGAATATCAAGCCAAAATTGAACCCCCTTTTGCACGCAAGCATGCTATTTGCCTTGGCCGGCAGCGCGGCATTTGCAGCCGAGCCAGGCCCTGCCAGCTGGGCGGATGCCAATAAAAGCATGGATTACGACACCTTCATGCAGGCGGCCAAATCCAGCTTTCCCTACGCTACCCCGGAGGAATTCAAATTGCGGGTCGAAAATGACCCTACGCTTAAAACCTGCAATGCCACCATGGATCAGCCCAACGCCGCGCAATCGGCCGAGATCATAAAATTTGAGCAGGCGCGCATTCAATACCCGAAAGATGGAAAAATGGTGGGCGATTGGCAACAGGGCGAAAAATGGGCGAAAGGCACTACCGGCGGGCGCATTGGCTTTGCCGATGCCGACAACCCCAATTTGCCGAGCGGCTCTAACTGCTTTGCCTGCCATGTCATGATCCCAGGCTTTCCGGGCGGCAACATGGGGCCAAGCTTGGTGGGCTATGGCAAGCGCGGACAAAGCCCGGCCATCTTGAAGTACACCTATGATCATGTGTACGACTCAAAATCTATTGTGCCCTGCACCATCATGCCGCGCTATGGCGGACAAGGACACTTACTGACCGCAAGCCAAGTGGCCGACATTGTCGCGTTGCTTACCGACCCGCAATCGCCGGTCAACCAACCAGAAAAAACAGCCGCGAAATAAGCTTCTCGCCGCAACACGCAAAAACCGTGGCACACCACGGTTTTTGCTTTTAAATTTAGGCAAAAAAAAGCCAACCGAGATCGGTTGGCAAAACAAGAAGAAATCATGGAGATCAACTTCTTGGGGGGCTCAGCAAGCGCTGCGCAGGCAACGCAAAAAAATTGGGCATTTCCATATGCAAAATCACGCCAGTGCAATCCTATTTTGGCGTCCCTTCGGTGGTTAGGGTACAAGCTATAATGCAAACGCCGTGCCAGTTATGTTTTTAAAACTATAACGGCTCTTTGCCGCCAGAGAAAGCTTATTCGTTCATCCACCGACCCAATCAGACCGCAGAACGCCATTGTTTTTTGCCCGGGTCTTGCAAATTAAAACAACTTGCGCACTGTCCATAAAAAACCGGCCCTAAGGCCGGTTGGGTAGCGTCGATTAAAGAGCCGATTATTTCGCCGCTTCTTTTGCCGGCAAATTCACCGGCGAAGCCGGATCAAGCAGGAATGCCGTAATATCGGCCACTTGTTCGGCGGTAAGCAGGTGCCCTTTGCCGCCATAACGCGGCATCAAAGAGCAAGGAACCAACGCCTTAGAGTCATAAATTTTCTCGTAAGTGTATTTAATCATCGGCTCACTTTGCCCACGCAGCTTGCCGTAGTTGGTCAGGCTTGGCCCCATGTTGCCCGCGCCCGGAAAGTTCGGGTCAATCGCGTGGCAGGCATAGCAGTTAGCACCGTTTGGATGCGCGGGATCATCGGCATCAGCAAAGCCAATTCGCCCGCCGTGCGCACCTTCCGCCCACTCTTGGCCTTTTTTCCAATCCCCATAGAGCTTGCCGTCTTTGGGATACTCCATCCGCGATTTCTCAAATTTCAAAATCACATCGGTTTCGGCCGCATTCGGCTGGCCATTGGTTTTATTGCAAATGGCCAAGGTGACATCATTTTTCACCCGTTCATCGAACTCCTCGGGCGTTGCCCAAGGAAAGCTTTCTTTAGCTACTTTCAAAAACTGCTCTTCGGTAATGTTCGTATCGCCATTGCCTGCAGCGGCTGGGTTTCCGGCGGCTAATAAATGGGCAGAATACAGGCCTGCGGTGGCAAACAACGCCACACTTAATGCGTTTAATAAGTTGTTTTTCATGGTTTCTCCTAGAGACTAAATGGATTTATGCCAATCAAGCGCGCGGCTTGATGCCCGGTACCGCAATCGGGGTATCGGTTTTCGAGGCTTCCATCACCTGGAAGAGATGCAGCGCCACATCTAAATCAGAGTTCACTTTCAGGAAAGGCATACGCATCGCGAGCAAGCAACGCTCATTGCGCCAAAACCATGTGCGCACATTGGCATCTTTAATCACATAGGCTGGGAATGCTGTCATCACCTTGCCCGCCGTGGCCGGATCAGTCATAACCGGCAAATGCACACCGCGCAACACCAAACCCGGCGTGGCATGGCAACTGGCGCAGGCTAAATCCATGGAGCCCATGCGATGATAAAACGCGTATTTTCCCATTTCATAAGCGTTCTTTTCCGCCGCATTCTCTAATTTAACCCGGTAGGGCTGACCATTCGACTGCGCCGCCACATAAGCCACCAACTCCACCAAATCAGACTTGGTGCCGTTCTCCTCGGCCAAGCTTGCGTAGTAGGGCTTAGTGATTTCTTCCTCGTTAAAGCCTTGCTGGTGCACCATGCAACCCAATAAACGCCCTTCTAAGGTTTCAACCCGGTTCGTGTCTTTGAAATAACGCGGTAACTGCGCATAGGCGCCTTTTACCACACCCGGCCCCAAACCTAGATCACAGCCATCTAAGCTCACATTTTTAGGGCCGCGTTTTTCGTGAAATAACTTCTCACCGTCCTCAATCCAAAAATCACCGGGGTTAAAATCAGCCATGGCCTCACGGTAGGCTTCAAATTTTTTGTCTTCATCCGATGGCGTAGCCGCATAAGTCGTTGTTATTTGGCTACCAAATAAAATCGGTGCGGCAAAACACAGCCAAGCTATTTTTTTCTTCATTAGGCGCTCCTCAAGGTTTTAATTTTCGTCATCAATTCGAAAAGTAAGCCAATCACGACTCATCGAACTGTGCGCAGAGTACAATGCAAAAATCACGCCACGAAATATCTTTAAGAACATAGCGAGGCCCGAACACGGGGTGAAACTGTCTGAATTAAAGTGGGATAGCCCGCGCGATTGTCAAAAAAATGAAACATAACGCTTGCATTATGCGGGGTGTTTCTAAGACTCGACTTTGCCCTGCCCCCTTGCTTGCGAGCCCTACATGCTAAAAGAAATTCGCTTCGCGGGTGACTTGCTGATTGAAGCTCGTGCCATTACACCCGAGTTTAAAAATGAAGATGTATTGGCGCTATTCGCGCAAAAATCCAGCCTGAAAAATTTACCCGTGTTGCACGATGATGGCCGGCCGCTGGGTTTAATTAATCGCAACATGTTTCACAGCAATATGACCAAACCTTATTATCCTGAGCTTTACAGCCAAAAAAGCTGCATCGCCTTCATGGATAAAAGTCCCCTGATTGTTGAAGCCCGCTTAGAAATAGAGCAGCTCACCGCATTGGCGGTTGAAGCGGGAGATAAGGTATTTACCGACGGATTTATTATCGTCTCAAATGGAAAATACCTAGGCATAGGCCAAGTGCTGGATTTAATGCACGCCATGACGGAACTTCAAGCGCGCCAGCATCGCCAGCTCATTGAAAGCATCCAATACGCCAGCGTGATTCAGCAATCGATTCTTGCACCGTCCCGCATTGCGCTAAACACCTATTTCCCAGATACCCATTGGTTAATTTGGGAACCCCGTGACGTGGTGGGTGGCGATATGTTCCATTTTATTCCGACCCGCCATGAGGGCCAAGATGATGGGTTTTTAGCAGTACTATTCGATTGCACCGGCCATGGCGTGCCGGGCGCATTTATGACCTTAATTGCCGAGTCTGCCTTAGCCCAAGCCATTGCAACGCATGGCGATCGCGACCCTGCCGCCTTGCTGGCTGCGATTAATCAATATATTAAGCACACCTTAAACCAGCACGATCACGCCATAGGATCACGTGAAAATTCCGATGATGGGCTTGATGGCATGATTGTGCGCTTTGATAAAAACCAGCAACATCTGATTTTTGCCAGCGCAAGGAACCCATTGTTTATTATGGGATTAAATGCTGATGAAGCTATTGAGGTGTTAGCGGGCGATCGCAAAGGCGTCGGCTATGCCAGCACACCGATGGATGCCACATGGTACAACCACATCGTGCCTATTACTGAGGCTAAGCGTATTTTTTTAATTACCGATGGCGTGATTGATCAAGTGGGCGGTACGAAAAAAATTGCGTTTGGTAAGCGGCGTTTAGGTCAAACCCTCATTGAAGGCCGCATAGCCACCGCGAGCGACCAAAAAACCGCTTTTCAAGCCGCCTTTAGAAGCTATCAAGGGCAAGAAAAACGGCGCGATGATGTGACCCTACTGGCACTCGATTTAATCCCAAAAAGCTCATAAAACCGCAGCTCTATAAAAGCCCCAAAAACCAAACCCCCAAACCGTATTAAGGATAATCCGCATGAATACCGCGCCAGAGCACGAACCCTACAACCCCTGCTTTCCAGGTCTTGATCCCAACTTGATTTTTTTCTACGCCGGGTATTTTTCACAAAACATTATTAATGCCATTGGTGATGCCGTGCGCCTGAGGCTTGAGCAAACCGAAACCACCGGCAGCGCGCGCCGCAAAATCTTCTCAACCTTTATTGAAATGGCGCAAAATATTGTGCATTACTCAAGCGACAGCTTAACGCCGCCCGATCAAGCCACGTTAGAGATGCGCGCCGGCTCCGTGATGGTGTCTCATGTTGATGGCACCTTTCACATTATTTGCGCAAACCCCGTTGATCCAAGCTTTGCCCTGCAACTTGAGCCCTTGCTTGAACCCTTGCGCGTTATGTCGATTGAGCAAATCAAAGAGGCCTACCGCAAAACACTCCGCGCAGAAACCTGTGAGCACAGCAAAGGCGCGGGTTTGGGCTTTCTTACCATTGCCAAAGATAGCTCTGCGCCTATTGAGTATGGGTTCGAACCTGCCGCCAACGGCATGCAAATGTTCACCCTAAAAGCCACCATTTAACCCGTTTTTTGATCAGGATTTCCCCATGGAAAAATTTTATTTGGCCGCCACCAGCAATACCCCCGAAGTTGATTTCGACTTCCCTGCCCGCCGCTTGCTGTTAAAAGGCGAATCTTATCCCGAAAGCGCCGCTGCGTTTTACGGCGATATTCTGAACAAAACGTCGGCATTTCTAGATGAAATGACTGGGGAAACCCTACACATCAGCGTGCAGCTGAATTATTTCAACAGCTCCAGCACCAAAATGCTGTTTAGCTTGTTTGATCGGCTGAACCTTGCCGCCGAAGAAGGCAACACCATCGTGCTCGATTGGCATCATGATATTGATGATGAAACCATTCTTGAATTTGGTTTAGAGCTGGCCGAAGATTTTCCCGCCATTGAATTTCACGCCCACGCGATTGAATCCTAATGCAACCTTCCCCTGAGCTTCAGCCCGATTTATTTGAACGCGAAAAGGCGGTACTGGATCGCGCACTCCGTGCCCATGCCGATCCGTCCTTTGCGGTGGTGCATTTTGCCTTGGCCGAATTAATTGCAGAATATGAACGGGTTATTCGCGATATGCGGCGCGTCATTAGCCATTCAGACCGCACCGAGCTTGAACTCAACATTGCCAATCAGCGCCTGCGTGAACTCACCAAAGCGCTGACCTTTCAAAATCGGCACGATGGTCTCACCCGTTTGCTGAATCGCAACACCTTCATTTTTGAAACCGAGCGTTTACTCACGCAAGCACCCGTCGCTTTGATTTTGCTCGACATCGATCATTTCAAACAAGTCAATGACCGCTATGGCCACCCCACCGGCGACAAAGTGCTCATGGGGCTTGCCGCCCTCCTGCATAATTTAGTCAAAGCGCCCAATTTTAGTGGCCGCATGGGCGGTGAGGAATTTGCAGCCCTTATCCCCACCGATCAAATCCGCGATGCCATTAATATTGCCGAGCTCATCAGCAGCCAAATCCGCGATTTGCGCTGCGATAACGAGCCGGGGCTGCGCATTACGGCGTCACTCAGTATTACCGCAGCCAAGGCCAACGCACCCTTTGAACAACTCTATTTATGCGGCGATGATGCCTTGTATCGCGCCAAGCACAATGGCCGTGATCGCATTGAAATTGTGTGGAGCCCACTTGAAACCCAATGATTTGAACTTGCTTTGATGCGCTGGCCAAGCCGCCCAATGCGTCAAACGCGCCCGCCAAAACGCCATGCCAGATGAAAAGCCGCGCGACCGACGACAACCCGGATATTACCGATTACCAAGCAGCCTATCGGACTTAACCATTCGTCTCGAAAAAATGTCCAGTTTGAGCGCTATTTTTCACGATTTTGAGGCGAATGGTTGTTCCATTGAACGAGAAATCGGGGGAAATAGAGCCAAATCTGGCTTTTTTGTCGTAGAACTGCGCTAAGGCAGGTTGGCTGCTAGGCTATGTCGATTTAACCTTGGGTTATAAATTAGGGTCGGCCACCTTACGGAACAATTTGAAAAGCCAAAATCGCGGTTCCGTCGAGCTAAATTACAACTTTCACTTTAATTAAGCATGTGCAAGCGTATGTGCAATATTTTAATGGCTTGGGTGAAAGCCTGATTGATTACAACCACTCTATCCATCGGATTGGGATTGGATTTTCGCTGAATCATTAGTTCAAAGCCCGCCCCTGTTGTTTCATTACATCATTCAAGCAGTGCGTCAACGCATAATATGTTAGAAAAAAACTATTAGCATGCTATCTTTTGGTATCTCAGTGAAACGCTCAGATTAAGCGGGGCGTTGCACTGGCTTTATTGCATTTTGTTTCTAAGCTTATGCGCGGATCACCGGTTTACATTAAATTTGCATAAAGCCCCCCTGCCCAGATTTTTGGTTTTTTGCATCACCAGGAGCTTCCTTTGGCCAAGCTTGACCCCAAACCCCTGCGTAAGATTGGTGTTGTTCATCATCGAGCGTTTGTTTATGCGCCGGTATGTGCCGCTTTGCTCGGCCTTGCGGGCTGCGCGGCCGTAGGGCCTAATTTTGAATCCCCCGCCGCGCCCAATTCTGCAACGTACACAAACCAGGCCCTGCCCGCCCACACCGCAGCCACGGCCAATGTGGCGCAAGGCGGTGCGCAAAAGTTTGTGCCCCAAGCCCAGCCGGATTCCGCTTGGTGGGCCAATTTAGGTTCAGCAGCGCTTACTGCATTAATTGAGCAGGGTTTGGCGGCCAGCCCCACACTGGCGTCAGCGCAGGCCAAATTGCGGCAAGCTGAAAAAACCTTTGCCGCCCAATCCGGCTCATCAGAGCTGCCCCAAGTGAATGGCAAATTGGGCGCACAACGCCAGGGCATTAACAGCGCCAACTTTGGTCAATCGGGTGGTGAGAAAAATTTTAATTTATACAATGCCGGTCTTACCATTGGCTATAACATTGATTTATTTGGTGAAAATCGCCGCACCCTAGAGGGGCTGGCCGCGCAAACCGATTATCAGCGCTATCAACTGCAAGCCGCCCGCCTCACGTTGGCTGGCAATATTGCGATTGCGGCCATTACACAGGCATTGTTAAATGCGCAAATTAACGCAACCGAATCAATTATTAAAAATCAGAGCCAACAGATTGATTTAATTAATGCCCGCTTGCGTTTGGGTGCCGCCACCCGCAGCGATGTTTTAATTTTGCAAAGTCAGCGCGATCAAACCCGCGCCAGCTTGCCGCCATTAAAATTAAAACGCGCCCAAACCGATCACCTGCTCGCCACCTTAACCGGCCAAATGCCAAGTGCAGCGCAAATCCCGACGTTTAATTTAGATGCGCTTAACCTGCCCTCCGAGTTACCCGTCGTGGTGCCTTCCGCTTGGGTACGCGCCCGCCCGGATATTCAAGCGGCTTCTGCGCTCTTGCATGTGGCCACCGCGCAATATGGGGTTGCTGTTGCCAACTTATATCCGCAAATTAATTTAACGGCCACGTTAGGCTCACAAGGCATTACCCCGGCCAGTTTATTTAATGCCAGCTCCTTGATTTGGAGCTTAATCGGCGGCCTAACCCAGCCCATTTTTAATGGCGGATTAAAAGCAGCCAGCGAAGCGGCCTCGGCGAATGTTTCCGCTTCTGCGGCCAATTATCAGCAAGTGGTGCTCGATGGTTTGCGCAATGTGGCCGACACCCTGCAAGCCTGCACTTTGGATGCCGATACCTTGAGCGCACAAGTGGCCGCCGAGCAATCGGCTGCGCAATCGCTCGCTCTGGTTGAACAACAGCTCAAACTTGGCTCGGCCACTTCATTGCAATTGCTCACCGCGCAACAACAAGTCACGCAAAGCCGCCTTTCTACCTTGGCGGCTCGCGCGCAACGGCTATCGGATTCAGTGGCGTTTTATCAGGCCATGGGCAGTGAAAACAGCGCTTACCCGCCCAAAGATAGCGCGCCAGACCCAATTCAAGCCGCCGCCACAACAACCCAATTATCGATTCATTCCCAGCCGGAGAAAAACACAAAATGAAGAAAGGTACCCCGATGCGCATGATGATCATGCTGTTGCTGGTCGCGTTGATCTTCGGCGGCATTTATGGCTTCCAGCAATTTCGCAACCAAATGATTTCAAAGGCGATTCGCGGCGGAGGAATTCCGCCGCAAGCGGTATCAACCATCACAGTTGAGCCCGCCGTGTGGCAGCCCACCGTGCAAGCCGTTGGTAATTTACGCGCCGCCCAAGCCACTAACTTAGCCACAGAAGTGGGCGGCATTATCGACAAAATCCACTTTAAATCGGGCGATACCGTCAAAGCGGGCGCCGTGTTGCTTGAATTGAATGCCGATCCACTCAAAGCGCAATTAGCCCAACTCAAAGCGTCGGCGGAACTGGCGCAGCAAAACCTGAATCGCGATCGGGCGCAGCTTAAAATCCAAGCGGTTAGCCAAGCTACCGTTGATGCCGATTTAGCCAGCTTAAAAGGGGCGCAAGCGTTGGTGAATCAGCAAGAAGCGCTCATCGCCCAAAAAACCTTATTGGCGCCCTTTGCGGGCAAGTTGGGGATTCGGCAAGTCGATTTAGGCGAGTTTTTACCCGCAGGCACGAATGTGGTGAGCCTGCAAAAATTAGATCCGATGTATCTGGATTTCACCGTGCCGCAAACCGAATTGGCGCTCATAAAAATTGGCGAATCGGTCACGCTTAAAACCGATGCCATTCCCAATAAAACCTTTACAGGCGTAGTGCAAGCCATCGAGCCGCAGGTAAACACCGCCACCCGCAATATCACGGTTCGGGCAGAGGTGGCCAATCCCGAGGGCTTATTGCTGCCCGGTTTATTTGCCACCGTCCAGGTTAACCAAGGCGGCGAGCAAAACTATCTCACACTCCCGGGGACGGCAATTGCCTTCAATCCCTATGGCAGCACCGTGTTTGTTGTGCATGATGGCGGCAAAGATGAATCAGGCAAGCCTAAGCTCACCGTTGAGCAGCGCGTGGTTACCACAGGGCCTACACGGGGCGATCAAATTGCCGTGCTTTCCGGGATTAAAGCGGGTGAAACCATTGTGACCGCTGGCCAATTAAAACTGCGCAATGGCTCGCCGGTGTTTATTAATAACAGCATTCAGCCGAGCAATAATCCGCAACCTGAGGTTAAAGATCAATGAGTACGGCTTCTTCAAAAACGCGTAAATTCACGGATATTTTCGTCTCAAAGCCGGTGCTGGCGACCGTGATTAGCTTGGTGCTTTTTGTGCTCGGCATTCGCTCGTTTGGCTTGCTGCCGGTGTTGCAATTCCCCTTCACGCAAAATGCCGTTGTCACTGTCACCACGGCCTACCCCGGTGCGGATGCCAATTTGGTATCAAGCTTCATCACAACGCCGCTAGAAAATGCCATTGCGCAATCGAATGGCATTGATTACATGACTTCCAGCAGCACGCAGGGCGTGAGTCTCATCACCGTTAACTTAAAGCTCAATTACGAACCGGATAAAGCCCTCACCGAAATCAACACCAAGGTCAATTCGGTGCTGAACCAATTACCGCCGCAGGCGCAAAAACCCACGTTGGCGGTAAGTATCGGCCAAACGATTGATGCGATGTATATCGGTTTTTACAGCGATGTATTGCAGCCCAACCAAGTAACTGATTATGTGGTGCGCTCGGTGCAACCGCGCCTGCAAGCGGTTGACGGCGTGCAAACGGCCGAGATTTTGGGCGCAAAAAACTTCGCGCTGCGCGCTTGGCTTAACCCCGAAAAACTCGCGGCAGTGGGCTTAACGGCGGCGGATATTTACAGCACGATGGCCGCCAATAACTTTTTATCTTCCAGCGGCCAAACCAAAGGGCAATTGGTACAAATCAATTTAAGTGCATCCACCGCGTTAAAATCGCTCGATTCATTTAAAGATATGATCGTAAAGCAAGATAAGGGCTCCGTGGTTCGCCTTAGCGATGTCGCCAATGTAACGCTCGGTGCCGAAGATTACGATTCCAGCGTATCGTTCGATGGCCGCAAAGCGGTTTATATCGGCATCCAAGTGGCGCCGGGCGCCAATTTACTCGATGTGATTAAAAAAGTTCGCGCAGAAATGCCCGGCATCGAAGCGCAGCTACCGACGGGTTTGAAAGCGAATATCGTCTATGACTCCACCAAATTTGTGGATTCATCCATCAATGAAGTGGTTAAAACCCTAATCGAAGCCGTGTTGATTGTAAGCTTGGTTGTGTTCGTGTTCTTGGGCTCGTTCCGCTCGGTGTTGATCCCCATCATTGCGATTCCCCTATCGCTCGTGGGTACATTTGGCGTGATGCTCATGCTCGGGTACTCGATCAACTTGCTCACCTTGTTGGCCTTTGTGCTCGCCATTGGCTTGGTGGTCGATGATGCGATTATTGTGGTGGAAAACATCAGCCGTCACTTAGAAGAAGGACGCACGCCATTCGATGCCGCCACCTTGGCCGCGCGCGAACTGGCCTCACCCATTATCTCCATGACAATCGTCTTGATCGCCGTGTATGTGCCCATAGGCTTCATGCAAGGGCTCACCGGGGCGCTGTTTACCGAGTTTGCCTTTACCTTGGTTGGCGCCGTCACCATGTCGGCCATTATCGCCCTTACCCTATCGCCCATGCTGGGCTCAAAAATGCTACGGGCGCCCAAAAAAGAAGGCGGTAGCTGGCAAGATCGCCTCGTCTTGTGGCTGGATCGGCAGTTCACGCGCCTGCACATGGCCTACCAACGCAAATTGAATGGCGTGTTAAATTATCTGCCGGTGGTGGGCGTTTTTATCGTATTAATGTTGGGCGGAATTTACTTTCTGTATTCCACCGCCATGACCGAACTCGCCCCGCAGGAAGACCAAGGCGTATTAATTTCTATCGCGTTTAATTCCCCGACCGCTACGCTCGATCAGCGCCAACTGTACGGCGATCAAGTGGTTAAAGATTTCCAAGGCTTTAAGGAAACCAACCATGTGTTTCAGCTCAACACCCCAACTCAGGTGATTAGCGGCATGGTGTTAAAACCTTGGGATGAGCGCACCCAAACGGCCACCCAGCTACAACCGCAAGTGCAAAAAGAACTGATGCAAATTGCAGGTACACAAAACGCGGTGTTCCAACCGCCCTCGTTACCGGGGGCACGCGGCTTGCCCATTCAGTTTGTTATTACGACAACCGAGCCGTTCGAGCAGCTTTTTACCGTTGCCAACAATTTCTTGCAAGCAGCGTTGAAAACCGGCGATTTCATCTTTTTACAATCGGATTTACGCATCGATTTACCCCAAGCCAGCATTCAAATTGATCGCAACATGGCCGCTCAACTTGGGCTGTCCATGCAAGATATTGGCTCGGCACTTTCTGCCATGCTCGGCGGCGGCTATGTGAATTATTTTGAGCTCGATAGCCGCGCGTACAAAGTCATTCCGCAAGTGCAACAAGAATACCGATTGAACCCCGATCAGCTCAAATCGTATTACTTGCGCACAGCCAGTGGGGCTATGGTGCCGCTCTCGACCGTGGCGCATATCAAAATGCACGTGCTGCCTGAAGCGATTAACCACTTTCAGCAGCTCAATGCCGCCACCATTCAAGGGGTGAACTTTCCCACCATTCCGCAAGGCTTGGCCTTGGCCAAACTCACGCAATTGGCGAAAACCACCCTGCCGGTCGGTTATAACTACGATTACTCAGGGCCCTCACGCCAATTCGTGCAGGAATCAGGCGGCTTGGTGCTCACCTTCTTCTTTGCGATTTTGATTATTTATCTCGTACTCGCCGCCCAATTTGAAAGCTTCCGCGATCCTGTCATCATCTTGGTGTCTGTCCCCATGTCGATTGCGGGCGCGCTGATCTTTATCAACTTAGGGATTGGCCACGCCACACTCAACATTTACACCGAAGTGGGCTTAGTCACCCTGATTGGCTTAATCTCCAAACACGGCATTTTGATTGTGGAATTTGCCAATAATTTGCAAAAAGAAGGATTAAGCAAACGCGCAGCCATTATTGAAGCCGCAGGCTTGCGGCTGCGGCCCATTCTAATGACCACCTTCGCGATGGTGATTGGAGTGTTCCCACTCCTCACGGCGGCGGGTGCGGGCGCGGTAAGCCGTTTTGATTTGGGCTTGGTCATATCAACCGGTTTGGGTATCGGCACTATTTTCACCCTTTTTGTGGTGCCCAGTGTGTACATGATGCTGGGGCATGATTTACATCAAACCCCACCGCATCAGGATAAAACCTGCGATAGACTATAATCAAAAAACCCCACTTTAAAGTGGGGTTTTTATTTGAGATGCCCGCAATTGGCCAGATAAAATTAAGGCAGTAAATAAGGTCGCGTAATCGGCACACTAATTTTCTGCACCACGGCAGGCCCTTGGGTGCCATCGCGATCATCCACTAACCGCACGCTCAAATAAAAATCTCCCACGCCAAAACGCGACATCACAACTTTGCCCGAATGGCTTTCAACTGCGGGCATAACCAACGGATCCATTGAACGCACTGCCGACAAACTCACCAAGTAATGCAAGCCCGCTTCCGGTTTAGGCAAATCATAATGCAGGCCATCACCTGTAATTTGCATCGCCGCTTGCGTTATATCCACTAAAGCAGGCGCGGGCTTATAAGTAAAAGCGATGGCAGGTGTCCAGGGTCCTTGAATTTTATCTATGCTAGCAACCCGCCAAAACAGCGCGCCTGCGGGCAAATCCGCAGGCGGTGACCAGCGATTGGCACCTATTTGGGCATCAAACAACGGGTGTTTGAAATCCGCACTGGTCGCAATCTGGATATGGCTTGCCGTCACATCAAGAATTTGCCCCCAAGAAAACTCGGGGCGCGGGCTTCGCACAACCCCATCGACCTGCGGCTGATTCACCGGCGGAAAAAAAGGCCGCGCAAAAACGGTAAAAGGATGCAACGCCGTATAACCTTGCAAGCCGAGCCGATCTGTGGCGCTCAGACGCAGAATGTAGTCCCCATTCGGCAAATCGGCAAAATTAAGCGTCTTGCTCGTGCTGGATTTTGCCAATAACACGGGCTCTGCCTGTGATGCCGCGACGACCTCGCCAACCATTGATGCGGCATTGGCCATCACAGGCAGCGGGAAGCGAATGGGTAGCTGCTCCACGCGCTTTGGCAACCCGCTCACATCGGGGGCAGCCAATAAAGCCACCGGCGGGTGGGGCGCTTGGCCATTAACCGATAAAGACCCAAACCCCTGCTCTACCGCGACGGTTTTGGTTGCCGCACGAAAGGCAATGGCGCCATCAAGCGTTTCCTCACGGGTGGTTTGCCCTTCAACCCCAACACGAAACTCAGTGCCGCGCACCACCGCTTGTGCCGTTGGCGTAATGACACGAAGGTGTTGATTTGTTTGGCGTTGGGGATTATCCACAATCTCTACCCGGCCGGTATTCAAACGTAAACGCGTATCAGCCATCAACCCTTCGGCATATAAACTCAGCGTATCCAGCACCACAAGAGCGCTCGCTTGGATATTGATGCGCGATCCATTCGCCAATTCCAGCACGGCATAGCCCTCAGGAGGGGTTTGAACTGCATCACCAACGGCTAATTTTTGCCCAACCGTGGCCGCTTGCCATGCCCCTTCAGCACCTTGACGAAACAGGACGGCACCGGTTAGCGCAATCAGCTTGGCTGAACTAGGGCTGTGTTTTAACAAATTGGCCGGAATGCGTAATTGCGTTCCCGGTGGAATGGCCATCGGATTGGCAATAGAATTATCCCGCTGTAAAGGGCGCCAATTATTGGGTTGATTCAAGTACGTTTGAGCAATCTCGATTAACGTATCCCCGGGCCGGACGGTGTATACCCAATCGGGTGCCGCATCAGGGCTCGCCGCGTTGACCCAAGTGGGCAGCATCAAAAAACATAAACCCGCAAGAGGGTATCGCACGGCAGGTATCCTTGTCTGATTGATTGATCGGTAAAATTATGGCTTACAAACTACACGGGCGGAATGAAAACAGAGCCATAACGGCCGATTAATTGCGCGCACCGCAAGAGCTTAGGTGTGGGCTATTTCCCCGTTAAACGAACCGGATCAAGCAACCTTTTGAGTTCATCTTCGGGGATATTCGTCATTTCAAGGGCAACATCTAAAATGGCACGCTGTTCGCGGTAGGCTCGTTTTGCGATTTTAGCGCCTAATTCATAGCCAATCACGGGGTTTAAAGCCGTAACCAGAATGGGATTCATGCCTAAGGTGGCATCAATGCGCGCTTGATTCACGGTGAAATTTGCAATCGCCTTGTCAGCCAAAAGCCGCATGGCATTGCCAAGCAAACTTAAGGATTGCAACACATTATTGGCAATCAAGGGGAGCATGACATTTAACTCAAACAAACCCGATTGACCCGCCAGCGCGACCGATAAATCCAACCCTTGAACTTGCGCGGCCACCATAGCCACCGCTTCAGGCACCACGGGATTGACTTTGCCAGGCATGATTGAGCTGCCGGGTTGCAAATCGGGCAGGCTAATTTCACTTAAACCGGCTAGAGGCCCCGAATTCATTAAACGCAAATCATTGGCAATTTTAGTGAGCACAATCGCCAACCCCCGCAGCGCAGCAGATAAAGCAACCGGTTCATCTTGCGCCGATAACCCAGCAAATGCCCGCGGCATTAATCGATACGAGCCGTTACTGGCTTGGTTTAACGCCAAAACAAATTCTTCGGCAAAGCCTTGAGGCGCGTTAACACCCGTACCCACTGCGGTTCCCCCCTGCGGCAGAGCGCGCATCCGCTCTAAGGCTTGCTCAATGCCTAATTTGGCACCTGATAGATGATCGACATAAGCCATTAGGCTTTGATCAAACCGAATCGGCATGGCATCCATTAAGTGCGTGCGGCCCATCTTAGTCTGCCCCGCCAAGGCTCGCGCTTTGCACTCAAGTGTTTCGATAAGATGCGAGAGTGCTGGCAAAAGATGGGTGCACGCCGACTCCACCGCAGATACCCGAAGGGTTGTCGGGATCACATCGTTTGAGCTTTGGCTCATGTTGACATGATCATTGGGATGAACAACCACCCCAGCCTTGGCGGCAAGGTTTGCGATCACCTCATTGATATTCATGTTGGTGCTGGTGCCCGATCCCGTTTGATACACATCAATTGGGAAAGCATCAAGGTGGTACCCCGCCATAATCTCGGCACAGGCGGCGATAATTGCTTGGCCAATATCGCAAGGAAGCACACCCAGCGTCATATTGGCATGTGCGCACATGGATTTCACCATCGCCAAGGCACGAATAAATTCCGCAGGCAGGGGGCGCCCGCTAATCGGGAAATTATCGACCGCACGCTGAGTTTGAGCACCCCAAAGGGCATCAACAGGGATTAAAACAGCCCCAATGCTATCCGATTCAGTGCGAAAAGAGTCTGTCATAACGGCAATCCACGGAGTTAACGGGCGATACCCCGTTCGCTGGTACGAATAAAATCAAGCATTTGCTGCAAAGCCGGTTCATTTTCTGCGGCCTGCTCAAACTCAGCCCAAACCATGTCGTCACCCTGCTTTTTCACCAATTGTCGGAAGCATCGATTTAATAAGGTAATGGTGTCAGGCGAGAAATTACGCCGTTTGAGCCCTTCTTTGTTTAAGCCAATGGAACGCGCACGCGCCCCATCGGCCATCACAAAAGGCGGCACATCTTTAGATAATTTGCTAAAACCGCCAATAAACGCATGCGCGCCAATCCGACAAAACTGATGCGCAACAGCAAATCCCCCAAAAATAGCAAAATCGCCCACCGTGACATGACCGGCCAGCGAGGCGGCGTTGGCAAGAATGACATGATGACCAATTTGGCAATCGTGGGCGATATGGGCATAAGCCATAATGAGGTTATCTGAACCTAACCGCGTCACCCCGCCGCCGCCTTCGGTACCGCGATGAATGGA
Source organism: Halothiobacillus sp. (assembly GCA_023255735.1). Classification (GTDB taxonomy): domain Bacteria; phylum Pseudomonadota; class Gammaproteobacteria; order Halothiobacillales; family Halothiobacillaceae; genus Halothiobacillus. The sequence goes on along the minus strand of JAGDVP010000007.1, from coordinate 50,561 downwards.
TGAAAATTCGCGAATCTGATTGCGATCCCCAATCTCAAGCAAGGAATACTCACCATGAAATTTAAGATCTTGCGGCACTTCACCCAGCACGACATGAGAAAAAATATGGTTATCTCGACCAATTCGGCACGGGCCTTTAATCACCGAGTGGCTGTCTATTTGCGTATTGGCGGCAATCTCAACGGCACCTTCAATGACAACAAAAGGCCCCACGCGCACCGAAGGATCGAGCGTTGCTTCGGGGGAAATAATGGCCGTTGAATGAATCACTCAGCCACTTCCTTGGCAACACATTTAATTTGTGCTCGCGCCGCCAGTTCATCACCCACATGCGCTTCACACTGGAATATGCCCATCCCCCGAATTAGACGCTTTAACTCCACCCGAATGGTGAGCTGATCTCCAGGCTCAACCACCCGACGAAACGAGACATCATCCAAACCCACCAACATATATAAAGAATTGGGGCTGGGGGCAATGCCTTGGCTGCTAAAGGCTAATACACCGGTTGCCTGCGCCATGGCTTCGGTAATAAGCACCCCCGGCATAATCGGGCGAACCGGAAAATGGCCTTGGAAAAAAGGCTCATTAAACGTGACATTTTTAATGGCAACCAAGTATTCATTAGGCGCCCAATCAATAACCCGATCAATCAATAAAAAGGGATACCGGTGGGGCAAAAGATTCATAATCTCTTGAATCATTATCGTATTTTTAGTTGTCACACATTTTCCTCATCCGGATTTTTATCCGCATCAAAACGAAGCTCTAACGCTTGGATACGATGCGCTATTCGATCAAGTTGTTTAAATCGGGCGGCATTTTTATGCCAGCGCGCGTTTGTGTCGAGCGGGGTGCCCGCAGAATAAACCCCGGGCTGATGAATTGAGCGAGTCACCATCGACATGCCGGTAATATGCACCCCATCGGCCAGCGTGAGATGCCCTGCAAGCCCGACGCCCCCGCCCAGAGTGCAATGCTTCCCCACGATGCTTGAGCCTGCTAAACCGGCGCAACCCGCAATCGCTGAGTGCGCGCCAATTTCTACATTATGCGCAATTTGAATGAGGTTATCTAACTTCACCCCATCATCAATTCGCGTGTCGTCGAGCGTGCCGCGATCAATCGTGGTATTGGCGCCAATATCGACATCATCACCGATAATCACGCGGCCTAACTGGGGCACGCGTCGCCAACGTCCGTGTTCACTGACCAAACCGAACCCATCAGAACCAATCACAACGCCAGGCGCAATTACGCAGCGAGCCCCAATAACACAATCATCTAATACCGTCACCCGCGCCACTAACTCAGTTTCAGCGCCAATGCACACATTCCGTCCTAATATGCAGCCAGGCCCTATCACCGCGCCCGCAGCGATTTGGCAGCCGGCACCAATCACCGCCAAGGGCCCCACCACAACATCTATGCCAAGTTGAGCGGTCGGATGGATAATCGCCGAGCTATCAATACCCGAGTACGCATGATCTTGCGGCATCATCCAAGCCACAATATCGATAAACGCAATCTGAGGGTTAGGGACAAGGATTAACGTTGCCTGCGGGGGCATTCGATCCGCATCTTGGCTGCGGCACACAATAATACCGGCTCGGCAAGCCTGCGGATTCGAACCCCGGCGGGAACCACTAAAATAAGCAAGATCACGCGCGCCGGCAGAGGTGAGCGAGGCCACATGATACACGCGACAGTCGGGCGCCCCGATGAGCGTGGCGGATACGAGCGCCGCAATATCTGCGGCGCAAAACCCATCGGTGGCGGTACTGTCCATTAAATCAGCCCGTGGTGATGCGGCGCTAGCCGTTACTTGCTGCTTTTGGCATCTTGCTGGAGTTTAGCTAAAACTTCATTGGTAATATCCACCTGCGGCGCTGCGTACACAACACCTTCAGCTAAAACCAAATCATAACCGCTGGATTTAGCGACGTCTTTAATCGAGCTCAACACCACGCGCTGCAATTTTCCCAATTCTTCATTTTTGCGCAGATTTAAATCATCACGGAAATTGCTTTGCATCCGCTGTAAATCCCGCAGTTGCCGATTGAGCTCTTGCTCTTGCTTTGAGCGATCACTGTCACTCATGGTGACCCCATCCCGGTTTAATTTTGTTTCCAAGGCTTGGGCGGCTTGCTGAGCATCACGGATTTCTTTCTCGCGCGGTGCAAATTCTTTTTCCAACTTTTTCTTTGCAATATCTGCCTGAGGCGCTTGTTCTAGCAAGGTTGAAGAGTTAACAAACGCAATCTTAATTTCTGCCGCCTGAACGGTAGCAGCAGAAAAAAGGGCTAAGAAAGATACCAACACTAATGCAATGCGATTCACGCAAATTCTCCCAAAACAAATAAAAACCAAATAATCGAGCCTAACGACACCCATGGTCGGAAGGCATTATGTCACAGTGCACTAAACATCAAAGCGAATCACGCCCCCTTAGAAGCTTGTGCCAACAGTAAACTGAAACACTTGGGTTAAGTCACCCGGTTTGTTGTTCAAGGGTTTGGCCACACTAAACACCAAAGGACCCACGGGTGAAATCCAGTTGAAGCCAACACCCACCGATTGACGCAATTCTTGGGCACTGAAGTTGCTATAACTGCTATACACGTTGCCCACATCCCAGAACAGCGATAAGCGCACGGAGTTGGCTTGCTTCGTCAAGAACGGCAAAGGGGTAATCAGCTCCAATCCACCGGCGGTTAAGAACGTGCCGCCCATGGGGTCGCCGTTCGAATCTCTTGGCCCCAATGAGTAATCTTGAAAGCCGCGCACCGATTGAATGCCGCCACTGTAATAATTCAAGAACGGTGGCACGCCATTGTAATACTGGCTAACCGGCGACCCGTAAGTTGATTGCGTGTTGCCATAGGCTTTAATCATACCCACCTGTCCATGCGCCGACAACGTGGTATCCGACCAGAGCGGCATGTAAATCCGCCCCCTGTAATCCCCTTTGTAATACAGCAATTGGCTACCCGGCACCGCCAAGGTGGCTGAAACACTTTGCAAAATCCCAGAGGTAGGGAAGATCGCTTTGTTACGCGTGTCATAGCGCAAAGTCGGTATCACGCTGAAGGTAAAGAAGCTTTTACCATCAAATCCAGGCCCTGGAACGTCGTATCCACCCGCCCCTAAACCGGTTATGGGATAAGTACCCGTTGGCAGAACCGAATTGCCCGTCACCCAACTGGGTGAATACGTGGTGGATTTAATTTTTTGTTCTTGCGCTTGGAAAGCAATAGAGCCGTAGGTGTTTTCAGATAAGGGCACACCAAAATTGATGTTGCCGCCATAAGAATCCACCAAGTATTTCGACAAAGACAATTGCGCAGCATTCTGACGCGAATAGAACAAACCGAACCCTTGGCTTACCCCATCAACCGTAAAATACGGATTGTTATAATTAAACTGCACGCCAGTTTGGTAGGCGCTGCGCTGCATGTTGATGCCAACCGATTTACCCGAGCCTAAGAAGTTCGACTGATTCAAGCCTAAGTTAAACAGCACCCCTTCGGATTGTGAATATCCCACACCCGCCGTGAATGAACCCGATAGCTGTTCTGTGATGTCGTAATCCACATCCACTTGGTCAGCCACGCCGGGCACCGGTTTTACGTTTTGATCCACCTTTTGCACTGAGGGCAAACGCTGCAAGCGTTCTTTGGAGCGATCTAATTTATCGGCCGCATACCAACTGCCTTCCATTTGCCGCATTTCACGACGATAAACATCTTCGTTGGTATTAAAGTTTCCGGTGAATTCGACATGGCGAACCGTCACGCGATCACCCGGCTGAATATTAAAATCCACCGCCACTGTTTTATTTTCTTCATCTATTTTTGGAAGAGGCTGTACTTTGGCCAGCGCATAACCATCATTGCCTAAGCGCTTGGAAATGGCATCCGAGGTATCAATAATTTCTTTGCGATTGAAGTACTGGTCTTTCTTAACCTGATCCAATTTCTCTAGCGTGGCCTTATCCAGCAAGAGGTTGCCAGAAAAACTCACATCACTAACTTTATAGCGCGGCCCTTCACTGATGTTAATGACGACATCGATTTGTTTTCGATCGGGCGTAATGGTGACTTGAGATGAGTCAACGGCAAATTTAAGGTAGCCGCGATTTAAATAAAATGATCGCAGGCTTTCTAAATCAGCCGCCATTTTTTCTTTGGAGTATTGATCGGCGCTCGACCAAAACTCCCACCACGAGGTGGGGTGCATACTGAACTCGCCCAGCAACTGCGACTCTGAAAAATCGTGATTACCGACGATGCGCACTTGGCGAATACTGGCGGGCTTGCCTTCATAAATATCAATTAAAACAAACACTCGGTTGTCGTCCAGCGGCTTAACGCTGGTTTCAATCTGCACGCCATATTGGCCTAAGCTGTAATACACCCGTTGCAGTTCGGTTTTCATTTTGTCGAGTGCTTGCGGGTCAAGCACATGCCCTTGGCTCAAGCCGATGTCTTTTAAAGCTTTTTGCAGCTTCTCCGTTTCGACCTTTTTGTTCCCTTTGACCTCGATGGCAGAAATCGTGGGACGCTCTTGCACTTGAATCATGAGCACATTGCCCACTTGGCCGACATTTACATTGCTAAAAAAACCAGTTTTATACAATGAATCAATAACTTGGGTGCTATCTTGCGCGGTGAAGTTCTCACCCACTTTATAGGGCACATAGGTAAATAAGGTGCTCGGAGTAACCGTTCTCAGCCCTTCTACCTTGATATCGGAGATCACGAAGGCGTTGGCCAGCGCGGGCACTAAAAAAAGCATACCCGCGAGAGGTGCCATCATTAGGCGAGCCATTTTGAATCGAGAAAAAGAAGTCATGCTTAAGGTTACATCCCAAAGATCGGCTAAAAATAAAAAATTGCGATGATCGCAGCATATTGAGGGTATCGTGGGTGCCAAAAATCTGCGCAAGCCCGCACGGTGCGCGCTATTGTCGCTGAGTATGCCTAGTGCAGCAACCGTGATATGTCATTATAAAAAGCCACGGCCATTAAACTGAACAGAAATACTAGACCTATCTTGGTGGCAAAAGCCTCCATAGCGGCTTCCGCCGGCTTACCGCGAATAGCTTCAATCACATACATAACCAAATGCCCGCCATCCAATAAAGGTACTGGCAACAAGTTCATGATGGCTAGAGATAAGCTGACCAAAGCCAAAAACCCCAGAAATGTCGAAAAGCCGATGATTAAGCTTTGGCCAGCAAACTCGGCGATCGCCACAGGGCCAGAAAGATTGGATAAGCTGGCTTGCCCGGTTAAAAGGCCGCCAAACACGTTGAACGTAAGCGTCGTCATCGACCAACTCCGCTGGAGCGCCATCGATAAGGCAGTAAATGGGTCATATTGATCCAGCACCAACAGATGCACGCCATCCCGCTTCGCCTGTTCTTGCGCGTCAGGCGCCAAACCCAGTTGCGCGCCCATGCGCCCCACTGTGTGCATCTGACCATTGGCTGATTTTTGTGTTTCAGCTTTTGGCGTCACATCGATAACATCCAAGCCTGCCCCACGTTTGATGGTTAATTTTATCGGCACACCGGCCGATTGCTCCACACGATCAATGAGCGCCCAGGGATCACGATACGGTGCGCCGTTGATTTGGGTAATGATGTCACCTTTTTTAAGACCGGCGCGCGCCGCCGGGCTATCAGGCAGCACTGCATGAATCTGTGCATCGCCTGGGGGCGACCACAATACAAAGCCGATCGCTTTGAGCACATCCCGAGAAGTATCAGTGGCGTTGCCCGCCAAAGGCTTAAGCTCGGATAAATTGAGCTCGCCTTTGCTCACCGCCCCCTGATGCTCGAACGCAATCGGCACTTTAGCTGAGTCAACCCCACCCTCCAGCACGGCTAACCGCAGATCGGCCAAGCTATGGATTGCTTGATTACCCACTTGGGTGATGACATCGCCATCACGCACCCCGCTTTGTGCGAGTAGAGAGGTCGGCGCCAACACACCGGCTTTGGGCAACACCCCCTGCACGCCGACCATAAACATCAACGTCCATAGAACTAAGGCCAACAATAAGTTAGCCACAGGACCTGCCAGCACGATTAAAAACCGTTTCCACACGGGTTGTCGGTTAAAAGCGCGGTGCAATTCTGAAGGATCGACCGATCCTTCGCGCTCATCAAGCATTTTGACGAAGCCGCCAAGCGGGAACATAGCGAGACGGTATTCAATCGCATCCGGCCCTTTGCGCGTGGACCACAGCGCTTTGCCAAACCCCAATGAATAGGTCAGCACTTTCACGCCCAGCTTGCGCGCCACCCAGAAATGACCAAATTCGTGGAAGGCAACCAGCACGGCAATCGTAATCAGAAAGCCCAGTAGACTCATTAAAATCGTCAGCATGTTGGTGGCTCCGTTGCGGGCAGGGAATGTTCAAGACAAGGATTTAGTTTTGTGAGCACGCTGCGCGCGAGGGTGCGCGCCATAGCATCTTGAAACAAAACCTCATCCATAGACTGAGGCGCGGCTGTGGCAGTTCCCGTGAAGGCGGCATCTAATGTTGCCTCAATAACCTGTGGAATTTGCGAGAAGCTAAGCCTGTGATCCAAAAAGGCGGCGACCGCAATTTCATTGGCGGCATTCAACACCAAAGGGGCAGCCCCGCCTTGCGCAATCGCCTGAAAAGCCAAACCCAAACACGGAAAGCGCTGCAGATCGGGCGCTTCAAACTGCAACCCACTCACCGCACATAAATCAAGCGGCGCCACCCCAGAATCAATTCGTTCAGGCCATGCCAGTGCATGGGCAATGGGGGTTCGCATATCCGGGCGACCCAGCTGAGCTAGCATAGAGCCATCGGCATACTGCACCATGGAATGAATAACCGACTGCGGATGAACCACAACTTCGATGCGATCGGGCGGCATAGAAAACAACCAAGCCGCTTCGATCACCTCCAGCCCTTTGTTCATCATCGTGGCAGAATCGACCGAAATTTTCCGCCCCATACTCCAATTAGGATGACGGCAAGCATCTGCTGGAGTTATGTCAGCAAAGGCGCTTAAGGGCAAGCTGCGAAAAGGACCACCCGATGCCGTTAAAATTAATTTCAACACCGCCTCGGGCGCACATGCCCCCGAAGGGAGGCACTGAAAAATGGCATTGTGCTCACTATCGATCGGCAAAATCGTCGCGCCTGATGCCCGCGCCGCAGACATCATTAATTGCCCTGCGGCAACCAACGATTCCTTATTGGCGAGCAAAACCTGTTTACCGGCACAAACCGCCGCCCAAGTTGACGCCAAACCCGCCACGCCGACAATGGCCGCCACCACACAATCCACTCCTTTATCGGCTGCTAACGCGGCAATGGCATAGGGATCGGACACCACCTCGGGGCGAAGGTTCTTATCAGCAATCTCAGCTTGAACCCGAGCCCGAAGCACGGCTGCGGCCAGCGGGTCGGCCACCCCCACGGTGCGCGGTGCAAATTGAATAATTTGCGCCCATAAGGGCTCAATCTGCGAATGGACGACCAAAGTTTGAATGCGGTACCGCTCAGGGTGCCGCGCAATCACATCTAAGGCATGGGTGCCGATACTGCCGGTAGAACCAAAAATTGCGATAGATTTCAAGAAAATACGCCCAACTGCATCAGTGAATCACAAACAAATGCATCTGCGTTAAAGCGAGCAACCAAATGGGCATCGCCGCCAGCTGACCATCTAAACGATCGAGCAATCCCCCATGGCCGGGCAACAACTGACCACTATCTTTTACGCCCGCTTCGCGTTTTAAGCGCGACTCTTCTAAATCACCCGCCACCGAATACAGCGCAACCAACATGCTCCACAACGCCAACATCCAAGAAGGCACGCTGGCAAACAAAGGCAGAACCGCCCCAATTGCGGCCAAAACACCCACTCCCAAAAGCCCACCGATAACGCCTTCAAGGGTTTTTCCCGGGCTTAAAGCCGGGGCTAGCTTGCGCCGACCCAAGGCGCGACCGACAAAATAGGCCAAAGAATCGGCAACCGCCACAATCAGAATACCAAAAAGCAAGAGCCAATCACCTTGCTCGAGGCTGCGAATTTGCACCAGCGCAAACCAAAAAGCCGGCAATATAAAAATACCCAGCACGGTGCGAAAATTAGCCGAACGGTTAGCCCCGGCAACCCGCCGATGTCGCCATAAACCCACGATCAGCAGTAACCAACCCAGACTGGTGATGAACGCCAGCCCCGTCGCTTGATTGCTCGGCAAAAAGTGCAAACCCGCCCCAATCAGCATCACCATCGCCAAAGCAACCCAACGCGTGCTGTTAAAGCGGCAACTCAGCCTGAACCACTCATAGCCAACGCCCAAGGTGAGCAAGGCCGTAAACGCCACAAAAGCCCAAAGGGGGATAAAAAAGACAACACACACACCCAGAACAGACAAAGCCAAGCCTGTCACAATGCGCACTTGGGTCGGACTAAGCATGGCGTTCATAGGTTTTGTGATGCTCATGTCTCAACCCCGCCAAATCGGCGATTTCGTTCTGCAAACCAAGTCAAGGCTGTCACAAAATGTTGCTCCGAGAAGGCGGGCCATAAGCACGGCGTGAAATATAATTCGGCATAGGCCGATTGCCATAACAAGAAATTGCTCATCCGTTGCTCGCCACCCGTGCGAATAAATAAATCCACAGGCGGACAATCGCTTGTCGCGAGACCCTGTTCAAAACAGACCCGCACTTGGCTTGCATCATTTAAATCAACCAATCCGTTCTGTGCCGTTCGAGCCAAGCCAATGGCGGCTTGCAGAATATCCCACTGGCCGCCGTAACTGACGGCAATTAGCAAGCGCAAAGCTTGGTTTTGAGCCGTTTTTGCCTCGGCATCACGCATCAAAGCGGTGATTTTAGGCGGCAGCCGATCGCGCTCACCAATAAACTGTACCCGAATACCATTGGCGTGAATCGCCTCAATATCACGCTCAAGCGCGTGCGCAAATAAACGCATCAACGCATCGATTTCCGCTTGCGGTCGAATCCAGTTCTCTGATGAGAATGCAAATAAAGTCAGAACAGGAATATGCGCGCGACGAGCCGATTCAATCAAGCGCCGCAGGGCACGGCGACCACGCTGATGGCCAAAGCTGCGGGGCAAATGGCGCTCTTTGGCCCAGCGGCCGTTGCCATCCATAATCACGGCAACGTGATGAGGCAAACGAGCAGAATCAATTCCTTCAAGCGCTATCAATTAAGCCACCCTGTGCGTGGTGCGACCACCCGTCCCTCGACATTCACGTGCGTTATAACACCCGCATCACACGTCAAGCAGCTCTTTTTCTTTTTCGGCCACAATTTTGTCAATTTCAAGCACACAGGCATCGGTCAATTTTTGGATTAACTCCTGTCCTTTACGCTCTTCATCTTCAGAAATCGTTTTATCTTTCAGCCCATTTTTAAGCACGGTATTCGCATCACGACGGATATTGCGCACAGCCACTTTGGCATTTTCACCTTCGGTGCGCACAATTTTGCCAAAATCACGGCGGCGCTCTTCCGTCAATGCGGGCATAGGAACCCGAATGACCATGCCTGAGGTAGAAGGATTCAAACCCAAATCTGAGGTCATGATGGCTTTTTCAATTTTGCCAACCATATCTTTTTCCCAGGGGGCGACCGTGAGCGTGCGTGCGTCTTCCGCCGAAAGCTTGGCGACCTGAGATAACGGCACCATACTGCCAAAATAATCCACCGTGACATGATCCAAAATACTCACGTGGGCTCGTCCGGTGCGGATTTTAGTGAGCTCAGATTTCAATGCATCAATACTTTTATGCATGCGAACATCACAATCTTTTTTAATCGCTTCAATCATTTTACGGTTTCCTCGGCTGTCACCAGTGTTCCTACAGGCTTGCCCATGACGGCATGAAATAAATTGTTGGGCGCTTGAATATCGATCACCATCATCGGCATATTTTGATCCCGACAAAGCACAATGGCCGTGGCGTCCATCACACCCAAGCGCTGATCGAGCGCCATATTATAAGTCAAGTGCTCGTAGCGGCGCGCCGTCGGATTGGTTTTCGGGTCGGCATCATATACACCATCGACTTTGGTGGCTTTAATCATGATGTCCGCCTGAATTTCAATCGCGCGCAAACTCGCGCCCGAATCGGTTGTAAAAAAAGGATTGCCCGTGCCGCCCACCAGAATCACGATGCGGCCTTTTTCAAGATGACGAATCGCGCGACGACGGATAAACGACTCACACACCTCGGGAATAGATAATGCCGACATGACGCGCACCTGCAACCCGCGCTGCTCAATCACATCTTGCATAGCTAACCCATTCATTACAGTGGCCAGCATACCCATTTGATCGCCGGTCACCCGATCCATACCCGCTTTTGCCAAGCCCTCACCGCGAAAAATATTGCCGCCGCCGACCACAATACCGATCTCCACGCCCAGCGCGCGTAATTGCAGAATATCCCCCGCCAAACGGTGAATGACCGCCGGGTCAATGCCAAAAGGATGATCGCCCATCAAGGCTTCACCGCTGAGTTTCAGCAAAACGCGTCGATATTTGGGGGCGGTTGGATCCATCATAATTAGCCTCTAAAATTTGGTGTGATTGATTTGGGTTGATCGCAGCGCCTCAAAAAAAAGCCGGAGCTGACTCCGGCCTTCTCTTGATGGGATCAGGCGCCTTTAACTTGCGCCATCACCTCAGCGGCAAAATCGATGGTTTCTTTTTCAATCCCTTCGCCCACTTCAATTCGCACAAACTTAAGGCAATTCGCATTTTTATTTTTAAGCATTTTGCCAACCGTTACATCGGGATCTTTAACAAAAGGCTGCCCGGTGAGCGCCACTTCTGCTAAGAATTTACGAATCCGGCCTTCGACCATTTTCTCGATAATATCAGCTGGTTTACCGCTATCGGCCGCTTGGGCAATGAAAATTTCGCGCTCTTTGGCAACCAAAGCGGCATCGACATCACTCTCATTCACGCACACCGGACGGCTTGCCGCCACATGCATCGCAACATCGCGCGCCAGTTCAACCGCACCACCGTGCAGTTCGACCAAAACCCCAATGCGCTCACCGTGACGGTAGGCACCGACCACGCCGGTGGTTTCAAAACGCTCAAAGCGGCGAACTTGTAAATTTTCACCGAGCTTGGCAACCAAGCCTTTGCGGGTTTCTTCTACCGTTGAACCGTTGAGCGGCAATGCTAAGAGCGCATCTAAATCAGCGGGATTGGCAGACAAAACCAAATTGGCCAGTGCTTGCACAAAGCTGGCGAAATCTGGGTTTTTAGCAACGAAATCGGTTTCAGAATTCACTTCAACTAGGGCTGCAACATGACCATCAGCCGACGCCGCCATGCCAATTTGCCCCTCAGCGGCGACGCGGCCGGCCTTTTTGTCGGCTTTGGCCATGCCGTTTTTGCGCATGTATTCAATCGCCGCTTCAATATCACCTTGCGTTTCAACCAAGGCTTTTTTGCATTCCATCATCCCGGAGCCCGTACGCTCGCGCAGGTCTTTAACTAAGCTTGCACTAATCGTGGTCATCAGCGGTTCCTCTTAATCGTTAATACAGTATGAGATAGAAATAACGGGTCACTGAGGACCCGTCTTGTGGCTTATCGCCGTGTTTTGGCTGTTTGCACCGAGGTGCTCACAACCGATAAATTAAGCCTGCTCGGGTGCAGCGGGCTCAACAAAATCGGCTGGGCTGATGGCTGAAGCGCCTTTTGCTTCAAGCACGGCATCAGCAACGGCATTGGCATATAACTGGATCGCGCGAATCGCATCGTCATTGCCTGGAATCACATAATCGATCCCTTTGGCGCTGCTATTGGTATCGACAATCCCGATGACTGGGATGCCCAATTTGTTGGCTTCAATCACGGCGATATCTTCATGACCCACATCAATAACAAACAATGCATTGGGCAAGCGTTCCATATTTTGAATGCCGCCTAAAGAGCGCTCGAGCTTTTCACGCTCGCGCGTCAACATAAGGGCTTCTTTTTTATTCAGTTTTGCCAGGGTGCCATCTAGCTCCATGGTTTGAAGTGTTTTCAGCCGGCGCACAGAGGCACGCACGGTTGCGTAGTTGGTCATCATGCCGCCTAACCAGCGGTGATTGACAAATGGCATACCACAACGCGCAGCTTGCTCAGCCACCGTATCGCGCGCTGAACGCTTGGTGCCAACAAACATAATCGAACCACCACCACTGATCACCTTGCCTACAAAATTTAACGCCTCGTTAAATAAGGGAACAGTTTTCTCTAAGTTGATGATATGGATGCGATTACGCTGTCCAAAAATGTAGGGCGCCATGCCCGGGTTCCAATAACGAGTTTGGTGACCAAAGTGGACGCCTGCCTCGATCATTTGACGCATACTAACTGCAGCCATGAGTTTTAAACCTTTTCAATGTATGGGTTGAGCCTCCGCCCAGCCAAATCAATGCAACTTTGGGAAACTTCAAAATTGATCAGTTCCCGCAGCACCCCGCATAATTTTATCGCTGGACGTGTGAATTTACCTTGATCACGACAACCATCGTGCAAGGCGCGCGTATCTTAACGGGTAAGCTCGATAAAATAAAGCACGCTGCGTGAAATTTCCGTGTGCCCGTGCGCGGCATTTTTTTATGAGGGCTTAATGCGGCGCGCTTAACCGCACCGACGAAAAAGGTGCTTCCTGCCAAAAATCAATCGCATCAGCACGAGCCAACTCCAGCACCGCCACCACGCTCACCGCGATACCCCCTCGCCCCTCCTTGGCTTGATAGACTTTATCCAAATTAACCGCCCCCCCAGCACCCAGTAAATCAAGAATATCGCGCATGCGAGCTCGCACCGATAGGGTTTCTTGCCGAATTTCATGGGCGGCAATTAATTCGCCTTGGCTGACCATGGCACGTAATGCGGCCACCAAATGTGGCAAGGTCAATTGCGCGGGTAAAACCAAGTTGCGTGGTAAATCGGCGGCAATGGTGAGCGCAAAATAATCCCGATCAACCCTGGGCTGCTCATCAAGCCAATGTGCCGCGTGGTTCAGTTGCTCATATGCCAGCAGGCGCGCCACTAAAGCCAACCTGGGATCTTCAGCTTCGTCTTCATCGCCCTTGGGCGGGCTTGGTAAAAGTAAGCGTGACTTAATCTCGGCCAGCCACGCGGCCATCAGCAAATACTCTGCGGCTAGGGTTTGATGCAAGGTTTTCATCAATGAGAGATACGCCAAATATTGACGCGTCACCTCGGCCACCGGGATGGCCAGAATGTCGATATTTTGCTTACGAATTAGGTAGAGCAATAAATCCAGCGGCCCTTCAAATTGGCTTAACAAAACCGATAAGGCATCAGGTGGAATGTAGAGATCAAGGGGCAATTGCTCAAGCGGCCGCCCGGCAACGATAACCTGCATGGGTTGATTACTCAAAGCAGGTGGATAAGGCCATTAAACCAAGCCAAAGCGGCATACAAAATAGGCGAAAGCACAAAAGACAACACACCCGTAAAAAGCAGCAACAATAAAATCGGAAAGCCCCAAGGCTCCAATCGAGCTACGGTATTGGCCGCTTTAGGCGGCAAAACGGCGACCAAAACACGCCCCCCATCCAATGGCGGCAAGGGCAGAAGGTTAAACACCGCAAGCAAAATATTCACAAATATGCCGATTTGCCCCATGAGCGCCAAAGGCTCTGCATACCAAGCGCCGCTCGATAACCCGGCTACACCAATCGCAGTCATGCCGGCCCATGCAAATGCCATCACAATATTTGAGGCGGGTCCCGCCAAGGCTACCAGCGCCATATCTCGGCGGGGATTTTTAAAGTTTTGCGCATTCACGGGAACGGGTTTTGCCCAACCAAACACAAATGAGGTGAGGATAAACATGGTTAGCGGGATGATAATGGTGCCCAAAATATCAATATGCTTGATTGGGTTAAGCGTCATTCTTCCCAAAAATTTAGCCGTACCATCGCCGAAAAAATTGGCCGCGTAGGCGTGGGCGGCCTCATGCACGGTCACGGCTAACAAAATCGGCAAAAGCCCAATGGCTATTTTTTGTATTAACGTTAATTCCAACACGGTTTAATCCTCTAATTCGGGCGGAACGCCACCTAAGCCCTCGCGCACGAGCACGAACGTTTCTTTTGTCATATCGATAACCGTTGAGGGCGCTTGGGCTAAAAACCCGACGTTGATAATCATATCGACTTGACGCTCAATCGCGGTGGGGAAAAACGCGGGATCCTCCATGGGCTCATCAAAATCAGGCAGCACTAATGAGGCGCTAAGAATGGGTGCCGATAACGCGCGGATAATCGCTTGCAGCACTGGATGCTCTGGGACGCGCAAGCCAATTGAGCGTTTTTTGGCATGCAACAATCGCCGTGGTACCAAGCTTGTGGCCTCTAAAATAAAGGTGAATGGCCCCGGCGTGTGCGCTTTCAAAAATCGATAATGGGGGTTATCGAGCTTGGCGTAGGTGCTAATTTCCGATAAATCTCGGCACAAAAGCGTCATATGGTGCGGCTCATCATCCCGGCGTATTTGCGCAATGCGCGCTAAAGCCGACTTATCCTCTAGGCGACATGCCAAGGCATAGCCGGAATCCGTTGGCAAAACCAAAACAGAGCCTGCCGCCAAAGCTTCGGCAATTTGATTTAACAACCTAGGTTGCGGCGAATGGGGATGGATTTCGATCGTAACACTCATAAACTTCGAATCTTTGGTAAAAGGAATTAAAAAAGCGGCTCTACCGCACAGAAATCACAACCATCCAAGGGTAAGCTTCTGGGAACTATCTTGGCCAACCCGCATCGAATGGCAACAAAAAGAATCAAATCCGATTAAGATAGCCACTCAAGTTTTGCGCCAGCTCATTTCTAAAGTGTACCCTGATTTAACTTATGAAGTTTTTATACGATTTCTTCCCCATCCTGCTTTTTTTTGTTGCCTACAAGCTTGGCGGCATTTATGTCGCAACGGGGGTCGCGATGGTAGCTGCCGTTGCGCAAATCAGTTACGGCTGGTTCATTAAAAAAAATGTTGAAAACATGCATTGGATTTCCGCGGGATTAATTCTCGTATTTGGCGGCATGACATTACTTTTGCACGATCCCCTATTTATTATGTGGAAGCCAACCATTCTAAACTGGCTGTTTGCACTGGTATTCGCCGGCAGTGCATTTATGGGCAGCAAGCCCCTAGTGCAGCGAATGATGGAGCATGTGCTCAATGTACCTCACCTTATTTGGCACCGAGTTAATTGGGCTTGGGTGGTGTTTTTTATTGTATCGGGCGTGGCCAATATCTATGTGGCTTACCATTACTCCCAAGATACGTGGGTGAATTTTAAGCTGTTCGGATTAATGGGTATGACGTTTATTTTCATGATCTTGCAAGGCATCTACCTTGCCAAGTACGCGCGAACCACCGAAGACATGGCTAACGCGCAACCCAATGACAGCGATAAAACAGATTAAAAAACCCGCCTAATTAATGAGTTAAGGACTGAATTTATGTATTTCGCCATTATCGCCACCGACGCGCAGGACAGTTTGGCTCAGCGGCTCGCCTATCGCGCCGAACATCGCGCCAGACTCGATGAGCTTGCTCAAGCCAAGCGACTCATCACGGCAGGCCCCATGCCCCACGCGCATCATCAAACCGCGGCGAATTTAAGTTTTGGTGGCAGCCTCATTATTGCGGACTTTGCCGATTTAGCTGCAGCCCAAGCGTGGGCAAATGCAGATCCCTATGTGGCGCATGGCGTTTATCAATCGGTGCAAGTGCAGCCCTATTTAGCCACCTATTGGGGCGAACCTATCAATTCGGCATAAGCGGTGCCGTTAAATTCCATCAAAGCCAAATTCCCTTTCGATCTCTGTTTTAACTTAAATTAAAGGAAGAAACCTTATGACTCAAGCACACTGGATTAAACCCACCGCCATCGCAAGTGCCGTACTCCTCGCTTTTGCCGGGCTTGCAGGCTGCCAAGGCAGCAGCAATCAAGCAACGACTGCAGCCAAAACACCCTTAGGCATGCAAACCCCAACCTCATCTGCGTCTACCGGCAAAGTGAGCAGCGGCAAAGTGATTGCCACCATTAATGGCCAGCCCTTGTATGAGGAAAACCTCAAAGTGGTGCAAAGCGCCCTGCCCAACCCCATGCCAGAGCAACAACTGGTGGAACGCATGATTGAATTGCGCCTGTTGGCGGGCGCCGCCAAACAAGCTGGGTTAGAAAAAGAATTAAAAACCCAAGCCCAAATTGAAAATGCCATCGATAACCAATTAGCAAATGATTACCTGGCCAATTACATCAGCAAACTCAAAGTGACCGATAGCGAATTGCAACCCGAATACGATCAGTTTGTTAAAGGCTATCCTAAAACAACGGAATACAAAGCGGCGCATATTCTCGTTAAAACCAAAGAAGAAGCGGATGCAATTATCAAACAGCTCAATAGTGGCACCCCATTCGCTCAGTTAGCGGAAGAAAAATCTCAAGACCCCGGTTCAGCCAAGCAAGGTGGGGAACTCGGCTGGTTCGCACCCGATCAGATGGTGCCTGAATTTTCAGCCGCCGTTGAAAAGCTGAAAAAAGATGAAATTACCCAGCAGCCTGTTAAATCCCAATTCGGCTGGCATATCATCAAACTTGAAGATAGCCGTGAAGCCCAGCCGCCCACGTTCGCCCAGCTCAAAACACAGCTCGAAAATCAATATAAGCGCACGGCTGTTGCCAACTTAATCAAAGAACTGCGGGCGAAAGCCACCATTGATATGGTAAACCCGCCCGCCGCCCCTAAAACAGACACGGCAGCACCCGCTGCCGCGCAACCTGCTGCGCCCACCGCACCGGCAACTACCGAGAATGCGACACCCAAAACACCCGCAGAGCCCACAACTAAACCCTAATAAAAGCTAAAACCCGACAATATAAACCCCCATAGGCTGGGGGTTTTTTTTAATGCGCAAGTAATGGTTAATTTTCGAGAAAACTAGCTTAATCGAGGCGAACCCATCGAATAAATCAAATATAAAGAACCCAAAATAAGACCCGCAATAATCAGCACTGCCGCAGCGAAATGACGACCAATAAAATCAATCAGCTCCGCTTCCGTCCGTTTAACTTTTGCCCGCCAATCAAAGTAGCGATGTACTAAAAAAAAGGCTGCGATTAAGCAAATAAAAATAAAGCCAATTGCCAAGCCAAACTGATGCAGCCAATCAATAATCACATGAATGTAGTTACCAAAAAAATAACCCAAAACAATAAATTCACTAATCCCAATCACCACAGCGGGCGTATTAAACGTTAAAAAAACCCTATAATTTAATTTAAAAATCCCCGCCATAGCAGGTGTTATCCAAGAAAGCGGCCCGCTCAGACGTGCGATGAATACAGCAAAGGCACCCCGCTTTTCAAAAAATACCACACCTTTATCGTAATTTTCGCGATGAACTAAACGGCCTACAAGCGGCCAATGTTGCAATCGATCGAATAAACCCAGGCCATATCTTCGCCCCATCCAGTAACTTAGGTTATCCCCTAAAATGCCGCCTGAATACAGCACGGCCATAACTATCCATAACTCTAAAACTTCCATACCGGCAAGAATGGCACCAGCCAGAAAAAAAAACTCCCCAAACACCACGAGGGAAAAGGGAATAACTGTTTCAAAAAATGCGCCAAAAAATAAAATCAAATACGCATAATGTCGGTTTTGCTGTAAAAATGGGATAACTTGATCAAGCGATGAAATGTTAGCGAACGACATCGTAGCTCCGGTTCTTTTTCATTCGAACGGGCATTAATGCTTCAATTAGCCAACGAAACCCTTGCCGGAAATAGCCTTTAGCCTCAAAACGTCGAACTGAGGTACTCACTTGATCGCTTGGAATAAAGAAAAATCGACCGTAGCGACGACACTCACGAATAAAAACCAAATCCTCAGAAAAGGATAATTCCGGATCAAAGCCAATCCCTCGAGCGATGGGGGTGCGGGCCACTTGAATCGCATAAGAGCTTCGCGTGAGCCGATGCATAAAATCATAAAAGCTAAACCAGAGCCACGCATAGCTGCCCGCAGGCTTTGCAGGTAAAACGCGCGTAGTACCCACGCTAAGCGCCATAGTGCCGTGCCGGTTGATCCATGTATTGATTTGGTGCAAAGCGTGCGGGGCAAATTGCGTATCCGCATCACAAAAAATCACCCATTCTGAGTGTGCAGCAGCCTGCGCTAATCCGGCATTTTTGGCATTAGAAACGCCCAACGCACTGCGTAATAATTGGATTGATCGGGTAGATTGATGCGTTGCTACGAACTGCTCGGCTATAGCCCAAGTTGCATCTAGGGAGCCATTTTCAACAATAATAATCTCAAAGCGATCCGAGGGATAACGCTGCGCTAGAATGGCCTCTAACGTTCGGCCGAGCTCTTTTTCTTCATTATGAGCTGGAATAATAATCGTAAAGAAGTTTTTATAAATAAGCCGATCCATCGATTCCCTAATTCGGCTAACAGATTCGTTTGTTTGCCACGGCGGAGTAAAAATTTTAGTTTTTTGAATTTCATCAAGTGCTTGGCATAAATCAAATGCTTGTGTTTGCTCTTTTGAGATAAAATGATTCAGACTATGAAGATAGTACCCAAGATATTCTTGCTCGGTTTGGTTTGGGGTGGGAATCAACAAGGCCTGTTTGCCATGTTCGACCAAATCCATGACGGTTGTATAGCCTGCTCGCGAGATAATGCACTTCGCTCGGTTAAATAATTCTTGCCGCAACAAGCCACTTGCCAAGGGGTAAATGGTTAGGTTCTCTTCCTCGAATGATTGATAGTCTGCCTCATTGGCCTCTGCATCACCCAAAATAAAAACTTTTATGCCGGCAAGTTGACGCGCTTGCTGAAGCAGGCTTTTAACAAAAGTATCTTTATGTTCTTTAAGGTAGCCGCTGATAACAAATAAATAATCAATATCTTGCTTTAGATTTAAGTGAGGGTAAGAGGAAAGTATGCCAATATATTGGTTTTCTGCATCATTAAGAACCGGGGTATGAGATAAATTACCAGATAAATTGTTACTGGGGCATGGGTAATCGGGGATAAATATTTGATCAAATTTTTTCAATGCGGCAGCATTTAAGTGATCACTCAACCAACTAATTTCTTTTAAGCCCTTTGGCGGCACAAAAGCAATTTGATGCGATAAAATAAATGAGGGCGTCCATTTGCTGTAAAACCCGTAACGGCCATCACTGAATATAAAATCATATTCGGTTGAATTTTTTTCAAATTCTCGGTGTTCTTTTTGGATTAATGACCAAGTTTTTATCAGATCTTGAATTAAATAACGATAAAATTGCCAACCCATACCGCGTTCAAGCGGCGGATAATCTTGCCTATCTTGCCAGTCGATTGCGGTGCAATCTGCCAACTCTAAGCGCAAAAATGCCAGCGCATTACCGGTTGATACAATCGTGATTTGATAACCTTGCGCCAAAAACGCGTGAATCAAAACAAGGCTACGGGTCGCATGCCCCAAACCCAGTGAGCTCACGGCAAAAAGTGCACGAGGCTGCGGAGTTATCACGGGTTTAACATTGCTGTGCCCATTATTGCAGGAGCTGCTGTTTTGATTGACTTGCATTATTGCTCATTAAGCCTCGGCATGAGTTCAACCATATTGCACGGCTGGGTTCGATAATCGAGCTGGTTTTGAATAATTTGGCGCCAAGCATCTTGGCAGGCGCTGGTTGAGCCGGGCAGCACAAAAAGATAGGTACCATTCGCAACCCCAGCCATAGCGCGCGATTGCAGGGTTGATGTGCCTATCGATTGCCATGACAGCATCCGAAATAACTCACCAAAACCTTCAATTTCTTTATCCAGCAGGGGTTTAATTGCCTCCGGCGTACCATCGCGCCCGGTAAGGCCAGTGCCGCCTGTGGTAATAATCGCTTGGCAAGTGGGCTGATTGATCCATGCAGACACCACCGCACGAATGGCATATTTGTCATCTCGAACAATTTGTCGGTCAAAGAGTGTGTGCCCTGCTTGGGTCAACAAGGTTTGCAGTGCATCTCCGGAGCGATCATCGGTTAGGCTTCGGGTATCTGAAACCGTGAGTACGGCAATATTCAGTGGCATAAACTCGCGCGGTGGCATGTGCGATCTCCTGATTTATTTAACCTGATTTATTCAAATAGGGAGGAACACCGTGCTGCGCATTATGTTTTGGCCTATGCAGTGCATCTTTGGGTGATGACTTAGCGCATTTTATACACGTCAAATACTGCCCTAGCATGCTCACCCGCCCGAAACTGTGTTCAACCCATTGGCGATCAATCCAAGGGGGATTATGCCGGACGTGTTGGTGGTGACCGCACGCTAACCTGGCAAACCAATCCCCTTGCGCATCTCGATGAAACGAGCAAATGGCGCTTGCAGGCGCACTCGCCTGAGCTTCTCTATTTGGAGCCAAATCCATCATCATGCTGGGCGTGGTCGATTTATTCGCGGGGCACGGCCCACAAATCATGTTCATCGGCGTGGGTAATTTCGACTTCGACAAAATCGCCGGGGTGCACATCGGTAATATCGGGTAAGAAAACCACCCCATCAATCTCGGGCGCATCGCCAGCCCCTCGGCCCATGGCACCGGACTCATCCACTTCGTCAATTAAAATTGCCATCGTTTGGCCGATTTTGGCCGCCAGTTTAGCTGCGCTTATTTCCGCTTGCTTTGCCATAAAGCGGGCTAAGCGTTCTTCTTTTAGCGATTCAGGCACTGGGTTTGCCAGTAAATTTGCCGGCGCGCCATCAACGGGTGAATAGGCAAAGGCGCCTACGCGATCGAGTTGCGCTTCATCCAGAAAATCGAGTAATTGGTTAAAATCATCGTCGGCTTCACCGGGGAAGCCCACAATAAAAGTTGAACGTAAGGTTATATCTGGACACATAGAGCGCCAGTTTTGAATGCGCGCCAATACGTTTTCACTGGATGCCGGGCGCTTCATGGCTTTAAGAATGCGCGGGCTGGCGTGCTGAAAGGGAATATCTAGATAGGGCAAAATTAACCCTTCCGCCATGAGCGGAATCACATCATCCACATGCGGATAAGGGTAGACATAATGCAACCGAATCCAAGCATCCATTTGCCCAAGCTCTTCTGCCAATTCTTTAAAGCGGGTTTTAACCGGTTTGCCGCCAAAAAAATCGAGCTTATACTTGGTATCTAAGCCGTAGGCGCTGGTATCTTGCGAGACAATGAGCAATTCACGCACGCCCGCATTAACGAGATTTTGCGCTTCGGTGAGCACCTCGCCAATTGGCCGGCTCACTAAGTCACCCCGCATACTGGGGATTATGCAAAAACTACAACGGTGATTGCAGCCTTCAGAAATTTTGACATAGGCATAATGACGCGGGGTGAGTTTAACGCCCACTTTTTGCTCAAATTGGGATAACCTCGGCGCGGGAATTAAATCGGTGAACGGATCATGGCGCGGCGGCGCATGCTGGTGCACCAAGTTCATGACTTCGCCATAAGCTTGGGGCCCGGTAATGGCCAGCACATTGGGGTGCGCCTGCTTAATGAGCGCGCCATCATCGCGCGCGCCCAAGCAACCGGTCACAATCACCTTGCCATTTTCAACTAAGGCCTCACCGATGGCATCGAGTGATTCTGCGGTTGCCGAATCGATAAAGCCGCAGGTGTTCACAATCACTAAATCGGCATCTTGGTACGCGCTTGACACGGCGTAGCCTTCGGCACGCAACTGCGTCAAAATTCGCTCGGAATCGACTAATGCCTTGGGACAGCCAAGGCTGACAAAGCCGACGCGCGGCGCAGATGAACTCATAATAGATGACTCAATAGTTAGGACGAAAAACGCAAACCAACGGGTTCATTCCGCGGGGTTTTTGGCAGCAGACGGGCGGGTATCGCTGAAGTCCTCAAGACGCCCATCGGCATGCTGTACATGCACTTTTAAATTATTGCGCTCGGCAAACTGCAAAATCGAATCAAACATGGCGGCATTTTCATCTCGCAGTACGGGCTCAATGGCTAAAACTTTTTGCCCATCAAGCACGGCGGGGTGCAGCCGATCAGAAAACACAAGCCGATGCTGATCGAAGGTGGCATCCCAGCTGGCTAGTCGATCAATCCAATCACTCGGGCGAAATCGCGCACCGGATTTCGTGACGGACTCAATAAGAAAGCGATAAGTCATGAAGGTACTCAGAATGAATTCGTGTGGATATTAAAAATCACCTGATTCCCATCAAGAAACCAAGTAAATTGCCCTGTATTCTAATTTAATTAAGCCATAAAAGCACTTGGCAGAATTGCCCGCTATTCACCCAACTCTATTCCCCCGACCTTAGCCCAGAGGCACTTCATGACAAAAAACCACGCCCCCGCCTTATTTCCCGTCGTGATTATCAATACGGGAGGTACGCTCAACAAACGCTACAACCCCTTATCTGGCGAGTTGTTTGTGCCATCGGATGATGCCGCAGTCATGCAGCTAATTCGATCTGCAATGCCTAATCTTGAGCTGCATTTACTCGGCGCACTGCACAAAGATAGCCTTGAGATGACCGATTTTGATCGCCGCGCGCTAGCCGCCATCATCCAATCTTTACCAAGCGCCATGGCCAGCGCACCCATTATCGTGGTGCATGGCACCGATACCTTACACTTAACCGCCGAGTATTTAGATGCGGCCGATTTGAATCGCGTGGTTATTCTGACCGGCGCCATGCAGCCTGTCATCATTGAACCCATTGAGGCGGCGCTTCATTTAGGTCTAGCACTTGGCTTTGCTGCCGCCGAACCGCAAGCCGGCATTTATGTGGCCATGCACGGGCGCGTGCTGCCTTATCGCGCACTTTTAAAAAACCGGGCACTGGGCGTTTTTCAGGCCGTTAGCACACAATAAAAAACCCCGCATCGGCGGGGTTGATCTATAAATTTAAGCCAAACGGCTTAACTGGCGTTTCGCATTAGGCTTTGCAGTCTGTCAAACCTGGATTGCCTTTCACACCGATGAGTTTAGGCTCATTGATTTTAACGGGCTTGATATGTTTTTTATCTTTCAGCCAAGTTTCCACTTGATCCCAAATCATCTTGCCGGTATCGCCTGGAATTTCACCCGGTTTTTGTACCGATGCCCAGCCCGCCACTTTGTATTTTTTGCTGGGGTCGAGTGGCTTGCCATCCAGCGCCATGTCTGAAATACGCTTGCCTTTGTTTTCATTGGGCGCACAAGCGTAGGTCATACCACCTACCCGCATCATGTCGCCGCCTTGCTGATAGTACGGGTCTTTGTTGAAGATGTTGTCGCACACATCTTCCAAGATGCCTTTGATTTGCTCGCCAGTAAATTCATTGACGGTTACGTTCGGATAAGTCAGGCCCACTTCCGTCATCAAATCACCATAAGTGATAGCCTCGCCCGGTACCAAGCTTGTACCCCAGCGCACACCCGGAGAGAACGAAATTTGGCAATCGTTCTGATCAATGATGGCCTGACAAATCAGCTGATCCCATGAGCCGGTAAAGTTACCGCGGCGATAGAGCAAGCCTTCGTTGGTGGCGACCACTTCATTTAAGCGTTTTTTCGCATTGAAGGTTTTGCCTTGGAAGGTCACATCTTGATTGGTCATCTTCTCGATCAAGGCCGCCATTTCTTTATCGGCTTCGATGAAGTCGGCAAACACCGGCAACAGGGTATATTTGAAATCTTGCAGCTTGCCGTTTTTGAAGTCCATATCCAGCACACCTAAGTATTTGCTGTTGGAACCGGCGTTGGTGACAATTGTTTTGCCGCCCGGATTTTTAACAATCGTGGGGTGTGGAATCGCATCGTGGGTGTGGCCGCCCATAATGGCATCGATGCCGCTCACTTGTGAGGCCAGTTTCAAATCCACGTCCATCCCATTGTGCGACAGCACAACCACGCACTCAGCGCCTTCTTTACGCGCTTTATTGACAACGTCTTGCATATCTTCGGGATTAATGCCGAAGGTCCAGCCTTCCACCATCCAGCGCGGGTTAGCAATTGGGGTGTAGGGGAACGCTTGGCCGACAATCGCGACTTTAACGCCATTTTGCTCACGGATGATGTAGGGTTTGAACACGCGTTCTTCGAAATCTTCACTGCGGATATTTTGCGCAACAAAGCTCATATTGCCCGCAGCTTCGAGCTGTTTGATGCCATCTTGCATGCGGTCTTTGCCATAAGTGGCTTCCCAATGCGAGGTGAAGGCATCGAGGCCAAACAATTTCTGCGCATCAATTTGGCATTGGGCATTAGTCCAAAGCGCCAAGCCGCTGCCTTGCCAGTTATCGCCACCATCCAGCACCAAGGCGCCTGGGCGCTGGGCTTTCATGTGTTTAACGAGTGTCAGTAAGTTGGCGTAGCCGCCCACTTTGCCGTATTTTTTCGCGGCTTCAACATAGTTAAGGCAGGTGAATGCATGGGCATCGGGGGTGTTGGGTTTTAAGCCAAAATGCTTCAAAAATGCTTCGCCAACCAGATGGGGCGGGTTGCCTTCCATGCTGCCGATACCCAAGTTAATGCTGGGTTCACGGAAATAAACCGGGTCTAACTGCGCGTGAATGTCGGTGTAATGCAGGATATGCACGTTACCGAATTTGGGGATTTCATACATATTGCCCGATGCGCGGTTTACCTTGACGGTATTCGCAACGGTTTGATTGCCCGTGCCCGCCTGCGCGGTTTCGAGATTAATACCAGCGGCCGAAGCGACTGCCAGCATTTGCAAAAATTCCCGACGAGATAAATTCATTCGTTGATCTCCGTTATGACATTTTTATAAGGACGCGCAGATTAAATACCGTTCGCCCACGTTTGTTGCCCACTATTCTGTTTAGAGCAAACCACCTAACTTGTTTCAAAACCTATCGTGCAGGCGAAACCGCAGCTCATAATTTAACCACACTGCCCGAATTGACGACAATAAAGTTATTTATGCGCATAAAAGCAAAATAAGAAAACGTTAAAATAGCACGGCTTAGCGCAGGTTAAAAACCCAAGCTTAAGCAAGACGCGCCGGCAAACTTTGATCGGTTAAATCCAGCGCGAGCCGCTCAAGCGACAGCTCATCATTCAAGGGATGGCTTGCGGTTTGCAGAAACTCCAGCAAGATAGGATGACATTTTAGCCAATGCACTCGTGTGTGTTGGCGGCTCAGTTGGCTTATCAGCGGGGCTAAATGGCTTGGCGCCTCGGAGGCAAGCCCAGATTGCACCCGCATCACGTCAACCCATAGCCGCAGCAGCCAGCGGGCGAGGGTATCGCGCGAAACGGCCTGCCAGCATTTCACGGTGGCTAAAACCCCGCTATGACCAGCATTGAGTGCAACCCAAGCTTGAGTCACCGCCAGCCAATCCCAAGCCGGTAGCTCACCACTGATGCGCTGTTCCTCGCCCATAAACCAGAGCATTTGGGCATCGGCCTCGCTAAAGCCTTGGGTATCGCACAGCCAGCGCACCATTACGGCTCTGCTCGGCATGGTCACAACCAAGCGTTGCACGCGTGATCGAATGGTGGCAGGGAGCAAATCTGCCCGTTCAGTGGTGAGCAAAAATAAGCTCCCCTCTGGCGGCTCCTCCAGTAATTTGAGCAAGCTATTGGCGGCATTGCGATTCATGCGTTCTGCCTGCTCAATGAGCGCAACGCGCAACGCGCCATAGCGGGTGAAGCTGAAGGCGTCGATTAACGCTCGGATGTCATCAACAGTCACGCTGGACGCCGACCCGCTCTGTAGCAATTGCTGGATATCAGGATGCGTGCCGGCAAGCCGTAATCGGCAGGCCGGGCACACTTGACAAGCGCCCTCGGCACCTGGGGCGGTGATGGGCGAGCGGCATAGTGAATAAGCGATGATCTGGCGCGCTAGACTCATCACACCCAGACCCCGAGCACCCGTAATAAGCAAGCCATGCGGCAGACGATTGGCTTGCCGCATAGCAAGAAACTGCGCCCAAGGCGCACGCAACCAAGGCGTATTGGCAACTTGGATGCGCTCTTCTGGCCAAGCAAAATCAGCGGCGACCGCCTCTGCCTGCAAGGATTTTTTCGCCGCGGATTTAGCCATGATGTTCACCCAAAGGTCGGGCGGCTATCTTTGGAAACTTGGCCTGCAACACGGCGTGTATTTGCGCTTGAACTTCAGCTAAGGGTTTGGCTGCGTTAATTATTACGATACGTGGAGTCTGTGCGGCTAATTGTAAAAACTCAGCGCGAATGCGTTCAAAGAATTCAGCCGGCTCTCGCTCGAAGCGATCGCGCAGAGTTAAGCCTCGGCGGGCAGCTGCCCGCGCCAATCCCGCTGCCACGGGCAAATCCAGCAGCAGAGTTAAATGCGGTTCGAGTCCTTGTTCGGCGGCTTTGGCCAAGATTTCGATTAGCGCGCGATCCATTCCACGCCCTGCGCCCTGATACGCCCGTGAGGAATCGGTAAAACGATCGCAAATCATAATCTTGCCTGCAGCCAATGCGGGCTTAATGCGATGCGCCACATGCTGCGCACGGGCAGCAAATAGGAGCATAAGCTCGGCAGGTTCGGCCAAGGCTTCTGCCGTGGGGTTGAGTAAAATGTGCCGAATGGTTTCAGCCGTCGGGGTGCCGCCCGGCTCGCGGCTGCATTCAACTTGAAGGCCGCGCTGGCTAAAGAAGGCCGCCACGCTGGCCACGGCAGTCGATTTTCCTGCGCCTTCGACCCCTTCAAGGGTGATAAAAATGCCTGCCTGTTTCATGGGGTTTTTACGGGTTGCTCATGGGTTTTGGGCGAAATTACCGGATCTTTGGCCGGGTTTTGAGCCGGGGTATTTCGTTGATTCTCAACTCGGCGCCATGTTTGCACCGCTTGGTTATGCCCCTGCAGGGTGCGGGAAAAAGTGTGTCCGCCGGTGCCATTGGCCACAAAATAGAGGGCATCGGTCGCGGCCGGCTGCGTGACCGCTTGCAATGCCTCCTCTGAGGGCAAGGCAATGGGCGTGGGCGGCAAACCTGTGTGAAGGTACGTGTTGTAGGGGGTATCGCTGCGCAATTGCGTGGCCGTTAAGCTGCGCGGGGCGGTTTGCTCATCCACTTGCCCCAAGCTTGCCAGCGCTACCCCATAAATCACTGCTGGGTCGGTTTGTAAGCGCATACCCAAATTTAATCGATTCACAAACACCCCCGCCACTTCGGCTCGCTCGGCCGGCAAGCCGGTTTCTTTTTCCACAATCGAGGCCAAAATTAACGCGTCATAAGGCGTTTTAAGCGGCAGATTCGGTGCGCGCGTTGCCCAAGCGGCATCAAGGTGGGTTTTCATGCTGCGATAAGCTTCTTGCAAAATTTTTCGATCGGTGGTGCCGCGCGTAAAAATATAAGTATCGGGGAACAACCAACCTTCTAAATTCGTGATCGGTAAATTCAAAGCCTTGATCATTTGCGCTGAGTTTAACCCTTGAAGCGTATGCTTGAGGGCGGGTTCCGCTGCCAGCACATTCAAAAAATCTTGCGCCGTGCTGCCCTCGGTGATGGTGAGACGATAGCGCACCACATCGCCCGCCACGAGGCGATCAAGGAAGGTCAAAAGCCGATCTTGCGCGGTGATTTGATACTCGCCCGCTTTAATATCCCGCGCTTGACCCCGCAGCCGAGCAATCCAAGCGAACAGCATCGGATCAAGCTGCGCCCCAGCCGCATCAGCAATCCGGGCGATACGTTGGGCATCCGTGCCGCTCGGAATTTCAATCGTAATAGCCGGCGCATTGGGCGAGAGCAAGGGGCGCATTAGGCGTGAACCGATGAATCCTACGCCCAGCACCAGACTCGCCAGCAAGCCCAGCGTTAAGCCCCACACAATGAGTAATCCGGACGCGCGCTTCATTTAGGGTTATGGCCTCTCATTGATTTTGCATCGGCATAGCCAAAAAACCTTCAAGGCTTAGGCTTGAAACCCAGGCCGTTTGCATTAAGGCTGCGGGCTTAATCGCAGCATCATCCGTGGCGGCATTAAGATAGGCTTGAGACAACGCCTGCCAGCCCGCTGCCAAGCTGTGAGCCGGTGCCAACGCCAAGGCTTGCCCTGCGTTGGGGGCAAGGGCAGCTTTGGGCCATAAAACCCGCCCCACGGGGCGCACGCCACGCACCGCATTGGTGAGCACCATCGCCCGCGCCAAGGCCAACCGCCCCCAAGCCAAGGGGGCTACCTTAACGCCAAAATGCCGAATCAGCAGCCCGCGCACGGTGCCGGCAATCGCGGTGCCGGCAATGGGCGGGGTAAACCATTGATTCCCCTCAAGCCAACACAGGTTGCTTTGGGTGCCGCCGAGTAGCTGACCCTGTGCATCGCAAACTAAGCACTCATCCACATCAGAAGGCCAGGCGGCGCGCGCTAACACTTGGGGTAAACGATTCAAATGTTTCAGCCCCATGAGGGCGGGTAAGCTGCCTTCAGATTGCGCTGGCAGCACACCCACCACCAGGCCCTGCTCTACCCGAGTGCTCGGCGTTTCGGGCAGGTCGCTGAGCAAAACGGCAAGGCTGGGGATGGGCGATTGCGCTCGCTGATAGCCCCGCATTCCAGTACCCGCCGTGTAAATAAGCTTGACTACCGCATCCGTGCGGCCACTATTGAGCACAGCGGTATCAATTGCGGCGCGCAGCATCAAGGCATCGGGTTCAGGCAAGCCTAGGGCGCGGCAGCCAATGCTCAGCCTTGCCACATGCTCTGGCCAAAACATCAGCCGTCCGGCTTCAAGGCGCAGCGTTTCAAACACGCCATCGCCATAAGCTAACCCCCGATCATGCAATCCGGGCTCAAAAAAACTCATAACGACTCCGGCTTGGCAGGCTCGGTGAGGGCCAATAACAGGCCGCGCGCTTTTTCTTCGGTTTCGATGGTTTCCCGCAAAGGATCGCTATCCACCACAATGCCCGCGCCCGTACGAAATTCGCCAATACCATCGGCCGCTAAAAACACGGTTCGAATCAAGATATTACTATCCATCTGACCATCCAGGCTCAAATATCCCACGCTCCCCGTATAAGGTCCGCGGCCGGTTTGCTCAAGCTCGGCCAAAATTTCCATGCAGCGCACCTTCGGGCAACCGGTTATGGTGCCGCCGGGAAACACCGCCGCCAGCAAATCAAACACTGAGCGCTCGGCCTGCAACTGCCCACACACGTTAGAGACTAAATGATGCACATGGGCAAACGATTCCAGCACCATAAATTCATCGACCTGCACGCTGCCCGGCTGGCATACGCGGCCTAAATCGTTGCGCTCTAAATCAATCATCATCACATGCTCGGCGCGCTCTTTGGGGTGTGCTTGCAATTCGCACCGCAGCCGCGCATCCCACTCGAGGTTAGCATCGCGCCGACGGGTGCCGGCGATTGGGCGTGTTGAAACCCACCGCGCGGCAACACCGGCCTTCGGCTCAACGCGGTAATCGACGAGGCGCTCCGGCGATGAGCTGATGATTTGCCCTTGAGCTAAGCGATACCACGCGGCAAAAGGCGCGGGGTTATAGCGCGCCAAGCGGCGAAAAATGCGGGCACCAGCGTCACTTTGCGGCGCATGGAAGCGCCAAGCGCGGGATAAATTCGCCTGAAAAATATCCCCCGCGCGCAGATATTCTAAAATTTTTCGCACGCCCGACTGATAGTGGGCCGCCTCATCGGCAATTAAGCCGTCGATAATGAGCGCGTGATCCGCATCTTGCTGGGGCGCCGATTGAGATTCATTTGCGGCGGTAGCCGATATAAGTGCGGCGGTTACGGCGGCTACGATCGCGGGATGCTGGCCATCGTGCACCAAGTAGGTCAGCGCTTTTTGATGATCGAACACCAAGGCAGCCGCGTGATATTGCGCCACCGCAACCGGAAACCCAACGCGCCGAGCGGGATCAAAACTAGGCAACTGCAAACTTGGCTCAATGTATTGGGCGAGCTCGTAGGAAAGATAAAAACTCCAGCCGCCGACAAAAGGCAGATCGGTTTTAAAATCGGTGGCAAGTTTGGCGTGCCCCGCCACCCATTTGGCCCACGTAGCCAGAAAATCTGCCGAATCCGTTGCGTTTGCGCGAAGCAACTCAGCGGGGCGCTCGAGCGTGCCGTTGGCATCAAGGCGCAATTGTGACTCTGCCGCAGCGAGCAAAATCGACCAGCGCGCCGTGTTTTTGCCGCTTGCACCGGGCGCGCGCCCCGCAACCGCGAGGCTCGCAAAAAGATGCGAAAAAACCTGCGGCGCCTGGGTTAAAAGCTTTGGAAAATCGCTGGCATCAATGCCCCCAATCAACTCAATGACGGGGCGAATCACCGCCCGTGGTGTCGCAGAATTAATCATCTTGCAACTCGCCACGCATCAGGGCTAAAACCGCTGAAAAATCAGCGTGCCATTGGTGCCGCCAAAGCCGAATGAATTGGACATCACCACCGATAAATTTTTAACTTGGCGCGCGGTGTGCGGCACAAAATCTAAATCACAGCCCTCAGAGGGGTGATCTAAATTAATGGTGGGGGGGAGTACCTGATCGCGCAGCGCCAGCAAAGAAAACACCGCTTCAATGCCCCCCGCTGCGCCCAGCAAATGGCCGGTCATCGATTTGGTCGAGCTCACCGGGCAGCGCTTTGCGTGCGCGCCCAACGCGGCATGCAGAGCGGCAACTTCAGCGCCATCGCCTGCGGGGGTTGATGTGCCGTGGGCATTCACATAGCCCACCTGGTCGGGGTTAAGCTTTGCATCATTCAAAGCGGCTAACATGCAGCGCCGCGCGCCATCGCCATCGGCGGCGGGCAACGTCATGTGATAGGCATCTGCGCTCATGCCAAACCCCGTCAGCTCGCCATAAATTCGCGCGCCGCGCGCGGTGGCATGCGCTAAAGATTCCAGCACCAAAACGCCCGCCCCCTCACCCAGCACAAAGCCATCGCGATCCCGATCCCACGGGCGTGATGCCAACTCGGGTGCCTCATTGCGTGTGGAGAGCGCACGAGCGGCAGAAAAACCCGCCACCCCCAAGGGCGATACAGCCGATTCTGTGCCGCCGGCAATCATGACATCGGCATCACCGTAGGCAATCAGCCGTGCCGCTTGCCCAATGCTGTGCGTGCCCGCCGCGCACGCGGTTACGGTTGCTAAATTCGGCCCGCGAAAGCCATAGCGAATAGATAACTGCCCCGAGACCATGTTGACAATGGCACCGGGCACGAAAAAAGGCGATACCCGCCGCGCCCCTTGGCTTTGTAGGGTGAGCGTATTGCGCTCAATGCCTTCAAGCCCGCCAATACCCGAGCCAATCAATACGCCGACGCGATCGTGATTTAATGAGTCGCTAATCAACCTAGCATCGGTAATCGCCTCAATCGAAGCGGCTAAGCCGTAATGAATAAAGGGCTCCATTTTCTTGACATCTTTGGCGGCAATAAAAGTGGCGGGATCAAAATTGCGCACCATGCCCGCAATTTGAGATGCCATCGTGCTTACATCAAAGCGCTCGATGCGGCCAACACCGGACCGCCCCGCCAAAATACCGGCCCAGCTTGCTTCAACCGTGTTACCCAACGGCGTTATCGCGCCCAAACCTGTTACCACCACCCGTTGCTTACTCATGCATTCAAACCTATTTACTGTTGATTTGCGCCCGATACAAAGGGCACCGCCCCAGCCGTTATCGTTGCGCCCTTGAATCAGTCCTTATGAAAAAGCCGCGCTCGGAATGCCCGAAGCGCGGCCTTAATTCAATCAATCATTAAACACGCCCAGCAAGCTGGGAATGATTTAAGCGTCTTTATGGGCGTTGATGTAATCAATGGCCAATTGTACGGTCGTGATTTTTTCGGCTTCTTCGTCGGGGATTTCACACTCGAATTCCTCTTCCAGCGCCATCACAAGCTCAACCGTATCCAAAGAATCAGCGCCCAAATCATCTACGAAAGACGCTTCATTGGTGACTTCTTCTTCTTTAACGCCCAGCTGTTCAACAACAATCTTCTTCACGCGCTCGTCAATAGTGCTCATAAAGGCTCAACCTCATAAAAATAAATTGGTTCAAGGGTTGGCTACCCAAGATGGGGGGCATTCTAGTGAAAACTGGCGTAAGCACCAAATAAAAATAACCAACCCGCGCAATTTCGCCATCCAAACTCAGGCAAAAAACCCTAAATAAATTGTTTTGCATTGCTGGGTTAGCGCGGCTAACTCATGTACATCCCACCATTGACATGCAAGGTGTGCCCCGTGACGTAAGCGGCGGCATCGCTCGCCAAAAAACGCACGCAGCCGGCAATTTCCGAAGGATCGCCCAAGCGTCCCAAGGGCACATTGGCCAAGAGCGCGGTTTTATGCGCTTCAGGCAAATCGCGGGTCATATCGGTGTCAATAAAGCCCGGCGCCACGACATTCACCGTTATATTGCGCCCGCCGACTTCCCGCGCCAACGACTTGGAAAACCCCATTAAACCGGCTTTGGCCGCTGCGTAATTGGTTTGCCCGGCATTCCCCATGGCACCCACAACGGAGGCAATGGAAATAATTCGCCCCCAACGGGCTTTTGTCATGCCGCGCAACACTTTTTGCGATAGCCTAAAAACCGAGGTGAGGTTTGTGTCGATAATGGCAGACCAATCATCTTCCTTCATGCGCAGCAAAAGCGCATCGCGGGTAATGCCCGCGTTATTCACCAAAATGGCGACCGCGCCGAACCGGGTTTCGATTTCTGTCAGCACGGCATCAATTTGCGCCACATCGGTCACATCCAGCGCCATGCCCGCCCCGCCCAACGCCGACAAACGCGCGTTAATGGCGCTCGCACCGCTAGCTGAGGTGGCCGTGCCAATCACAATCGCGCCCGCCGAGGCGAGCGCTCCTGCTATGGCCGCGCCAATACCGCGTGATGCGCCGGTGACCAGCGCGACTTTGCCTGCAAATTCATTGGATGTTAAGGCAAGAGAAGGGGAATCAGTTGTCATGCTTACAATACGCTCTTTAATAAAAAATCAGATTCAATTGGTTCAAACTTTTGGCAGCAGAGCCTCTAAACTTGCCGCATCAAAAATACCAACGCCATTGATGCCGCGCTCAATGCGCTTAGCCAAGCCGGTGAGCACTTTACCTGGGCCAAATTCAAATTGGCGATTGCAACCGCGGCTATGCAAAGCCCGCACGCACGCGACCCATTGCACCGGGCGATACAATTGCTCAACCAGCGCATGACGAATTGCCAGCGCATCATCATGGCATTGCGCATCTACGTTGTGCAGCACGGGAATTTGGGGCGGCTGGATGATGACATTTTTCAAATAAGCATCTAAGCCACGCGCCGCTTCACTCATTAAGCTTGAGTGCGAAGGCACACTCACGGGGAGTGGCAAAAACCGCTTGGCGCCGGCTGTTTTAGCGAGGGCTTCAGCCCGCATCACCGCGGCCGCATCACCGGCGATGACCACTTGTCCGGGTGAATTGAAATTCACCGCCTCGCAAACTTGGCCTTCTGCCGCCTGCGCGCATACCGCCAGCACCACCTCATCATCTAACCCCAACACGGCCGCCATCGCACCCACGCCCGGCGCAACGGCGGCTTGCATTAAGCGCCCCCGCTCGGCTACTAATTTAATCGCATCGGCAAAGTCAAGGCTTTTGGCGGCCACCAAGGCGGCATATTCACCCAAGCTATGCCCCGCCAGCGCAATGGGCTGATGCCCGCCTTGATGCAAATAAATTCGCCACGCAGCCACATCGGCCGCCAACATGGCGGGCTGTGTGATTTCGGTTTGATTCAGCTGAGCCGCCTCGCCCAAGGCCACAAGCGACCATAAATCAAAGCCCAGTACCGCGCTTGCCTCTTCAAAAACTTCGATAGCTTGCGGCTCATAAACGCCCCAGCCCGACATCATGCCAATAGACTGTGACCCCTGCCCCGGAAAAACCCCTGCAATCATACTGATTCCTTATTTAGTTGTGACAAACTAACGTTCATGCTATCACAGACAAATTCTGCACCCGGTTAATGCCGGTATTTTTAGGCGGCATGCAATCACGAAACTGTCATAAAAATCCGACAGTCTGGGTACCATTTT
The DNA here is from genome assembly GCA_023255735.1 of Halothiobacillus sp. Lineage (GTDB taxonomy): Bacteria > Pseudomonadota > Gammaproteobacteria > Halothiobacillales > Halothiobacillaceae > Halothiobacillus. The sequence goes on along the minus strand of JAGDVP010000007.1, from coordinate 16,425 downwards.
TACCAATGGAGGTGGTGTGTGCATATTCTGATGATCTCCGATGTGTATTTTCCTCGGATTAACGGGGTATCCACCTCAATTGACAGCTTTCGCGGTGAGCTTCGTGCGCTTGGCCACCGAGTGACCCTGATCTGCCCGGAATACCCCGAAGCGCACGCCTTAGCGCGGGCAAGCGATCATTTGGATGATGAAGATATTTTAAGAATCCCCGCCCGCGATGTGATTTTCGACCCAGAAGACCGCATGATGCGCTTTAATATCGCCTGTGGCTTAATCCCGATATTGCAGAGCCGCGCGGTGGATTTAGTCCATATTCACACGCCGTTTGTCGCGCATTATGCCGGCGTTAAAATTGCCCGAGCGCTTAACGTGCCCGTGGTTGAGAGCTACCATACTTTTTTTGAAGAATACCTTTATAACTACATTCGCTGGCTGCCAAAATCTTGGCTGAAAAGTGCCGCGCGCTTTTTTTCTCGCAGTCAATGCAATGCGGTGGATGGCCTTATTGTGCCCTCAACCCCCATGCGCAACACGTTGATGACCTACGGGGTCAACACCCCCATGCACATCATCCCCACCGGCCTAAATTTCACGCAATTTTGCACCCCTGTGCAAAGTGATTTTCGCGCCCAACTCGGCATCACCGCCGAACAACCCTTGCTGCTCTATGTCGGTCGCGTTGCCTTGGAAAAAAATATCGATTTTTTACTCACGATGCTGCCCCTTGTATTGGAAAAAATCCCCAATGCTGTGCTCGTTATTGCCGGCGAAGGCCCTGCCGAACGCCACATCAATCATCAAATTAACGCCTTAGGTATTCGCGCATCCGTCAAATGCGTGGGTTATATGCGCCGAGATGGCGCACTTCAGGATGCCTACCGCGCCGCCGATGTCTTCGTATTTGCTTCGCGCACAGAAACCCAAGGGCTGGTATTGGTCGAAGCACTAGCCCTAGGCACCCCGGTGGTGGCGCTCGGCGTCATGGGCACGCTCGATGTACTCAATTCTGAAGGCGGGTGCATTATCGCCCCGGAAGAACCCCGCGCGTTTGCCAATGAAGTCGCCTTCCTCATCCAAGACCCGGCGCGATACCAGTACATGGCCGAATGCGCGGTGCGTTATGCGGCAAGCTGGTCGGCGGAACAAAAAACCCAGCAAATCCTCAGCCAATACACCGCGCTTGTTTTGCGAAATACCCACGATCAAAACGATAACGGCTTGATGGACTAAAAGAAAACTCAAGACAAGCGCCGGGGTTTCACGTATAGTGCGCAACTTAAACCCCCATACCGGCTCGATAAGCGCGACATTCCAACGCGCTAATGTCGCGCTTTTTTGTTTTGCACCTCGGTGAACCCCACTGGGGGCAAACTCGTACTATAGAGAGCCTGCATCCTCATGTCTGAAGAAAACACCCTTTTATTTTCTGATCTCGGCCTTGCTGCCCCGTTATTACGCGCAGTCGAAGAGCTGGGTTATGAAAGCCCCTCACCCATCCAAGCCAAAAGTATTCCCGTCCTGCTCGAAGGGCGCGATGTGATTGGCATGGCACAAACCGGCACCGGCAAAACCGGCGCATTTGCCTTACCCTTGCTGAGCCGCATTGATATTAATTTACATGCGCCGCAGCTTCTGGTTTTGGCGCCTACCCGCGAGCTTGCCATTCAAGTGGCTGAAGCCATGCAGGCTTATGCCCGTTACCTGCCCAATTTCCACGTTTTACCCGTTTACGGCGGGCAAGCAATGGAACCCCAATTGCGCGGCTTAAAGCGCGGCGTCCATGTCGTAGTGGGTACCCCCGGTCGAATCCAAGATCACATCAAGCGCGGCACCTTAAAACTCAACCAAATTCAAGCCGTTGTGTTGGATGAAGCCGATGAAATGTTGCGCATGGGCTTTATCGATGATGTCGATGAAATTTTGAGCAAAACCCCCGCCAATCGCCAAGTGGCTTTGTTCTCGGCCACCATGCCAGAGCAAATTCGGCGCATTGCCCAACGGCATTTGCGCAACCCCGAAGAAATTGCCATCAAATCCAGCACCTCAACGGTTAAAGCGATTAATCAACGCTACTGGCCGGTCAGTGGCATGCACAAGCTCGATGCGCTGACCCGTATTTTAGAAGTTGAAGATTTCGATGCGGTGATTATTTTCGTGCGCACCAAAGTGGCCACCACGGAATTGGCCGAAAAACTTGAAGCGCGCGGCTTTGCCGCCTCCGCGCTCAATGGCGATATGAATCAGGCGCACCGTGAAAAAGCGATTGAACGCCTTAAACGCGGTTCGCTCGACATTATTATTGCCACCGATGTGGCGGCACGCGGCATTGATGTGGCGCGCGTCAGCCATGTGATTAACTACGACATCCCGCTAGATACCGAATCTTACGTTCATCGCATTGGCCGCACCGGTCGCGCGGGTCGTTCGGGTGAGGCGATTTTATTCGTAGCCCCGCGTGAAAAACGCATGTTAGGTGCCATTGAACGCGCCACCGGCCAGCTCATTGCCCCGATGCGCTTACCCAGCCAAGGCGATATTGCCGATAAACGCACCGCTGAATTCAAAAACCAAATTTCAGAGGCAATCGAATCGCAAGAACTCGCCTTTTTTGAAACCTTGGTGGAAGAGTATCAAAGCGAACATGATGCCGGCCTGCCCGAAATTGCCGCAGCACTCGCCTACTTGGCACAAAAAGAGCGCCCCTTATTGCCCGAGCAAGCGCCAGAAATGCCTAGCTTTGATCGCCCTGATCGGGGTGAGCGCAATGCCGATCGCGGCAATGACCGTGATGTCCGCCGCAGCGAGCCACGCAGTCCGCGCAACGATGACATACCCCGCACCAAATATCGCATTGAAATTGGTCATGAACACGGCGTTCAGCCCAAAAATATCGTAGGCGCCTTAGCCAACGAAGCGGGCATTGAGAGCAAATACATCGGCGCGATTCGCATTTTTGATGCGCATAGCACGGTTGATTTACCCGAAGGCATGCCGCCCGAAGTGTTTGCGCAGCTCAAACGCCTGCATGTCTTAGGTATTCCGCTCGACATCAGTGAAGCCGGCCCAGGCGGCGGGGATGATGAACGCGGCAACGGCAATCGCCGCCCATCGGCGCCCCGCAAACCCGCCCCGCGCGGGGGGGATTCGTTCGGCGGCAAACCCCGCCGGCCAAAGCCCCGCAGTTAAACCCACACGCTGAGCCCATAAGCCAAGCTGCAGCCGAGCGTTAGGTACAACACCCCCGAAGTAATTCGGGGGTTTTTTATGCGAACAAGAGAGGCATACATGCCCACCAAGCGGCGCGCCGCCGAGTATCATCACCGCACCTTTTTATAAAAATCAGGCAGCCTTCATGCCCTGTACGCTTAAGTGAGCCCCCCGGATGACCCTAAAATTCACAGCGGTTACCGCCGCCATCGGCACCCTGTATGCGGTATTTTCAGACGCGGGTTTATGCCATATCACGCTAGGGCTTGAGCAGGACTGTGTGGCCACAATCCGCCGGCGCACCGGGATTACGCCGATGCGTGCAGATGCCGAACTGATCGCTTTTTCGCAGCAAATTTCAGTACTTTTCACTGAAAATACCCGCTATGCTGCGCCAATCAGTTTGGCGGGGCTCACCCCATTTCAGCAACAGGTTTTAGAGATCACCGCCCAAATTCCGCCGGGACAGGTGCGCAGCTACGGTTTTATCGCCCGCGTCATCGGCAAGCCCCAAGCGAGCCGCGCCGTGGGTTCTGCCTTAGCAAAAAACCCGCTGCCCTTTGTAATTCCCTGCCATCGGGTGATTCACGCCGATGGCACGCTCGGTGCCTATTCCGGCGGCGGCACCGCCCTAAAAGCGCGCTTGCTTGAACGCGAAGGGGTCAATCTCATCACAAATAGGCATTCTATCCGGGTTAAAACGCCCTTCGATGTGGCGTTAAATTCGGTTTAACACCGTCGCAATTTTGAAATGACGACCAAACTACAACCGCGCTTCGATTTTTTTTGCCGCCGCTTGCAAATGCGTAACCCAGTGATCTTGCCGGCGCTCGATGGGGCTGGAGATGGATAAGCCCGCCACCGGCACACCATCGGCATCGCGCACCAAAACGCCAATGCAGCCCACGCCGATTTCCGCCTCTTCGTTATCAAAGGCAAAGCCCGTGTGGGCAGCGGTGAGGCAGGCATCAATAAGCGCCTCGGTTTGGCGAATCGTGTTTTTGGTGAGCGGCAACAAACCGGTGCGCTCGGCATAACGGCTGATGGCGGTGGCACCTTCCGCGCCCAGCAAAATTTTACCCACCGAGGTCACATGCAGCGGCGCCCGCGTACCAATGACTTGCTCGACCCGCATCATGCGGTTCGGCACCGAGCGTTCGACATACACCACCTCATCGCCTTCGCGCACGGTTAAATTCACACTTTCGCCAAGCGCCTCACACAACTCAGCCAAAATGGGCAAGGCGATTTCTCGCCAGCGCGGGGCGGGGCGCGCGCGTGCCGCGAGGCGCACCAACGCGCTGCCCAAGGCATAGCCCTCGCTCGGTTTATCGACCCAATGATGCAAAGCCAAAGTCGCCAGAATACGGTGCGCGGTTGAGGCATGCAGGCCACACTCTGCCGCCAAAATTTTGAGGCTGACCGGGTGCGGATAGCGTGCAAGGGCTTGCATTAGGCACACTGCGCGGTCGATGACTTGAATACCGCTGGCGCGGTCTTGGGGTTCAGACATGGGATTTCCTGTTCGCGCTATTTCAATTGATAATTTCATATTGTGAAAACGATTTTGCATTGAGAAATTATGAAAGCTCGCTAAAGTCAGCGTCAAGAGAAATCTTGCCCTCTCCCCTTTTTCGATGAGCAACGCATAGGAACCTGTCATGAGTAACCCAAGCTTCACCCAAGGCATTCAATACTTCAATCCCGCCTGGCCTGATTTCGATACCTTGGGCAAGCACCCCGCTGTGCCTGAAGGCGCCACCGCCATTGCGGATGTCAATAGCGATGCGGCAGCTTTTCAAACCCTGCTCACTGCCGATGCGCTGCGGTATTTAACGCTGCAAATCACCGGCGCGAAAGCCTCCGGTCACCCCGGTGGTTATGCCTCATCGGCAGATGTTCATGCCGCCTTGATGCTGCTGGGTCATAAAAACATGGTGACTGAAGTAGGGCATCACGCGCCCGGCTTTTACAGTGCGATGTTTTTAGATCGGTCGCTTGAAAAAATGGGCATCCACACGGTAGATGACCTGCGCGCGCGCTTCCGTGAAAAGCATGGTTTGCTCGGGCATTTATCCGGCGCCATTCCGGGCTTATTGGCGCCAGCTGGCCCCTTGGGGCAAGGCCAGCATTTTGCGATGGCGGGCGCGTATTTGCACCGCGATAAACTCTTCCCCGTCACCATCGGCGATGGCGGCATGGGTGAGCCGTATATTTTGAACTCCATGTTGCACTTCAACACCGCGTTCCCCGACATTACAAACTTTTTGCCTATTTTGATTTGGAACGGCTACAGCCAAGAGCACCACTCGATGTGCTCACTGTGGACGAATGAGCGCATGAAGGCGTACTGGTACGGCCACGGCTTTAAAGAAGTGATTCTCATCAATGCCAAAGATTATGATGATATGGATCAAGAGGGCGAGTATGTCGATTCGACCCGCTTCTCACCTGCGGCGCGCAGGGCGTTTGGTAAAGCCGTGTTGCAAGCCACGCACAAAGCGGCACAACTGGCATTGAATGGCACGTTCACCGCCTTGATTATCAAGCAAATTAAAGGTGCGGGCGTGCATGTTCATGGCGCCAAATCGCACAATTTATATGCCGGCGATACACTGGATAAACCCCACATGATCGAAGCCTTGCAAACCCGCGCGCTCGCCCCTGAGGCTTGGGCACTGGTGCGCGATAACCTCATCCGCGCTGGGGGTGGTTCAGCCGTTAACACGGCGGTCACCGAGCACGAGCGCCCCTTGGCGGATATTAGCGGCTTGCCGCTGCAAAATTTTGCCGTGGGCGAATCGCAGGTGCCGGCCACGGCCTTCGGCGCGCTGGTCGCTTATGTTGGTCAAAAAGATACCCAATTCATTGTCACCAATGCCGATGGTAACGAAGCCTCGGCGATGAAAAACATCAATGATGCGCTCAAAATTCGCCACCCCACCACTGACCCGCTCTACAACCAAGTGCCGAGCGGCCGCGTATACGAGCCTTTGAATGAAGATGCCTGCGCGGGTTTAGCCGCAGGGATTGCCCTGTTCGGCGGACGTTCGGTGTGGTTGTCGTATGAAAGCTTTGCGATTAACGGCTGGCCCATTGTGCAAACCGTGGCGCAGGCCATGGCTGAACTGCGCCGTAAAACCCCGTCGATGGTCAGCATGTTCACCGCCGGCGCGCTGGAGCAAGGTCGCAACGGCTGGACGCATCAGCGCCCCGAAATTGAAGGCCATTTCGCCGCCATGATGAAAAATGGCAACAGCTTTTTGCTGTATCCGGCGGATGCGAACATGATTCAAGCGGCCTACGCTTGGTCGCTTAACAGCTTTAACAAGTGCATCACGATTATCGCCTCGAAAACGCCACTGCCGGTATACACCACGCCAGCGCAGGCCAAAGCTGCCATCCTGCAAGGCGCCGCTACGCTGTATGAAAGCACAGGTGGCGATAAAACCGTCGTGCTGGCCGCCACGGGCGATATGGTGTTTTTGCCCATTTTTGCAGCCAAAGATGAGTTGGAAGCGGCGGGCTTTAAAGTGCGCATCGTAGCGGCGGCCAACCCACGCCAGCTCTATCGCCCCAGCGATGTCGCTTGGGATTCGGTGCCCGAGTCCGACAACGGCTTTATGAGCGATGCCGATTTTAATGCGTTGTTTGATGGCGACATGCTGGTCGCGGTTAGTGGTGGCTCATCGGCGCCGCTTGAGCCGATGCTGATTCGCAGCCGTGCCACCCGCCGGGAGGTGTTCTCGTGGAAACGCGGGGAGACCACCGCCAGCCCGCAAGAGCTGTTTGAGCTCAATGGCATGACCGGTGGCGACATCGCCAAACGCGTTAAAGCCGCATTCTAATTGAACGTAAACGCGCGCACCTCAATCATTGAGCGCGCGGGTTTTTTGCGGAGATGCTCATGCAAACCAAAATTATTGCCTTGGATGACGACCCCACCGGCTCGCAAACCGTGCACGGCTGCTTATTACTCACGCGCTGGGATACAGCCACCCTGCGCGCCGCGTTAACCGATGCATCGCCTTTGTTTTTCGTGCTCACCAACACGCGCGGCATGGATGCGCTGAGCGCCGCCCACATCACCCGTGAAGTTTGCCAGAACCTCTCTGCCGCTTTGACGGCTGAGGCGGCAGCGGGCAACCCGATCAACCCGATTTTGGTTAGCCGTTCCGACTCCACCTTGCGCGGGCATTATCCGGTGGAAACCGATGTCATTGCCGAGGAACTCGGACCATTCGACGCGCACTTTTTGGTGCCGGCTTTTATCGAGGCCGGTCGCATCACCGAGCACAGCCAGCATTATTTGCTCATCGATGGCAAAAGAGTGCCCACGCACGAAACCGAATTCGCCCGCGATTCCGTGTTCGGCTATCAAACAAGCTACCTGCCCGATTATGTCGCTGAAAAAACCGCTGGGCGTATTCCCGCCGATGCCGTGCAGCGCTTTGTGCTGGAGGACATTCGCGGCAGCACGCTTGAAGCGAAAATCGCCGTACTCTCGCACAATGCCTGCGGTGTGGTGGATGCGCTCACCCAAGATGACTTAAACCGCTTCGCCCAGGCGGTGATGGCGGTGGCGGCGAGGGGCAAGCGGTTTTTATTTCGCAGCGCCGCGAGCCTACTCACCGCACTCGCCGCCCTGCCCCCGCAACCGATTGCCGCCAGCGACATGCGGCATTTTGTGCGCAATGGCAAGCCCGGTGCGCTGATTGTCGGCTCACACGTCAAAAAAACCAGCGAGCAATTGGCCGAGCTGTTAAAAGAGCCGAATCTGGCGGCCATTGAAGTCGATATTGAACGCATCGACAGCGATAACGCCGCGCTGGTCAGCGAGGTTTTAACCCGTGCGCAAACGGCGTTTGATGCCGGTTTAACCAGCGTGATTTTCACCAGTCGCTTGGAAAAAACCTTTGCCGATCAAGCCACGCGGTTAGCCTTCGGCGAGCGCGTATCGGCTACCTTGATGGCGATCGTCGCGGGCTTACCCAAAGACCTAGGCTGGCTTGTGAGCAAAGGCGGCATTACCTCCAACGATGTGCTCTCGACCGGTCTAAACTTAAAAGCGGCGCGGGTATTGGGGCAAATTCTCACCGGCTGCTCGGTCGTGCGCTGTCCGGCCGATCACCCGCGCTTCCCACAGCTACCCGTGGTGATTTTCCCGGGCAATGTGGGCGATCAATTTGCGGTGCGCGATGTGGTGCGCCGCTTGCGGGGTTAACCCAAATTTAAGGTGGTGACATGAGTATTTCGGCTGAACTTGCCCACGAATCGCCCCCGCTCTCCGCCGAGCGATATGCCGCGTTAATTGAAGGTTTGCGCGCCATTGTGTCCACGGCGGCATTGCTCACCACCGCTGAGGCCATGAAACCGTTTGAATGCGATGGCCTATCGGCTATTAAACGCATGCCGGCGGTCGTGGTGCTGCCCGAAACCATCGAACAGGTGCAAGCGGTGCTCAAATTATGCCACCGCCTGGCCATCCCGGTTGTGGCGCGCGGCGCAGGCACGGGCTTATCCGGCGGCGCATTGCCGAGTATCGATGGCGTGTTATTGAGCCTCGCCAAATTCAAAAGCATTCTGCACATTGACGCAACCAATCGCACCGCGCGCGTGCAACCCGGCGTGCGCAACCTCGCCATATCTGAGGCGGCGGCGCCCTATGGCTTGTATTACGCGCCCGATCCTTCTTCGCAAATTGCCTGCACCATCGGCGGCAATGTCGCGGAAAACTCAGGTGGCGTGCATTGCCTTAAATACGGCTTAACCGTGCATAACGTGCTGGAAGTGACCTTCATCACCATCGAAGGCGAAATCATCACCATCGGCGGCGCAGCACTCGATAGCGCAGGGTTTGATCTATTAGCGGTGATGAGCGGTTCAGAGGGCATGCTCGGCATCATGGTGGAAATTTTGGTGCGCTTGTTGCCCGTACCGGAAACCGCCAAAGTGGTGATGGCCGCATTCGATTCGCTCGAAAATGCGGGCCAAGCGGTCGCTAATATCATTGCGGCGGGCATTATCCCCGCCGGGCTTGAGATGATGGACAACAACGCCATTCGCGCGGCCGAAGCCTTCGTACATGCGGGGTACCCCGTTGATGCCACCGCCATTTTGTTGTGCGAGCTTGATGGCACCGCTGAAGAAGTAACCGAGTTACTGGGCGAGGTGGAAGCCGTGCTGCAACGCTCTGGCGCGACCGGTTTGTGGATTGCTAAAAACGATGAAGAACGGATTCGTTTTTGGGCGGGACGCAAGGCGGCATTCCCCGCCGTGGGGCGCTTATCGCCCGATTATTACTGCATGGATGGCACCATTCCGCGAAGGCAACTCGCCTCGGTATTGCAGCAAATTGATGCGATGAGCAAAAAATACCAACTCGAAGTGGCCAATGTGTTCCACGCAGGCGATGGCAACTTGCATCCGCTGATTTTGTTTGATGCAAACAAACCCGGTGAACTCGACCGCGCCGAAGAATTTGGGATGAGCATTTTAACACTCTGCGTCGCAGTGGGCGGCAGCGTCACAGGCGAGCACGGCATTGGGGTTGAAAAGCTTAAGCCTATGTGCGCGCAATTTGCGGCCGATGAACTTGAGCATTTTTTCGCGCTGAAAGCCGCATTCGACCCCGCAGGCTTACTCAACCCCGGCAAAGCGGTGCCCACCTTGCAACGCTGCGCTGAATTTGGCGCGATGCACGTGCACCACAATCACCTGCCCCATCCCGATTTACCGCGTTTTTGAGCTAGGCATGACTTCACTCGAACAAGACCTCACCCCCGCTTTAACCGCCACCGTAGTTGAAGCCTTCGCCAACGCCACCCCCTTAATGATTCAGGGCAGTGGCAGTAAAGCATTTTATGGCCGCGCCACCCACGGCCAACCGCTCGATTTGGCCGGTCACAGCGGCATTTTAGAATACGAACCGGCCGAGCTCGTCCTCACCGCCCGAGCAGGCACGCCGCTCAAACACATTGAGCACATCTTGGCGCAAGCGGGGCAAATGCTCCCGTTTGAACCGCCGCATTTTGGCGATCCCCAAAGCACCGGCGGCACACTGGGTGGCGCGGTAGCCGCCGGTTTATCTGGGCCGGCGCGCCCTTGGCAAGGTGCCGTGCGCGATGCGGTGCTCGGCGTCACCGTGCTGAGTGGCGAAGGCAAAGTGCTGCACTTTGGCGGCAAAGTCATGAAAAATGTCGCCGGTTATGATGTCTCCCGCCTCATGGTAGGCGCGCTGGGCACGCTCGGCGTATTGCTCGAAGTCTCGATTCGCGTGCTGCCGATCGCGCGTGTGCAACAAACACAAATCATCCCCATGAGCGCGTCGCAAGCCTTGGCGCATTTAGCCGAGTGGAACCGCAGCCCGTTGCCCATTAATGGCGCAAGTTTTCATGACGACGCGCTACACATAAGGCTCGCCGGCGCACATAGTGCCGTGCACAAAGCCGCGCTGCGCATCGGTGGCGATACGCAAGAGCCAACCGCCGCCACACACTATTGGCAGGCGCTGCGCGATCATCACCTGCCTTTTTTTCAGGCCAAAACGGGGAATTTGTGGCGTGTTGCCCTGCCGCTGACCGCGCCGATTGCCGCGCTGCCCCTTGCCCGGCAGCTCATCGACTGGGGTGGGCAACAGCGCTGGCTATGGTTAGATAACTTAAGCGATGCCGCAAAAATCCGCCCGCAAGCGCAAGCCGCTGGTGGCCACGCCACGCTATTTTGCGCAGCGACCGGCAACAGCATGGCACCGTTCAGCCCGCTGCCCGCGCCCCTGCTCGCCCTCCAGCAACGCGTTAAAGCCTCGCTTGATCCCAAGGGGCTATTCAATCGCGGCCGCTTGTATCCCGAACTTTAAGTCTTTCGGACAATAACTCATGCAAACCAACCTAATTGCTGAACTGCAAAACACCCCACACGGCCTTGAGGCTGAACGCATTTTGCGCGCCTGTGTGCACTGCGGGTTTTGCAACGCCACCTGCCCAACCTACCAGCTCACCGGCAATGAAGATGATGGCCCGCGCGGGCGCATTTATCTCATGAAGCAAATGCTAGAAGGCGCGCCCGTTACCGCCACCACCCGCAATCATCTCGACCGTTGCTTAACCTGCCTTAACTGCGAAACCACCTGCCCCTCAGGGGTCGAATACGGCAAATTGGTCGATATTGGCCGCAAAGAAGTGGAAACCCGCGCCCCGCGCGCCTTGGGTGAGCGGCTGCATCGCGCCGTATTGCGACACGGCTTGCTCTCGCCCCGCTTGTTTGGTTTGGCTTTGGCCACCGCGCGCGTATTTCGCCCGCTATTGCCCGCCGCCTGGCAAAAAACCATCCCCAGCCCGCGCCCCAAAGGCAAAACCCCCGCGCCCAATCACGCCCGCAAAATGATCGTGCTGGAAGGCTGCGTGCAACCTAGCCTCTCCCCCGATATTAACGCCGCCGCCCGGCGGGTATTCGACGCGCTGGGGATAAGCTTAATTTCCGCACCCAGCGTGGGTTGCTGTGGCGCCATTGAACAGCATTTAAACGCACAAGAGGCCGCCCACAATACCATCCGCCGCACTATTGATGCGTGGTGGCCGCTCGTTGAAGCCGGTGCCGAAGCCATTGTGATTACCGCCAGCGGCTGCGGGCTACAAGTTAAAGACTACGGTCATCTGCTCGAACACGATCCCCGCTATGCCAGCAAAGCGGCCAAAATATCGGCCCTCACCCGCGACCCCATCGAAGTGCTGATCGCTGAGGCCGATAACCCGCAGCTTGCCGAACTCAAACCCCGCCATGCCCGGCGCATCGCGTTTCATCCGCCCTGCACCCTGCAACACGGCCAAAAGCTCAAAGGCAAAACCGAACGTTTGCTTAAAACGCTCGGCTTTGAGCTCACCCCCGTGCCTAATGCACACCTGTGCTGCGGTTCAGCCGGTACCTATTCGATTTTGCAACCCCAACTGGCCGCTCAACTCAAAACCCAAAAAGTCACCGCGCTGGAATCCGGCGAACCTGAATTAATTGCCACCGCGAACATCGGTTGCCAAACTCATCTTGAAAGCGGCAGCACGCGCCGCGTCGTGCACTGGCTTACCCTGCTCGACCCCGCCGCCCCACTGGCAGCCACGCACGGATCCACCCCATGAAAATCGGTTTTATTGGTCTAGGCATCATGGGCGCGCCCATGGCCGAGCATCTATTGCACGCAGGGCATGCGCTCTACGTGTGGGCACGCCAACCGCAACAAGCCGACTTTCTGCTCACTCAAGGAGCAAATTTCGCATCCAGCCCCGCCGATTTGGCATTCCACGTTGATGTCTTGTGCCTCAATGTCGGTGACAGCCGCGATGTCGAAAGCTTAGTGCAGGGCGAAAACGGCATTCTGGCCGGCGCAAAGCCGGATTTAATCGTGATCGATTTCAGCACCATTAGCGCCAGCACCACCCGCCGCATGGCCGAACAACTCGCCACCAAGGCCGCCCATTGGGTCGATGCGCCGGTTTCTGGCGGGCAAAAAGGCGCGCAAACCGCCAGCCTGACCATCATGGTGGGCGCCGCGCCCGCCCTGTTCGAACGCGTTCGACCCTTGCTCGCGCACGTGGGCAAAACCCTCACCCATGTGGGCGATGTGGGCGCGGGGCAAATCACCAAAGCCTGCAATCAAATTGTGGTGAGCGGCACACTCGCCGCCATTGCCGAAGCGCTCCTGCTTGCCGAAGGCGCGGGGGTTGATCCCGCCCGCGTGCGCGAAGCCTTGCTGGGTGGCTCGGCTCACTCGCGCATGCTAGAGATTCACGGGGCACGCATGTTATCGGGTGATTTCATCCCCGGCTTTAAAGCCAAGCTGCATCAGAAAGATTTAAGCATAGTGCGGCAAACCGCCGAAGAATTGGGTTTAGCCCTACCCGGCGCCCGCTTGGCTGCACAATGGATGAATGCACTGGTGGGCGCGGGCCTTGGCGAGCAAGATTCCTCTGCCGTGATTACCGTGCTGCGGCGACTTAATAACCTTTAAAGTTCTAAGATGACGAATGCCCGTCTATGGGCCGCGGGCAAAACTTAACCCCAACAACCTAATCAGCCATTGCTAATCGGGTAGTGCTAATCGGATGTGTGCGGCGGCGCGTTTGGCCTTGGCACGCGCCAGGTCGGTGGTTTCATCTAAAGCCAGCACCACCCCCATACGGCGTTTGCCGGCCATATCGGGTTTGCCAAACCAGCGCAACTGCGTATCCGGCTCAACCAAAGCGTCGGCAATCCCCATCACCACCGGCGCATCGGTCGTGCCTTCAAGCAACAAGGCCACCGAAGCTGCCGCGCCGCGACTGCGAATATTGGGAATAGGCAACCCCAAAAACGCCCGCACATGCAGCGCAAATTCGGATAAATCTTGCGAGATGAGCGTCACCATACCCGTATCGTGCGGGCGGGGCGATACCTCGCTAAACCACACCTCATCGCCCCGCACAAATAGCTCCACGCCGAATAGACCATACCCCCCGAGCGCCTCAACCACAGTACGTGCAATCCGCTCGCAGGCAAGCAAAGCCTGCGCCGACATCGCCATCGGCTGCCAGCTTTCGCGGTAATCACCATCAATTTGCACATGGCCAATGGGCGGGCAAAACGCAATCCCATCGCGGTGCCGAATCGTGAGCAGGGTAATCTCAAAGTCAAAATCAATCAGCGATTCAACAATCACCCGCCCGCCACCGGCGCGCCCACCCGCCTGCGCGTAATCCCACGCCGCTTGAATTTTTGACGCATCACGCACCACCGACTGCCCCTTGCCCGATGAACTCATCACCGGTTTGACCACACAAGGCAAGCCGATCACCGCAATCGCCGCAGTAAACTCAGCCAAGCTATCGGCAAAAGCATAATGGCTTGTGGGCAACTGCAACTCTTCTGCCGCCAAGCGCCGAATGCCCTCACGGTTCATCGTCAGCCACGCGGCGCGTGCATTAGGCACCACCGCCCAACCTTCGGCCTCAAGCGCTACCAAAGTCGGCGTCGCAATCGCCTCGATTTCCGGCACAATAAAATCCGGCCGCTCTTGCTCAACCAAAGCCCGCAAAGCCGCGCCATCCAACATATCCATCACCACCGCCCGATGTGCCACCTGCATCGCGGGGGCATTCGCGTAGCGATCCACCGCAATCACCAAAAGCCCCAACCGCTGCGCCTCAATGGCGACCTCTTTACCCAGCTCGCCACTGCCCAGCAGCATAATTTTAACGGCCGCCGTATTGTGCGGTGCGCCAAGCACAATAGCGGGCGGCGGCAAAGGGGCAGATTGTGTTGTCATAAGCTTAAACCTTCAAATTCCAAAAATAGGTTGGGATAAATCTAAATCCACCGCTTGCACCCGGGCGCCCGCAAACACCACACTGCCCGCAAATCGCGCCGCACCCGAGGGGGTGAATTCAAAACTAAACTGCCGTTCAAGCAAAAACCCACCGCGAACCCGCCGCAAGCGCACGCGTTTAAGCCCAACTGAATCATCAAGAAGCTGCACACCCGCCCGATCGCAAGCCTGCTTGGCAAGCCCAAATGCCCGCCGCCGATACTGATCTTGAATCCACCAAAAATACCCGAGCAGCAAGAGCGCGAGCAACATCACCACATCACGAATCGTCACAGAGCGTCCCCACAAGGTATTTTCATAGGATATTCGCACGGCAAAACCGCCCCACCCTAAACCAACATACAACGCATCATAAACCAAGACCGCCCCGAGGCGGCAACCCAAGATGACAGCCCAAGACAACAACTTAGCTCGCCCGCAGGCGCAACACGCCAGCGCACCAACGAATGCTTTTTTGCCGCCGAGCGAACACAACACTTGCCTTTGTCACACAAACGAGATAAATTGCGCGCCTTGCCTGGGTGGCGGAATTGGTAGACGCAGTGGATTCAAAATCCACCGATAGCGATATCGTGTCGGTTCGAGTCCGACCCTAGGCACATTATTGGGTTTTCAGGTTTTCACCGAACACGGTTGAAACAATGGCACAAAGGCCGTCATGCTTACGTTTGACGGCCTTTTTTCTTGCCTGCGGCTTCTGTTTCTTGGTTGTTTCTCCCGATTTTATAGGATAAGGTTTACGCCAAAATTTACGCCAAGAGGCAAGAATGGCAACTTATCGGAAACGCGGCGACAAGTGGCGAGTCGAGATTTCGCGTGCTGGGGTACGGCGATCTGCAACGTTCGACACGAAGCGCCAAGCACAGCAATGGGCGGCCGAGGTTGAGGCGGAGCTTTTATCTGGTCGAGGTATCGGGGCGACGCGCGGCGATAAAACGCTTAGCGATGCGCTGGAGCGATATTTGCTTGAAGTGTCACCCACGCACAAAGGTCACCGGCGAGAAGCCACCACGCTTAACTTATGGATTAAAGCGCATCCTTTGCGCGGCAGGCGGCTCGATCACATCCATGGCCATGAGGTTGCCGAATGGCGTGATTTACGCCTTGGCGTAGTGGCGCCGGGTTCTGTGTTGCGTGAGATGACGATTCTGCGCTCTGTGTTTGAATGCGCGCGACGGGACTGGGGCTGGATTGCGGCTAACCCAATGGATGACGTGCGCAGGCCACCGAGCCCTAGGCCACGGGATAGACGCCCCACTGAAGATGAGATTCAGCGGCTATGCGATGCGCTGGGTTATGACGATGAGACCGAGATTAAAACCAAGAGCCAAGAAGTGGCGCTCGCCATGCTGTTATCGATTGAAACCGCTATGCGCGCGGGTGAATTGCTTTCAATTAAGCCCAACCTAATTGATTGGGAATCACGCACGTTGTTATTGCCGATGACCAAAAACGGCGAATCTCGCCGGGTAGCGTTATCGAGCAAAGCGATTGAACTGCTCAAGCGTTTGCCGGAAATGTTCACCGTAGACAGCGCTTCCCTCGATGCGCTGTTCCGTAAAGCCAAGCTGCGATGCGACATTACTGGCCTAACCTTTCATGACATGCGCGCCGAGGCGTTGACGCGGCTATCCAAAAAAGTGGATGTGTTGACGCTGGCTCGCATTAGCGGTCACCGCGACATTAAGATGTTGATGATTTATTACCGAGAAAGCGCGGCGGATATAGCGGCGCGGCTGGATTAATCCCCTTCAAACCTTTCAGTGCATTTTACTCTTGCTGCCATGCCACCATTGTTCCCGACATCATAGCCTGAACCACGCTTGATGATTGCACATGCGCGCTTCGCACTTGCGTGACCTTGG
>JAGDVP010000014.1 GCA_023255735.1 Halothiobacillus sp. | reverse complement strand
CCATGTCCAGGCGAACTCGATAGTCGCCAGCATGCCAAAAACACTTTCGGCAATGGTCGTGGCCTTACTGATAAATCCACCTGCAATGCCTTGATAAAGTTGTAAAACATTCCAGGGGTTTGCATTGGGAACGTTGTATGGGTTGGCAGCGGCCCACGCAACACCGGAAAACCCGGTAACCACCAGCGCAGCCAGCAAAATACCCAGGTGTTTTTTCGTATTAAGGCCTGCCAGCTTTTGATGACTCCAGTTCCAGTTCCAGTTCCAGTCCCAGCTCCAACCACGGGCGGGGGCGGGGCGATTTCGCCTTGGTTCATGCTTGCCTTGTTACCGCTTGCATTCACTCGTCGGCGCGTGTCTAGAGGATAAGGCCTTCGCGCATAACGCCCTTGCAGCGCCTTGGGCGTCGCAGGAGTTAAAAGCCCACCCAAGGCATACGCCTAGGTGGGCTTTTTTATTGCCCCCTGCACGCCACTAAGGGCGCGGCGCGAAATTAATGGGGGTGGGCGTGGCCACAGCCCCCGCCACCGCAGCCGCCCATCGGGCTGGTGTGGTCTTCCTCATCATCGTGCGCGTTTGTTGCGGCGGTGAAGCCTTGGGGAATTAAGGGGTGCAGCCCCAGTTTTTCAAACAGCGCGCGATCGGTGTTTTGATCGGTGTTATCCGTGGTGAGCAATTTATCACCGTAAAAAATGCTATTCGCACCCGCAAAAAAGCACCACGCTTGGGCTTCCTCGCTCATGCCCTCGCGCCCGGCAGATAACCGCAAGTGCGAGCTGGGCATTAAGATGCGTGCTACGGCGACCGTGCGGATAAACTCAATGGGGTCGAGGCTGGGAATATCGGCCATCGGCGTGCCGGGGATGCGCACCAGCATATTGAGCGGCACAGATTCCGGCGGGCGCGGCAAATTGGCGAGGCTCACCAAGAAAGAGGCACGATCGGTACGCGATTCGCCCATGCCCAAAATGCCGCCCGAGCACACATTAATACCGCTATCACGCACATGCGCTAAGGTATCGAGGCGGTCTTGAAAGCGGCGGGTGGTAATCACTTCACCGTAAAATTCAGGCGAGGTGTCGATGTTGTGGTTGTAGTAGTCCAGGCCGGCTTCTTTTAGGCGGCTCGCTTGCGGCGCGGTGAGCATGCCGAGCGTGACACAGGCTTCCATGCCCAGTTCTTTAACCATGCGTACCATATCGATGACGTTATTGAGTTGGGTGTCGGTGGGGTTGCGCCAAGCGGCGCCCATACAAAATCGGGTGGCGCCGGTTTCACGCGCCCGCAGTGCGGCTTCCCGTACTTCGTTTAAGGGCAGCAATCGTTCACGAATAAGCCCCGTGTCGTATTTTGAGCTTTGTGCGCAGTATGAGCAGTCTTCCGGGCAAGCGCCGGTTTTGATTGAGAGCAAGGTGCTTACTTGCACCGCATTCACGTCAAAATGCGCGCGATGCGTTTGATGGGCTTCAAACAATAAATCATTGAAGGGGCGAGCAAATAAAGCCAACGCTTGTTGTGTTGACCAAGGGCGGGTTGCTGTGGCGGGCGCTGGCGCGTGGGTTGTGTGAGACGCGGGTTCAAGGGTGGACGATGCGGTCAAAAAAGCACCTCGTTTGGAGTAAATTTTCGATGTTGTATCAGAAAGTTATCGGAAACTATTCGTCATTAAATGGCTCGTGAGGCGCGACAACGCAATCGATCCAAGTGTCATGATTAATGCGGTAAAGATCATAAATGGTCCATGGCACCAAAATCACGGCGGCAATCGCCCAAATAACCAAATAGAAGATAATTTTGGGCGGGAAAAAAACGGCCACCGCCACAGCTGTGCCTGCGACACCATAAAAGCGATATGCCGCAAGCTGAGTGTAATAACCCACTTTGGGGTTGGGGTGATGCTTATTTAGGGCGTAGATTAGCATCGACATCCCTGTCCAGAAAATCGCGAGCGGCAAAGGGATTAAAACAGCGACCAAAGTGCCATAATTAAACCACTTAGCCGCGCTGCGTGAAGCTGCTGCCGTGGCAATTTTCGGTGGGTTATCGGTATCAAGCGGTACAGGCGCAAATTCAGACATGGGATGACCTCCCTATTAGCATGGATTAATGAATGTAGCATGAAATTTCTGGCTAACCTAACGCGCCTACTGATTCCCGCACCGTGTTTCTTGTGTGGCGCTGCTACGATAGATAAGACGGGTTTGTGCGTGCACTGCCTTGCCGCGTGGGTGCCGGTTGCGTTGATGCCGCGCTGTCCGCAGTGCGCCATCGGGGTCGCCAAAGCCGGTTTGCTCTGTGCGCAGTGCGCGCACCGGCCACCGGCATTTGATCGCACGCAAACGGGGCTCGATTTTAATGCGCCAACTCGGCATTTGGTGCACCAGCTTAAATTTGCGCGCCAGCCTTGGGTTTTGCCCGCGTTGTTAGCCCCGCTCATTGCTGAAATTGAGCGCGTGTACCCCGCGCCCCGCCAGGATTGGCCCGAGGCCTTAATCCCCATGCCCATTCACCCGCTGCGCCGCCAAATCCGAGGGTTTAACCAAGCGCGATTAATTGCCAATCAATTGGGTAAAGCGTTCGCGTTGCCGGTACTCGGGCAAGCCGTGGTACGGGTTAAAGCCAGCCCACCCCAAAGCAGCTTGGATGCGGCGGCGCGGCGAAAAAGCTTGATCCAAGCATTTGAGGTGCGCCAATCGCTGCCCGCTCACGTGGCGATTGTCGATGATGTGATGACGACCGGGAGCTCGGCGCAATCCCTAGCGCGGGCACTAAAGCAAGCGGGCGTGCTGCGGGTTACGGTATGGGTGTTGGCACGCACGCCAACCCCCGATTAATAAGTGCGGTTGATGTTTTTTGTTGATGCACGCGCGGCTTTACGATAACATCGCCGCCCTTAAAAACCCAATATTGCTATCCCCCTGATTTATTGGGCGGCAATTGAATTCTTCATCTTAGATTGTTTAATAAGGTATCCCCATGAAACCAGACATTCACCCCAATTACCGTCCTGTCGTGTTTCAGGATTTAGCCTCTGATTTTGCGACCCTGACCCGCTCAACGATTCGCGCCAAAGAAACCATTAAATGGACTGATGGCCAAGAATATCCGTTGGTTAAAATCGAGATTTCCTCGGCAAGCCACCCGTTCTATACCGGCAAGCGCATGGATTCTAGTACCGCCAAGCAAGTGGATAAATTCCTTAATCGCTACGGTCGCAAATAATTTAAGCCGCATCGCTCCTGTGATGTTGTTGCGCCAAAAAGTACCCCGCCTCAAGTTGCGGGGTATCTTTTTTTTATGGCTGGCTTTGGCTTTCTGCTCGCCATCTTGGGCGGGGGCTTCGCTGGCGTGCCCGGCACCGCAAAATGCCACAGCTGCGGTGGTGGGGTATGTGGATGACGGCGATACCGTGCGCCTAACCACCGGCGAGCGGGTGCGTCTGGCGGGGATTGATGCGCCTGAAGTGGCACATTCGGCCTTCAACGATAAGGCGGCCACGGCGGCTGAAGCCTTTGGCGATGCGAGCAAGCAGGCATTGCAAGCGCTGTTGGCGCGCGCGCAAAACCGGCTGCTCGTGCGCTACGGCGCGGAGCCCGAGGATCGCTATGGCCGAAAAATTGCGTATTTGTATTTGCCCGATGGCCAATCGATTCAAGCGGCTTTAGTGGCGAGCGGCATGGCGATGACCGTGTATCTGCCGCCCAACACGGCGTTGGCCGATTGTTTAACCGCGATTGAGGCCAATGCGCGGCAACAGCGCAAGGGCATTTGGTCAAATGAGGAATACATGCCGGGCATCGACACCGCGCGCGGTATTCCGGCCGATGTGCAGGGCGCAGCCATTGTGCGCGGGCGCGTGGTATCAATCCATCAAACGCCAAAAACGGTTTGGGTGAACTTAGAGGGGCGCGTGGCGTTGCAAATCCCTGCCCGAGCGCTGGACGAGTTTCATGGGGTCGATTTTGCGGCTTGGCAGGGCAAAACTCTGCGCGCACGCGGTTGGCTTGTACCGGATAAAACCCGCTATCAAGATTGGCGCATGCCGATTGAATCGCCCCGCTCGATTGAGGTTTTGGGGCGATAAACCCGATAGTCCATTCGGTACAATTGAAGCCGTTTTGCGGCTAGTTTGTTTAGGCTAGGTGTTCGGCTAGCCAATCGCGCGGGCGGAGAAAATCTCGATAGAGCGTGGCCTCGGCAGAATCGGGCTCGGGCGCCCAATCGTAACGCCAGCGCACTTCCGGCGGCATCGACATGAGTATGGATTCAGCGCGCCCGCCCGATTGCAGCCCAAACAGCGTGCCGCGATCGTAGACCAAATTAAATTCCACATACCGCCCACGGCGATAACACTGAAAATCCCGCTCCTGCACGCCGTAAGGGGTGTCTTTGCGTTTTTCTACGATCGGCGTGTAGGCGGGCAGGTAATGATCGCCCACCGAGCGCATCAACGCGAAGGCCGTATCAAAATCCACGCTGCCATCAGCGCCATAATCATCAAAAAATAACCCGCCCACGCCCCGCGGTTCGTTGCGATGTTTAAGCCAAAAATATTCATCACACCATTGTTTGAAGTGGGGGTAAATGCCTTCGCCAAACGGCGCGCACGCCGCATGGGCTTGGGTGTGCCAGTGGATGGCATCTTCGGTGAAGCCGTAATATGGGGTTAAATCGAACCCACCACCAAACCACCAGATGGGCGGTACGCCGTCTTTTTCGGCCACAAAAAACCGCACATTGGCGTGCGATGTGGGCGCATAGGGGTTGCGGGGGTGAATGACGAGCGACACGCCCAGCGCTTCAAACCGTCCGCCGGCCAAATCGGGGCGGTGGGCACTGGCCGAGGGCGGTAATTTTTGCCCCGTGACGTGCGAGAAGTTAATACCGGCGCGCTCAAACACGGCGCCGCCTTCTAATACGCGCCCGCGTCCCATGCCGCCTAAGTGCTCGCCGGTGGGGCGCTGCCAGTCATCGTGCAGGAAGCGCGCCTCAGGCTCAAAAGCCTCTAACCCCGCCACGATGCGGTCTTGAAGATCGATTAAATAGCTGCGAACGCGTGAAATATCCATAACTGATTGCTCTAATGGGGCGGAAAAATGATTGGGTATTTTAACCTAACTGCGCAACACGGCGCCGGTTAGGGCGTGGCGAATGGGCGTGGGTTGGGCGCGCTGATCCACCCAGCCGTGCACGATGCCGTCAATGTGCGCGCCAAAATAACGCTGTACGGTAAGTGCGCTGCGCGCGGGCGGGCGATGGCTGGGGTTGGCACTGGTTGAAACCAGCGCGGTGCCTGTGGCGCGGGCAAGCTGTGCGGCGATGGGGTGGGCGGTGATGCGCACCGCGATCTCAGCGCGCCCGCCGGTAATCCAATCGGGGGTGCGTGCGCTGGCGGGGAGCACCCAGGTCGCAGGCCCAGGCCAGCTTCGGCCAATGCGCTGCATGGCCTGATCGGTCGGCTCGATCCAGGGCGCTAATTGGGATAGATCTGCGGCAATTAAAATCAAGCCTTTGCGCCAATCACGGCGCTTTAATTGCAAAATGCGCGCAACGGCGTGCTCATTGGCTGGGTCGCAGCCCAAACCAAATACCGCCTCGGTGGGATAGGCGAGCACGCCACCCGACTGAACGAGGTTTCGGGCTTGGTTGAGAATAAATCGCTGGGTCATGGCACAAAGGCGCAGCCTTACACAGATTCAGGCGGCGCGCTGGTGGCCGGCTTGCGCGCGCGCGGGGCTTTTTTCGGTGCGAGGGTGGCCGGCTCGGCGTTTGGCGCCTCGCTTTGGGGCTTTTTCACCCGCGGGGTTTTGGGCGTGGCCGTTTTGGCTGCAGTGGCTTTAGCGGCGGTGGTTTTGGCCGCTGGTTTTGCCGCCGCGGCTTTGGGTTTTGACTCTTTGGCTTTGGCGGGGGCTTTAGCAGGCGCTTTGGTGGGGGTTTTGGCGCCGGCTTTGCCGCGTGCCGGTTTTTTATCCGGAGCGGCGGCAAGCAGCATGACGCATTCCTCAAGCGTTAGGGCGGCGGGTTCTTTATCTTTGGGGATTTTTGCGTTCTTTTTGCCATCGGTGATGTAGGCGCCATACCGGCCGTTTTGTACCGAAATGCCGCCCTCAAATTGGGTGATGTAGCGATTTTTCTCGGCAAGTTTTTTCACTTCGATGATTTCGAGCGCGCGCGGCAGTTCGATGGTGTAGGGGTCGTCGTCTTTGCCGAGAGAGGCGTACATTTTGCCGAATTTAACGAAGGGGCCAAACCGACCGATGGCGACTTCCACAAGCTCACCTTCGGGTGTTTGCCCCAATTGGCGCGGCAGTTGGAATAAATCCAAGGCTTCATCTAGGGTGATTGTGGCGATGCTCTGGCTGCGCTTTAATGAGGCGAATTTGGGCTTATCTTCATCATCCTTGGTGCCAATTTGCGCAAAGGGACCAAACCTGCCTAAGCGCACCGAAACGGGTTTGCCCGATTTGGGATCGATGCCGAGCTCACGGCCTTGGGCGGCATCTTGGCGGCTGACATTCTCGGCTGTGTGGGTGATGCGCTCAACAAACGGATCCCAGAAGGCGCGCATGAGCGGCACCCAGTCGCGCTCGCCGCGCGAGACGGCATCGAGGTCATCTTCAAGGTTGGCGGTAAATTCATAATCCACAATATTGCGGAAGTATTCGGTTAAAAAGCCATTGACCACGCGGCCGATGTCAGTCGGCTTGAAGCGGCGCTGATCAAGCAAGACATATTCGCGCGCTTGCAGGGTGGAAATAATGCTGGCGTAAGTCGATGGGCGGCCAATGCCGTATTCCTCTAAGGTTTTAACTAAGCTTGCTTCGGTAAAGCGCGGCGGTGGCTCGGTGAAATGTTGATCGGCGCTGATGTCATCTAAGCCCACCGCATCCCCCACGGCTAAGGGCGGCAGGCGGCGATCTTCGTCGTTATCGCCGCTCACATCGTCTTCATCTTCGCGATAAAGGGCGATAAAACCGGCAAATTTCAAGGTGGAGCCGGTTGCGCGGAAGGCGTGCTGGGCGCCTGCGGCTAAATCGACCGCTACTTGATCGTACACGGCGGGCATCATTTGGGAGGCCACCGCGCGTTTGAAAATCATTTCATACAGGCGGAATTGATCTTTATTTAAAAATGCGCGCACCGCTTCGGGGGTGTGCGCCACCGAGGTGGGGCGAATGGCTTCATGCGCTTCTTGGGCGTTTTTGGATTTGGTTTTGTAGTGAATGGGGCTGGCGGGTAGGAAGGCTGCGCCATATTTTTGGCTGATATGGCTGCGAATATCCACGATGGCATCTTGCGAGAGGGTGACGGCATCGGTTCGCATATAGGTTATTAACCCGACGGCGCCCGCACCAATATCGACGCCTTCGTAGAGCTCTTGTGCCAAACGCATGACGCGTGAGGCCGAGAGCCCTAGTTTACGCACGCCTTCTTGCTGCAAGGTGGAGGTGGTGAACGGCGGCGCGGGATTGCGTTTGCGCTCGCGCTTATCAACCGAGCTTACGATGAGCTGCCCAGCGGCGGCCGCCAGCAATCGGCTGCGGGCGGCGGTGGCATCCGCTTCGTTCGTGAGCGTGAATTGCTCGGCCTTTTTGCCATCGAGCGTTAAAAGCCGAGCCGTGAAGGGCAGTTTTTCGCTGTGGCAATCGGCGGCGATGGTCCAATATTCTTGCGGGTTGAAGGCTTCAATTTCTTGTTCGCGCTCAACAATTAAGCGCAGCGCGGGGCTTTGTACTCGCCCCGCCGATAAGCCGGGATTGATTTTTTTCCACAATAAAGGTGAAAGATTAAAGCCCACCAAATAATCTAACGCGCGCCGCGCTTGCTGGGCGTTGATTAAATCAATCGATAAATCACGCGGATTGGCGACAGCTTCATTGACGGCTTTTTTGGTAATTTCATAAAACACGACGCGGCGTGTGGTTTTATTCTTTAACAGGTTCGCTTCGGCTAACAGTTCATGCAAGTGCCAAGAAATTGCCTCGCCTTCGCGGTCGGGGTCGGTGGCAAGCAGCAGGGTATCGGCGCCTTTGAGTGCTTTTTTGATGGCATCCACATGGCGGATGTTTTTATCGATTAACGCATAGTGCATCGCAAAATCGTGCGCGGTATCCACCGCGCCATCTTTGGGGATAAGATCCCGCACATGACCATAGGAGGCGAGCACCTCAAAGCCTGGGCCTAGGTATTTTTTGATGGTTTTCGCCTTGGCGGGCGATTCGACGATGACTAGCGTTTGGCTCATGATGACGAGGGCGATCTCAAATTTCGAAAAAATTAATGAACAAGGTCGGTGGTTTCGGCAAAAACAAGCTCTTCCATCCACGCAAAAGCCGCTTCTTCACCGGGACGTGCAAACAGCACGAGCATGACCACCCACTTGATGTCATCGAGATCCATCTCGGGATGATCGAGTGCTAATGCGCGCTCAATGACCGTTTCCCGCGTGGTGCTGCTGAGCACGCCAATTTCTTCCAGCTGCAGCAAAAAACCACGCGCCTCGATATCCAGCACGGCCTGCTCTTCATCGGTATACATGCGAAACGAGCTGGGTTTTGGCGTGTTTGCCACCACATTCGCAAGCGCGAGTGCGGGTGAATCGCTGGCGCCATCCAGCCAAGAAAACGCCCGGCTGATTTCATCTGAGTCATATCCGGCGGCCAATAATTTTTGTTGCAGCTCAAGGCGCAAGGGTTCAGGCGGCAGATGCGGCTCTTCTTCCATGTGGTTTTCAAATAAATACATTAGTAAATCAAGCACGGTTTCTTTCATGAATTCTCTCAAGACGGGTGGCTGTGTGCCGGCGGCCGGGCGGCATGGGGTGTTAAACCGTTCGCATGTACAGCCCGCCGGGTAGTGTGGTGACATATCCGGCCAGTTCAAGCATGAGGAGGATGGAGGAAACTTCGGCGGGGGTCAATCCACTTAGTGCAATCAGTGTATCAGCCGACTGGGGATCGAAGCCTAAGTGATTCAAAAGTTGCTGCTGCTCGGGATCAAGCGCGGGGTGCGCGGATGAGGCGCTTGCGTTGCCGGTATCTGGCGCTAAATCTGATTCATCTGAGGCCATTTGGCGCAGCCTTGCCCCGAGGCTTGCGGCCAGTTCTTCAAAAATATCTTGCCCGGTTTCCACCAGTTTTGCGCCATCGCGAATCAAGCGATGAGCGCCTCGGCTTAAGGGGTTGTGGATGGAGCCTGGAATCGCAAAAACTTCGCGCCCTTGCTCGGAGGCCAAGCGGGCGGTAATGAGCGAGCCGCTTTGCAAGCCGGCCTCCACCACCAAAACCCCCTCGGCCATGCCGCTAATTAAGCGGTTACGGCGGGGGAAGTGTTCTTTGCGTGCCTGTGTTCCGGGCGGCCATTCGCTCACTAACAGCCCGCCGGCCTGCACAATTTCTTCACTTAAAGCCAAATGTTCGCGCGGGTAAATCACATCAGGTCCTGTGCCCATGACCGCGATAGTGGCGCCATGGGCAGATAACGCACCCCGATGGGCAGCGGCATCAATGCCCAGAGCCAAGCCACTAGTGATGACAAATCCTTGGCGGGAGAGGTATCTGGCAAAAGCCCGCGCATTGGCCAAGCCGCCGCCCGTGGGGCTGCGTGAGCCGACAATGGCCAGCTGCGGCTCTTGCAGTAAGCGCGCATCACCCCGAGCAAATAGCGCGGCAGGGGCATCGGGCAGGGTTTTGAGCAGCATCGGGTAGGCCGCGTCAGCAGTGGTAATGAGATGGTTATGCTCGTGGCGATCAAGCCAGTCGAGCATGCTTTGCACGCGGGTGGCATCGCCCCTCGGTTGCTGGCGCGCCAGTGTGCTGGGTAAACCCAGCCGCTCCCATGCCTCTGCGGGCGCGATGAGTGCCGCTTCGCGGCTATCAAAGCCATCGAGCAACCGGCGCAGGCGCTTGGGACCCATGCCAGGGATGGTGATTAAAAATAACAACGCCCGACGTTCGGCGAAGTCGGGCGTTAATGAGGAAGTCGTCAAAATGGCCGTGTTACCCCATCATTGATTTAGGTTTGATTGGCTAAATCTTAATCAAGCGGTGCCGTTGGTGTTTGCGCTAAATCGCCTAAGCGAATCGGTCGCTTCGTGTTAACCACTAAGGCCAGGCTCACCCGATCGTAGGTGCGGAACACCATGGCGGTGCCAATGGGGAAATCGGGCAGTTTGACTTGGGGTGGTTTGGGGATTTCAAAGCCCTGTGGTTCGGCGTTTTTATTGAGTTCCTGTTCGTTTTCGGTGTATTTATCACTCACGACGCGTCCAGGTTTGCTTAAGCGCAGCATGTCACCGGGTTGTAAGCCATTTTGGCTGCCGGCATTAATAAACACCACTTGATAGGTGGCCACTTGCGTGAGTGCATCAGGGATGTCAATGACAACGGCATCAATTGGCACGGCAGGAATGCTGGGGGTGACCGCGTGATCGAACGGCTCGTTGGTCATCGGCACAAAACGGTCGCCATCTAAAATTTCACGTTGGCTTTTAACGATGCGCAGCGTGGTGGGGTCGCCGCGCTGGGTGATTTGCGCCTCGCCTTTGTAAATGGCTCGGTAGCCGAGTAATTCGCCGGATTTGGGATCAATCAGCGCTTTGCCTTTGCCCACAATGGCATAGTTTTCGCTGGCGGCGGTGAGGGCTGGGCGGGCATAAACCACATCGCCTAAACTTGTAGCCATGGCATCATCGCGATTGGCGAGCACATAAGGTGCGGCGTTCAATTCATTCTCGCTCATGACTTGGTCGTAAGAGAGGAACGGTTTGAGTGTATCCAGCGGAATGGCACTGATTTCAGGCGGCAAGGTTTCATAGCGGATATGCGGGCGCATCGTAATGCCTAGGCGCGGCTTGCCACCGATATACATAATGCCAATTTTGTCGCCCGGATAAATTTTATGCGGGTTTTGGATTTGCGGGTTGTCGTACCAAATCTCCGGCCAGTAGTACGGGTCTTTTAAAAAGTGGTTCGCAATCGACCAGAGTGTGTCGCCTTTTTTGACCGTATATTCATCCGCTTTGAGCGAAATGAATTGCGCTTTGGTTTCTTCCGGCGTGAGATTGCCTTTAACCGGACCGCGCGTGGCGCCCAGCGGCAGTCGATCTTGCGTGGTGGGTACATTCGCCAAATTAACTGGCGGGCGCTCAGAAGCGCAGCCAGCCAAAAGGGCTGCAGAGAGAGATAAGGTTAGTAGAACGGGTAGTCCTTTTGACGATCGCATGAGTAACATCCTTGGGTTTTGCGCCGAAAACGAGGGCAACATTTAGATAGCCACGAACCTTATGATTAGATTAGTTGAACGCCTGCCGCGCAGGCGCATGGCTAGGTACATAGCTTGGGCTCGCGTACAATGTTGCGGTAAAACAAGTTATTTGTAAAAGAATTTGCACGCGGTGTCCACAAGTGAATTGCCAAAGGCGTGTTTGCGCGGATGGGTTGAGTGGTTTTTTTGCGTGTTTTTTGCAGCAAGTTCGATGCCTTGGTGCGCGGATTTGCGGCGATGGGTTCGGTTTGGCCGGCTGGGATTCAGCGGGTTGTTTTTTAATGATTTTGGGTCTTGGTGTGTATGTCGTTACTTGAGATTGTACTTTTCCCTGATGAACGGCTGCGGCGTGTGGCGACCGATGTGACGCAGTTTGATGCGCATTTGGCGCAGGTGGCAGACCAAATGATGTCAACGATGTATGCCTCGCGCGGCGTCGGTTTAGCCGCGACGCAAGTAGATGTGCATCAGCGTTTTTTTGTGGCCGATTGCGCCGATGAGGGTAAGCCTGCGGCGCCTATGGTGTTTATTAACCCAATTATTGTTGATCGCGAGGGACTCATTGAATCCGAGGAGGGTTGCCTGTCGATCCCCGATATTAATGACAAGGTGATGCGCAGTGAATCGGTTACCGTGCGGGCGCAAACGGTGCAAGGCGCCTCGTTTGAACTGACAACGGGTGGGTTGTTGGCCGTGTGTATTCAGCATGAAATTGATCATTTAAACGGCAAACTGTTTATCGATTACTTATCGCCACTCAAGCAGCAGCGGATTCGCAAGAAACTTGAGAAAGCGCAGCGCCATAGAGCGCTGGATGCCAAGGACTTTTTATGAAAACTCGGGTGATTTATGCGGGGACCCCTCAGTTTGCCGTGCCCGCGTTGCAAGCGTTGGCGCAGGATGATGCCGTTGAGGTGGTGGCGGTTTATACCCAGCCGGATCGCCCGGCGGGACGCGGTCAGAAGCTCGCGCCTTCGCCGGTGAAAGCCACCGCGCAGGCATTGGGCATCAATGTTTTGCAACCGCAAACTTTGCGCGATGCCGAGGCGCAACAGGTTTTGGCCGCCTTCAAGCCTGATGTGATGATCGTGGCGGCTTATGGTTTGATTTTGCCGGTAGCGGTTTTGGCGATACCGCGCTTAGGGGCGATTAACATTCATGCCTCATTGCTGCCGCGCTGGCGCGGTGCGGCGCCCATTGCCCGAGCAATTGAGGCGGGCGATGCGCAAACCGGCATTACGATTATGCAAATGGCGCAAGGGCTTGATACCGGCGATATGCTGTATAAGGTGGCAGAACCCATTTCGCCGCAAGATACCGCCGCCACGCTGCATGATCGGCTGGCCGTTTTGGGCGCTTGCGCGCTGATGACGGCTTTGCCCGGAATCATCAAAGGCACGCTCGTGCCCGAGGTTCAGGATGACGCGCAAGCCTGTTATGCCGCTAAATTGGCCAAACCGGAGGGTTTGCTTGATTGGCGCGAGGCGGCCGATGGGTTGGCGCGGCGGGTGCGGGCGTTTGATCCTTGGCCGGTTGCTTTTACTTTGTTTCAGGGCGAGGTGCTGCGTATTTGGTCTGCGCGGGTTGAGCAAAATAGCCCGAATGCCAAACCTGGCACCGTGGTTGCTGTGGATGCCACCGGGTTTGTCGTGGCCACAAGCGCCGGGGGGCTGCGGGTATTGGCTTGCCAGCAGGCGGGCGGCAAGCGAATTTCAGCGGCCGATTTTGCGCGTCATCATCAACTTTTAGGATCTTCTCTTGGCTGATTCATCAAAAAAAGCACCGGGTACTTCCGTTTGGGGTGCTGCCACCCGCGTGGCGCAAGGTGCGGCGCACGCGGTGGGGTCGGCTGGTACGCGGGTTAATCGCTCGGCGCATGTGCCGAGCGCAAAAGCGCCGGCCAGCCGCGCGCCGCATCGCACTGACATTAAGGCCGATCCTGATCGGCCGGCACGGGTGAATTATCGATCCCTGCCGCAGCTTTCGCCAGAAGCGCTGGCCGCGCAGCTTTTGCTGGTGGTCACCGCGCAAGGTTACTCATTGGATAGCGCCTTGGCTCGGGTGTTGAGCCAAGCCCAGCCGGTGCATCGGGGCTTAGTGCAAGCGATGAGTTACGAGGTGTTGCGGCATTATGAGGTTTTGGTTTTTTGGCGCGACAGCTTGCTTGAGCGCCCCATTCCGGCCAAGTCGGCCATTATTTCACTGCTGATTTTGGTGGGGTTGGAGCGCATTTTGGGTGCGCGCCGAGAGGCTTCCCGCTCGGTGAACGCCACGGTTCAGGCGGCCCGCGAATTGGGGCATCCTTGGGCGACCGGGTTATTAAATGCGGTGTTGCGCCGCGCCGCGCGGCAAATGGCCGAAGGGGTTGACCCCACCGCTTCCGCCAGTGGGGCTACGGCGGCACGCTTGCCCGATTGGTTATTTGCCTTGTTGCAGCAAGATTGGGGCGAGGCTAAAGCAATCGAGATTGGTGCGGCTTTGGCCACGCATCCGCCGATGACGCTGCGGGTGATGGGCGATCGGACGGCCTTTCTCGAATCATTGCGCGCCGCCGCCATTGAGGCGGTACCTACGGCCTATGCTTCGCGTGGGGTGAATTTAGTTCAACCCGTGGAGGTGGAACGCTTACCGGGTTTTGCCGAGGGGCAGGTGTCGGTGCAAGACGAGGCGGCGCAATGGGTGGTCGATTTACTGGCTTTGGCGCCCGGTCTTGAGGTTTTGGATGCGTGCAGTGCGCCGGGCGGTAAAACGCTGGCCATTTTGCAGCATGAGCCACAATGCCGGGTTACGGCGGTGGATATCGACACGCTGCGCATGGCGCGGGTGCAGGAGAACCTTGAGCGGGGCCGCGCGATGGCTCGCTTGATTGTGGGCGATGCCGGCACGCCCGCGCTTTGGTGGGATGGCGTGTTGTTTGATCGAATTTTGGCCGATGTGCCGTGTTCTGCCACGGGGGTAATTCGCCGCCACCCGGACATTAAACGCCTGCGCCGCTTGGATGATTTGCCTCAGCTGGTGGCGCGCCAACGGGCGATTATGGATGCCTTATGGGGGCTTTTGCGGGTGGGGGGGCGCATGGTTTATGCCACCTGTTCGATTCTCAATCAGGAAAATTCGGCTCAGGTGGCCGCGTTTTTAGCCCGCCACCCCGATGCCAAATGCCGCCCGCTCGATGTGGCTTGGGGTGAGCCGATGCGCGCGGGTGATTTAGCGCTTGGCCGTCAAGCATTCCCCGTGGCGCAAGGTCATGATGGATTTTTCTATGCCGTGTTGGAAAAACGTTAAGCCGCGCTCGATGGGGTTTGGTTTAGCCTGCGCTCGCGCGGGCGGTGCGGTGCGTTATGGGTTTTGGCGATTCATCTCAGGGCGATTCATCCCAGGGCGTTTGATTCTCGGCGGCTTGCTGCTGCTGATGGCGCAAAGCGCGCTGGCTTCGAGCGCACAAATCATCGATGCGCATGCCGAAATCCGCGAAGACGTGGTGTATTTGGATGTGGATTTGCAAATTGCCTTCGATGCCGAAATGATTGAGGCCATGCGCAATGCCATTCCTTTAAATTTAACTTTGCAGGCGGTCATCGACGAGCCGCGGGATTGGTGGCGGGCGCGCACGCTGGCAGCCGATGATCGGCACTATCGGCTGGAATATCATGCGCTGTCACAAACGTGGTTGGTGACCGATGTGTTGGAGCACGAAGCGCGCAGTTACAGCACCTTGGATGGCGCCTTGCGTGCCTTGCGTCAAGTGCGCGCTTGGCCGATTTGTTCGGTGCACAGTTTGGCAGGCCAAGCCCATTTGGTGGGGCGGGTGCGCATGGTGTTGGATGTGAACAAGTTGCCCATTCCTTTGCGCTTTCCCGCCTTGTTTGATTCGCGCTGGGCGCTCAATAGCGAATGGTTTTTGTGGTCGGTGCCTCGATTATGAGCGGGCTTTCGATGGATCTTACCCCATGAAAAGCAACGTGCCATTTGGTCTGAACTGGGGCGCATTTTATATGCGTTGGATCCGCCGCTTGGTGCCGCCCATCAGCATGATGGTCGTGGTGCTGCTTTTGGTGCTGATGTACCTGATCTCCGAGTCATTACAACGCGCTGATCAGCCCGAACATTTGTATCTCACCTTGCTTGGCTTGAGCGCGCTGGGCATTTTGTTTTTGGCTTTTGTGGTGCTGGCGCACATTATTCGCCTGTTTAGCCATTACCGGCGCGGAACACCGGGTGCGCGGCTCACGGCAAGGCTGGTGCTGACCTTTGTCGGCCTCACCACGATCCCCGTATTGATCGTGTTTTATTTTTCGGTATCGTTTATTCAACGTGGCATTGATTCTTGGTTTGATGTGCAGGTCGAGCAGGCCATGAATGATGCGTTGTCGTTGTCGCAGATGGCGTTTGATGGCCAAATGCGCACCGCCATGAATGAAACGCTGCGCGCCGCGCAGCAACTCAAGGGCATTTCGGGTGATTTAATCGCGCTGGATTTAAATTCCGTGCGCCGCAACACGGGCGCGCACGAAATGACGATTTTTGGCCAGCGCAATTTAATTGTGGCCTCCGCTTCCGATGATTTGCAGGAAATTGTGCCCGCGCGCCCCGATGAAACGGCGCTCTCGCACGCGCGGGCGGGTAAAGATTTTATCGGGCTCGATCCGGGCGGCGGCGATACCATGCGCATTCGCGTGGTGGTGCCGCTCACCGCCGGTTTGACGGGCGATGGCAGCAGCCAAGTATTGCAGGCGCTGTATTCCATTTCACCGCGCGCCAATCAGCTGTCTGGTAGTGTTCAGGCGGCTTTTAATGAATACCGCAGCTTAATTTTTCTGCATAAATCGCTCAAAAAAACTTTCACGTTTGCCTTAACCTTGGCGTTGCTGCTCTCATTGCTGACGGCGGTCTGGCTGGCTTTTATTGCCGCGCGCAAATTACTGGCGCCGATACGAGAATTGGCGGCGGGTACGCGTGCCGTGGCGGAAGGTGATTACAGCCTGCGCTTGCCGGTGGATCGGCGCGATGATTTAGGCCAATTGGTGCAATCGTTCAATACGATGACCGCACGGGTGCGCCGAGCGCATCAGGTAATGCAGCAATTGCAAGAGGTGGCCGACCAAGAGCGCGATTATCTGGAAACGGTGATTCAGCATTTATCCTCCGGCGTGCTCACCCTTTCACCCGATGGCCGCATCACGCGCAGTAACTCGATTGTGACGCAGTTACTCAGCATCACAAGCCAGCATATTGATGGCTGCTCTTTGGCAGAGATTTGCCAAACTTACCCGCATCTTGAGCCCATTTGTGCGGCGTTTGGCGGCTTATTAGAGCCAGGGCAGTTGCCGGCTGGCGCCACGGTTGAAGCGCAGGTGCGCATTATGGGCGATGCGGGGCGCAAAGTGCTCTTAAGCCGTGTCGCAGCGCTGCCGGCCGATGATGTGACGGGCGGGTTTGTGATGGTGTTTGAAGATGTGACCACCTTGCTGCAAGCTCAGCGAGATGCCGCGTGGTCTGAGGTGGCACGAAGGCTGGCGCATGAAATTAAAAATCCGCTCACGCCGATTCAGTTATCGGCCGAGCGTTTGCGCCGCCGCTTGCTCGGCACGCTTGAGGAAGAATCGGGACAAATTTTGGATCGCTCCACCCGCACCATCATCAATCAGGTTGAGGCCATGAAGCTCATGGTCAATGAGTTTGCAGAATATGCCCGCTCACCCCAAATGAAACTCACTGCACTGAATTTAGATGAATTGGTCGGCGAGGTGATTGATTTATACAAAGGCGGCGAAATCCCCGTTCTGCATCATGCCTTTGGCGAGCCTTTATGGGTGCGGGCGGATGTGGGGCGCATTCGGCAAGTGCTGCATAATCTGATTCGTAATGCCCAGCAAGCCTTAACAGAGCACGGTTGTCCCAATGGCGAGCCGCGGGTGTGTGTTACCACAAGCCTGCATCAAGAAGGCGGCCTGGCGCTGGTGGAACTGAACGTAACTGATAATGGCCCGGGTTTTCCTGAAACGATGATTGATCGGTTATTTGAGCCGTACGCCACCACGCGGCCGAAAGGCTCGGGGCTGGGTTTAGCGATTGTTAAAAAAATTGTTGAAGAGCATGGCGGCGTGGTGACTGCCACCAATGTGCAAGAACAGTGGGCGATGGAGTTGACTTCAGCACCCGCTTTGACTGCGCCGGATGAAAACCCGCTGCAATCGCAAACGAACCCTGCTTCAGATACGATAGAGGCGCGTGCACCCGCCGTCACCGGCGCACGAATTATGATTCGGCTACCCCAAGATACGCCGGAGCTCGAATCGCCAGAACCCAATGCCTCAGGCGAATCCTTAACGCCTATGGCAGCGTTGGCTGCGCCCGCCGAGGCACCCGAGGCGGAAACTGTTCCGGCGGCACACCGTTCTGGGCATAATATTCCCCAAGACTTGTTTCGCACGGCGCAGGTGGCTTTTGTGCCGCACGCCAAGCCGGCAGAGGCGCCCGGCGCGAACCTTCTGCCCGGTGGTGATCTGCACAATTTAGCCGCCGACACGTTAAACCACCGCCCCATTGCCCCAAAACCCATAGAACCAATGAGTAGCGCTGAAAAACCATGAGTATTGGACACATCCTGGTCGTAGACGACGAAGTCGAAATTCGCAACCTGTTGGCCGAACTTTTGGCCGATGAAGGGTACACCGTATCAACCGCCGCCGATGCCATCGAGGCGCGCGCATCCATTTTAATCCGTCGCCCTGATTTAATTTTGCTGGATATTTGGATGCCGGGGCAAGATGGCATCAGCTTACTGCGCGAATGGCATGAGCACGATCAGCTCATCTGGCCGGTCATCATGATGTCGGGGCATGGCACGGTTGAAACCGCCGTTGAAGCCACTCGGCTGGGCGCGTTTGATTTTATTGAAAAACCTATTTCGCTCGATAAGCTCTTGCTGCTGATTGAACACGGGCTAGAAAACACCCGCCTTGCGCGCGAGAACCTTGAGCTTAAACGCAGCGCGCCCGATCCATTCGAGCTCATCGGTGATAGCGAGTACATGACCACCCTGCGCGCGCAGGCCAAAAAAGTGGCCGGCCATGACGCGTGGGTGTTGATTTCCGGCGAGCCGGGCACCGGCAAACAAGCGCTGGCGCGCTATATCCATCATCATTCGCCGCGTCGGCATTTTCCGTTTATCGATACCGGTGGGGTCGCCATGGGTGGGCGGCAAAACGCAGCGGTCGAACTTTTTGGCTCCGAGGAGGATGGCAAAATTCGCTATGGCTTGCTTGAGCAAGCCAACGGCGGCACCCTGTTTATTGCCGAAGCGGCGGATATGGATGAGCAAACGCAAATGCAGCTTCTCTCCGCGCTGGAAAACCAAACCTTTTTTCGGGTGGGGGGCGCGGAGCCTGTGCATGTGGATGTGCGCGTGGTGGCGGCTACCCGCAAGGATCTCGAATCGGAAGTGCGGGCGGGCAAATTCCGCGAAGACTTGTTTTATCACCTGTCTGTGGTGCCTTTGCCGATTGAACCCTTGCGCCATCATGTGGAAGATGTGCCAATTTTGCTCACCTATTACCTTGAGGCTGCGCACCGCATTGAAGGCTTGCCCAAGCGCGAGCTCACCATCGGCGCGCGCAATTTGCTCAAAGCCCATTCGTGGCCGGGCAATGTGCGCGAGCTTAAAAACCTGGTGCAACGCATGCTCATTTTGGGCACGGGTGAGGTGATCGACGAGCAAGAAGTGCAGCGTGCCTTGGGTTTTTTGCCAACCTTAGCCGATAGCCACGAGGCGGTGGCCGCGACGTTGATTTCATTAAATTTAGATTTGCCCCTGCGCGATGCCCGCGATGAATTTGAGCGGCGTTATTTACTGGCACAACTTAAAAGCTGCGAGGGCTCGATGACTGAGCTGGCGCGTTTAACCGGCATGGAGCGTACCAACTTGTACCGCAAATTAAAATCGTTAGGCATTAGCGCCAACGAGCGCAGCTAACCCTAGGTGAGTGCCGCATGAAAATTATTATTTTAGGCGCCGGCCAAGTGGGCGCATCGCTGGCGACGGTGCTATCGCAGGAAACGCGCAATTCGGTGACGGTGGTCGATACCCAAACGGCCGCCTTGCTGCGCTTGCAAGAGCGTTTAGATATTCGCACCGTCGAAGGCTTGGGCGCGCAGCCGAGCGTGCTGGCGGCGGCTGGCGCGGCCGATGCCGATGTGCTGATTGCAGTGACAAGCTCGGATGAAACTAACATGCTGGCCTGCGAAGTGGCTTGGACGCTGCATCGCACGCCCACCAAAATCGCGCGGATTCGCGCCACCGATTTTCTCGATCACCCTGCCTTGTTTGACAACAACGCGATTGCGGTGGATTACATGATTAGCCCCGAGCGGCTCATTAAAGAGTACATCGCCCGATTAATGGAATACCCCGATGCCTTACAAGTGCGCGATTTTGCAGGCGGCAAGCTCCGGCTGGTCGGGATGCGCGCCGATGCGGATGGCGCCTTGGTCGGCCGGCCGATTCACACCTTATCTGCCTTGCTGCCCGATGTTGAAGCCCGCGTCGCGGCGATATTCCGCAAAGATACCGCACTGCACCCCGATGGCGCGACGGTGATTGAGGCCGATGACGAGGTGTTTTTTCTCGCCAAATCCGATGACATTCGCAAAGTCATGAGCGTGATGCGCAGGCTCGATCGCCCCTACCGGCGCATTCTCATTGCCGGTGGCGGCAACATCGGCGGCGGCCTTGCCCAAGCGCTTGAATCGCGCTTTCAGGTTAAATTAATCAGCAATAATGCCGAAAAATCTCGCAAACTTAGCGCTGAACTTGATCGCACCATCGTGCTGACCGGCTCGGCCACCGATAGCGAATTGCTGATTGAAGAAAATATCGAAGACATGGACGTGTTTCTCGCCCTCACCAATGATGATGAGGACAACATTCTCGCCGCCATGCTGGCCAAAAAACTCGGCGCGCGCAAAGTCATGTGTATTGTAAATCGCAGTGAATATGTGGATTTAATCCACATGGGCAGCATTGATATTGCCCTCTCGCCGCACAACATCACCATCGGCAGCATGATAAGCCGCCTGCGACGGGGCGATGTGGTGAGCGTGCATTCCTTGCGACGCGGCGCGGCGGAAGCCATGGAAATTATCGCGCGCGGCGATGCCACTACCTCGCAGGTGGTGGGGCGGCGGGTGGATGACTTAAAACTGCCGCCGGGCACCACCATCGGCGCGCTAATGCGCGAGGGTGAGGTGCTGATCGCCCATCACGACAGCGTGATTGAAACCGATGACCATGTGATTTTATTTCTTACCGATAAACGCTATGTGCGCGATATTGAACAGCTGTTCACTGTGCGCTTTGGCTTTTTCTAAGCATTGGTTTTGTATGCAATTTATTGTGGTTTTTCGGGTGTTGGGCGTGTTGCTGATGGTATTTGGCTTAACCTTTATTCCGCCCTGGGTTGTGGGCGCTTGGATGGGGGATGCCAATTTAGTCCCGTTTGAAACCAGTTTTTTTGTTGCCTTGTTATTGGGTGCCGCGTTGTGGTTGCCGTTGCGCGGCTATCGGCGCGAGCTCAAATTGCGCGATGGCTTGCTGATTGTGGTGTCGTTTTGGATTGTGTTGGGGCTCATGGGCGCGCTGCCTATTTATTTGCAGCCAAATCTTAACCTTACGTTTAGTCAGTCGGTATTTGAATCCGTCTCCGGCATTACCACCACCGGTTCCACCGTGCTTTCGGGCTTGGATGACATGCCCAAATCCTTGCTGTTTTATCGCCAGCAACTGCAATGGCTCGGGGGCTTGGGGATTATCGTGTTAGTGGTGGCGTTTATGCCGCTTTTGGGCGTGGGCGGCATGCAGCTGTACAAATCCGAAATTTCAGGCCCCATGAAAGATGAGCGGTTATCGGGGCGTATCTCAGAGACGGCCAAAGCCTTATGGATGGTGTATGCGGGCTTAACGTTACTCTGCGCCATTTTGTTTAAGCTCGAAGGCATGAGCTGGTTTGATGCGGTGGGGCATGCCTTTGCCACTATTTCCACGGGCGGGTTTTCAACCCATGACGACAGCT
Organism: Halothiobacillus sp.; assembly: GCA_023255735.1. Lineage (GTDB taxonomy): Bacteria > Pseudomonadota > Gammaproteobacteria > Halothiobacillales > Halothiobacillaceae > Halothiobacillus. The sequence continues at coordinate 12,241 of JAGDVP010000014.1, read as the reverse complement.
TTGGCTTTTTTCATGATTTTTCGATGGAGCTCACGGCGGTCATTTTTATGATTTTGGGCGGCACGCCGATGGCGCTGCATTATTTGGCCATCAAACATGGTTCGATTCGCGCGTATGGCAAAAGCTCGGAATTTAAGTTTTTTCTGCTGCTGTTATTGATCTTTTTTGCCTTAATTATGCTCACGGTTATGATTTCAAGGCCTTTCTCTGAATGGCTGTGGGGCGCGCGCTGGGGGCTATTTACCTTGGTTTCGATGATGACCACCACGGGGTATACCTTGGTGGATAGCACACCTTGGCCGGTTTTTTTGCCGGTGTTGGTGTTGGCCACCGCCTTGATTGGCGGCTGCGCGGGATCTACATCGGGCGGTTTGAAAACCGTGCGGTTTTTGTTGCTCACTCGGCAAGGGTTAAACGAACTGCGAAAACTCGTACACCCGCATGCCGAGTTTGTGGTGAAACTCAGCGGGCGGGCAATCAACCCCTCGGTGATCAGCGCCGTGTGGGCGTTTTTTGCGGCTTATGTGTTTATTTTTGTGCTGATTTTTTTCGCGATGATGGCCACGGGGCTTGATCCGGTTTCAGCACTTGGCGGCGCGATTGGCACGCTCACCAGCGCCGGCCCCGGCCTTGGGTCTGTCGCCAGTACCTTTGCCCATGCGGGCACGGGGACGCTATGGGTCGGCACGGTTTCGATGATTCTCGGGCGGTTGGAGATTTTCACCGTGCTGGTTTTGTTTTTGCCGATGTTTTGGCAGCGTTAGCCTGTGGCCAGGGGTCAGCGGGATTGTGCGCGGCGCTTTAAGCGCGCTTTTTTTTGCCCAAGATATTGGCCGACTTGGTTGGCGGTGGGTTTTTTGGCGGTGCTGGCGTTTTTGCCACACAAGCTGCGATGGGGCTTGGCTTTAGGGCTTGCCGCGGTGTATCAGCGCGCGTATGCCAAGCGGGTGGGGATTGTCGAGCGTAATCTTGCCTTGTGTTTTCCGAACCTAGCTTCAACCCAAAGAGCGCGGTGGCGGCAGATGAGTTTTCGCCTTCAGGCTTATGCGTTGCTGGATTTAGGGCGGCTGTGGTTTCGCTCGCCGGCTTATTTAATGCGGCAAACGGCTGTGAGTGACCCCGCGCTGCTGCGGCAATTAATCGCCTCGGGTGGGGTGGTGCTCACCGGCCATGGTGCGGGTTTGGAGTGGGTGGGGCATTTTTTCACCCTGAATATGCGCGGCTCGGCTATGTATAAACCGTTTGGGCGCAATCAGTTGCTCAACTGGCTGTTTGAGTGGGCGCGCGAGCGCCACGGCGCGCGGGTGTATCCGCGCGAGGCGGGGTTAAAGCCGCATATTCGGCACCTGCGGGCGGGCGAGGGTTTTTTTTATATTGCCGATGAAGATTTAGGCTTAGATGACTCCGTGTTTGCGCCGTTTTTTGGTGTGCAGAAAGCGACTTTGCCTTTGGCGGGGAAAATTGCTGCCTTGGGTCAGGTGCCCATTTACCCGGCGCTAGGGCAGTTAGATTGGCGCAGCGGCCGTTATCGGTTGCTCATTTTGCCCCCCATCATCGTGCCTCATAGCGCCGATTGCGCGGCGGCTTTGGCGATTAACCAAGCGCTAGAGCAATTGATTTTGGCTGATCCGCCCCAATACATGTGGTCACTTAAGCTTTTTAAATCGGCCGTGGCCGATCGAGCTGATCCTTACGCCTGAGGCGGCACGGGTGCAGGCTGGCGGCGAAAACGCCGATAACCCCATTGGTATTGAGCGGGCGCGAGCCGCACTAGGTGCTCAACCCCTGCGTTTAAGGCGGCCAGCGCAATGGCCGGGTCTGGGTTTGCGAGCTCTGCCGGGGCGGGATAAAAATGCAGACGATAGCCCGCGCCGTGCGCTAAGCGCTCGGTTCTGCCCAGTACGGCCACCGCGCCGGTTTTTAGCATTAAGTTGTGCACAAGTGTTAGGGTATAGGCGGGGTGGCCAAAAAAAGGCGCGAAGGCGCCTTCGCCCACATTGGGTTCTTGATCGGGCAAAATGGTAATTAATTCGCCGCGCCGCAAAGCCAGCAACAAGGCTTTTACCCCGAATCGGTTGGCCGGCACGAGCTTGCTGCCAAAGCGTGCGCGGGCTTGGGTCATTAAGCGCTCGAAGGCCGGCTCGCGCGGCGGGCGGTAGAGTGTCGTCATCGGGGTGCTGAGCGACATGAACAGACCCCCCAATTCCCAAGCGCCACTATGGGGTGCCAGTAAAATCACGCCGCGCCCCGTGGCGAGGGCTTGATCTAGGTAGTGCTGCCCTTCAACGCCCTGCACTAAAGCTTCAATTTGCCGCCGCTTGGCCCGCCACACCCGCCCAAGCTCGGTGAGGGTTTGCCCGGTTTGTACGAGGCTGTCTTTAACGAGCTGCTGTTGCTCGGCGGGGTTAAGTTCCGGCAAGCATCGGGCAATATTGGCTTCGGCCGTCCGCCGCAGAGGGCTGCGTGTCAGCCATGCCAATCGCCCCAATCCGGTGCCGATGGCATGGCTTAGGGGGAGCGGCAAGCTTGTACATGCCCGCAAAAAAAAGCGAATCATCATCAACCGCAAGGCACTGCGCAGCGGGCGGCCGTGGCTTTGGGCGGTGCGTTTACTCATCGCGTTGATCTGCGCAAGACACCGCCTCGCCAAGCCCATCGCGCATCAGCGGCGTTAAGGTGGCCGCAAGCGAGCGGAACAGCTGCGGATTCAGCCGCTCTTCTGCCGCTAGTAGCGCTTTGAAGTGTTCGCGCTGGGTGGGTTTGGCAAAGCAGGCGGGGCAGTTGTCTTTAATGACGGGCAGCTGATTCTGTAAGGCAAAGTCTGCCAGCATGCGCTCGCGCACCCGCACAAAGGGTCGAATGATGCGCACGTCGCCGGCATCGTTGCGGTAGTGCGCTTTCATGGTGTTGAGTTTGCCGCCGTGGAAGGCGCTCATCAAAAAGCTTTCGGCTAAATCATCTAAATGCTGCCCCAGTGCCAGCACGTTAAAGCCTTCACGCCGCGCGACTTTGTAGAGTAAGCCGCGCTTCATGCGGGCACAAAAGGCACAGTAAGAATCGCCGCGCATGTGCGCACTCGCTAAGCCTGCAATGTCCTCGCGCTCAACAAAATAAGGAATCCCAAGTTTGGCTAGATAAGGCACGAGCGGCGCCGGATCAAACCCGCCCACCAAGGGATCCACCGTGATGGCGGCTAGATCAAACGCAATGGGCGCGCGACGCTGCACAAAATGCAAGCAGTGTAATAGCGAGAGCGAATCTTTACCGCCCGATAACCCAACGAGGATGCGATCCCCGGGGTTAATCATCGAAAATTCCATCAGAGTACGGGCCAGCACGCGTTGCAGCTTTTTACCGGGCGTTACCCAGCCGGCTTGGGCTTGCGGTTGCGCGAGGGGTTGCGCGGCGGGGTGATTGGGTGTTGGTGGGTTCATAGGGCATCATAGGGTGAAAACCCCCGCATTGTACGCGAGGCCGCGTTCGGCGCTAAGATGGGATCACTCTTAAGCCCTAGGATTTCAAACCATGCGCCAACTGTACCCCGCCCTAGAACCCCTCATGACCCACAGTATTGCAGTGGATCATCCCCACGTGCTGCATATGGAAGAATGTGGTCGATTAACCGGTATCCCCGTGGTTTTTTTGCATGGCGGGCCGGGCGCGGGTTGCACCCCGACGCATCGGCGGTTTTTTGATCCTGATACCTACCGCATTATTTTGATTGATCAACGCGGGGCGGGGCGCTCAACGCCACACGCCTGCCTTGACGGCAACACCACCCAAGCGCTGGTGGCCGATTTGGAGCAGGTGCGCGCCCATTTGAAGATTGAACGCTGGTTAGTGTTTGGCGGCTCTTGGGGGTCAACCTTGGCGCTGGCTTATGCGTGCGCCCATCCCACCCGGGTGCTGGGCTTGATTTTGCGCGGGATTTTTTTGTGCCGCGATGAGGATGTGGCCTGGTTTTATCAAGCCGGCGCGCATCGATTGTTCCCCGATTATTGGGCTGATTACCTTGCGCCCATCCCCGATGAGGAACGCGGCGATTTGGTTGCGGCTTACCACAAAAGGCTCACCGGAACTGATGAGTTGGCGCGGATGCACGCGGCCAAAGCGTGGTCGCTTTGGGAGGGGCGCACCGCCACCTTGTTGCCCGATGCCGCCACGGTGGGTTTTTTCGGTGACCCGCATCATGCGCTGGCCATTGCGCGCATCGAAAATCATTATTTTACTCACGGTGCTTTTTTGCGCGAGACGCCGTTGCTAACCCAAATTCGGGCACAGGCGGCACAGTTCGCCCAAATCCCCGGCGAGATTATTCACGGTCGATACGATGTGGTTTGCCCGATTGATCAAGCGTTTGCCTTGGCCGACGCTTGGCCCAGTGCCGAGCTTAATGTGATCGAAAACGCCGGCCATGCGGCAAGTGAGCCAGGCATTATTGATGCGTTAATCCGCGCAACCGATCGTTTTGCCGTCCAACTGGCGCCGGTGTGCAATGGCATAGGGGTTTAGTGCCGGGGGTAAATGGGCTTAAATTCCTTTTGTTGAAGCGATATCGCCACGCGGCAGGCTATAGTCATAGTGCTTTTTTCATTCACGTTAATGCTCTGGGATGAGGTGATTTATGACGAGCCGACGTATTTTTCTTCAAGGGATATTGGCCACTGCGCTCTCGCCGGCCATCCCTGTGTTTGCCGCCCCAAGCTGCCCCCTGCTGCATTTTACGGTGCGCAAACTGGCCAGCGAGGCGCAGGTGGATTTGTGTACCACTTATGCCGACAAAGTGGTGCTGGTGGTAAATACCGCCTCCTATTGCGGCTACACCCCCCAATTTAAGGGACTGGAGCAGCTTTATGCCGAGTACAAAGATCAAGGTTTGGTGGTGTTGGGGTTTCCCTCCAATGATTTTGGCGGCCAAGACCCCAAGCCCGAAAATCAAATCCAAGATTTCTGCCAGCTCACCTATGACGTGAAATTCCCGATGTTTGAGAAAATGCACGTGCGCGCCAATAACGCCTCGCCGCTGTTTAAAACCCTAGCCGAGGCGGCGGGGGGCGATTATCCCACGTGGAATTTTCATAAATATTTGATTGGCCGCGATGGTAAGCTGATCGGCAGTTTTGATTCGCCTGTCACCCCCGAAGCGCTCAGCCCTAAAATTGCCGCTGCGCTTAAATCGGGTTAACGCTTTAAGGCCAGCAGGCCCATAAAGCAATCCGCGCAGCTGTTTTGCTTGAAACAAAAAGGCCGCCCGAGCGTTCACTCGGGCGACCTTTTAGTGCGTGATGTCGAAACTGGCTTAGTTTAGTTTGCTGCGCAATGTGCGTGCTACGGCAACCATGGCCTCAAGCGAGGGAATTACCTCAGCCCAGGTGCGGGTTTTAAGGCCGCAGTCGGGATTGATCCACAGCCGTTCGACTGGGATTTTCTCCATGGCAAGCCGCACCCGTGGCTCGATCTCGTCCACGGTGGGAATTTGCGGCGCGTGAATGTCGTAAATGCCGGGTCCTATAGCGTTGGGGTAGGCAAAATCCGAGAAGGCATCCAGCAGCTGCATGTTTGAGCGGGTGGTTTCAATGGTAATCACATCCGCATCCAGCGCGGCGATGGCTTCGATAATGTCGTTAAACTCGCTGTAACACATGTGGGTGTGGATTTGGACATCGCGCGCGGCATCTTTGACTGAGTGTTTAAACGCGCGCACCGCCCAGGCTAAATAAGGTGCCCAATCTTTTTTGCGCAGCGGCAAGCCTTCGCGGAAGGCGGGTTCATCGACTTGAATCATGCCGATGCCGGCGGCGGCCAAGTCATTGATCTCGTGGCGTAAAGCCTCGGCGATTTGATAACACACAGCTTCACGCGATAAATCGTCGCGCACGAACGACCAGAATAAAATCGTGACAGGACCTGTGAGCATGCCTTTAACCGGACGGCTTGAGAGCGATTGCGCGTAGCGACTCCACTCAACCGTCATCGGTTTGGCACGGTGCACATCGCCCCAAATGATGGGCGGCTTCACGCAGCGGGAGCCATACGATTGCACCCAGCCTTCTTGCGTGAAGGCAAAGCCATCGAGCTGCTCGCCGAAGTATTCGACCATGTCGTTGCGCTCGGCCTCGCCATGCACCAGTGCATCTAAGCCAATTTTTTCTTGCACTTCAATCACATGTTTGATTTCGGCTTTCATGCTGGTCTCGTACTCGGCCGCTGAAATCTCATTATTTTTGAATGCCTTGCGCGCCGCCCGAATCTCGTGGGTTTGCGGGAACGAGCCGATGGTCGTGGTAGGCAATAGTGGCAAATGAAAACGGGCTTGCTGAGCGGCGGCGCGCACGGCAAACGCCTCGGCGCGATCGGGCGATTGGTGCGCAATCGTATCCGTGCGGCCACGCACATCCGCATTCACCCGGCCCGCATGGGTATCAAGCAAGGCGCGCGCCGCCGTGGCCGCCGCGATTTCGCTGGCAATTGCCGCTTCGCCTTCGCCCAGCCCACGGGCTAGGATGGCAAGCTCGTGGAGCTTTTGGCGGGCATAGCTTAAATTGGCGCGCAAAAATTCTGGCGCATGCGTTTCCAGCGTCGCATCCACCGGCAAATGCAACAGCGAGCAAGAGGGCGCCAGCCACAACCGATCTTTTAAGCGCGCATACACCGGCTGCAAACGCTCAAGTTTCTCGGCTAAATTGGCGCGCCAAATTGAGCGACCGTCGATAATCCCCACCGACAACACTTTGTAATCCGGCAGGCGATCGGCCACCGCGATGAGGTCTTGGGTGGCAATCGCATCAATGTGCAAACCATCGACCGGCAGGCTGGCGGCGAGCGCGACATTACCGTTCAAATCACCAAAATAGGTGGTGAGCAAGAGCTTAATGCCCGCCACTTTGAGCTTGTGGTAGGTGGGCTCGAACGCGGCCAGCCACGCGGTGGGCAAATCAAGGGTTAAAATCGGCTCGTCGATTTGCACCCAAGTCACGCCTAAGGTTTTGAGCTCATTCAATAATTGCTGATACGCGCCCGCTAAGGCATCGGCCTTCGCTAGGCGTGCAGCCTCATCAATCCCCCGGCTTAAATACAAAAAGGTTAAAGGCCCTACAATTACAGGTTTCGCCGCCGGGTTCAGCGCCAACGCTTCACGCACTAAGGCGATATACCGCGCTGAATCAAGCTTTACGGGTTGGGCGGCATCAAGTTCCGGCACCATATAGTGATAGTTGCTGTTAAACCATTTTTTCATCGCAAGCGGCGCAATATTGTGGCCATCACGATTTTTGCCGCGCCCCAATACAAATAAGTTCTCGGCGGTGTTTGCGGTGCTACCAAATCGGCTCGGCACTTGGCCGAACATCAAAGCCGTGTCGGCGATGTGATCGTAGTAGGTGAAATCGCCCGCTGGCGGCAAGCTAATGCCCGCCGCGGCAAATTCGGCAAAGTTCTTCGCGCGTACGCCCACGGCGGTATCATGTAGGGCTTGTGCACTGAGTGTGCCGCGCCAATGGGATTCGAGCGCCCACTTCAAAGTGCGGCGTTCGCCGATGCGGGGATAGCCCAGAATATGGGTGGTAATTTTCGGGTGTGACATAAGTTTTGGTATCCATTTAGGCGGTTTAACGATTAACGCTATTCACGATACCGGAATTAAACATGATTTATATTGATAATTTTTGATCAAAACCATGAATAAAACGCATCTAAAGCCGAGCTTTGTTCTCAATCAACGGAAAAAATATGGGCTGGTTAATAACAAAATACGCGCTGACGGCTTTGGGGATCGTGGTGGTTTCAGAGGTGGCCAAACGCAGCGATAAACTCGGCGGACTGCTCGGCGCCTTGCCGCTGGTTACGATCATGGCCTTGATCTGGCTGCATGTGGGGCAGCAGTCAGAAGAAAAGATCGCCAATCATGCGTGGTACACATTTTGGTATGTGCTGCCCACGCTGCCGATGTTCTTGGTATTCCCGTTTTTATTAAGCCGCTTGGGTTTTTGGCCTACGTTGGCTGTTTGCGTGGTGCTCACGCTGGTGCTGTTTGGCTTGTTTGCGCTATTGATGCGACGCTTTGGGATCAATTTGTTGTGAGGTGATTGGGTTTGGCTCATGGTTAATTGTCGCGTAACGCATCAATTTTTTGCTCGCGCCGCTGCTCGATTGATGCCGCCCAGTTGTTATTAATTAATGCCGACTCCCAGCTGCCGTACATGGGGTTGGGCAAAACAAACCAACGTTGACCAATCCAATTTAAATAGGGCTGAACTTGGGCGTTGCGGGCGCTGACGGTATTGTTTAAAACATCCATAAAATCACCTAACTGATCGCCAAATTGCATTAAAACCCGATGCGTTCTGCCCACCGATATCCGGCGGCAACCCTTTTCCGTCCCCACGGATTCACAGCCTGGCACTACGGTGCCAAGGCCTAAAAATTGTTCCGTGCCACTGATGGGGAAGCCTTGGTTTTTAAGGTTTTGAATGGTCGCTTGATCTAAATCTTTTGCACGATTCGAGATGTAGAACACATCAATGCCGAGTCGACTGGCCAGCGCCACAAAGTTTAATGCGCCAGGTAGAGCCTGTGCTTGCGCTTTTCGGCACCAAGCACCCCAATCGGCTTCGTTAAATTGACCGTGACGTTTGATGAGATCACTTTGAAAAGGGCTGTTGTCGAGTACTGTTTCATCCACATCCAAAATGACGGCGGGTTTGCGCGGCGCATTTGTTTGCGTGCGCTCATCGGGCGTCAGGGCGTTCCAATGCGGATCGTTTAACGCCGCAATCAGCTGATTTTCAGCGGTTTTGTAGGTTTGGATGAGGATTAAATTATGCTCAATACTGGTTTGTGACCAGGCGGTGGCATTTAGGTTGTCATCAGGGGAAACCGCGGCACTGCGTACTTGGCCGTTTAAGGTAAGGCTAAGTGCGCAGAGTAATAAAATAACGAGATGTTTCATCGGTGTCCTCGGCTTATATTTTGTGCGTTAGTTGTGGGTTTAATTCTGCAAAATTTGGATTTTTGCCGCGCAATTGCCGCGTAGCCCAGGGCCGAAGCTCTCAGGTTGAGGGAATTGTGCAAGTTGCGCGGTCGGGATGGTTAACCAGATTTCCGTCAGAATATCTTTGTTGCTGCTGCCGAGTTTTGATGCACAACGCAATTGCATGGCGCTGGCATCAACTTGCTTAAAACTCTGTTTGAACGCGGCTTGAATGGCAGTGCGCGCCACGGTTTGGCCACGATGCGCGTGCATCCACTGTGCAAATTCACTCGTGTTCAGTGCAATGCGAAGTGGACACAGCTTGCCGTCGTTGATTCGGTTATTTGATGTCATAGCCTAAATCCGCCAAGGTTATATCGTGCGACCATAAAACTTGGCCTTCGACGCCTTTGGTTTGGAGGGTTAAGACACGGTTTTGGGTATCACCGGAAAACTTCAATACCCCGTAATTGCGGGCTTCAACCAAGGTATCGGGCACGCGATTGGGGTTTTTATCCCCTTTGGCGGGGCTTGAGTTTAAGGGTGAGGCAGTGAATTCAAGCAGAGGGTAATCATGCTTTCCCCCGTAGCGCGGACGTGGGTAGCTAATCAGCTCGGTGATATGCCGATCGCCGGATAAAAATAACACGCCGGGAATTTGGTTTTGTTGTAGCCAGCCCAAAAATTCAGCGCGCTCAATGGGATATTGATTCCAGCCTTCATACCTGTCGTCATCATTGAAAAACTGCCCGCCGGCCGCGATGATTTTGAAACGTGCATTCGAAAAAAGCAGCGCATTTTTCAGCCATTCGATTTGCGCCTTACCAAACATGACCTTGCCGGCTTCACCAGGGCTTGTTCGGTCGGCAGACCGCCAGTAGCGGTCATCTAATAAAAAAAAATCGGCATCGTATTGGCTCACCTTGGTGAATACGCCGGGGGTTTGTGCGGTGCCATACGAAGGATTAGCCCAATAGGTTTTGAAGAGACGCAGCGCATCGTCTTTGAACTCAAAACTGGTTTCGCTATCGTTGGGGCCGTAATCGTGGTCATCCCAAATAGCGATTTGTGGGCAGGAGCGCAAAAAAGTTTGTAGCGGCGCAAAAGCTCGATCTTTTTGATAGCGGAGCGCCATGCCTTGCGGGCTCAATAAATCGGCTTCTCGAAAATACAGGTTATCGCCCAGCCAGACCATTAAATCGGCATTTTCTTGCGCCATCGGTGTGTAGATTTCGTAGCCGCCACCATAGCCTTTACCGGGGCGATCATAGAGCGGATCGTTGATAAATGCGCAGGAGCCGGCAAGCACGGTGAAATCAGGTGCGGGGCTGCGGTAAGCCCAAATTTTTTGTGTGCGCAAAATGATGGGTTTGTCGCTTACCGGCTGATCGTTCACAAAGGCAATGCAGCGATAGTTCAGCCCGGGTGTTAAGTCATCGCATACGATATGCGCGCAAAACTCATTGGCGGCAAGGGTCTTCACGGGGTCGGTGCGCTTTTTGGCTTCGGGGTGATCCTCGGGCGCGAATTCAATAAATACCTCCGCAGCGCCCGGCGTTTGCAACCACACAATGCCGGAGCGCGCGGCGACATAGCCCTGCATGGGGCCGGCGTGCAGGATGCCAGCTGGCGCGGGCGCCGCCCATGCGCTGGGAAATGGCCACACACCAGCGGCTAATAGGGCGCTTAACGTGGCGCTGGAACGTAAAAATGAGCGTCGATGCAAATCGGGTAATGCGGGGGTTGTCATGATCTGTCTCTTGGTAACCGTTAAAAGCTTGGCATTAGGCGGATGCTTGTGGGTTGGCACCGCTGAATTTCAAAATAATTAACTTGATTTTGTCGCTGATCCGCTCAACCCGGTTATGAAATAGGTTGTAAAAAATCAGGCCATAAAGCGCTACCCCGATCCCGAGCGCCGTGGCATAGAGTGCCGTGCCAATGCCCGCACTCACTGCGGAAGGGTCTGAAATCCCCGAGCTCGCTAAGGCAGAGAAGGTGTCGATAATGCCAAAAATGGTGCCGACTAGGCCTAAAAGCGGTGCGGCGGTCACGATGGTATCGAGTGCCCAGAGGTGATGAACTAATTGCGTGCGCACCTTGATGTAGCCTGATTCGGCCAAATCTTCGATTTGATGGCGACTGGCATGGCCAAACTCGGCTGCTTGCAAGGGGGTGACCATATCGGCCACCACGCTGTTGGCATTCGGCGCCTGATTGCTCTCTAAGCAAAGCCGCGTTTGGCGAATTGTGAAGGCGTAAAAAATGATGCGCTCAATGGCAATAAACGTGACGATGGCCGCCATGGCGTAGAGCAAATAAAAAACGATGTCGTGCAATAAGTGAATATTAAATGCCATTGGGATTAAAGCGGGGTTGCCCCGGCCCTCCTGATAAAAGTTAAAGAAGGTCTAAACCAATCCATTCGGAATTGTTTAGGCGACACAAACCGAAAATCGATTTTCCGGCGGTGATTTTTTTCAACATGGGATGCTGAAAGAAATCGGCACATCCGTGTGCCAAGGGGCTTTTGTGTTAAACCGCAATGCCCCTAAACGTTGACTTACTGGAAGTCTGCCGAGAATGTCACGCTCGCAAAACGCGGTGCCGCCGGCATGTAGGTCGGTGCGCTGCCTTTGTAGGTTTGATAGCCTAGGGCGGTTACGGTGGTGCCTTCAATCGAGTTCAAATACTGGCGATTGAAGATGTTGGATACGTTAAACCGCAGCGTGGGGTTTTTGAAATACCCCGCATTGGCAAATTTGTATCCCACAGACAAATCGTTGGTGACGTAGCCTGGGATGCTTTCATCGTTCAGTACGGTGGAATAGCGCAGGCCGGTATAGCGGGTTTTGAAATTACCAAAGAAGCGCCCCTGTTGGTAATTTAAGTCCACCGCAGCCAGCCATTTGGGCGCATTCACATATTGCTTGCCCGATGTGGGAATCACCACTTGTTTGCCTGAAACATAAGTCACGTAATCGGAGGCGGTGACGGCATCGGTGTAGGTCAGCGAGCCATAAACACTGAAGCCATTAATTGGCTTGGTGCCCGCTTCTAGCTCTAAGCCTTTGGTATGTACGTTGCCCACGTTGTAGTTTTGGAATACACCATTGGCATCAACAGACTGCGCTTGACGATTCTTGTAATTAACGTAGAAAGCCGTTGCGGATGCCGTCAGCAGGCTGCTGTCATAGCGGTAGCCCAAATCAATGTTGTATGGTGGACCCCTTAGTCAAGACAATAATGCATTGAGTTTAAGAGGGTAACCTT
>JAGDVP010000011.1 GCA_023255735.1 Halothiobacillus sp. | reverse complement strand
AACACCTTCAGCCACAAACCTTAATCCATCTGCGCTTCAGGGTGGCGAACTATACAGGCTGAAATATTTCCGTCAAGCCTCATTCGTGACATTTGTCACATTTATTTTCGCCATACGGCGCTTGCCGACTTGTATGACATGGGATCCCTCATCCAAGAGCTGCGCTTTATCCAACACGACGCCCCCATTTATACGAACAGCGCCAGCCTGAATGTGCCGGATTGCCTCGGATGTTGAAGCCACGAGTGCGATTTCTTTCAAGGCTTGAACGACGGATTGCCCTGCCATTAATGTGAATTCTGGCAAGTCATCAGGAATTTCAGATTTTGCAAATCGGGCGATAAAGCGCTCGCGCGCTAAAACACCTGCCCCAGCACCATGAAACCGATCGACAATTTCCATCGCCAGTTCAAATTTAATGTCACGCGGGTTTCGGCCTTGCTGCATGCCTTCTCGTAGTGTGGCGATTTCAACCAGGGGTTTAAATGAGAGCAGCTCAAAATATCGCCACATCAGCACATCAGATATCGACATGAGTTTGCCAAATTGCTCATCCGGCGCTTCTTCGATACCGATATAGTTGCCCAAGGATTTAGACATTTTCTGCACGCCATCCAGACCTTCCAGCAGGGGCATGGTGATGACGATCTGGGGCTGTTGTCCATATTGCTTTTGCAGCTCTCGCCCCATGAGTAGGTTGAACTTCTGGTCGGTGCCGCCAAGCTCCACATCGGCTTTAAGCGCAACGGAATCGTAGCCTTGCACGAGGGGGTACAAAAACTCGTGTATCGCAATGGGCTGATGCCCCGCATAGCGCTTGGAGAAATCATCTCGCTCCAGCATGCGCGCCACGGTTTGCCGGCCTGCAAGGGCAATGAGATCCGCCGCAGACATTTGCCCCATCCAGTTGGAATTAAAAACAATCTCGGTGCGTGCGGGATCGAGAATTTTGAAGATTTGGCGTTGGTAGGTTTGTGCGTTCGTAAGAACCTGTTCGCGCGTGAGGGTCGGCCGGGTGGCACTTTTACCGGTGGGGTCGCCGATCATGCCGGTGAAATCCCCGATCAGAAATAAAATGTGATGCCCTAAATTTTGAAACTGCCGTAACTTATTAATAAGTACTGTGTGCCCTAGGTGCAAGTCTGGGGCGGTGGGGTCAAACCCGGCCTTAACCCGCAAAGGGCGCCCGGTTTTAAGCCGTTCGATGAGCTCATGCTCCAGCAAAACCTCTTCGGTACCTCGGCGTATCTCATTTAATGCGTCCGCTATTTGGTTGTCCACTATTCATCTCTCGTTCATTGAAACTTAATAACAAGCCTTGTATGGTACCCGTTTATTCGATTTATTCTGAGTGGTTGTCTTGCATGCGTCACCGAAATTTGTTTGCTAAGAAGAAATCGCGAATCGCCGCCTGGCTCAAAGTAGCGGCGCTGTTTTCAGGGGTTGGTGCACTGGGGGTTGTGATTGCCAAAGTTTCTTTGCCGACGGATCCTGCTTTAGATCGTCAAGTTGAGCTCAGCATCCGCGAGGCAATTGCGCCCCCCGATGTACCGCTCACCCAGCAAAACAGTGTGCTTGATCAAATCCCAGGAGCGCTCACCGCAGAGACGGATGATGCAGGCTCAGATACCGCCGAGGCCAGTGAGGCGCCGGATCAAGCCACCACGCGCACGGTACGCGTGCAATCGGGCGATAGCCTTTCGGTCATTTTTAGCCGTTTGGGTTTGAGCGCGCAAGAAGCGAGCAATGTGATTGCGTTGGGCTCAGAAGCGGCACCGCTTGAGAAAATGCGCCCTGGCGACACGCTCGATATTCAAATTGGGGCTGACCAAAGCTTAAAAGGCATCAACTATCAAATCGCGCCGAATCAATCTCTTTCTATTGCGCGCGATACGGATAATCAGCTCAAAGCACACCAAATTGTGATGCCGGTAGAAACCCGGCTCACTTCGGCCGAGGGGCGAATTGATAGCTCGCTCTATCAATCGGCGATTGATGCGGGGCTATCGGCCAACATGGTTTTACAGTTGGCTGATATTTTTGGCTGGAAGATTAATTTTCTTAAAGATGTGCAAAATGGCGATCACTTTCGCATCGTCTTTGAGGAGAAATTTGTGCAGGGTAAACGTGTTCAGACCGGCCATGTGATGGCAGCCGAATTTACCAATGCAGGCAAAGTATACCAGGCGGTGCGGTACACCACCCCTGAGGGTACGGTCGGATATTACGAACCCAATGGCGCCAGTTTAGAGCGCGGGTTTTTGCGTTATCCGGTCGAGTTTTCTCGGATTAGCTCTAAGTTTTCGCTGGCGCGGCTGCACCCCATTTACGATAAAGTCAAACCCCATCGTGGGGTGGATTTTGCTGCCCCGACCGGCACACCGATTCATGCGGCAGGCGCTGGCAAGGTTGAATTTGTGGGCTGGCAACATGGCTATGGCAAACTGATTAAAATCAAGCATGAGGGTGGCTATGAGACGGTGTACGGCCATATGTCCCGCTTCAACGATGCCTTAAAAACAGGCAGTACAGTTGCGATGGGGCAAACCATCGGTTTTGTGGGCATGACGGGCGATGCCACCGGCCCGCATTTGCATTATGAGTTTCATGTCAATGGGGTTTATACCGACCCGCTCGTTGCTAAAATGCCGGAAGCCAACCCGATTCCATCTAAATATCGCAAAGATTTTCTCGCCCAAACACAATCTGTTTTAGATTTAATGGCACAAAATAGCCAGCCTACTCGGTTAAATTCGGCCAGCGCCGCTGCGCGGGTCAACACCGATTAACCCCTAAACTCAATGGACGCCGATTTTAAGCGCCGCGCCATCAGCGGGTATTTTATTGGCGTCATGTCGGGCACCAGCATGGATGCCGTGGACGCCTGCATTATGGATTTTTCAGCCCGCCAGCCGCAGGTTATCGCGCATTACAGCGCCTCCCTTGATGATTTGCGTGATGAGTTGCGCGCCCTAGCCTTGGGCACGCCGACCTTATCCCACGGCGATGTTATTGATCACTTAGGCCAGCTTGATATTCGTATGGCGCGGCGTATAAGCGAATGCGTTAACACTTTAGTGCAGCAAAGTGGGCTCGCAAAGCACGAGATTGTTGCTGTGGGCTGCCATGGCCAGACTATTCGGCATCGACCAACCCAAACGTACCCCTTCACACTACAAATTGCTGATCCCAATACGATTGCCGAGTTAACCGGCATTGCCGTTATTGCTGATTTTCGCCGCCGCGATCTGGCTGCAGGCGGGCAAGGTGCGCCCTTGGTGCCCTTAGCGCATCAGGCGTTATTTGCTTTTGAGTCCAGCACCCGGCCGGTCATTTTTGTTAATCTGGGCGGCATCTGCAATGTCAGCATCATCACACCCGATGCGCCCTTGCTGGGCTTTGATACGGGGCCTGCCAACACGTTAATGGATGCCTGGATTAGCGCGCATTTGAACCTGCCATTTGATGCCAACGGTGATTGGGCTAAAACCGGTGTTATCGACACCGCATTACTCGGCCGATTGATGCAGGCGCCTTATTTTCACGCGCAGCCCCCCAAATCAACGGGCATTGAGGCGTTTAACTTAGCTTGGTTGCATGCCGTGGCGGCCGATGATTTAGCAAGGCTCGCGCCCGAGCATGTTCAGGCCACGCTCGCGGCGCTCACCGCACACACATTGGCTTTGGCCATTGCGCCTTGGCTTGACCCAAACCAAGCAACCAAAATCATCCTAGCGGGTGGCGGCGCGCGCAACGCGCATCTCGTCGATGCGATTGCTCAAGCGGTACGCGCTATCAGCCCAGACAGCACGCCCATAACCAGCGATCACCTTGCAATTGACCCCCAATGCGTTGAATGTGCAGCCTTTGCTTGGCTGGCTCGCCAGTTTTTACTCGGGCTTGCGGGCAATGCTCCCTCAGTGACAGGCGCGCGGGGCGAGCGGATATTGGGCGGTTTTTATCCCGCGTAACCCCGCCCTTTTCCTTGTCAAGCGCTCATAAAAAAAGTGCCGCGAAGGCACTTGTCCAAGCTCACTTGCGCGATGGGGGTTATCGCGCGGCCATCGGGCTGTAGGCGCGAACAGGATAGCCTTCATAAACCTGAGTGGGCCGAAAAATTCGGTTGTGGCTAATTTGCTCTTTCCAATGCGCCAACCAGCCGACTGTGCGCGAAATGGCAAAAATCGGCGTGAATTGATCGCGGGGCATACCGAGCGCCTCGTAGAGCAGGCCCGAATAAAAATCCACATTCGGATAAACCCCTTTGGGCGCCAGCCGCTCATCCGCGCAGCGCTCAAGCTCCCGCGCAATGTCGTAGAGCGGGGAGATTTGCCCGCCTCGATGCTGGCGCAATTCCTCAAGCAGCCCTTGCAAAATATCGGCGCGCGGATCTTTGACTTTGTATTCCCGATGCCCAAAGCCCCACACCACTTGCTTGGTTGCTAAACGCTGATCCAGCCAGTTTGAAACCTTATCAACTGAGCCAATTTCATCGAGCATATTCAATACCCGCTGATTTGCGCCGCCGTGCAATGGGCCTGCCAAGGTGCCAATCGCCGAAGCCACCACCAAATTCGGCGGTGCCAAGGTCGAGCCACAGACTAATGCCGCAAAGGTTGAGGCATTGATGGTGTGCTCGGCATGCAGCACAAGGCAGGCATCCATAATCCGCGCTTCGACGGGGTCGGGCTCGCGCTCATTCATCATGTATAGAAAATTTTCGGCATAAGTTAAATCGGTGCGGGGTTGCACGGGGTCATCACCCCGCCGAATGTGTTCCCACATGGCGACTAAGGTTGCCATGCTCGCGAGAATTTTCACGATCATTTGCTCAACAAATTCGCTATCGGCGCTAATGCCGTTGGCGGTCATGCGCTCTTGACCGGGGTAGAACATGCCTAAGCTCGCCACGCAGGTTTGCAGCGCTTCCATGGGGTGCCCGTCAATTGGCAGAAATTTCATGATGTCGCGCACGTTATATTTCACCCGCCGATTGGCGCGCAGCTCGCCATCAAAGCAGGTCAGCTGCGCGCTATTTGGCAGCTCGCCGTTAATCAGCACCCAGGCAGCTTCTTCAAACGTGCTGTGTTTGGCCAATTCAACGATGGGGTATCCCCGATAGGTCAGCACACCTTCTTGGCCATCGAGAAAAGAAATTTTCGATTGCGTCGCGGGAATTCCTTGCAAGCCTGGGACATAGTCCATAGCAAAACCTCTAAACCGAAAACGATGAACCACAACCGCACGTGGAGGCGGCCATGGGGTTACGAATCACAAACTGTGCGCCGGTGATGTCCTCTTTGTAATCGATCTCCGCGCCCTCAAGGTACTGGATGCTCATGGGATCGACCAAGAGCGTGACGCCGCCGCGCTC
This sequence comes from Halothiobacillus sp., assembly GCA_023255735.1. Classification (GTDB taxonomy): domain Bacteria; phylum Pseudomonadota; class Gammaproteobacteria; order Halothiobacillales; family Halothiobacillaceae; genus Halothiobacillus. The sequence goes on along the minus strand of JAGDVP010000011.1, from coordinate 28,367 downwards.
GACTTGCGCGTCATCTTCTTGCGCTGCCTCTTCAAACATAAAGCCATATTGAAAGCCCGAGCAGCCGCCGCCGGTGATAAATACGCGCAATTTGAGGTGGGGGTTGCCTTCTTCTTGGATTAATTGGCGCACTTTGTTGGCGGCATTGTCCGTAAAAACAAGCGGGGTATCGGCAATCGGTGCTTCAAGCGGGGTGGTGGTCATTGAATTAAACTCCCAATAAAGATTCGGCTTAAGGGCGAGCCGAATGAATTAATCATGACGCAAAATGCGTGCCTCTGCTGAAATTTTATGCCCGCCAGAGGTCATTAAGCCGCTTTTTCGACCGATTACGGCGATAACGCGATTAAATCCAAGCCCTGGGTTTCCGCAAAACCCAGCATCAGGTTCATATTTTGTACCGCTTGCCCGGCCGCGCCTTTCACTAAATTATCAATCACCGAGCTTATCACCAGCATATCGCCGCCTTGAGGCCGGAAAATCGCCATCCGGCACAGGTTATTGCCGCGCACGCTGCGCGTTTCGGGGTGACTGCCTTGCGGCATCACATCCACAAAATACTCATCTTTATAATAAGCCTCAAACAACTGCTGAATATCACACGAAGGCTCAGCCGTGAGCGGCACATAAAGGCTTGCCTCAATGCCGCGCACCATCGGCACCAAATGCGGCACGAAGGTTAAGCCCACCGCGCGCTTTGCCACGGCGGTTAAGGTTTGCACCGTTTCGGGTTGATGCCGATGGCCATTGACCGCATAAGCTTTGAAGCTCTCGCCTGCTTCAGCCATGAGCATCGGCACCTCCGCTTTGCGCCCCGCGCCACTGGTGCCCGATTTTGAATCGGCAATTAGCCGGCTGTGATCAATCCAATCTTGCCCCATCAGCGGCAATAGCCCCAAAGTCATGGCGGTCACATGGCAGCCGGGATTGGCGACTAACTGCGCCGCGCGAATCTCATCGCGGTATAGCTCGGGCAAACCGTACACCGCACGCGCCACCCAATCGGGGGAAGCGTGGGTCATGCCGTACCATTGCGACCATAGGTTTAAATTTTTGATGCGATAATCGGCGGCTAAATCAATCACTTTTACGCCTTGCGCCAGCAGGGCAGGCGCTTGCTTCATGGCAATGCCGTTGGGCGTCGCAAAAAAAACCAAATCGCAGGCGGCCAAATCCGCCTCATCGGGCGTCGTAAAGCAAAGATCTAATGCGCCGCGTAAATTAGGGTACAAGTCAGCAACCGGCGTGCCCGCCTCGCCGCGCGAGGTGATGGCGGTAATTTCCACCCCGCCATGCCGCGCGAGCAGGCGCATTAATTCCACCCCGGTATAGCCTGTGCCACCGACAATGCCAATTTTTTTCATGCTTGCCTCTAAAATACTGCGGTTTATTAACCTTTAGCGAAATTTGCGTCTCTGCCGCATCATAACAAAGGCCGAATCATCACAACCCCGCTTAATTGGTGTTTTTTTGAAAAATTCGATACGCGCAGTCCTTCAATCGTTACTGGATCCTTTGCGATTAAAGTTGGCCAAACCCGATGCCTTGATTCCCATGGCGTTTCTTGGGCTTATTTCAGGCATTTTGGCGGCGATTTTGGTCACCGCCTTTCGCTTGGCGCTGGAATCCTTGCAAGTTTATTTTTTGGGCTTGCCCGTGCCGGGAGAATATTCGGCGCTGCCCTTGTTCTGGCGTTTTTGGCTCCCTGCGCTGGGCGGGATTACGCTGGGAGTCGTCTTTCACTATCTGCCAAAGGGGATTCGTGCGGTGGGCGTGGGCTACACCATTATTCGGTTTCATCGCCATGAGGCCAATTTACCTTGGCGCAACGCGGTGGTGCAGTTTTTTAGCGCCACGTTTGCCCTTTTGGTGGGCATGTCGAGCGGGCGCGAGGGGCCGGGGATCCATCTTGGCGCGGCGGGGGGTAGCTGGCTCGGGCGGCTGCTCGATTTACCCCACAACAGCGTGCGCACCTTGGTGGGGTGCGGCGCCGCAGCGGCCATTGCCGCATCATTTAACACGCCCTTGGCTGCGGTGATTTTCTCGCTGGAACTGATTGTGCGCCAATACACGCTGGCCACGTTTATCCCCATCATGCTTGCGGCCTCGGCGGGCGCTTTATTCTCGACCTTATTTTTTGGTACCAATCCGGCGTTTGACATTCAACTTAATCACAATTTAGCGCTGTGGGAGGTGCCGATTTTAATCGGCATGGGGCTTGTGATTGGCGCATTCTCCGCTGGGTTTATCCGCATCACCGATAGCGCCATTCGCCGCACGTGGGATTGGCCGGTGTGGGTGCGCTTTGGCCTCATAGGCCTGCTCACCGGCCTCATTGGGCTTGGCTTGCCGCAAGTTATGAGCATCAGCTACGATTCGGTCGGCCTGGCGGCGGGGGCAAAATTCACCCTAGGGTTTCTGCTGTTGCTGGTAGCAGCCAAGCTGATTTTAAGCGCACTGACGTTCGGCTTTGGTCTGCCGCTGGGGCCGATTGGCTCAACCTTGGTGGTGGGTGGTTTTACCGGTAGCGCCTTGGGGATGGCCTTACTTAATTTCACCCAAATTCCGGTCAGTGACGTGGCGTTTTATACCGTGCTTGGCATGGGCGCCATGATGGGCGCAACCTTGCAGGCGCCACTGGCTGCGCTTACGGCGGTCATTGAGCTCACGGGGGATACCGGTGCGATTACGCCCGCGCTCATTACGATTATTGTAGCCAGTCTCACAAGCCGCGCCTTATTTAAACAAGATGGCATTTACGATACCGTGCTGCGCACCCAAGCCCATAAAATTCAAGGCTTATCGCTGTGGCATAACGCCAACGATATTGCGATAAGTAGCCTCGTTGACCGCAACTTTGGCGAAATTAATGAGCAAACCACTTTACGCGCCTTATCCGCTGCGCTGGCGGCCAAACCCACCTGGCTCGTGGTTCGCGCCGACGATCGCGGGCCTATCGGGGTGGTTTCTGCCTTTGAGGTTGATCGGTATCTGGCAAGCCAAGCGCAAACCCTTATCGATGTGCCATCGCCTGAACCGGCACACCCGGAGGCTGTCATCAATTTAAGTGCTGAGTTAACCATCACGCCCGCGCGGATTGCTGATATTGGCCTAACCTTGAGCGAAGCACGTGAACTCATGCAGAGCGCGGCGGTCGATGTGCTGATCGGCAAACGCACCACGGTGCCGCCATTCAAACGCGTTTATGGCATTTTGACCCGCAGCCAACTGGATAACGATCCGCAGCAGACGCCATAAACACCTTTTAATTCTTTTTCAACCGCACCTTAAGGAACCGCGATGACTACCAAACCCGTTTTTTCAGCCACCCGCCGCCACCTCTTGCGTGCCACCGCGCTTGGTCTTATTGGCCTTGTGGCCGGCTGCTCAACCGAAACGCCGATTAAATTAACGGGCTTAACCGTGCAGGATTTGTCGGGCAACTCTGTCGATTTGGCGCAGTTTCAAGGCAAACCGATTGCCATTACTTTTTGGGCCACCACCTGCCCGGGTTGCGTGGAAGAAATCCCCCACATGACCGCGCTCTACAACCAGTTTGCCAGCAAAGGCGTCGAGGTGATTGGTATGGCGATGTCTTACGATTCTTTAAGCCAACTGCGCGCCATGCAAAAAGAAAAAAACATCCCCTATCTGGTGCTGCAAGACAAAACTGGCGCAGCGGCCACGGCATTTGGCCCTGTGCGCCTCACGCCGACATTTTTTGTGCTCGATGCCAAGGGCAATATTCAGTATCAAAAAATCGGCCCATTTGATACCGAACGGGTCGATCAGCTCCTAACCAAACTCGCCAGCACAGGTTAACTTGGTCGAAGCCAAACGCCGCGGGCTGGATTTGTTACAATCTCCGCCCGTAAGCCAGAATCCGCACTATGAGCATCATCATCAAAACACCGGAACAAATTGAGAAAATTCGCGTAGCCAGCTTGCTGGCAACCGAAGTGCTCAATCTGCTTCGCCCGCTTGTGCGGGCAGGCATCACCACCGAAGAAATCAACAGCTTTGCCCACAAGCACATCACCGAAGTGCAAGGCGGCATCCCCGCGACCTTGGGCTACCACGGCTTTCCTAAATCGCTATGCACTTCGCTCAATCATCAGGTGTGTCATGGCATTCCCGGCGAGCGCGTGCTGCAAAATGGCGATATTTTGAATATTGATGTCACCGTCATTAAAGACGGCTGGTTTGGTGATACCTCGGCTATGTATACCGTGGGGCAGCCGCCCATTCGCGCCCAACGGCTGATTGATGTGACCTATGAAGCCATGATGCGCGGTATTGAAGCGGTTAAACCCGGCGCCACCTTAGGCGATATCGGTTTTGCGATTCAAAGCGTGGCGCATGCCAGCGGTTTTTCGGTGGTGCGCGAATACTGCGGCCATGGCCTTGGGCAAAGCTTCCATGAGGATCCACAAATTCTGCATTACGGCAAAAAAGGGGAAGGCATTCGCTTAGAACCGGGCATGGTGTTTACCATCGAACCTATGATTAACGCCGGCAAGCGCGACATCAAGCTCTTAAATGATGGCTGGACGGTGGTCACCAAAGATCATTCGCTCTCCGCGCAGTGGGAGCACACCGTGGCCGTTACCGAAACGGGCGTCGATATTTTAAGTGGCTCATCGCACCCCGATCACGCCTTGCCTCAAGCAATCACCTAAAACCCGCCATGACGCCCCTCGCGCGCCCTCAAACCTCAACGCAAATCCAGCTGCGCGCGCAAATCAGCCACCATTTAGCGCGCTGGCCGCAAACCCTGCAAACCCCGGGCAGCGCCACCGCTTTTTTGCGCACGCACAGCGATTTAATCGATGAGTTCCTGAAGCATTTTTGGCCCGATGCCTTACAGAATGAGCCTGCAGCGCTCGTTGCCGTAGGCGGCTATGGCCGACGTGAGCAATTTCCGCATTCGGATATTGATCTTTTGATTTTGCTGGATGACCACGCGCACGATGCCCACATTCAATTGATGCTGCATCAGCTGTGGGACGCGGGCCTTGTGATTGGCCATGCGGTGCGCACGGTGGACGAATGCCTCATCGCGGGGCAGCACGATGTGACGGTGTACACCAACCTGCTCGATGCCCGCCTCATCACGGGCGATGCCACGATCTTCGCACAACTTGAAACGCGCGTGCGCACCCATGAAATCGGGGATAACTGGACTTTTTTTCAAGCTAAACACGCTGAACAAACCGCGCGCTATCAAAGCTTTGGCGAGGCGGGCGCCAAAATTGAACCCAATATCAAAGAAAGCCCCGGCGGCCTGCGTGATCTGCACACCTTGCGCTGGCTTGGCAACCGGGTTGCAGGCGCGCACAGCCTTGCCGCCATGCATGATGCCGGCTTGCTGCGCGATCAAGAATGGCAAGCGCTCAACCACGCTGAAGATTTTATCAGCCGCGTGCGCATTGGCTTGCACAGTGTGGCAGGAAGGGCGGAAGAGCGCTTGCTGCTGTTGCATCAAAAAACCCTCGCCAGTGCTTTTGGGTTTCATAGCGAACACAACGGCAATCTCGCGGTTGAACAATTCATGCAGCAGTATTTTCGCACCACCACCGAGGTGGAGCGCTTAAACCAGGTGATTGTGCAAAATTTCGCCGAACAGCTCGATCCGGCACCGGCGCCGCTGCGTCAACCGCTGAATGCCCGATTTGCTGTGCGCGGCCATTTGCTTGAAACCACCGATCCCCAAGTTTTTATGCGCGCGCCCACCGCCCTTCTGGAGCTATTTCTTTTGCTGGCGCAGCACCCCGAAATTGAGGGCACCACCGCCACCACCGCCCGCCAGCTGCGCGCCAACTTATCGGTCATCGACGAAGGTTTTCGCAAAAACCCCCAAGCCCAAAAGCTTTTTATGGCGATTTTACACAGTGAACGGGGCGTGTATCGCGCGCTCAAAGCCATGAATTTAGCCGGCGTACTGGCCGCCTACCTCCCCGCCTTCGGCCAAATCGTCGGCCTGATGCAATTTGATTTATTTCACGCTTACACCGTCGATGCCCATATTTTGCTTGTGATACGCAATTTAAGGCGGTTTTCGCGCCCCGAGTTTGCCGCCGAGCACCCCATGGCATCGCAAATTTTCAGCCAAATCGAACAGCCTGAGGTTTTATATTTAGCGGGGCTTTTGCACGACATCGCTAAAGGCCGTGGCGGTGATCATGCCGAGATCGGCGCGCGGGATGCCGAACAATTTGCACGCGGGCATGGGCTTTCGCAGGCGGCCACCACGCGACTGGTCTGGCTCGTGCAGCAGCATCTGCTCATGTCCTTTACCGCGCAGAGACGAGATATTGAAGACCCAAGCATTATTGAAGAATTTGCCAAAAAAGTCGGCAGCATCGCGCGGCTCAATGATCTTTATGTGCTCACCGTCGCCGATATTTGTGCCACCAACCCAAATTTGTGGAATTCCTGGCGGGATGCCCTGCTCAAGCGTCTACATCAACTCACTGAACAATGGTTTATTGAAGGCGAACAAAGCCTGCGCAGCATCATTGATTCCACCCGCAGCGCCGCACTTGAGCAAGGCGCAGCAGCCAAGCTCTCGTTTGAAGACCTGCAGGCGTGGTTATCACGACTCCCAGATGATTACTTTTTGCGCACCGACATCGCCCCGATTCTCAAGCACGCCCAACTGGCATTAAACGCGAAGTCCGCGCGGGCGAATGAGCCCATCGTGGGGATAAGCGATCAGGCCGATCAAGACGCCACCCAAATTCTGGTGCTCAGCCATAACCGACCCGGGCTTTTTGCCCAGATCGTGGCGGAGCTCGATCGGCTGAGGTTGAATGTGCAGTCTGCCAACCTGACCCTCATTCCCCCCGCCCCAAGCACGCAAACGCCAGAGCCAGACCGCGCCCTATTTGAGTTTTACATTCTCGATCAGCAAAATAACGCCAAGCTCGATACTTGGTCGCTTGTCACGCTACAAGAACGCCTCCTCGCCCGATTAACCACACCCAACCAAACCGCCGTGCGCGTGCAACGCCGCGTCCCCCCGCAAATGGCAAGCCTTGATGTGGCCACCCACATCGACTGCCTCACCGATGAGCGCCGCGAGCGCAATATCATTCAAATCAGCACCAAAGATCGGCCCGGACTGCTCGCCGACATCACCGCTGCCTTTGCTGAACAAGGTGTTGTGCTGCGCCACGCCCGCATCAGCACGCTGGGTGAACGGGTAGAAGATGTGTTTTATGTCGTTGATCACTCCGGGCAGCTCATCGAGGCGCCGAAAACCTGCGCCGCGCTGCAAAGCGCCCTGCGCACCGCCATTCAGGGACGCACATGAGCGCCCAAACGTCCACCGCCAACGGCATCACCGACACCACGGAGCCTTGGTTGCTGCTCGATGAAACCCCGCACTACCTCATCATAAGCAAACCCACCCGCATGCTCACCCAGCCGGGGAAAGAGGCGCACAAAACCGACAGCCTCATTACCCGGGTTTGCCAAGAATTTCCCGAAGCGCGCATTGTGCACAGGCTCGATTGGGATACCTCCGGCATTATGGTGCTCGCCCGCACCATCGCAGCCCACCGTGCGCTATCGATCGCCTTTCAAGAGCGGCAAACCGAAAAACGCTATCAGGCGCTCGTCGATGCCTGCCCGCAGCCCGAGTCTGGCCTAATCGACCTGCCGATTGGCGCGGATTGCGCCCATCGCCCGCGCTATCGCATTGATTATGAAGCTGGTCGCGCCGCGCAAACCCGCTACCGCGTCCTTGAGCACAACCCCAAAGCCTGCCGCCTGGCGCTTTGCCCCATCACAGGGCGCTCACATCAATTGCGCGTGCACCTTTTGGCACAAGGCCGCCCCATTCAAGGCGATACGCTCTACCACCCCAACGCGGCCGAGCACCCCCGCTTAATGCTCCACGCCGAGCACTTAGCCTTCCCGGACCCTGTAACCGGCCAATGGCGAGCCTATCAGTGCCCCGTGCCGTTTTAAGACCGTTTTAGGGGCTCAGGCTCAATGACGCGACCTGTTGTCGCTATCTTTATACATCAATTGGGTGATTTGCTCGGAAACCAGCCCAATCAAAAAAATCGTGACCGCCGCGCTCCACAAAAACACGCTGGCCAGCGATAAGCGGTTAAATTCGGTGTAGGTGTAGAGGTAATACCCCAAGCCGACAATCAAATGCAGCAACGCGACCGGTAAAAAAAGCTTTAAAGGCGAATACAAGGTGCCGATTTTGAAAATAATCAGCAAAAACCGCACCCCGTCTTTCATCAAGCGAATATGGCTTTTACCAATGCGCGCCGCGGCGTGAATCGGGATATAAGCGACGCCATAACCCGCGCGGAAAAACGCCATCGTACTGGTGGTGGGATAGGAAAACCCATTGGGCAGCAAGTACAAAAACTCACGGAATTTATCCGCACGCACGGCGCGAAAGCCAGAGGTTAAATCTTGAATGTTTTGCCCCGTCATCCACGAGGCAAGGCGATTGTAAAAACCATTGGCCAACCCACGCCCTACGCTTGCCTGAGAGCCCGCTTGGCGCGCGCCCACCACCATATCCAGCCCTTCATCGAGCTTGGCTAAAAAGCGCGGAATATCGGCAGGATCATGCTGACCATCGGCATCCATAAATACCAAAATCTCGCCTGTGGCATGGCGGGCGCCGGTTTTAATGGCCGCCCCGTTGCCCATGCTGTAGGGATGGGTGATAACCGATGCGCCCGCCGCCTTAGCCATCTCAGCCGTGTCATCGGTTGAGCCATCGTTTATCACAAGAATTTGTGCATGCGGATAAAGGGCGCGAATGCCCGCCACCGTGGTACCCACAGCACCGGCTTCATTTTTAGCCGGCAGAATAATCGAGAGCGTGAATGGGGATGTCATGACAGAGAATTCCTTATTCCGTCGGTTTAAAAATCAGCCTTAGAGTGCCTTAAGCCCCGCACGCTGAGGGGCGCGGCTCAAGGCACCCTAGCTTCTAGCAGCCTGTCGGCTCCAACGCAATGCGACTACCAAGACGCATGGTTAAGTCAGACAGGCGGCCAAACTCAGCTTGGCTTGCCAAAATGCTGGGCTAAGCGGGCGAGTTTTTCTTCCAGCGAGAGCGACTCTTGCGGTGTTGGCGCCGGGCTCATGGCGGCGCTCTGTGCACGCGGCGCGCGGCCATCGCCTGAAGCCCCGGTGTGCGCAGGGCGCGGTTCTCGGCGCGGCGCACGCGACCGGCCAGGTGCAGCGGCACGCAGGGATGGCTCGGTTCCTCGGCGCGGGGCATCCGTAACCGCGGCTGTATCCGCATCGGCTAGGGCGGCGTGCGACGCCTCGGCAGGCTCAACCGCCGTACGGTTAGGCTCGGATCGACGAAAACGCTGCCGTGGCTTTGGCGCATCGATTGCAGGCGCAGGCAGGCCCTCTTGCGGTTCTGCGGGCGGATTTTGGGCGGCACGGCGGGCGGCGCGTTGCTGCTGAATCGCCACAATTTGTGTTTTGGCAAATTCCCGCGCTTTGTCATCCACTTCATCGGCCGGTTCGCCCGCGAGGGTGATGCGATGCGTGCTATGCACAATGCCGTAATGGTAAGACAACCTGGAAGTATAAAACTTCAAGCCGGTGCGAATGGCGTGGCTGTTAAAGCCTTCGAGTTCCGCCGGGCGATTGGCGAGAATTTGTTGCAGCGTACCAATCGCCAAGGGTTTAACCGCCCGGGGATCGGCAAAAAAAGCCTGCGGCCAAGCGGCCATGAGCTGCGCCACAACGGCCTGCGGTGGAATGCGTTTTTTAGCAGCCCCGCCGGCATCGGCAGTGGCTTCGGCCTCGGCGTCCAGCGGTTCGATGGGGGCCGAACTCTGCGCTTGCGAGGGCGCCATATCCGTTGGCGTCTGCTCTGCGGATACGGCGTCGGCTGGCGCCATCGCGGTCAAAGGGGCGGGAGTTTGCACGACCGAATCGGTCGTGGGCAGGCGGGGAGATTGCTCAGTCATAATCAAGTGCTACAGGCCATGGCTTCAAATAAATCAGGATGCGGAGCTTAACGGTTTAGGAGGTCATACACCACATCAGAAACCACTCGGCCGGCGATATTTGCAATGATCACGTCTGCCCCGACCCGATAATACGCGTAGCCGGGTGGCAAGGGCTGAAGATTACGGATTAATTCATAGGGCAACGGTTCATAGGCATACGGCGGTGGCCATGGCGCACCCCGCTCTAATTTTTTTGCGTGACCTGGGGGGATTTTGCCCTGCTTGGCCAAACCCGGCGGCAAGTTGCGACGATACCAATCGTTGATATACATCTGCTCACGGGTGCTAATGTAGTAGTTATCGCGGCGGGGCGGGGCATAGCGATTCGCACGATCATCACTTGAGCGCTCATCGCTTCGATGATTATAGGCATCATCAGCGCGGTGCGGGTTGCCCCCCGCCCACGGTGGTGGATCGGCCCATGCAGCGCGATAAAGCCCCGCCGCCCCGACCGCGAAAGGGACGGCGATAAAAATTAATGCTCGATAAATTTTACGCATCAAAACGCACACTCTGCTGATGATCTAATTGGTAAATCATAGCTTTAAGTCGCCATAAAAGCCAAAGCCCGGGCAAGGCAGCGACAAATGTCAGCACAAAGAAGCTCGGCCAGCCGATGGCCGTCACGGTCATGCCTGCCACGGGGCCTAAATACACCCGCCCCAAGGTCGCCACCGCCGAGAGCAAGGCGAATTGGGTTGCGGAATAACGGATAGCGCACAGTGCCATCAGTAAGGCGACAAACGCGGCCGTCCCCAAACCGCCGGTAAAATGCTCCAGCGCAATCACAGGAATCATAACGCCTAAAGACGGCACCACCGCCAAGAGGGCATACCCCAAATTCGTCACGGCTTGCAGCACACCAAACATCATGAGCGAGCGATACAAGCCCAATTTGAGCATCCACACCCCGCCAAACAGCCCGCCGATGAGGGTGATAATTAAACCTAAGCCATTATTAATTAAGCCAATTTGTTCCAAACTAAACCCCGCCCCCCGAATGAGAAACGTGGTAGACAACGCGCTGGCAAACGCATCGCCGAATTTATACAGCACAATGAGCGCGATCATCGCCCAAGCCTCGGGGCGGCTAAAGAACTCGCGTAGCGGCTCCACTACTGCCGCTGTTAAGCTTAAGGGCTTGAGTGCTTGGGTATTGCGCTCAGGCGCCAACAGCGTCGCCAAAAGGCCAACCCCCATCAATAGCGCCATCACAAAATAGGTGCGCGGCCAGCCAAAATGCTGCGCCAAAATCAGCGCAAAACTCCCCGCCGCCAGCATGCCTATGCGGTAGGCCATCACAAATAGCCCTGCGCCAAATCCGCGTTCGGGCGCACTTAAGGTATCGGTTCGCCACGCATCAATGGCAATATCTTGGGTGGCCGATAACATAGCCAGCAGGAGTGCCAGCAGGGCAAAAAACCACAGTTGGCGTGCAGGATCGGTGAGCGCGAGTGCCGCCAAGGTGCCGGAGATGGCGATCTGCATGAATAAAATCCAGCTCCGTCGCCGCCCAAGCCAGCGCGCGCTATAGCGATCAAGCAAGGGAGCCCACAAAAACTTAAGGGTGTATGGCAAGCCCACGAGGGCAAATAAGCCAATCGTTTGCGTGTTGACATGGCTTACCGTTAACCACGCCTGCAAGGTGCTCGAACTCAGCAACAGGGGCAACCCCGATGAAAACCCCAGCAGCAACACGGCCAACTGGGTGCGGGAGGTAAGCACATTTTTAAGGCGGGTGCGCCAATCGGCCGGCGCGGGCGGGGTAGTTTTCATGCCGCTATCCTCGCATGAAAGCGGGGGCATTGGGCGGGTTTAAGTCAGGCAAGCTGTTAGACTAAAACCTTAATCTTCAGACCCGACAGCCAAAATCATGCATTGCACCATTTATAAAAGCCTGAAAAAAGCCGACTTGTACCTATATTTACCCCAAGGCACGCTGCCCGAATCGTTAAACGCCGCCGTGCTTGCGCCCTTTGGCCGCCTGGAAGCCGTGATGGATTTGGATTTAAGCGGCGATCGCCCATTGGCACGCACCGATGCCGCCACGGTGCGCCACTATGTGCAAACTTTGGGGTTTTATGTGCAGCTGCCGCCCGGCAATCAAAACTGGGCACATTGGGATAACTTGAAAGCCGGCATTGGGCGGGTGAAAGACTAACGCCCGCACCGATGGTGTGCCATTCCCGCTCAATTTCCCCTTTCAAAAAGGCGGGGGCATCTATTGGAGAGGGAGCGGGTTGGCTTTGTGGCAGGCAAATTTAGCTATTTCGCATCCGGCACAAATTTAAGCACATCGCCATTGATGCAGTAACGTTTGCCGGTGGGCGGCGGACCATCATCAAACACGTGGCCTAGGTGAATGCCGGAGCTCGCGCTCAGCACTTCAACCCTTCGCATGCCGTGGCTGTTATCGACTTTTTCCACAATTGCACCGGGTATGGGATTAAAAAAGCTCGGCCAGCCGGTGCCGCTATTGAATTTGGTATCGCTGCGAAACAAAGGCGCACCGGTGATGGGGTCAACAAACGTGCCGGGACGTTTTTCATCTAAATGTGAGCCGGTAAAGGGGCGCTCGGTGCCCTGCTCGAAGGCGATTTTTTGCTGTTCGGGGGTAAGCAACTGAAAACCCAGCCATTTCCAGAAGCGATCTTTATCGCCGTTGTAGCCGGTATAGCGCGAGACTTCTTTGCCCTGCTCAAACAACACGATCGTCGGCGTGGCAAACAGGGCTTTCTCCAAAGTCCAGCCGGCGGGCGCGTTGGGGTTTAAGGTGGTAACAATCGGCACGGGGGATTGCCAACCGCTGAGCACCTCTTTTTTGAATTGAGCGCAAAACGGGCAATCGGGCGCTTCAAATACAATCAATTGGCGATCCACATTCAGTTGGGCGGCAACCAGCGGCGGGTAAGCGGTGGTCGCTGGGGCATCGCTGCTGCTGGGATATTTAACCCCGGTGCCGCCCAGTCCACAGTAACCATTGGGGTTTTTCTTCAAATAATCTTGATGATAGGCCTCGGCCGCGTTGTAATTTTTCAAGGGCGCGATCTCGGTGGTGATTTTGCCTAAACCCGCCTGAGTTAACGCGGTTTGGTAGGCGGCCTCGGTTTGCAATGCCACGGCTTTTTGCGCCTCGTCGGTGTAATAAATGGCGCTGCGGTAGTTGGTGCCCACATCATTGCCTTGGCGATTGCCTTGGGTGGGGTTATGGTTTTCCCAAAAGTGAATCAGGATAGTTTTCAGGCTCACTTTGGCGGGGTCGAAGGTCACTTTAATCACCTCGGCATGGTTTTTTACCCCCGCCACCGGGTGCCGCTCGGCATCCAGCACGGCTTGGTAATCCACTTTAGGCACATCGCCGCCGGCGTAACCCGCCTCAACTTTAATCACGCCCGGCACGGCTTCCATGCGTTTTTGCGCGCCCCAAAAGCAGCCCATGCCCAAAACAATCGATTCGGTCGCAGACGCGGTGGTCGCAAAAGTTGGTGTAGCGGTCATCATCAAAACTCCCCATAACATCAATAACATGAATTTAAGTGATTTCATGATCTCATCTTCCCAAAAATGTGCTTTGACTATAGACCACCCATCCGCCGAACCGGGAATTTAATCAGAGACGCTTAAGCGATCACCCCCGCGCAAATGGGCGTGCTCCACCAGCGAATCCCGGCGCCAGCAAAGTGTTTGGCCAGATACTCGAGCACCTTAACCGCGGTGGCCTCATCGGTGTGCAGACTTAAGCGAACGAGCGGCAGAGTGCCTTCCACTTGTTCGGCCACGCTCATGCGGCTTTGCGCATCGTTGTGCCCGCGCAAGCCACTGACCAGCAATAAGGGATAATCCGCCAGCGCGCTTAGGGCATCGACCAGCGCGGCCTCAAGATCTTGGCGTGCAATCAGGGTCAACATCACGGCATTGGGCGCGCTCGGCAGGGTCATGGTTTGGGCTCCTCCAAGGGGGCGGTTATCGAGTTTTTGTCGATTTTAGGGGCATTTTTGGGGTCTTTTTTGGGCTCTTTTTTCTGGCCAAAGCGTTGATACAAAATCGGCAGCAAAATCAGGGTGAGGAGCGTGGAGGTAATCAGGCCGCCAATCACCACAATAGCCAAGGGTTTTTGAATTTCAGACCCAGGACCTGTAGCAAACAACAGCGGCACGAGCCCCAAGGCGGCGATACTGGCGGTCATCATCACCGGGCGCAGGCGGCGCAGCGCGCCTTGGCGCACCACTTCGCCCAGCGCCATGCCTTGCGCGGCCAGTTGGTTAAAGTAGGACACCAGCACCAAGCCATTGAGCACGGCAATCCCCAAGAGGGCAATAAAGCCCACCGAGGCCGGCACCGAGAGATACTCGCCACTGATATAGAGCGCGAACACGCCGCCGATCAGGGCGAACGGAATATTGGCGAATACCAAGAGTGCCTGGCGCAGCGAGTTAAAGGTGGAAAACAGCAGCACGAAGATCAGACCCAGCGCAATCGGCACCACGAGCGCAAGACGGGCGGCGGCACGTTGCTGGTTTTCAAACTGGCCACCCCATTCCAGACGATAGCCGACGGGGAGCTCAACTTTGTGCGCCACTTGGGCTTTGGCATCGGCTACAAAATCGGTGAGCGCGCGCCCGGTCACATTCGCGCGCACCACGGCAAAGCGCGAGCCCATTTCTCGGGTCACGAACACAGGGCCGGTGGTACGCGCCACCGTCGCCAAATTCGAGAGCGGTTGCACGCTGCCATCGGGCAGGGCAATGGGCAGTTCGCTTAATTTTTGCGGGGCATTGGCCAGTGCATCGGCGCGAATCAAAATCGGCGTGCGCGCCGCGCCTTCTTGCACCATGCCGGCGAGCTGGCCTTCAATTTGCGCGCGCAAAATATCTTCTAAGCTTGCAACCGATAAGCCCGTGCGCGCGACGGCGGCTTGGTTTACTTTGATATTTAAATACAGCAAGCCCTCGTTATCGGTGGTGGCCACATCTTGCGCGCCGGGCACGGCACCCACCACGGTTTTGATTTGATCGGCCAGATTATTTAACTCGGTTAAATCGCTACCGAAAATTTTAATCGCCAAGTCGCCGCGTGAGCCGGTGAGCATTTCCGAGACCCGCATTTCAATCGGCTGGGTGAAGCTGTAATTAAAGCCGGGCAAAGTCATGAGCACATGGCGGATTTTTTCACGCAGTGCCGCCATATCCGGCACGCGCCATTGATCCTGCGGCTTCATCACCAAAAAGGTATCGGTATCGTTTAAGCCCATCGGATCGAGCCCCAGTTCATCCGAGCCCGAACGCGCCACAATTTGCGCGATTTCCGGCACGCCTTGCATTAAGGCTTGCTGGATCTCGGTATTAAGCTTGAGGGTGCCATTGAGCGTGGTGGAGGGCAGATTTTCCACCTGCATCACGAGCGTGCCTTCATCTAAGTTCGGCATAAAAGTTTTGCCGATTTGGGTGTACAGCACGCCGGCCGCAATGAGCCCCGCCACTGCAATGCCAAACACGGGCCAAGGGCGGCGCAATGCCCAATTTAATAGAGGCACATAGCCGCGATGCAGCTGGCGCACCAGCCACGGCTCGTGATCGGTCACCTGGCCTAAAATAAGCGAGGCAATCACCGGAATCAAGGTGAGCGACAGCACAAGCGAGGCACCCAGCGCAAAAATAATGGTGAGCGCAACCGGCGAGAAGAGCTTGCCTTCTAGCCCTTGCAAGGTAAGCAGCGGCAAAAACACCAGCATAATAATAATGATGCCGGAGGTAACGGGCGCGGCCACCTCGGCCACCGAGCGATACACCAAATGTAAGCGCGGGCGATTGGGATATTTATGCGCTTGCGCCAAATGTGCCACCATGTTCTCAACCACCACCACGGCGGCATCCACCAGCATGCCGATCGCAATGGCCAAGCCGCCTAAGCTCATGAGGTTTGCGCTCATGCCAAACTGCTTCATCAAAATAAAGGTGATGAGCGCGGCCATCGGCAAGGTGAGCGCCACCGTGACCGCCGCGCGCACATTGCCCAAAAACAGCACGAGCAAAATCAGCACCAATACCACCGCTTCGAGCAACGCTTTGCTGACCGTATGCACGGCGGCATTCACTAAATCGGCGCGGTTGTAGAACACATTGATTTTCAGATCGGGCGGTAGGCTGGATTTCAAATCATCCAGCCGTTGCTGCACGCCCGCCACCACATCCCGCGCATTGGCGCCGCGCAGGGTGAGCACAAGGCCTTCCACCGTCTCCCCCTGGCCGCTATGCGTCACCGCGCCCAGGCGGGTGATCGCACCGACTTGCACGGTCGCGACATCGCGCACATAAATCGGCTGGCCGTTTTGCTGGGTGATGACCAAATTGCCCAAATCTTCCAGCGTTTGAATGCGCCCCTCGGCGCGCACCAGCCAGGCTTCTTCGCCCACATCCAGCCTACCTGCGCCATCGTTGCGGTTGTTGCTATCGATGGTGCGCAATAAATCATCGGTGGTGAGCTGATGTGCGGCCAGTTGCGTAGGGTCGGGTATCACCTCAAAGCTACGCACGTAGCCGCCCAAAGAGTTCACATCGGCCACGCCTTTCACCGCACGCAAGGCGGGGCGCAGCACCCAATCCAATAAATGCCGCCGCTCCATCAAGGAGAGGGTGGGGCTTTCCAAAGTGAACATAAATGCCTCACCCAAGGGCGTGGTGATGGGTGCCACGCCGCCGGTGGTGCCGGGGGGTAAATCGCCGCGCGCATTGGATAAGGCCTCGTTGACCTGCTGGCGCGCCCAGTAAATATCGGTGCCTTCGGCAAAGTCCAAGGTAATCACCGCGATGCCGTATTTAGAGGTCGAGCGCAGCATGGTTTGATTCGGAATCCCCAAAAGCGAGGTTTCCAAGGGTGCCGTGATGCGGGTTTCCACCTCGGTTGGCGTCACGCCTGGGGCTTTGAGGATAATTTGCACTTGGGTGGGCGAAATATCCGGGTAGGCATCAATCGGGATACTGGAAAACGCCATCCAGCCAAAACCGGCCACCAGCAAGGCCGCGAGCACAATGAGCAAGCGCTGCGCCAGCGAAAACGCGATGAGGCGATTTAACATTATTCAGCCCCCATGCCGAGCGCCACGGCTTTAAGACGGCTCACCCCGAGGGTGACAATCAAATCCTGCGCTTGAAAATCACCCGTCACATACGCCATGCCATCAAACTCGCCGCGCAATTGCACAGGAATCAGGAAAAATTGCGCGCCGCGCTGCACAAACACATGCGGCTGATTATCGAACTCCGTCACCGCGCCAATGGGCAGCATCTGCACGGGGTTAGGCTGATGGATCCATAAGCTCGCACTGGCTTTTTGCCCTGGCCGCAGCTGCGGGCAGGGCACTTTGGGCTCGGCGCGCAAGGTCACCATCTGGCTTTGCGGGTCTACCGCCAAATCCACCCATTTTACAGGGGCAGCCTGCGGGCAGCCGGCAATTTTAAGCTCGGCCGACGTGCCAGCGGCGGGCGCCATGGCAGGCGGCACGGCCATCAGCCACCATTGGGCATCACTTAGGGTGATTTCGGCCAAGGCTTGCCCCGCCATCACCCGCTCGCCGGGCATAATTTTGCGCTGGGTAACAACGCCCGTCACGGGGGCGCGAATCGCTAAATTGCCGCCCGTGGCTTGTTGGCCTGCGGTTATGCCCGCAACTTTAAGGCGGGCGGTGGCCGCATTGAGCTCCGCTGCGGCCAATTGCGCTTGGCTTTTCGTATCATCGAGGCGTTTTTTTGCAATCAGGCCATCGGCAAAGAGCGCCGAATCTCGGCTTAAATTTTGTTGTGCGAGGGTGGCACGGGCTTGCGCCATCGACCATTGCCCTTGTAAATCCGCCAGACCTGCGCTCGCGAGTTCAAACAAAACTTGCCCTGCCGTTACGCTTTGGCCAATTTGCGGCAAATTGCCCACAATCAACCCATCGGCTGGGGCAGAAACCTGGCTGCTGGCTTGATTACTCGCGGCGGCGCTAATGCTGACCAAGCCTTGCGTGATGGGCAAATTTTGCGTGGCGGCAAGCGGCGCGGCTTGAATTTTAAGATTTGCGCGCATGGCCTCCGGGATAACCACGGCTGTCGCCTTTGGCGTGTCGGGGCTGACGGCTTGCGTGGCCTCGGCAAAAGCGGGTGCTATCGGGAGCCCACCCAACCCCGCCAGCACAAAAGCAACCATGAAGGGCGCAAGGCGGGCGCGGGGCGATAAGAGTGGCATAAATAAATCCTCGGTGATCTTGGGGGTAATGAGGTGATAAACCATATGGCGGGGCTTAAAAGCAGGTTTAATGCTGCTTTTAAACCGCTTTAACACCCTGTTGGTGCATTAGTTTTGCGGCATCAGGCCTAAGGTTTGCTTTAGGCTGCTGATGTCGGCTTCGTATTCAATGTGACCCAATTTTGCTTGCAGGCGTGCTTCGGCCGCATCCCGCTCAAAGCTCAGCACTTGGCTCCAATCCAACTCGCCCATTTGCCGCGCTTTTTGCTTGAGCTTTAAGGTTTTTTCCGCCAGCGCCGCGCTCGCATCCAGCCGGCTCAAACGCAAAGGCCAGGCGTTGATGCGCTGGCGCAAGGCGGCCACCTCGCCAATCAGTTGCTGCGTGGTTTTAATTAAAGCCACTTGCGCGGCAGCGCGTTGCTGAGTCATGGCGGCCAAAGCGGGGTCGCGGTATTTTTGCCCACCAATCGGCAGGCTTAATGTGACAAACAGGCTGTTGTCATAAGGCATGCCACGATCACCCCGATCGCGCTTAACGCCAATCCCAAGCTCTGGCGCACCCGCCCCCGCCGCCCGCTCGGCCGCGATGCGCGCGGTGGTTAAGCCCACCTCGCTGGCCATTTGCTTGAGCAAGGGCTGCTCGGCCAGCAAGCCTTCTGGCGTATCAAAGCTTGGGTTATTGAGCTGTTGCAACAACTCGGCGGTATCGGTGCCCAAATCGCGGGGCAGTGCATCGGCGCCGGTTAGGTGACGCCAGCGCGCTTGCGCGTTATCACGCAGCATTTGCGCGGCGGCGAGCTGATCTTGCACGGCAAGCAGGCGGCTCTCAACGCTTAAGCGATCCACCTCGGCCGCCTCGCCCTGCTTGACTTGCAGGCTCACGGCTTTTAAATCGCGCGTCATCAAATCAAGGCGGATTTGCGCGGCCGTCCACTCGGCTTCGGCACGGCGCCAATCCCACGCCAACTGGCGCAAGTTGCCAAGCAAAGCGAGCCGGTTGGCCGTAGCGCGGGTTTGCCCGTTCAGCATCGCCTCACGCGCCAGCGTTTGCCACGCTTGGGTTTGGCCAAAGTGGCGCAGCGGCAAGCGCACATCGGTTTGCATCTCTACCGCGCCGAAGTTGCTCATGGGCTGATCGCTGCGATACAAACCATCGATAATCGGCGCACCGGCTAACCAACCCTTGGCGCGCGCAAGTTCGGCGCGGGCAAGCGTCACATCTGCCTCGGTAATGAGCTGTTGCGATAGGCGGGTTTCGGTTTGCGCCAAAATGCTCGCCCAATTGGCGGCAGCGGGTACCTTGGTGGGTTCAGCAGCGGATTCAGCGGCAGATTCCAAAACAGGCACGGGCGGCGTTCGGTTTGCCGCCATTGCGCTGGCAGGCTGCACCGCCAGCAACCCCAATAATCCGAGCAGCGCACCACTCAACGGAGTGCGACATTGAGCCAATAGGCTGCTTGAGCGGGGCAAACATAACATCAGCATGGCGGGCAATCCTGTCGTGACGGCGCGCGGTTATGAACATGGCGCGCCCTTGAGTCGAGGTTGGATTAAATAGCAGCCCTATGCCAGAGATATTTCAGGGGTGTTTCAATATGTAACACACCCAAGCGCTGATTGACGCAAGCCACTGCCACGGCGACACTGACCGTCGAGAAGGGCTTTCGCTCATTCATCATTAGTTTAATTGCCGTATTCAATCGAGGCGTTATTGAGGCGTTATGGCTCAGTCTGAAATCAACGAACCCGCCCCCCAGCCGCCCGTGGGCGCCCCGCATATTTTGGTGGTGGATGATGACCCGGGCATTCAAACCCTGCTCGGCCGCTATTTGCGTGAGCAAGGGTTTGTGGTGCGCGTCGTGGGCAGCGGCAGCGAAATGGATGCCGCCTTGTTGGCGGATGCCAAGGTGGATTTACTGGTTTTGGACATCATGCTACCCGGTGAGGATGGCCTTTCGATTGCCCGCAGGTTAAACCCGAAAACCCGTCCGCCGGTGATTATGCTCTCGGCACGTGGCGAGGATATTGATCGCATCGTGGGCTTAGAGGTGGGCGGCGATGATTACCTGCCCAAACCGTTTAATCCGCGCGAGCTGGTAGCGCGCATCAAGGCTGTGCTGCGCCGACACGCCCCGGCTGCACCCGCCGCCGCTCAAGCGCCCACGCCAGCACCTGCGTTGCCCATGATCGGTGATTTCGCCCTCAATACCGAAACCCATCAGGCCTTTTTACACGGGCAAGCGCTCGATTTAACCCACGGCGAATGGCGTTTACTGCAATTTTTCTTGGAGCGCCCCAACCGCGTCATTAATCGCGACCAAATCATGGATTATTTAAAAGGCTACGAGCGCGCCGCGTTTGATCGCAGCATTGATGTGCGCATTACCCGCCTGCGCCGAAAAATTGAAACCGCGCCTGCCGAACCGCGCTATTTAGTCACCATTTGGGGTGAGGGCTATCTTTTTGCGCCCAGCGGCCGCAGCCCCCGTAGTGGCGATACCCAAGCCCAATGACCCCCCCGTCTAAGCGCACTTGGAGCTTATTTTCCAGCACCGCGCTCGCGCTGGTAGGTTCCATCAGCGTGATTTTGATTTTCGCCCTCTCAGCCGTAACCTGGTTTGTGATGGTACCCATGGCCAAGCGCTCGGCCGATGATTTGGCGGCGCTCATCGTGCTTTCAGCACAAACCTGGATCGAGCTCCCCAAAGCATCCCAGCCCCTGCTCGCCGCCGAGCTCAAAAATCAACACGGCTTAACGGTGGAAGAAATCCCCGAATTAAACCGCCAGCACAGCACCAACCTGCCTTATGTACGGTTTTTGCATGATGCCGTCGTGCGGCGGTTTAACCAATGCCCACCCAACACCCTCGACCCGCAAACCGACGAATGCATCTACATGGGTAGCCTCGCGCACGGCGCGGGGTATTGGATTGAAATCCCGATTGCCGGAGATGTGCTGAAATTTGAATTCTCGCCCAATCGAGTGGGCTACAAAATTCCGCTCACGCTCGGTGTCATTCTGGTGGGCGGCATTTTGCTCACCTTAAGTGCGGGCTTATTGCTGGCGCGGCGCTTAACCCGCCCGGTGAGCCGCTTAGCCGAACAGGTCAGCCGTGGCCTACCCGATGCGCCCCTGCCACTCACAGGCCCCCGGGAGACCCGCGTACTGATTGAAGCGGTAAACCGCCGCTCGGCGGAGGTGAACCGGTTAGTTGAAAACCGCACCGTGTTGCTTGCCGGCATTTCGCATGATCTGCGCACCCCGCTCACCCGCCTAAGCTTGAGCTTGGCCTTGGCGCAAGATGCACTAGAAGCCGAGCTACACGATCAAATGCAGGCCGACATCCAGCAAATGAATCAGCTCATTGGCGAAGTGCTCTCCATCGCACGCGGCGTCAATCAAGCCCCACTCGAATCCGTGGATGCCCACGCATGGCTTTCGCACTGCGTAGCCAGCGCCGCGCGGCGCGGTATTACCGTCGAGCTCATTGAGCCCGCCACCCCGGCGCAATTTATGCTCGCCCCGCCCACCGCGCAGCGGATTTTAGATAACCTCATCGACAACGCGCAGCGCTATGGCCGCCCGCCGATTCACTTGCGGCGACTGGAAACCCCCGATGCACACATTTTGTGCATTGAGGATCATGGCGCGGGCTTAACCTCTGATGAAATTATCACCCTGCGCGCGCCCTTCGCCCGCAAAGATGCCGCCCGCAGCGGCGTGACCGGCTACGGCTTAGGCTTAAGCCTGGCCGAAGCCTTGGCCGAAGCGCAAGGCTGGCAGCTTGATCTCTACGCCCCCGGCGCGCATCCCTACCTTGCAGCGGCCGAGCAACCTTGCGGCCTCACCGCCTGTTTAAGCCTGCCCAAAGCTGCCGCCAAAAGATAAGCAAACGGCGGTTCACCGCCCCCACCCTTGCCGCATTGCATTGTTTTAATGCAGCACTCAAGGCCAATTGCATTAATTAAGTGCAAAACACCCCGTCTGCGCCGGCCAATCCCAGCCCAAAACCCCAAGCCAAGCCAGCCCAAGGCGTGTTTTAATGCGATTTGATTCCGCCATGGCTACAGAAAACGCCGCGCGAAAATTTAGGCATGATTCCTGCATTTATTGCCAAACGCGCAGTTTGATTCGATGATGCGTTTTTATCGGCATCGCCGGGTGCCTCTGCGTTATAATTTCGCTCTTTTAGTTGGTTTGAATCTGTTCTTTGATGGGAGAAACTCATGTCTGTTAGTCATGCGATGAAAATAATGGAAGAAAACGGCGTTAAGTTCGTTGATTTCCGCTTTACCGATACCCGTGGCAAGCAACAGCATGTCACTTATCCCGCCGCGCGCGTCGATGAAGACGTCTATGAATCCGGCATGATGTTCGATGGCTCATCCATCGCCGGCTGGAAAGGCATCAACGCCTCCGACATGATTTTAATGCCCGACCCCAGCACCGCCGTGATGGACCCATTTTCTGAAGAGCCCACCATGATTTTGGTGTGTGATGTCATCGAACCCGACACCATGCAAGGCTATACCCGCGACCCGCGCTCGGTGGCCAAGCGCGCCGAAGCCTACATCCAAGCCTCAGGCTTGGCCGATGTGGCCTACTTTGGCCCTGAAAACGAATTTTTCGTGTTTGACGATGTGCGCTGGGGCAATGATATGTCCGGCTCATTCGTTAAAATCGATTCCAAAGAAGCCGCCTGGAACTCCGACAAAGAATACCCTGAAGGCAACATGGGCCATCGCCCAGGCGTTAAAGGCGGTTACTTCCCCGTACCCCCGGTAGATTCCCTGCACGACCTGCGCCAAACCATGTGCTTAGTGCTCGAAGATATGGGCCAAACCGTTGAAGTGCACCACCATGAAGTAGCCACTGCCGGCCAATGCGAAATCGGCGTAGGCTTTAGTACCTTGGTTAAAAAAGCCGATGAAGTGCAAACCTTAAAATATGTGCTGCAAAACGTCGCGCACAGCTACGGCAAAACCTTAACCTTTATGCCCAAACCCATGTTTGGCGATAACGGCTCAGGCATGCACGTGCATCAATCGATGGCTAAAGATGGCAAAAATCTGTTCTCCGGCGATAGCTACGCGGGCTTATCGGAAATGGCGTTGTACTACATCGGCGGCATCATCAAGCACGCCCATGCCTTGAATGCGTTCTGCAACCCATCCACCAACAGCTACAAGCGGTTAGTGCCCCACTACGAGGCACCCGTTAAATTGGCCTACTCAGCGCGTAACCGCTCGGCCTCCATTCGCATCCCGTTTGTCACCAACCCCAAAGCCCGCCGGATTGAGCTGCGCTTCCCCGATTCCACCGCTAACCCATACCTCGCGTTTGCGGCCATGCTGATGGCGGGGATTGATGGTATTCAGAACAAAATTCACCCCGGTGAAGCAGCCAGCAAAAACCTGTACGATCTGCCGCCTGAAGAAGAGAAAAACATCCCTGAAGTGGCGTTTTCGCTCGATCAAGCACTGGATGCCTTAGATACCGACCGCGATTTCTTAAAACGCGGCGATGTATTCTCCGATGATTTGATTGACGCTTATTTGGAGCTTAAACGCGGCGAAGTTCAGCGTGTGCGCCAATTACCGCATCCCGTTGAATTTGAGATGTATTACAGCCTGTAATACAGCACGGTAGGTCGGCAAGGTGCCACCCGCCGCCACTAAAAACAAAACCCCCGGCATCGGGGGTTTTGTTATGGCAACAGCTAAGGTGTGTGCCGAGCCTGGCGGAGTTTTATTGCGGTGTGCCTTTTGCTTTTTCCTCTTGGGTATCAAACATAAAGCCGGCGGCGGCTGAGGTTAAAATCAGTAACCCCGTGCCGATAATCCAAGCGAAATACCACGGGGCGGCATCGCCCAAAATAATGGCCAACACGATTAAAATCATGGCGAGTACAAAAAACAGTAAAAAATAACCCAGCACTTTCATGTTGTTCTCCTGTTTAAATCACGGCGGCTAGTACGCATGGGGGTCTTGTTCGATTTTGCTGGCATCCACCTTGCCACGCATCACATAAAACGCCCAACTGGTGTACCACAAAATCAGCGGCACAAAGACCGCCGTAAAGCCGGTCATCCACAAAAGCGTCGTTTGGCTGGAAATGGAATTCCAAATGGTGAGGCTTTGGCTCGGATTGGTCGATGAGGGCATCAAAAACGGGAACAAACTAATCGCCGTGGCGCCCAGCACACCCGCCCAAGCCAAAATACCAAGCCACCACGCCAGCCCGGCACGCCGCGCGCGCAGCATCACAAGCCCGGCGATCATGCCGAAAAAGCCAATGGCGGGCACCAGCCACAAAATCGGAGTCGCCTTGTAGTTAGCAAGCAAGCCACCCGCCACCACCGCCACCGTTTGCGTGAGGGGTGTTTGCGCCAGCGCGGGATTAACTGAATGCGTGAGGA
Organism: Halothiobacillus sp.; assembly: GCA_023255735.1. Lineage (GTDB taxonomy): Bacteria > Pseudomonadota > Gammaproteobacteria > Halothiobacillales > Halothiobacillaceae > Halothiobacillus. The sequence goes on along the minus strand of JAGDVP010000011.1, from coordinate 3,714 downwards.
TAAACCCCGGCATCTGGCTAATCCAAACACCGCCTGCCGCAAACAGCACGATGGCAACCAAAACGGCGACTGAACCGGCCTTGCGCGCCCGCGCCGCCAGCGCACCTTCGGTTTTAATCACCATCATAGAAGCCCCCATATACATCGCCAAAGCGAGCGATAGCAGCCCCGCCAAAATGGCAAACGGGTTGAACAAACTGATAAAACTGCCGGTGTAATAGGAGCGTAAATCCCAATCGAAATGGAACGGCACCCCTTGCAGCATATTGCCCATGGCCGCGCCGTAGATAATCATCGGCAACGCGCCGGAGAGCAAAAACACCCAGTCAGCTAGGTTGCGCCATTGCGCGGTGGGTATTTTAGAGCGATATTCAAACGCCAGTGGCCGCATAATCATGCTCCACAGCAACAGCAGCATCACCACATACAAGCCCGAAAACGCCGTGGCGTAAATCAGCGGGAATGCCGCAAAAATCGCGCCGCCGCCCAAAATAAACCACACTTGATTGCCATCCCAGTGCGGGCCTATGGCATTGAGCATACTGCGGCGCTCCAAATCAGTTTTACCAATTATGCGCAGCAAGGCGCCCACGCCCATATCCATGCCAACCATCACCGCCAGCCCCAGCAGCAGCACGCCGAGCAACAGCCACCACAATACTTTTAAACCTAGATATAGCTCCATCTCACACCTCGTTGGCTGATTTTTCGTTCAAATAGGCTTTAGCGTGAACCGGCGCGTGACCGCCACTCAAGACCGAACCGCCCAGCAAAGGCTCATGGCGCAGGCCGCCCGTATCCGCGCCGTGCGGCGCGTCCGGGCCTTGCTTAATGGCTCGCACCATCAAAAACATTTCGATCAGAATAAAAATCGAATACAAGCTCACAAAACCGATGAGCGAAAACACCATATAGCTCACGCTATGGCTTGAGGCCGACATCCAGGTGGGCAAAAGGTTGTATACCGTCCAAGGCTGGCGCCCAAGCTCGGCGGTAATCCAGCCCATTTCACAGGCCAAAAACGGCACGGGAATCATCCCGAGCGCAAAGCGTAAAAACACCGGGTGCTTTTCCACTTCATTGCGCAAGGAATAAATCACGCCGAACACAAAGAACGCCAGCATCAAAAAGGCAAAGCCCACCATGATGCGAAACACCCAGTAAATCGCAAAAACATCCGGAATGGTGTCCTTCGCGGCTTTCGCAATATCGGCCTCCGTGGCGCGGCTCACATCTTGATCGGGCGCGTAGCGCTCCACCAAAAAGCCATAACCTAAATCTTTCTCATGCGCTTTGAATTGCGCCATCGCGGCGGCATTATTTGGATTGGCGGAGAGCAACTTCAGCGCCTCAACCGCCGGAATCCCGTTCTTTATGCGCACCGTGTTCTCGGCTTCAATCTCGGCAATACCCGGAATCTTGGTGTCCATGGTATGCGTGAGCAGCGGCGTCAAAAGGTAAGGAATTTGCAGCGCCCACGCGTTTTGCTGCTTATCTTGATTGGGCCATGCCGCCAAATTAAACGGCGCGGGGGTAGTCTCGGTTTCCCACATGGCTTCCATCGCCGCAATTTTAGCCGGCTGCGCATGCGCACCAATAAAGCCGAGCGCATCGCCTAAAGTAATCACCCCGATAGTTGAGAGCACACCAAAAATGGTCGCCATACGAAACGAGCGTTTGGCAATTTCCAGATGGCGTTTTTTCAGCAAATAAAACGCACTCACGCCCGCCACGAAAATGGCGGCGGTCACATAACCTGCGATACTGGTATGCACGAATTTAGCCTGGGCATCGTGGCTGAAAATCAACGCTGAAAAACTATCGAGCTCCATGCGCATCGTTACCGGATTAAACACCGCGCCCTGCGGATCTTGCATAAACCCATTGGCCACCAAAATCCACAGCGCCGACAAATTCGAGCCCAACGCCACAAGGTACGTCACAATCAAATGCTGACCGCGCGAGAGTTTATCCCAGCCAAAAATCATCAACCCAATCATCGTCGATTCCATAAAAAAGGCCATCAAGCCTTCAATCGCCAGCGGCGCGCCGAAAATATCCCCCACAAAGCCTGAGTAAAACGACCAATTTGTGCCAAACTCAAACTCCATAGTGAGCCCTGTGGCCACACCCAAGGCGAAGTTAATCAGCAAGAGCTTGCCCCAAAACTGCGTCATCTCGCGGTAAATGGGTTTGCCGGTTACCACGTACACGGTCTCCAGCGCGGCGAGAAACACGGTCAGCCCCAAGGTCAGTGGCACAAACAAAAAGTGGTAAAGCGCTGTCGAGGCAAATTGCCAGCGCGATAACTCAACAACCGTGGTGTTAATCATCTTTATGCTCCAATAATTTTTGCAAAAAGCGTCCAAACCGACGCGGCACGTGAAACCCAAGCAGGGTACGCCCGAATTTGATTCTTAATTAAATTAGTGCGCTATAAATTAATGACCGAGGCTTTCTGTTGTGGTGTTTCTACCACGGATAAAACCAGGAAATAACCCCGCTTTTGGCCGAGTAATTGCACCGGCAAACCCATGTAAATTGCTTTGTTATTGCGTATCGATGTAGTATTAAAAAAATTTATTCACCCAATCGGAACCCAGCACCATGTCCCCATCTTTGCCCACAAACACCCAACCCACCCGCGCGCCTTGGGTTTTGCGCCATTTAAGCCTGATGACACTGGCTGAAGGCAGCACCCTCATTGCCTTGGTGCTCATTGCCGTGCCGCTGAAATATTGGGCAGGCATGCCGATTTTTGTCAAAGTTTTGGGACCGATTCACGGCGCGTTTTTCGTCTGGGCCGTGTCGGTCATCATCACAGCAGCCGTGCAAAAACACCTATCCCCCGGCAAAGCGGCACAAGTCTTTATCGCGGCACTCATCCCCTTTGGCGGCCTGTGGTCGCATCGGTTGATTGATCGGGAAATCGCGCTTAAAACCGCGCAAAAACCGTGAATCACAACCGTGCAGCTGTTACTTGTACCGGCTGAAATTGAATTCCACGCGATCCGCGCGCAGGGTTCAGGCGGGCAAAATGTCAATAAAGTCGCCACCGCCATGCATTTGCGGTTTGATGTGTCGGCCTCATCCCTCCCCGATGAGGTAAAAGAGCGCCTGCTGGGCTTGCGCGACGCCCGCGTCAGCCGCGATGGCGTCATCGTGATTAAAGCGCAGCGCTTTAACAGCCAAGATAAAAACCGCACCGATGCGCTGGCACGCCTACAGGCTATGCTTGAGCTCGCCACCCGCCCCATTACCCCGCGCAAGCCCACCCGCCCCAAGCGCAGTGCACAGCTCAAACGGCTGGCAAAAAAAGCACAACGCGGGCAAATCAAAGCACTCCGCGGTACAGTGTCGGATTAATTTTTCAAAAAGACACCGCCCATGGCACAAAAAGCCACCATCTTCAAAGCAGACTTATCGATCGCCGATATGGATCGCCACTACTACGCCGACCACGCCCTAACGCTGGCACTGCATCCCTCAGAAACTCCCGCGCGGCTGATGTTGCGGCTGGCAGCGTTTGCGCTTAATGCCACCGAAAATTTAAGTTTTACCCGCGGCTTATCGGCTGAGGATGAGCCCGATATTTGGCAAAAATCCCTCATAGATGAGATTGAGCTCTGGATTGAACTCGGCCTGCCCGATGAGCGCCGCGGTAATCCCCCCGAAAACTAGCGGTATTCAGAAGTGGAATTTTCTCGTAATCTA
>JAGDVP010000029.1 GCA_023255735.1 Halothiobacillus sp. | reverse complement strand
TCACCTGCTCCTTTTACAGCAGGTCACCATCTTAATTCACTGTCCGAAAATCGGGGTCCACTATAGGTATCGGGGCTGCAACCCGAAACCTATTCGGGGCTGGTGATTCAACGCGTGCGCTGGGGGCAGGGGATGCTGCAGATATTTTTGCTCAAAAACCCATGGATTCAACCCAAATTAGCGTTTGTGCAGCGCCTTTTGTACACCAACTTCACCATTTATTGGGGATTTGCCGTAGCGCGGCTTGTCCTAATGCTTGCGCCGCCGGCTTATTTGATCTTTGGCTTGAATTTGGCCGATACCGACGGCGCGCAACTGGTGGCGTATTCGATTCCCTATCTGATTGCTTCACTGATTGTGACTCAGTATTACTATCGCGATGTCCGTTGGCCGTTTATTTCACAAATTTACGAAACCATTCAGAGTTTTTATGTATCCCAAGGTATTTACAAGGTGCTGCGCAAACCCCGTTCCCCGAGTTTTCAGGTTACCCCTAAGGGTGAGCAACTCGATGCGGAGTTTGTCTCCTCGCTTTCGTGGCCGTTTTATTTGCTCTTGGGGCTCAATGTATTAAGTTTAGGCTTTGTTATAGAACGCCTGCTCGATCCGCAATGGCATGCAAGTGCAGTGGCTTTTGTGGGCTCTTGGGCCGTGCTGGATTTATTTTTCTTGCTGGCCGCATTGGGCATTATGCTTGAGCGCCCGCAACGCCGCACCGAACCCCGTGTACCTGTGCGCGAGGCGGTAATTGTTAATTTAAATGGCGCCATGTTTGACGGGGTGGCCGTTGATGCCTCGCGCGCGGGTATTGGCATTCGTTTGAGTCATCCAATGACGATGGTGTCGCCCGGCGATACCGTTACCTTAGAATGGCCAGAGCGAAAGCAAACGATCCAAGCGACCGTCCGTACCCTGCGCTCAATGACCGGTGGAAGTTGGTATCTTGGCGCAAGTTATGAGTTAGATAGCGTCCAAGATGAGCGATTTTCGGTCGCACTGGCTTTCGGTAGCAGCGCTCAATTAGAAGCCAATAACCGCGCACGCTACGGTGGCAGCAGCATTATTGGCGGGCTGTGGTTTCTGATTCGATTGGCGGTACGCTATGGCTTGGCGCATTTGCTGAATTTGTTGGTTACCAATGCCACGCGCGGCTATCGCCGTTTTTTCGCATACAAATGTCAGATAGAGAAATAAAATGCACGCCAGGTTACCCAAGTTTAGTTTTTCAATCAGCACCTTCGCGATGCTGGTTTGCCTCGCTTTGCCCAATGGGGCAGGGGCTGCGCCAAAGCCAATTGAACAGGCGGCGCCAACCGAAATAATCACCCCCCCCTCGCCCAGCCGCGCGGCGGATTTGCTTGATCTTACAGGCGCTAAAATCACTTTGGCGCATCTTCTCGGCAGCGACACGCCCATTACCTTGAAAGGCGTGCAGGCTGAAATGACGCTCACGGTGCCGGTGGCTCAGTTGGTTGAAGTGAAATCAGCCACCTTGAGCTTGCGTTTGCTGCCCTCGGCGGCCTTAAGTGAGGACTCTTGGCTCACGCTGCGCTTAAACGATTTAATGGTCGGGCAAATCAATTTGGCACAGGCTGCACAAGCGGACAATTCAGTCACCTTGGCAATACCCGCCAATGCCTTTAAAGCCGGTTACAACAGCTTAAAATTTGATTTGGCGATGCATAACGTGAAGCGTTGCAGCCCACCGTTATCGCCAGAGCTTTTTACTCAAATTGATGTGGCCGATTCGTTTATTCAATGGGCAACCGCGCCGCGTCGCCCGGAGATTGCTTTAAGCCAGCTCTCAAAGCTTTTTGACCCGGCGAGTGCGCAACACCACGCAACAGTCTCGGTTTTTGTGGCTCACCCCGATCAGGCGGGGGATGCCGATGCACTTGGGCTTGTGGCGCAGGGCATTGCACGCCGCTATGACTACCTGCCGGTGCAGTTTCATGTGCAGCCATTAAGTTCGGCCGAGGCCGTAGCAACGCCTCGCCCACTGGCAGCGGTGCTCATGGGCGATTACACCGAGCTTGCCCCCTTTTTGCAGGGGCTGAATCTGCCGGATACCGAGCCGCGCTTGCTGGTGCTGCGCCGCGAAGCGGGGCCTGCCGATTACTGGGTGATTTTGGTCGCCAATACCCGCGCGGCGCGTGAGCAGCTGGCATTGCAATTTGCTCTCACCGAATTGCCTTTGCCACCGCAGCCGATCACGACACTCACTGAAATCCAGCAAACCGGTTTGCCGATTTATCCCCCACCGCGTCAGCCCAATGCGTTCCAGTTTCGTGATTTGAATGTGAAATCCACCACGCTCACCGGCATCGATGCCCCAGATATCAACTTTTCGGTTTGGAATACGGGTTGGAAACAAAAAGCCCAAGTGCGCCTGCATTTAAGCTATGCCGCCGGCATGTCGCCGCAATCGGCGTTGAATGTCTGGATTAACAATGTACTGCAAGGCTCAGTGCCGCTCAGCAACCCCAATGGTGGGGAATACACCGATTATGCCATCACTCTGCCCACCACGGTGCTGAACGCAGGCTGGAATCAAGTTCGGCTCCAGGCTGTGCTCATTCCTCAAACGAATGGCGGCGATTGCCAGCCTTTTTTCCCCGGCAATCTTGCCGTGAGCGTATTTGATGATTCTAAATTTGTTTGGATCGGGGCAGGCAGTGAGCAGTACACGCGCGATTTATCGGTTTTAGCTGGTTTTGCCGGGCTTAAATGGACAACCGGATGGCTAGATGGGCTGACGATTCAACTCTCCGCGCTCAACCCGCCCATGCTCTCGGCTGCCATGACTTTAGCCGGCAAGCTCAGCCAAATCGCACACTTGCCTTTAACGCAGCTGCATATCCACGATACAGAAGCGAAAACAGCGGCGCCGGTGATTTTGCTGTCCACTTTGGATGCGCTCAATGCCGCAACCGCAAAGCGCTTTGGGCTTTCTGCCACCACACTCACCCAGCGGCTGCAAAGCAATCAAACAGGCCACCTTGATCCTTTAAGCTTGGAAGCTCGGGCTACGCCCGAAACTTGGGTTACCGCAAAAACGGCACTACCTGGCCCCAACATCACCTTTGCCGCGGTCGCGGAGGATACCCCACAGCCAGAAATTCTGTTCGCCGCCGAGCAGCCTCAAACTCTCGCCAACGGCATGGCGCGTGCGGTCAACTTTGACATTTGGCCGCAGTTGAATGGCACGCTGGCTTATTGGACTGATGAGAAAAAGCCAATCTTGACCGTGCTCCCCAGAACGAGTGAGCCCTTTCGCAACTTTGGATTACAGCGTGGTTTGAGCATTTGGATGACACAACACCCGTGGTATGCCCTCTTGGGTTTGCTCATCGCGGGCATTTTCACGGCGCTCGTGATTCGTTGGGGCGTTTTAACTTATCGGCGCAGACAGCATGACTAAAATTCATTTGTTGATAGGGTTCATTTTTTTGAGCGGTGCAACCGGCGTCGCTCGGGCTGAGGGCGTTGTGTTTGCCGGCACGCAAGTCACCACCGATCAAAGCTACAGCTTTATAGGGGCCGTGCAACCGCTCCCCCGCGCCAAGTTAGGTCAGGGCTGGTTTGTCGTGGCCGGCACCGACTACCTCACTTATCGCTACAATACCACCGCCAATGGCGCCCCCGTCACGGTTCGGGTCACCGCACCCGGTGTCAGTGCGGGGTTCGGCTACAGCGCGGTTGTTAATAACCAAACCTTTGAGTTATCGCTCAAAGTCGGGGCAGCATTTTAAGGTGAGCCCCGATATCCCTACCACCGATCCCAAGGGTTGGCAGGGCAAGCTTACCCCGGGCGTTTATTGGCAAGCAGAAATTTCTCCCCAATGGATCAGCAGTGTCCGCGCCGCCTATGACATCGGCCCCAAAGCGTACTGGTCGCAGGCGAAACTTGCCTATCAACCGGATTGGCGTTGGCAAATTGGCCCCGTGCTGACGGCAGCAGGCGGGGTAAATTATCGATCGCGCAACGCGGGCGTTTTTTTTCAAGCCAACCTCGGCCATGGTATTTCGCTGACCCCCGAATTGGGTGTGAGCGCCCAGCCCAATCAGCCGACCCGCGCCTATGCCAGCCTCTCCGCCTCAAGTTTGTTTTAGGCGCATACCGTGGCAAATGCGCTGGATTATCCTCGGTGTGGCACTCATCTTGGTGTGCGGCATCGGCTGGTGGCAGGCGCGGTCAATCGATGTAACCGGCGATTGGCAACGGCTCTGGCAGCATTATCAGGCCAAATTTATTAGCGCAGATGGGCGGGTGATCGACCCCATGCGCCAAGCGGCCACCACCTCGGAAGGGCAAGCTTATGCCTTGTTTTTTGCGTTAGTTGCCGACGATCGCCCGCTGTTTGATCGCGTGCTCGCCTGGACGGAAAACAATCTCGCCCAAGGCGATTTACGCCAGCATTTGCCCGCCTGGTTGTGGGGTGAGCGCGCCGATCACACTTGGGGTGTGCTTGATGTCAATGATGCGAGTGATGCCAATCTTTGGCTGGCTTACGCCTTACTCAAGGCAGGGCGGCGCTGGCCGGATTCGCGGTACGAGCCACTGGGTCTGGCCGTGTTAGCTTTAATTTGCCGCCATGATCTCTGGCAAAGCCCCAGGGGGCGGTTTTATCTCTTGCCGGGCGCGCAAGGCTTTGTTTTGCTAGATGGACGGATAGTGTTAAATCCCAGTTATTGGCCTGCGTTTCAAATGCAGTATTTGGCTGAGATTGACCCCGCAGGGCCTTGGCATAACTTGCAGCACACCGCTGAGCGGAAACAAATCACCCTGATGCCGAAAGGCTTTGCACCCGACTGGATCGCCATTGACCCAGCCACCGGGCAGGCCAGCCCAGCGCCGCAAGGTGTTATGGGTGGTTATGATGCCATCCGGGTGTATTTGTGGCAGGGCATGAGTGCCGGTCTTGATGCCGTTGGTGCCGGTTCAACCGATTACGGCTTGCTGCAAGGGATGGCACATTACCTCAAAGACCACCCCAATCCGCCCGAGTGGGTCAACACACAAACCGGTCAAGCGTCCGGTGAGGGCAACTTAGGCTTCAAAGCCGCTTTAATACCCTATTTAAACGCGGTGGGAAATCATCATCAAGCGCATGTTTACCTTGCTGAAATTCATAAAGAAATTAGGCGAACGGGGCTGGTCAGCAAAGATTACTACCCCAATAATTTGGGATTATTTGCTTTGGCTTATTTGATGGGCACAAATACTTTGGCGCGGCGGTTTAAGGGGTGATGCGATTTAAGAGCAGGGCTGCGCTCGATTCGGCGTTTGAGGAGGTGCTGCGGGGTAGGCGGTGCTCACTTAAGCCTTTAAATACCGCTTTTACATCATCTGGGAGTACATGATCTCGCTGGTCGATATAAGCCCAAGCGCGGGCAAGGTTTAACAGCATTAATCCGGCGCGGGGGGATAACCCCGTGGTAAATTCGGGCATGTTACGGCTGGCTTGCAACAATTGCTGCACATAATTAATCACCCGATCGGCCACAAAAACGCGGCGCACCGCTTGGCGCATCTGCATTAATTCACCGGCATCAAGCAAGGGTTTTATCTCGTGCATATGGGCGCGGCCACCGTGACCTTGGAGCATCGCCCGCTCGACGGCGGGGTCGGGGTAGCCCATTGCAAGCACCAGTGCGAAGCGATCAAGCTGAGATTCGGGCAAAGGGTAGGTGCCTTGCTGATGCGCGGGATTTTGGGTGGCAATCACAAAAAACGTTTCGGGCAGGGCATAGTGCTTGCCTTCAATCGTAACCTGCCGTTCTTCCATGGCCTCTAAGAGCGCGCTTTGTACTTTGGGCGGGGCGCGATTGATTTCATCGGCGAGCAAAACTTGCGTGAAAATCGGGCCGGGTTGAAAACGAAATTCACGGGTTTGGGTATCAAAAATCGATACCCCTAAAATATCAGCAGGCAGCATGTCGGCGGTAAATTGCAGCCTTCGAAACTGCAAGCCTAAGCACCGCGCTAGGGCATGGGCGAGGGTGGTTTTGCCTAAGCCCGGCACATCTTCAAGTAATAAATGCCCACCGGCCAGCACGCTGCATAAGGCTTGGCGAATGACAGTTTCTTTGCCCATAACCACCCGCGCCACTTCGCAAATGATGCTTAATGCTCGGGCTTGGCGTTCGGGCGCGGGTTGTGGGGTTGTGGGCGCTTGCATAGTTAGCCTGTGATGGTTTTTGCCGCATAGGCTCGGTTGAATGCGGCCATGAGGGTTTGATGCGCGGCACTGTGGGCGTAGTGCGCTCCAAGGCTTGGAATGTTCAAAAATCCCGCCGTGCCATCCAGCAAACGTTGGGCGGCGGTGCGGGTAGGGGCGTTGTACATTAACGCGAGGGTGCTTGCATAGTCGCTCGCAGGGGTTAGGTTCGCCATCTGGAGCTGGTTTAGCATGGCGGCCGCCTGGTAGATGGCGGTGCGCTCTTCGGGAATGGGGGGCACGGTGGCGAGCCAGTCGAGGAGGGCTTCGCGTTCATCCCCATCATCGAAGTTTGCTTGGCTGAACAAAGCCAGTGCACGCAACTCGCCTATCCGCAGGCTTTCCCAGGGGGAGCCTCGGTCGGCGGCAAGGCCGATCACATCGGTTACCGGCATTAGCCAATCGAGGTCGAGCGCCTCAATGGCCTCAAATAATTGGCCGCGTTCGGCCGCGGTTAATTCTTGCAAACGCTCAACAAAGGGCACCAACGCGCGGCCTTGGGTGTTGTTACGCTCATAGAGCTCATCAACCGGATAAACTTCCGACATACCGGGAACCAAGATACGGCACGCATAAAGCCCCACATGGGGATAATCGGCCACATAGACATCAAAGCCTTGCGCTTGGACGATAGCGCACAAGCGCGTAAAGCCGGCTTCGTTATTCTCGGCGGTGAAATCCCAATGCACGAAGGCAAAATCAGGCGTATCACGGAAAAAATGCCACGCCAGCCAGCCAGAGGAATCAATAAAATGCAGCTCTAGATTTTGCGGATCGCACACTAATTCCCTATCGGTGGTGGGCGGGTGAAAACCGTGCAGGTCATCAAGGGCGCGGCCTTGGAGCAATTCTGTGACGGTGCGTTCAAAGGCCACCTCAAAACTTGGATGCGCGCCAAATGAGGCAAACACGCCGCGTGTTTTAGGATCAATCAGGGTGACGCAAATCACAGGGAATTGCCCGCCGAGTGAAGCATCCATCAGGCGCAAACCAAAACCATGGCCGCGCAAGGCGTTAATGGCCGCGGCAATATGGGGATATGCCGCCACGACCTCATCGGGAATTTGCGGCAAGGCTAAGCCTTCGCTAATGACACGGTTCTTGACAAACCGCTCGAATACTTCCGATAAGCCCTGCGTGCGCGCTTCAAACACGGTGTTGCCGGCTGTTAAACCGTTGCTCACATATAAATTACCCACCACATTGGCCGGAAAATACAGCGTGTGGCCATCGCGCATACGGGTGAAGGGCAGGGCGCACAGGGCATCTTCTACCGTGCTATTAAAATCTTGCCAATCAGCCGTGGTGACGCGATACGCATCGGCCTCGAAATGGCGCCAGAGCGCCTCATCAAGCAAGCCATCTGGGCGCATACCCGGCTGATTAATGGTAAACCAGCGCTCTTTGGGGTCATGGGTGCCGTGCGCGGTTCGCCCGCGATGCCAATGGAAATCTCCAAAAAAATATTGCGAGGCCAGGCGTTCCACAAACTCGCCTAAGGCTGAAGCCAGCGCGGCTTTTTTGCTCGCACCTTTGCCGTTGGTGAATAAAATCGGGCAATGGGTATCGCGAATATGCACCGACCAGCAATGCGGCACGGGGTTTAACCAGCGGGTTTCTTCAATTTCAAACCCCAGCGCAGCAAGCGCGCCTTGGATGCGGGCGATGGTATCTTCAAGGGCGGCATCTTTGCCGGTAATAAATGTGTGTTCAGACATAAAATCCTTTTTAAATTAATTAGTTAATCTTGTTTCTTCAGGGAATAAGACCAGCAAAGATACCCGCCTAAGTTCACTGGCCAACACGGTATAGGTGCGGCATGCCGCGCCCGTATCCATAAACTCAACGCCCACACCGGCGCGAAGCAGCTCAGCCTGCACGGCGGGTTGCGCGCGCACGGTGCGTAAGCCCGTGCCAATAATCAACACTTCGGGCGCATCGGTATAAAGCCAATTTAATTCGCCTGCCTGCAATGCGGCAACCGTATGCAGCGGCACGCGTTCGATGAGTTGTTCCGGCGTTAAGAGAAAACTTATGCTGATCTCATCTTGATTAATCCGCACGGCGGTTTCGGTAAAGCCGCGCACCACAAAGCGCTGGCCGGAGTCATCGAGGTTTAGGCGCATGGGGCGTTCCTTCTCACTAATACCCATCAAGCATGGGTGATTGTCGCAACAAATAGGGTTTTTTAGTGCGCATTCGGTGCAAAAAAGGGGTGATCACTGGGCATTTAACGCTGGCCACTGGCCAGGTTGGCAACCATTTTGCGCAAGGGAGCAAAGTTGGCCACCAAGGTTAAGCCTAAATTCCGCGTACCGACGAGCGCGGGGTTGGGGGCGCGAAATCCGTAATGAAACACATCCATGCCCGTTTGGGTGATGAGGTTGTCGCCTCGGCGCAATCGCTCATATCGGTTTAGGGCTTTGGGCGCGCCTAGATCATCGCTATTTTTAAGGCATTCGATTAACGCCATCACATCAAAAAAACCTAAATTGACCCCTTGACCTGCCAACGGGTGAATGGTGTGGGCGGCATCGCCTAAGATCACGGCGCGCGGGGCGGTGTAGCGGGTGGCGTGCATGCGCCGAATAGGGAAATAACCCCGCGTTTCTATGGCGGTGATGCGCCCCAATTCAGCGGGGAATTCGGCCTGTAATTGGGCGAGCAAGGCGTCATCGGTAAGCGCATGGCGTTGTTTTACCGCCTCGATTTGGTCATACCAAACGACTGAGGCATGGTTGCCTGCTAAGGGCAAAAATGCCTGTGGGCCTGTAGCGGTAAACCGCTGCCAGGTGATGTCTTGCTGGGGGTAATCGGTTAGCACGCTTAAAACTTGGGCGGCGGTGTCGTAATCGCTGTGCGTTTCTTCGATACCGACTGCGGTGCGCACCCAAGATTTGGCACCATCTGCCCCAATCAGTAGCGGCGCGCTCAAGCGGCGCTCGCCGTTGATGCACAACTGAGCCTTGTTACCTTCAACATGCCAGTGCGTGGGGCGGCTTTGGCGCAAACAGGTGATGGTGTCGGTGTTGAGGATGGCTTGCCACAAGGCGGCTTGAATCAGGCTATTTTCGACGATGTACCCCAATTCCGGCAGGCCAACATCGGCTGCTTGAAAGGTCACATCACCCCGCCCGGCCGCATCCCATACGCGCATGCGGCGATAGGGCGCACTGCGGGTGTGGCGGATGGTGGGCCAAACGCCTAATTGCTGTAAAAATGCAATACTTTTGGGCGCTAATGCCGATACGCGGATATCAAATGGGGTGTGTGCAGCGGGCAGGGTGGGGATGGGCTCTTCTTCAACCAGCGCAACTTGCCAGCCAATTTGCCCAAGCGCCAGCGCGATACTTGCGCCCACCATGCCACCGCCTACAACGATGACATCATATTGGCTTTGCTGCGGGCGAGGCGGTTGGGTTTGCGCGTTCATATTTTATCCTTAGGGTTAGAAGCCCTTAAATGCCGCGCGTTAAACGCACCAGGCGATTTTTAATTGGGGCAAGGCCATCGGTGAGCGATAACAGCGCGCCGCGAATGGCGCCCGCACCGGGAATATCTAAACTAAAGCCGCGCACCAGCCGATCGGTTAAGCCGATGGTGCGGCGATAATCATCCCGTCGTCCATCAACATAGCGGGCTAAGCGCTGGGCATCGCCGGGGTCAACCGCCGCTCCCCGATCACTGCGCAACGCATCCACTAAATCACGAACATCGCGCAGGCACAGGTTAAACCCTTGCCCGGCCACCGGGTGCAGGGCGTGAGCGGCATTGCCTAAAATTACGAGCCGTTCTGCAATTAAATCATCGAGTGTGATGAGCGCAAGCGGGTAGGCATGGCGTGGGGCGAGTTCAGTAAAGCCGCCTAATCTTCGGCGAAATACGGCATCAAGCTTGGCGGCATAGGCGGCATCATCTAATGCCATGAGCGCCGTGATATCGGGATCGCGGTTGACCCACACCAGCGATACCCGTCCGGCCGGCGCGGGCAATACGGCTAAAGGGCCGCTTTTTGTAAAGCATTCAAACGCGATGCCGTGATGCGGTTGGGCGGGCTTGGCCGTGCACACAATCGCAGTTTGGCCATAGGCTTTGGTGCCGACGGTTTTATTGCTGGCAGCACGCACAGCCGATGCGGCGCCATCGGCTGCAATAATAAGCCTTGCGCTTAATTGGTGGGTTTGGCCATGAAAATCAAACAGCACTTGCACCGAGGTGCGCTCAGTGCGCTCGCCCTGCACCTGATGACTGATATAGCGAGCCGGTTGTAAACGCTGCACGCTGCCGGTTTTTGCTATGGCGACCGCGTTAGGCTGCGCCTGTTCAGCACGCTCAATAGCGGCGCCAATCGCCCGATTTGCGATCACTTGGCCAAGGGCTACGCCGTTATTGTTGGCGCGTGTGATGCGGGTCATGCCGAAGTTGCTGGCATTCACGACGCGCACCTCGTTGATGGCTTGGGCGGCGCAAGCCGTGGTTTGATCCACCAAATTTAACGCATCCAAGTAACGCCATGAGGCATCAGATAGCGCGGTTAAGCGATGATCGAAACTCACCGATGCGCCCGGTTCGGCCGCCTCTAAAATAGTGACGCGCCATCCCTCAAGAGAGAGGGCATGGGCTAAAACACCGCCAACCATACCACCACCTACGATGATGATGTCTTGTTCGTGCGTATCGAAAGGGGGCTTTGTCATTGGGTTGGCACCAAGGGGGTTAGGCATCAAGCCGGGCTCGCGGGGGTGTTGAGCTCATTAAAGCTTCGATTTCTGTCACAGTTTTAGGCACATCTAGGGTGAGCACCTCAAAGCCTTTGGCGGTAACCAAGACATCATCTTCAATGCGTATCCCGATGCCACGGTAGGCTTTGGGAATGTCTTCTGCCGCATCAATATAAATGCCGGGCTCAACGGTCAGCACCATGCCTGGTTCTAGTACACGCCAGGCGCCCTCAGTTTTATAGCGCCCCACATCATGTACATCAAGCCCTAACCAATGGCTGGTGCGGTGCATAAAAAATCGCTTGTAACTGCCCGATTCGAGTACCTCGCTCAAGCTGCCGGTGAGTAGCCCTAAATCAAGCAGCCCTTGAGCAATAACCCGCACGGCAGCCTCGTGGGGGGCATCGAACGCCACATCGGGGGCAATCACATGAATCGCGGCAAGTTGCGCGGCGAGTACGATCTCATACACGGCGCGCTGCGATTTGCTGAACACCCCATCGACAGGCCAAACCCGGGTAATATCACCCGCGTAGTGCTCAATTTCAGCGCCGGCATCAATCAGCACTAATTGGCCGGCTTCCAACCGCGATTCGTTCGCTCGATAATGCAGCACGCACGCATTGGCACCACTGGCCACAATGGGTGCAAACGAGGGTTCCCCCTGATGCTGATAAAACACCCGCTGCAACTGGGACGCTAACTCAAATTCAAACATGTCCTCGCTAATTGCGCTGGCAGCGCGCTTGTGGGCTTCAGCTGTGATGGCCGCCGCCCGCCGCATTTTGGTGATCTCGACTGCCGATTTGATTAAACGCATTTCATGCAGTGGCTCGGCTAAATCCTTAAGTGTTTGCGGCGGCACCACGCCGGCGCGCGATTTTAGCCTGAGTTCAGCCAGCCAGCGCAACGTGCGCAGCATCAGTTCTTGGTGGGCAAAGGGCAGGGTGATGCGCTCAAAGCCTGCCAGCAACTCGGGCAAGCGGGCATCTAATTCGTCTAAAGCAAAGGCTTGATCGGCACCATAAATACGCCGCGCCCCCTCAAGCCCCGCCCTTGGACCATCCCAACGCGCCCGCTCGGGATCGTGTGGGGCGACAAATAAAATTACCTCACCCTCGGCGCGTTTGGGGCACAAAACCAGTAAAGCGTCGGGCTCAATTAAGCCCGTGAGATATAAAAAATCACTGTTTTGCCGAAACGGATACGGGTTATCGTTGTTGCGAATTAGTTCAGCCGCCGCCGGCACCAATACCACCGTTTTGCGCCCAACCGCTTTAATGAGCCGTTTGCGCCGTTTGGCGTATTCCGATTTATCGCACGAACTTAGGGCATTTATCGACATAAGGATCCTCAAAAATCGAAAGACAACCGCTCAATGCGAGCGCTGTGAAGCCTCAGTAACCGGCACCGGGGGATGCAGGCTGATATACATAACAATCAGCGCCGCGCTTAAGTAATCCATAATTTCGTTTAAGTTGATCTCGTCTTCCTCGCTATCGGCAGCTGGATCAACTTGGCTATCAAGCTCGGCAATGGCTTTGATGTCCTCAAACACCTCAAGTGCCTCGGGGGATAAAAGCTTAAGTGCCGGCCCTCGAGCAATCGCGTAGCCATATAAAATACTTTGCGCAAACTCGATTAGGGCAAATAACCGATCACTGAAACGAACGTCGTCATCGGGCAGCACCAAAGTTAAGCCCAAATTATCGGCGGTTGTGATTTGCAAAACCACCGCATTAAACACCGCTTTTAAGCTGGCAGGTAACGCCTGCGGTGCGTCATCATCTCGCAACTCAGCGCACCACTGCGTCTCTGAGGCGCGGCCACCGCCTAGCCATAAGCCAATTAAAACACCCTGTGCTTCAGAGGGACTCAACTGAGCGCCCATATCCGCCAAATCATTCGCCAACTGAGAATAACTCACACTCATACTTGCTCACTATGGATTTTGATAAATGGCAATTGCCACCTAAAACCCCGGAAAATTCTGGAATTAAAGCGACAGGCAAGCCTTTAATACACGGATATTGTCAGCGCAACCGTCGCAAAATGATAGACTGCTACAGCAAAACCCGCGGAAATTGCCGTTGTTAGATGAACCTAAAATAACAACCTAAATTAAAAATAAACACACAATGCCGCCGCTAAATTTATCTTAATTACTTGTTATATAAATACTTATCAGGAATACGTGTATGTCAGCCGCACCCGCCGAATCTATCAATAATCCAGCCGAGCCCAGCCTTCAGTCACAGCCAATCTTGGTGGCAGATCCGCTCGTCGGCAAAATTGATGAACTCATCACCCTTTGCCAAGTGCTCGATCAACACCGCCGCGAGTACCGTGAAACCGCCGAACGCCTAGCTGACGATAACGCCAATTTACGCCAGATACTGCGCCACACGCACCAACAAATAGAGCAACTTGCCGATCATATTCGGCAGATGGAGGAGTAATTCACATGACAACCCAACCCAAGCCCATTACGGTGCGCATACTCGATAAAGACTACAAAATCGCTTGCCCAGCCGAAGAACAAGCGATCTTGTTTCGTACCGCCGATTACGTCAATCGCGCCATGCAGCACATTAAAAAAAATGGCCAAATTCTTAATACCGAGCGCGTCGCCGTATTAGCAGCCCTGAATATTGCCCGTGAATTGATCGAAAATAATGCGCCGCCTATGCCCCCCAGAGATAATACGGCCGAGCTTGTGGCCAAAATTGACGCGGCACTCGAACAAATTGAGCATCCCTAATTCCAATTGAGCCGATGGCGGCTTCACCTAAAAAATTATCTTGCATGCGCCGTGATCGGCCAAAGTTAAAAAATTACCCTCATCGCTTGACACCCGCAAACAACACGGTATGATGCGCCCCACCTGTGAACAACGGGGCTATAGCTCAGCTGGGAGAGCGCCTGCATGGCATGCAGGAGGTCTGCGGTTCGATCCCGCATAGCTCCACCAATCTAAAGTTTTAAAGCTTCCAAAGAAGTCTAAAAAACCACTTCAAACCCGCATCGCTTCAAGCTTTGCGGGTTTTTTCTTGTCTGCGGTTGCCTAACGGGGACTATTGAAATCCAAATGATTTTGACAGTAAATAGGGCAGTAACTGCGTAGTTACTGCCCTATTGATGCTTCGAGTTACTGTCATGATGCTTGTTGCTACTGCCATAAAGAGTGCCAAGCCAGCGGATACCCCTTATCGCGTGGCAGATGAAAAGGGCTTGTGCCTTCTGATTCAGAAAAATAGCAACCAGTGGTGGCGACTAAATTACCGAATCCAAGGGGTTCGCAAGACCATCAGCCTTGGTGTTTACCCCGATATAGGCCGAAAAGAGGCTAGAGACCTCAGGGATGAGGCACGCAAGCAAGTTGCTTTGGGTACGGATCCAAGTGAACTCAGGAAGACAGACAAGGAATCTAGAGTAAAGGTGAGAGAAGAGGAAGCGGCCCAGACCTTGATGGAACAGATGATTGCGGCAGGTGTCCCTTTGCCAGATTGAATCGCACCGAGTATTAGGGCGCTGATGAGGCGGCGTGCATAACTAGCTCAATAAAGCCTGACTAACCAACCATCGGTGGCGGGCAAGCTTATTTCTACGCCAGCCATGAAAAAAGTTGCATCAATATCTGCATCAGTGAACCACAACAAATAACAAAAAAGCCACACGAGGTGGCTTTAATTTGTTTTTTTTGATTAATTTTATTTAAATCAATCAATTAGATGGTGGCTATAGGTGGACTCGAACCACCGACCCCAGCATTATGAGTGCTGTGCTCTAACCAACTGAGCTATATAGCCTGAAACAGGTGACGCATCTTAAGCTTTTAGGTGCGTTGCGTCAATTCTTTGTTACCAAATTTGATTAACTAGTGCGTTAATTTTTACTCCACGTATCCCTGAGGGTGACGGTTCGATTAAATACCGGTTGGCCGGCTTTATGATCGAATTGATCCGCGACAAAATAGCCAATTCGTTCAAATTGATAGCATGCTTCCCTGGCGCATTGGGCTAGGGCGGGTTCAAGCATGCCTATTTGAACGTGTTTGGCGTTCGGGTTTAGGTCATCGAGGAAATCGCGCGTTTGTTCGGGCGCATCGCCGGCTTGGCGCCCACCTGGGTTGGGTGTTTTGAATAGCCGATCGTATAGCCTAATTTCAGCCGGTACGGAGTGGGCGCAAGAAAGCCAATGAATATTGCCTTTAACTTTCCGCGCTTCTGAGCCGGGTGTGCCGGATTTGGTGGTTGGATCGTACTCTGCATAGACGCAGGTAATTTCTCCGCTTTCATTGGTATCGTAGCCTGTACATTTAATGATGTACCCATAGCGAAGGCGGACTTCTTTGCCCGGGGTGAGCCGAAAAAACCCTTTGGTGGGTTCGATCATGAAATCTTCGCGCTCGATCCAGAGTGTTCGGGTGAGGGGGAGTTCCCGTTTGCCAAGTTCTTCATGATGGGGATGGTTGGGGGCAAAGCAGGGTTCGGTGTGGTTTTCGGGGAAATTGCTGAGAATTAATTGGATGGGGTTTAACACGGCAACACGGCGTTCAGCGCGCTCATTTAGGTCTTCACGCATGCAATCTTCAAGTACGTGATAATCAATCAGGCTATCGGATTTGGAGATGCCGATGCGATCTGCAAAGAGCTTGAAGCCTTGCGGGGTAAAGCCGCGCCGCCGCGCGCCTTTGAGGGTGGGCAGGCGCGGATCATTCCAGCCATCAACGTGTCCGCCACTAACCAATTGGATGAGTTTGCGTTTAGAAAGCACGACGTACGTTAAATTAAGGCGAGAAAATTCAATTTGTTGGGGCAGAGGGCGCTTAAATTCGCCCAGTTTTGCGAGTTGTTCGAGAAACCAGTCATAGAGTGGGCGATGATCGGCAAATTCAAGTGTGCATAGGGAGTGGCTGATGCCTTCGATGGCATCGCTGACGCAGTGGGCGAAATCGTACATGGGGTATATACACCAACTATCGCCCGTGCGGTGGTGGTGTGCATGCCGAATACGGTAAATGGCCGGATCTCGAAGATTGAGGTTGGGGGAGGCCATATCGATCTTCGCGCGCAAAATATGGGCGCCATCGGGAAATTCGCCTGCGCGCATGCGCTGGAATAGGTCGAGGTTTTCGTCGATGCTGCGATTGCGATAGGGGCTTGGGGTGCCGGGCTCGGTCAATGTGCCGCGTGTTGCGCGTAAGGTTTCACTGTCTTGCGAATCCACATAGGCTAGGCCGGCACGAATGAGTTGCTCGGCGCAGTGATAGAGGCGCCCAAAATAATCTGATGCGTAAAATTCTTGCCCACGGGTATCAAAACCAAGCCAAGCCACATCTTCGCGGATGGCATCGACATATTTGGTTTCTTCTTTGGTGGGGTTGGTATCGTCAAAACGCAAATTGCAGTGGCTTTGCGGGCATTGTGCGGCGTAGTCTTTTGCCAAGCCAAAATTCAAACAAATACTCTTTGCGTGGCCAAAATGTAAAAACCCATTCGGTTCCGGCGGGAAGCGGGTCGTGATAGCATCGCAAAAGGTCTTATTGGCGATGTCTTCATCAATTCGGCTGCGAATAAAATTTGATACAACGGGGGTGCTCGTTGCAGTGTTGGCGGTTTGATCTGTCATGGTTTTAGGGTTCTGTGCTCAAGAAGTAGGGTGCTTTGTTATTGTACGAAATTTATTGGGGCTTGCGCGGGCTGAATTTTTTGGACTTTGGTTTTAACTGTATTTGAATTTGAGTGGTTGGGTGTTCATAAGATGGGTTAAATTGATTGGGTATTTGTTATGCTAATCTCAATTTGTGGAATATAATCCCACGGTCGTCTGACCGATCATTGTGGTTTTTATTTTCACGGGAGTAATTTTATGACCCTTCGGTACTTTTCTGCCCTTGCCCTGCTTTCAACCTGCACGTTGTGCGGTGTGGCGCAAGCCGAGCCGGTTTTTACTTTGAGCAACAGTGCGGCCTTTTTTCAAGGCAAATACGGCACCGATAAAAATATCGACATTTACTATGATGCGACCGATCTGCAATTAGCAGATGACAATTGGCAGCTGAAACTTACTTTGCCGGTCATTTCGATTAAAAACTTGCCCGAAGGCGCCACGCTTACGGGCGGGAATGTAACGACGCCCACCACGTCAACGCAAACCCGTAATTCAAGCGGTATCGGTGATGTGTGGCTCGAAGGGCGATACAAAGTTTTTGCTGGCGCGGGTTTAGTGCCCTCAGTGAGCCCGTATGCCAAGGTGAAATTTGGTACGGCTTCAGCGAGTGCTGGCTTGGGTACTGGGGTGAATGATTATGAAGCGGGCTTGTTTATGCAGCAGGTGGCAACGCCTGAGCTCTTCCCATTTGCCAAAATCGGCTACCGTGTCATCGGTAAACCCACGGGTACGGATTATCGGAATATCGCCACCTATCAAGTGGGCGCTACTTATGCCCTAAGTACGAAAAGTTTTATCACCCCGATGTTTTCAGGTTCTCAATCGATTGTGCGCGGCGGCTCAAGCCCGGCCGATTTAATCGTGGCTTGGAATTACAATTTAACGGCCAAAGGTAGCGGTATCCAGGTGTATGTGGATAAAGGTTTAACCAATGGCAGTGCGAATTACGGGATTGGTATTGGCGGGCAGATCGTTTTCTAAACTGAAGATTATGCCTTTGTGCCACAAAACCGCATCAATTAAAGTTAATTGATGCGGTTTTTTTGTTGAGCCGATTAAGTTAAATCCCGCCATCAAGACCGAAAGGTTGAAGGCATATTGGGGGGGTGCGGTTCAGAGGCGGAGCGTGTCAATGTAGATGAATGCCGAGGAGCGGATTGACTCTGAGAATCGCAAAGAAGCCCTTGAGGGAAAGTGGTAAGGCCATCTTCACGGCGCAAGATGGCCAAACATGTGGTGGCAGAGCGAGGACTCAGCATCCGGGTGGTCTGTGCGGCATTCGGCATCAGTGAGACTTGTTATCGCTACCAAGCTAAGGCAAGCGAAAAAATGCACAGATTGCCGATTGCTGTCAGCACCGGTTGTAAATTGAAACACAGAGTGCCAACTGAAATCTGGTACACCAAACTTGCGACAATGGCGGGATTTTGGATTATCGGCCATAGTGACAGTAGACTGTTGCAAAACGCTGAGTCATTTAAAAACCGATCTTCAAAAACGCTCATAAGAAATCAAAATTACACACAGTAATCTTTAGACACAAACAGGCATCACCTGAAAAGGCATACCAAACCCTTACCGTATTTAACATAATATCTATTATGCGAAATAGGACATGCGGACGAATTACAGCAAGGTGATGATTATTCGGGCATTGCCAATAATCTGCCCGAGCCTGCCTCGTATGCGGGCTGCAAAAGTGTCACACCGGATTTCAGGCCAGAGGCTACGGTTTATGGCCTGCGCTTTGGTGATGCCGGTTTATCCCTCGCGGCGGCGGCAGCCGCCTGCGGGGTTTCGGAGCGCACCTTCAGACGCTGGGAAACAGACAACCGAGCGCCGCTTGCGGTGCTCAAGCTCTTGCGTTTGCTTATCCTTCCGCCTTGATGTTATCAATCCGGCCTTTAAAGGTTTCTGGATTGCCCAAGACCGAATCTTTAACGATCAATTCCCACAAGGGATTTTTGCCGGTGATCTGCGTGCCGCAAATGTCATCCTAGCAGCTTGCCTAACTTAACGCAGTTCTACTACAAAAAAGCCAGATTCGGCTCTATTTCCCCTGATTTTTGTTAAATGGAACAACCATTCGCCTCAAAATCGCGAAAAATGGTTCTCAAAATGAGTTTTTTTCGTGACGAATGGTTAAATCCGACAGGCTGTTAGAAAAACGCAATATTCTGCGTCATGAGATTGGCCAATTAAGCGCGCAAATGGACTTAGAAAACCTGTTCGGCATGGTGCTTAGGAATGCTGGGTAATTACTTGGCTTAGATCACGCACGGCGCCGCGATCAGCGGATGTGGTCATGAGCGCATAGGCTTGCAGGGCTTGGCTGACAACCCGATTGCGATGTTGTGGGCGCCACGCATTTGCGCCTTGTTCATGCATGTGCGCTCGGCGTGCAGCGATTATTGCATCATCAACGGCTAAGTGGATGCTGCGATTGGGGATGTCGATGAGAATAGTGTCGCCCTCTTCCACTAAAGCGATTTCGCCCCCGGAGGCGGCCTCAGGCGATGCATGACCGATCGACAACCCGGAGGTACCACCGGAAAATCTGCCATCGGTCAGCAGGGCACATTGCTTACCCAGCCCTTTTGATTTGAGATAGCTTGTGGGATATAACATTTCTTGCATGCCAGGTCCGCCTTTAGGGCCTTCATACCGAATAACCACGATATCGCCGGCGATAATTTGATCGTTCAAGATGGCTTCAACCGCGTCATCTTGGGATTCAAATACGCGTGCGCGGCCGGTGAATTGCCAAATCGATTCATCAACCCCGGCGGTTTTAACAATGCAGCCATCACGCGCAATATTGCCAAAAAGCACGGCCAGCCCGCCTTCTTGGCTATAAGCATGGGCAATATCTCGGATACAGCCAGCCGCGCGGTCATCATCTAAGTTCGGCCAACGGGTGGCTTGTGAGAAGGCCGTTTGAGTTGGAATACCGGCAGGACCTGCCATGAAAAACTGTTTAGCTTCTGGGTGGGCGCTGGCTCGTTTGATATCCCACGCATTAAGGCCTTCAAGCAAGGTTGCACTGTGCACGGTGGGCAATTGGGTGTGCAGTAAGCCTGCCCGATCAAGCTCGCCAAGAATGCCATACACGCCACCCGCACGGTGCACATCTTCCATGTGGTAAAGCGGTGAGCTTGGCGCTACCTTACATAAATTAGGAATTTTCCGACTAATGCGATCGATATCACTCATGGTGAACTCAACCTGCGCCTCGTGCGCAGCGGCCAATAAATGCAGCACGGTGTTGGTTGATCCGCCCATGGCAATATCTAATGCCATCGCGTTCTCAAAAGCTTGAAAGCTCGCGATTGATCGCGGTAAAACGGACTCATCCTCTTGTTCATAGTAGCGTTTCGCCAAATCGACAATGAGACGGCCTGCATGCAAAAAAAGTTCGCGACGATCAGCATGCGTGGCCAACATTGAGCCATTGCCGGGCAAGGATAAGCCGAGTGCTTCTGTGAGGCAATTCATTGAGTTGGCAGTAAACATGCCTGAGCATGAACCACAGGTTGGGCAGGCAGAACGCTCTACCAAGTCCAAATCTTCTGTACTCACTGAATCATCGGCGGCCTGCACCATGGCATCGACTAAATCAAGCTTAACCAACTCGCCCGCCAAGCGCGTTTTTCCGGCCTCCATCGGCCCTCCTGAGACAAAAATGACCGGAATATTCAGGCGCAAAGCGGCATTGAGCATGCCGGGCGTAATTTTGTCGCAATTGGAAATGCACACTAACGCATCCGCGCAATGGGCGTTCACCATGTACTCAACTGAATCGGCAATTAAATCGCGCGAAGGCAAGCTATAAAGCATGCCGCTATGACCCATCGCGATACCATCATCCACGGCAATGGTATTGAATTCTTTAGCAATGCCGCCGGCCTTTTCTATTTCACGCGCAACCAGTTGCCCCATATCCTTCAAATGCACGTGCCCCGGGACGAACTGAGTAAATGAATTAGCAATTGCAATAATAGGCTTATCAAAATCACCATCTTTCATGCCAGTTGCACGCCATAAAGCCCGTGCGCCCGCCATATTACGGCCGTGAGTGGTGGTGCGTGAACGATAAACAGGCATAAAAATCTCCCCGAACGGTAAAGAAAAGTGTTTTTAATTAATAATATCAACCAAAGTCCCGACGGGCACTTGATTAAATAATTCAATTACTTGAGAATTATTCATCCGAATGCAACCATGAGATTCAGGTGTGCCGATTAACCCCTCCTCCGGCGTGCCGTGGATATAAATGTAGCGCGCGTGGGAATCAATCCCCTCCCCTGCATTCACGCCAGGCTCTAATCCTTGCAGCCACATAATGCGGGTCGTTACATCGTCACCATCGCCTTTAATAGGGCGCTTTTGAATAGAGGCTAACGCGCCGCTGGGTTTTCTGGCTTTGAAAATCATGCCAATCGGCTCGCCATCACCAAATTTTTCAGCAATTTTATGTAACCCCAAAGGGGTACGATTACTGCCTGCGGCATTGCCCATCCCAATGGCGGAAGTAGAAACAGGGAACGATTGCTTTAATTGTTTTTGCTCAAATAAATACAGGGTTTGGTTTTTTGCATCAATAATAATAAAAGGGGCATCATCGGCATGACTTGTAACGAGCAAGTGTTCGATTTTAACCTGAGCAGCGCTCACCGCTGCTGAAGGTGAGTTAATGCCTTGCGCATTAGCCATAGCGCTGAATGCCCCATAAAAACCACAAAGAAATAAAAACTTAAATAACTTATTGAACATTATATAAACCCACGGCAACAATATCACGAGATTGCTTGCTTGGTGCATTTTTAGAACGATCGCTACGCCGTTCAGATAAAATACTTAAATAATTTTCGTCAATATCGCCGGTGATATAATCGCCCGTAAAGCAAGAGCAGTCAAAAGCCTTCAGAGAAGGGTTTCCAGCTCGAACCGATTCAATTAAATCATGCAAATCTTGGTAAATTAAACAATCGGCACCGATAGCTTCACAAATAGCCTCATTGTCGCGGTTATAAGCCACGAACTCTGATGGCGTTGGCATATCGATGCCATAAACGTTTGGATAACGAACAGGCGGCGCCGCAGACGCCATATAAACTTTGTTTGCACCTGCCTCGCGTGCCATACGGATAATTTCACTTGAGGTGGTGCCACGCACGATGGAATCGTCGACCAACAACACATTTTTACCACGGAACTCAAGATCAATCGCGTTGAGTTTTTGCCGCACCGATCGTTTACGCATTTCTTGACCAGGCATAATAAAGGTTCTAGCGATATAACGATTTTTGACAAAACCTTCTCGGTATTTAATATTCATGGCCACCGCTATTTCAAGTGCGGCGGTACGACTGGTATCTGGAATCGGAATAACCACATCGATATCATTATCTGGCCATTCACGCATAATTTTAGCCGCTAGTCGCTCACCCATACGCATCCGGGCGCGATAGACAGACACATCATCAATAATTGAATCGGGCCGAGCCAAATAAACATACTCAAAAATACACGGGGAATATTGGGCTTGAATAGCACATTGCTTCAATGAAACCTCACCATCCGCGGAAATAAATATCGCCTCCCCAGGCGCTAAATCACGGATCAATTCAAAATCGCTGGCTTCAATTGCAACAGATTCTGATGCAATCATATACTCTGTGAAACCCTGAGTTGTTTTTCGCTGGCCATAACAAATTGGACGGATACCATAGGGATCGCGGAAAGCAAAAATACCTCGACCCGCGATTAAACCAATCACCGCATAGGCACCTTGCGCGCGTCGGTGCACATTGGCAATCGCTGTGAATACATCTTCTACTTTAGGCTCTTCGCCCGCGATGGATGATAATTCATGCGCAAATACATTTAATAAAACCTCAGAATCTGAGTTGGTATTAATATGTCGATGATCCAATTGCTGCACAGAGGCGCGCAACTCATCCACATTCGTTAAATTTCCGTTGTGACCCAAAGCTATGCCAAAAGGCGCATTAACATAAAATGGTTGCGCTTCTGCAGATGAATCGCAGCCTGCCGTGGGATAACGAACATGGCCAATCCCCATATTTCCTAACAATTGGCGCATATGCCGCGTATGAAATACATCTTTAACCAATCCATTTTCTTTACGCAGAAATAATCTATTATTTTCGCAGGTTAAAATACCCGCAGCGTCTTGCCCACGATGTTGCAACAAGGTTAAACCATCAAATAACATTTGATTAACTGGGGTATTAGCCACAATTCCGATAATGCCACACATGATAAATAACCCCGATGAATTAAATTACTAAAAGGAAAATTTCTAATAGATACGCTAGGCGTGAAAATATTTGGCGATATCGGCAGGAAGCATGGCTTTTATCCAATCAGATACCGTTTGAAACTGTGGTAATAAAACCGATGATTGCCACCAACTTTCTTTTGGCATTGCTGTTAGCTGGGCTAATAAAATCAAAATTGCAATAATAAATACACCACGCGCCAAACCAAACACCATGCCAACTGATCGATCTGTTCCGCTCAAGCCTGTTTTATTAACCAAGGTTGAAATTATCCAATTGATAATTCCCCCAACAATAAGAACCAGAACAAATAAACTTAAAAAAGCCAATGCAACCCGCGCGGAAGGAATATCAACAGCTTTAGGGATAAAAACAGCAGCTTGCTGCGAAAAACCCAATGCAACGACAAAGGCCGCGATCCATGTTAACAAAGAAAGTACTTCTTTAATAAAGCCGCGCACAAGTGAGATTAGGGTTGAAACCAATACGACTACAATAATGACATAATCAACCACGCTCATAATGACGGTTACTCAAATTTTAATTTATTGAACATAGATTATTTGGGCATGACCAAACCATCCCGCCCCAAGCGTTCGCGCAGTTGGGTGGTGGTTTTAACCGCTTGCTCTCGTGTGCTGTAGGGGCCGACGCGCACTCGCCACACGGTTCCTTTCTTGGCGAACAGGGGCGAAACTTCGACCTTAAAACCTGAATCGGATAAAGATTTTGCAAGGCCGCGAGCATTTAATTCATCTGAAAAACTACCCAGCTGAACCACCCACTCACCTTCATTATTACTGGCAGGCAGAGCCGCTTGAGTCGCAACGGATTTTTCAATAGGTGCGGTTTGACTCGATTCTTTAGGCGTTTGCTTTTTGGATTCTGCGGATATCTGCACCGATTGCGTGGGTGTGGCCATTGGGACGGTTGGCGCAGTGTCGGTCGGTTTATTTTGAGGCTTGGCTTCCGCAGGCTTAAGGTCTACAGGCTTAATCGTTTGTGTTTTGGGTTCAGGTGTTTTGGGTTCAGCCGCTTTGTACACTGGGGGGGCTTGCGTATTTGCATTGGCTTTGGGTGGTGTATCGGGCTGGCTTGCCGCTGTTTTTGGCTCTTGAATCGCTAAAGCCTGTGCCGGAGGATTTTGCAGTACGTTAAGCTGTGCCGCCGAGGGGGCGGGTATAGTGATATCTGTTGGTTGCGCAATATTGGGCGTTGCGGGGATGGGCTGCACTTCGGGGGTTTTAAGCCCGCCGCCATCCAGCCATAAGGGAAGGAGTAAAACGGCCAATGCCACCACGACCAAAGCCCCTACCAGCCGTTGACGCAGTTTGCCTCGTGGCGCCGTTTGTGGTTCGACTTCAGACAAGATGTACACCTACTTGTTTCAAATGATGGCGAATAGCGCTCACCGTGAAAAACGATCCGAAAACCACAATTTGATCCCCCGCCTTGCTGTGAGCAAGCGCCTGATTATACGCACTAACGATGTTTGTTTCATACCGGGAACCCAAGCAGTCTTGTTCGGGCAAATGCGCCAAAATAGCAGCGACACTGGCTGAGCGTTCGCTGGATAGGTAGCCCACAAACCAGCCGTTAAACGCGGGTTTCGCCGCTTCCAACATGCGGCTGATGGGCTTGTCATTCAGCGCGCCGAAGACGGCAAACCTCTGGGATTCTTGATTTAACCCATTGTTTAATTGCATATTTTCAAGCAAAGCTTCAACTGATTCTAGGTTGTGCGCTACATCTAAAATAATCAGGCGCCCTTGGTGGGTTACGCACTCATATCGTCCGATTACTTGGGCGGATTTGAGCCCCTGCTCAATCGCTTGACGTGAGACGGGACGGGGATTTTTAGGGTGCTGTAGCAAAGCAACAACACCCGCTGCATTACCGATTTGCATTAATCCTTTCAAATTGGGATAGGGCCAGCAGGTTTGGCTTGATGCAAAATTCATACACCAATTTGGCGACTGTTGCGTTAAATAAAAATTTTTGTCCCGAATCCAGAGCGGACAATTAAGCGCACGTGCCATGGTCCAAACGGCGGGCTCAGGGTTGGGATCGGCATAAACTGCAGCTTGGTTTGCACGCAAGATGCCGGCCTTTTCGCGCGCGATGGCAGCGCGATCAGCCCCAAGAATCGCTTGATGATCCAAACCTATATTGGTGATTAAGGCTAAATCAGCATCCAGAATATTAACCGCATCGAGCCGTCCACCGAGCCCGACTTCCAAAACCCACACATCAAGTTTGGCGAGGGCGAAAACAATAAACGCGCACAATGTCGCCCATTCAAAATAAGTGAGCTCATGCGCGCCAAGTTCTGCATCTAGCAGAATCATGGCGTTCACGAGTGGCTCATCTTCAATATCCATACCTTGAATGCGAATTCTTTCGTTGAAGCGCTCAAGATGTGGCGAGGTATAGGCACCCACCCGGTAGCCTTCGGCCATTAAGATGGCCTCTAGCATGGCGACTGATGAGCCTTTGCCGTTCGTGCCGGCTACGGTCACAATGGTCGGCAACACAAAGCCATGGCTTTGCCGTACGGCCTGCCACACGCGTCTGACCCTATCTAAACCAAGTTCAATGTGATTGGGGTTGAGGTGTTCCAACCAAGCCAGCCATTCGGCTAAAGTTTGCCTTGGGATAGGCTCAGCCTGCGTTTGGACGGGCATAAGTTGGTTGTTTTCCACAAAATAGGGCGTTTTTAATCAATTAAGACGGCAGGCGCATCACGATGTTGCATGATGGCGATCAACTCAGAAATTTTGCAGCGCAGCTCGTGGCGGGGCACGATGAGATCAATAGCGCCGTGCGCTAGTAAAAACTCGCTGCGCTGAAAACCTTCTGGCAGCGTTTCTCGCACCGTTTGCTCAATTACTCTGGGACCTGCAAAGCCAATTAACGCATTGGGTTCGGCTATTTGCACATCGCCCAGCATCGCCAAGGATGCGGATACCCCACCCATGGTGGGATCGGTGAGCACCACGATAAACGGCACTTGAGCTTTACTCAAACGAGTCAGCGCGGCTGAGGTTTTGGCCATTTGCATAAGAGAGAACAAAGCTTCTTGCATGCGCGCCCCGCCCGATGCGGTAAAACAAATGAGCGCAGATTTGTGTTCAATGGCGGCATGTACTGCACGCACAAATTTCTCGCCGACCACCGAACCCATAGACCCGCCCATAAATGCAAAGTTAAAGCCCGCTACAATCACAGGTAACGCATTGAGACGCCCCCGCATAACCACAAGGGCATCGGTTTCACCGCTTGATTTTTGGCTAGCGGTAATGCGGTCGCGGTATTTTTTTTGATCCCGAAATTTCAGCATATCCACAGGGGCGATATCCGTAAACAGCTCCTCACGCCCGGCTTTGTCAAGAAAATGATCTAACCGATCCCGCAGCGGGATGCGCATGTGGTGTCCACATTTTGGGCAAACTTGCAGGTTACGCTTGAGTTCATCCCGGTATAAAACCGAATCACAACCATCACATTTGACCCATAACCCTTCGGGCACGCCACGCTTTTCGGCGCTTTGAATGCGGATCCGTGAGGGCAGTAACTTTTCTAACCAACTCATAAAATAAGCCTTAAATTCAATTGCTTAATGCAAATAAGGGTGCAAACCCAAGCGAATAGTCACTGAGAAAACCGTTATTGGGCATCGAGGGCGCTGCGAATATCAGCCATAAAGGCTTGAACTTGTCGTTGCAGCATAGCTGCATCACCCGAGCCTAACTCAGCAATAATTTGCACCAAGGCACTACCAATAATGACGGCATCAGCCACTTGCCCCACGGCTTTAGCAGTGACGGCATCCCGAATACCAAACCCCACCCCCACCGGCAAGGCGCATTCATGCCGAATCTCGTGCAATCTGGCTGCCAACGCATCGGTTTGCAGGTTTTGTGCCCCCGTAACCCCTTTGAGAGACACATAATAAACAAAGCCTGAGGCTAATTCGGCAATAATTTTGATTCGACTGACCGGCGTTGTCGGGGCAATTAGAAAAATCGGATCAATGTGCGCCTCAGCGTAAATCTTTGCGGTAACGTGCGCCTCTTCCGGGGGTAAATCAACGGTTAGAACCCCATCGACACCCGCCGCTTGGGCGCGCAGCGCAAATTCGCCCACACCCATCGCTTCAATTGGGTTTTGATAACCCATTAAAATCACGGGGGTTTTTTGATCAGTTTGCCGAAAATTTCGCACCATATCGAGAACATGCCGCAAACCCACCTGATGGCGCAATGCCCGTTCATGCGCGCACGCAATCACAGGGCCATCGGCCATGGGGTCTGAGAATGGCACGCCGAGCTCAATGGCATCGGCACCCCCGGCAACCAGTGCGTGCATCAAGCCAACAGTCGCCTCGGGCATTGGATCACCGGCGGTCAGGTAGGGAATTAATGCGGTACGATTTTGCGCGCGCAATTGCTCAAACATTGGGCTGATACGGCTCATAAACTAATTCCTTCCAATTTGGCGACGGTGTTGATGTCTTTATCTCCTCGGCCGGACATATTCACCAGTATTATTTTGTTTTTACCATATAAGGGCGCGAGTTTTTTGGCATAGGCCACCGCGTGTGCCGATTCAAGCGCGGGGATAATACCCTCAAATCGCATCACATCGTGAAACGCGCTCATGGCATCGGCATCGGTGATGCCGGTGTAATTCACGCGGCCTAAGTCTTTAAGCCAGCTGTGCTCGGGGCCAACGCCTGGGTAATCAAGCCCAGCCGATACCGAATGAGTGCCAATAATTTGGCCATCATTATCTTCCATTAAATAGGTACGCATACCATGGAGCACGCCCGGCCGACCCGCAGATAATGGGGCGGCATGCCGGCCGGTTTCAACGCCATCGCCGCCGGCTTCGGCGCCATAAAGCGTGACGTTTTCATCATTCAAAAAAGCATGAAAAATGCCTATGGCGTTAGAGCCGCCGCCCACACAAGCCACCACCGCATCCGGCAGGCGCCCGGTTTTTTCAAGCAATTGCGCGCGGGCTTCTGTGCCAATCACCGATTGGAAATCGCGCACCATTTGTGGATACGGATGAGGGCCTGCCACAGTGCCGATAATGTAGAAGGTGTTATCGACATTGGTAACCCAATCCCGCATGGCCTCATTTAAGGCATCTTTTAGGGTGCGTGTGCCCGATTCAACCGGCACAACGGTGGCACCCAATAATTTCATCCGAAACACGTTAGGCTGTTGGCGTTCAATGTCTTCAGCGCCCATGTAAATAACACACTCTAGCCCCAAGCGAGCCGCTACGGTGGCTGTGGCCACGCCATGCTGCCCTGCACCGGTTTCGGCGATGATGCGGGTTTTTCCTAAGCGTTTGGCAAGCAAGGCTTGCCCAATGGCATTGTTGATTTTATGCGCACCGGTATGATTTAAATCTTCTCGCTTAAACCAGATTTGCGCGCCATAGGCCTCACTCATGCGCGCGGCAAAATACATGGCCGATGGCCTGCCCACAAAATCACGCAGATCAGTTTCAAATTCACGCACAAAATCGGGGTCTGCCCGAAACTGCGCATAAGCCGCTTGTAATTCCGCGATCGGCTCCATTAGGGTTTCAGCGACATACTTACCGCCAAATTCACCGAACCTTCCGTGTTCATCGGGAAATTGCGCAAAATCAAACGTACGGGCATCGCGCATTGATACGCTATTGAGGTCTGAATTATTCAATTGTGGTTCACCTGAGTCATAAATTCGAAAATTTTGCGGGCGGATTTAATGCCGGGTGCGTCTTCAACGCCACTCGATACATCCAGTGCATAAGGATGCAAAGTTGAGATGGCTTGCTGTGCATTATCGGCATTTAAGCCACCCGCGAGTATGAAATTGTTCAGATGGGATTGGCCTTTCGGCCAATGCGACCAATCAAACGTATCGCCTGTGCCGCCTAATGCGCCTGAAGCATGACTATCGAGTAAAAAACCGCGCGCGGTGGGGTGATCGGCAAGCACCGTGTTCAGCGTGCTTATCCCCAAGCCCGTAAATAAATCAACCCCTAAGGCTTTAATATAGGGGCGGGAAAATTGTCGGCAAAAGTGCCCCGATTCTCGACCATGAAATTGCAATAAATCGGGCGAAAGGCGATCAATAACCGCCTCAACCTCGCTGGGGGCGGGGTCTAAAAACAGAGCGACTGTTTGCACAAACGGGGGCACCGCTGCAAATAACTCCGCCGCTTGCGCCAGCGATAAATGACGTGGGCTTGCTGGCACAAACACAAAACCCAAAGCATCGACACCATTCATCGCTGCCACGGATACATCTTGCAACCGAGTTAAACCACAAATTTTAACGCGCGTGCGCTGATGTCGCAGCAACAGAGGCGTTATCGGGTTTAAATCAGGCGAAGGCGACATGGCCATGGTACAAACTCAGGGAGAATTAAATTTAAGGGGCAGATTCTAGCAGCAAGCCAGCAAAATTTCGCCTAAAGCCCCGCGCGAGCCCTTAAAACACGCCCAATTCGATAATTTAAGCAAATCATTTAAGCCGGCATGAACGGCGCATAAAAACCCGGAATGGCCACCGGCTCAGGAATAGAAAAATGCTCGGGGTACACCACATTAACTAAATACAAACCCGCCGCCGGTGCCGTAATACCGGCCAATGCACGCTGCTTTGACTGCAAGAGTGCAGCCATAAATTCCACCGATTGCACCCCCGCGCCAATGGGTAACAACGTGCCCACAATATTGCGAACCATATGATGCAAAAACGCATTTGCCGTGATATCGATCGTTATAAAATCGCCCGCGCGTTGCACAGAAAAAGATTCCACCGTGCGAATCGGGCTTTGCGCTTGGCATCCTTTCGCGCGAAAACTGCTGAAATCATGCTCGCCTAACAAAAATTGCCCCGCTTCGTGCATTAATTCGGCATTAAGCCGTTCTCGCCACCAAGTCACATGGCCGTGATGAACCGCCGAACGGGTTTGGCGATTTAAAATGATATAGCGATAACTGCGGGCGAGCGCACTAAAACGCGCGTGAAAATCGGGTTCCACTCGGCGCGCCCAAATAATACTGATATCTGCGGGCAAGGCATGCGTGCCGCCAAAAACCCACGCCTGATCGGGGCGCTGTGTTGGGGTATCAAAATGCACAATTTGATTGGTGGCATGAACCCCCGCATCGGTTCGTCCCGCACACACCACCTCAACAGGCGCATCAGCCACCTGAGAGAGCGCTGCCTCTAATCGCGCCTGAACTGAATCGACCACTTGCTGGCGCTGCCATCCGTGATACCGTGAACCATCATATTCAACCGCGAGCGCGATGCGTGTCATAAGAAGCGAAAACCTAGGGTAAGTGCGTTAAATAAAGCTTTTTGTCTAAATTTTACCCGATAACAGTTTTGAACGGATTTTTTCACGCCAAGTAACCCCTAATATTAGCCCTATCTAATAAACTTCTTGTATGCAAACCAAAAATATTTACAATCTCCCGCTGCACAGTGAAAATCACACGGAAATGTGGGTTAAATCACATCATTCCTATCGAATAATTCAGGTGAGATAGACATGCTAAGCTTTGAATTTACATCAAATATGCCACTTGAATCGAAAACCATCTCACGCACCGCACGCGCATCAATTGCAACCTTATTACTAATCATTGGCAGTGGTTTGCCAACCGCAGAGGCTAGTACCCTGCCCCCATTGGCCGCCAATGAACCCAGCGCCCCGGCGGTAATAAATCTAGGCATTCAGCAAGCCATTGAGCAGGCACTCACCCAAAACCCTGTGCTGCAACAATCGCAAGCCTCGATAGACCAAGCCCGAGGCGCCATTAAAGAGGCTAACGGTAATCGCCTACCTCAGCTCGATTTATCGTTCGGCGCCATGGCCTCAAATAATGCCCTAAATGTTTTTGGCATGAAGCTGAACCAAGGCGTGGCCAATTTTAATGATTTTGGTGTGCAGCAATTTTTCACTCAAGCCGGCACCCCAACCTCTCCTTTTGGCAATCTCGCCGGCGCCAGTAGCGTGCCGCCCGACGCGCTTAATCACCCAGGCTGGGATCATAATTTTCAAACCTCATTAAAGTTGTCGATCCCCATTTATAATGGCGGCAAAATTCGCGGCCTGCGTGATCAAGCAGAAGCCTTACTCAGGGCGGCTCAATCGGGAGATACCGCTGCCAAGCAGCAACTCATGCAACAGGTGATTTCTGCTTATGCCGCCATTAATGCTGCGAAGGCTTTTGTGGGTGTGACTCACCAAGCGCTGGATGCAGCAAATTCATATGTCAACCTAAGTGACAAGTTGTACAAACAAGGCGTTGTTTCAAAAAGCGATTCGCTCAAAGCTGATGTTAATGCAGGCGATGTCGAGCTGCGCCATCAGGAAGCGATTAATCAGTTATCTAATGCCAAAGATGGGTTGCGTATCCTTATCGGCATGCCGAACAATCAACCTTTTAATATCAATGAATTAATTAACATAGCTCAACCCAAAGGTACGTTAGAAGACGCGCGAACTTATGCGATGCAAAATAACCCTCAAATCGTCGCGCTCACCCAGCAAATTGATGCGGCAAGATCAGGTTTATCCTCCGCACGTTCTGTTTATAAGCCGCAATTCAATTTAATGGCGCAGCAAGATTGGAACAGCCGCACATTGGGCTTGAAAAACGATTCCTACACCGTGGGCGGTGTGTTTAGTTGGAAAATATTGGATTTTGGCGCGCGATCAGGCCAAGTGGAACGAGCCGTCGCGGATTTAAGTGGCGCTCAATCACGCCAACTGATGGCCATTAATATGCTGCTGGCTCAGGTTGGCACGTCTTGGCGTGCCGCCGAGTTGGCTGATCATCGGTTACAGGTCAAAAAACTCGCCATTACCCAAAGCGAAGAAGCTGCGCGGCTCGAAAAATTGCGCTATGAGCAAGGTCTTTCCACCCTAACCAACTTACTCCAAACCCAAGCCGAATTAGATAAATCACGCGCCGAGTTCGTCCAAGCGCAATATGAATTAATCAATCAACGCGCGGGCTTATTGCTTGCCTTGGGCATGCTCGAGCCGTCCGCGATTCAAGCTCAACCCCTTATGAGCCAAAAATGATTCAAACTCAATTTACTGCACCCAAGGGTCCCCCATTATGCGCATTTCTAAATTCAAATCGTTTCAAACAACTGGGCTTTTGTCGCTTATTAGCCTATCGCTTATGCTTGCCGGTTGCGGTGGCGGTGATCAATCCCCGCCGGCAAGTTTTGCACCGGCGGTTGAAATCAATGCTCAAGCCAAGCTATTTACGGTGGAAAATCAATCATTACCAGTTTATGCCAAGTTTCCAGGCTCGGTGATTACCTCCGATCAAGTGTCGGTTACCTCGCGGGTGATGGGCTATGTGCGCAGCGTTGATGTACACGAAGGCCAAACGGTGAAAGCAGGGCAAACCTTGCTGACGATTGATGCCACCGATGTCACCGGCGCGATTAATCAAGCCCGCGCTGAAGTCAACAAAGCCCTAGCCGGATTAGCCGATGCCAAGGGTAACTACGAACGTTATCAAACGTTATACCAACAAAATGCCGTACCAAAACAAATGTTTGAGCAAATGCAAACGGCCTACAAAGTGGCACAAAGTAATTACGCGGCCGCCGATGCAGCCTTAAAGCAGGCTCAGGCGCAGTTAACTTATGTAAAAATTACCGCCCCTTTTAGCGGCACAATTACCAGCCGAATGGTCGACCCGGGTCAAATTGCCAATCCCGGCTCGCCGCTTTTAACCCTGCAAGGCAGTGGCCAAAAGCAAGTTGAAGTGCAAATTAATAGCCAAGCATTTGCCACCCTAAAATTAGGCGAACCACTTACGGTTAATTACACTGATTTCACCGGAGAACAGCACCAATTTGAAGGAAACGTGGAACGCATGGTCGATGCAACCGACCCTGTAACCCACACCCACACCGTAAAAATTGGCGTGCCAGACGCAATCGATGTGCGAAGCGGCAACTATGTGGTCGTAGCCGTGGCTGTGGCGCATGAAACGGGCATCATAATTCCCAAAGCGGCCATCCATGACCGGGGGGGGGTACGCGGGGTTTTTGTGGTGGATGCGCAAAATATTGCCTGGTTCAGAATGGTGCGTTTAGGCGCGCGGATTGATGATCAGGAAGTGGTTTTGGCGGGGTTGGTTGCAGGCGATCGGCTTATCGTCGAAGCCAATCATCGTCTACAAAATGGCATCCACATCACCCCAACTGCCTCATCGGCAACAGAAAGCCCCGCATCATGAACGAACATCGTCCCAATAATCAAAGCACGCCCGAACCCGTTTTAAATCTTGCGGGCAAATTAGCCGCAAGTTTTATGCACTCGAAGATTACCGCGCTCATTATGATCGCCTTAACCCTCTTCGGCTTAATGGCATTTTTTATTACACCCCGCTTATATAACCCGGAAATTGTGGTGCCTGGAGCGCAAATTTTAGTGCAGCGGGTAGGTAATAGTGCGCAGCAAATTCAAGAGCAAGTCGTTAAGCCCTTAGAAGCCATTATGGCTAGCATTAAAGGGGTCGATCACACCTATGGCTATGCCGTCAATGACATGGGCATTGTCACCGTCTCATTTAAAGTCGGCAGCGATGAAGAGCGCAGCTTGCTGTTGCTTTACAACCAGCTCAGCCGGAACATGGATAAATTACCGCAAGGCACAAGCCAGCCGATTGTAAAAAGCATCGGCATTACCGATGTGCCTGTCATGACCATCACCTTAAGCTCCGCACAGATGGATGGCGTGGCTTTGCGCGAGCTCGGCGCACGGGTTTTAGATCAACTCCAAAGCGTGCCCGATGTCGGCAACAGCAGTGTAATTGGCGGCCATCGTGAAATTTTGAGTGTTGATATTAATCCCCAAAAACTAAGCAGCACCGGCATTGCGCTTGATACGGTGATTAATTTGCTCAAGGCCTCGAATGTGGTGTTACCGGGGGGCGCTTTAATTGATAATAACGAGCTGACCGCGCTGCGCGTTGATGCCGCTTTCTCAAACGTGCGTGATTTAGGCGAGATTATTATTGGCGCGCACAACCAGCGGCCGGTATTTTTGCGTGATGTCGCCACCATAAAAATTGCCCCCGAGCAGAACGAGCAGTTTTCAGCTTTTGGTTATGGCCAAGGCAATGAGGGAAATAAGCCGGTAGGTGAATCCAGCCCGGCTGTCACATTAGCGATTGGCAAACGGGCAGGCGCCAATGCCGTCACCGTTACCCAACGGGTACTCGATAAATTGGCCGTTGTCGAGCGCCAAATGGTGCCACATGATGTGGATGTCACCATTACTCGCGATTACGGCAAGCGCGCCGATGACGCCGTGAATTTACTCATGGAACACTTAGCCATTGCTGTGCTGGTGGTGTTAATTATTCTATTTTTCTTTTTAGGCTGGCGCGAAGCGTTAATTGTCACCTTAACCGTGCCCTTAACTTTGTTTGTGGTTTTAGGCGTGGGCTTTGTGATTGGCCAAACCATCAACCGCATCTCTTTGTTCGCGCTCATTTTATCTTTGGGCTTGCTGGTTGATGCCGCCATTGTGGTGATTGAAAATATCCATCGGCATATTCATGAAGGTACCGAGAAAACATTCGGTGATTTGCTCACCCGCGCAACCAACGAAATCGGCAATCCCACCAACATCGCCACCATTGCCGTTATTTTTGCTTTTGTGCCTATGGCGTTTGTATCCGGCATGATGGGACCCTTTATGCTGCCCATCCCCATCAACGTGCCTATTGCCATGGTCGCCTCATTATTATTGGCTTACATCGTGGTGCCTTGGGCGGCTTATCGCTGGTTGGGCGGCAAAGCGAATAAGCAAATGGCAGAGCGGGAAGTGCAAGGCCACCAACCGCACAAACCAGATATTTTGCAGCGGGGATACACGGCCGTCATCAAGCCCTTGCTCGGTAGTCGGGCGACTTCCTTGATTTTCTTAATCCTTGTTTTGTTGCTCATGCTCGCATCCCTGGTGATGCCCGCCTGGCAATTTATTCGACCAACCGGAATGAACGGTCCTTTAAGTGCCGGTGGGGTGAGCCTTAAAATGCTGCCGGAAGGTAATGTCAGCACATTTGTTATGGAGGTAGATACCCCGGCAGGCACGGCTCTGGATGATACCGCCCGCGTTGTTGATAGCGTGGTGCATGTACTGGCGGCAAGCCCTTATGTGACTAACTACCAAACCTTCCTTGGGCGCACGGCTCCCCTCACGTTCGCTGGCATGGTACGCGGCGATATGATGCGCGAAGGGAGCAATATTGCCCAAATCCGCGTCAATATCATCTCAGAACACCACAGACCCGATACTGAGATTGTCGCGGCAAAAATATGGCACGAGCTTAAGTCAGTGCGTGAGGCCGCCCAGCCCGCCTTAATCAAACTCTATCTCACCCCGCCCGGCCCACCGGTGCGAGCGCAAATTCTGGCGCGCATCCATGGCCCCAATTACTCGGAGCTGCGTGCCATTGCTAATGAGGTAAAAGCCAAGTTCAATGACGTATACGGCATGATTAACGTCGATGACAGCATCACCACTACCGCGCCGGAATATCTAATTTCAGTCGACCGCCAAAAAGCTATGCAGTCCGGGGTTGCGCCGGCACAAATAGCTCAGCTGATTAACACCTTTGTGCAGGGCGCCACAGTGGGTTCTCTGCACGAAGCGCATTCGGCAGAGCCCATTAATATTGTGGTGCGCCTACCGCAAAGTGATCGCGCCAGCATTCAACAGGTGCGCGATCTTACGATCACCGGTGCTAATGGCAAACAAATCCCCATCGGCAGCTTGGTGAACATTGTTAAATCTAGTGTTGCCAAACCGATTTTGGATCAAGATCAGCATGAAGTGGTTTATGTCCAAGGTGATTTGCTTGGCAGCTCGCCGGTATACGCCACCTTAACCCTCAATAAATGGCTCAATGACATGCAGTTAGCCAACAATGTCACCCTCACCACCGGCAACTTGGGCTTTGTTGATGAACAACCGCAAGATATTGATCGCTACCAGCTACTCTGGGGCGGCGATATGCGCCTCACGCTGGATGTATTCCGGGATCTCGGCGCGGCATTCATCGTCGCCTTAATCTTCATTTACCTCTTGCTTGTAGGGTACTACCAATCCTTCATGCTGCCCGTCATTGTTATGGGTGCCATTCCGCTCACCTTGGTTGGGATTTTCCCCGGCCACTGGTTATTTAACATGCCGTTTAACGCCACCTCAATGATCGGGTTTATTGCGCTGGCTGGGGTTGTTGTTCGCAACTCCTTGCTTTTGATTGATTTTATTTTAGATTACCGCAAGCAAGGGTTTGATCTCAAAGAATCCGTCATCACAGCAGGCGCGGTGCGATTCCGCCCTATCTTACTAACCGCCTTGGCCATTATCTTTGGATCCGCCGTGATGGTGACCGATCCCGTCTTTGGTGGCCTAGCTGTTTCATTGATTTTCGGTACTCTCGCCTCAACCTTATTAACCTTGGTTGTTATTCCCATTTTGTATTATTTCTGGCAGCTAGATATTCAAATACGCCAAAAAAAACAAAAGGATGCAAGTGAACCGGCGGTATTATAAAAATCAGGCTTTAATATCCTTATCGCTGTGAAAAAATAAAACTGATGACATCATTTAATGGCAGGGGCTTACTCTGCCATTTTTGATTATGCGCACCGAACAAGCGCAAAGCTCAGCGAACCGCTACACTAACAGGATGCTGAAAAACCCATCCATGGGATTTTTCAGCAGCGCCCAGCCCGGTACATGCCCGGACTGGGCTACGACAAATCAAATACTTGTGTTTTTGATTTGCGTGCGGGACATCCATGTCTCGCCTTTAGCAGGCTGCTGAAATAAGTATTTCAGCAGCCTGCTAAAGGCAATTTTAAAATGCTGATACCTAAATCACCCGCCCCT
>JAGDVP010000028.1:222621-230762 GCA_023255735.1 Halothiobacillus sp. | reverse complement strand
AAATCTCCTACGTTTAGATTACGAGAAAATTCCACTTCTGAATACCGCTAGTTTTCGGGGGGATTACCTGAATACCGCTAGTTTTCGGGGGGATTACCCATCCGTGGAAACGATTGAAAGAGAAATCCTCAGAGGATGGAAGTCCAAAAACTAAAATTTTAACGGAAACCCCGCCATAAAAACGGGAACCCCGCTTCTTTATTCATATAAATAAAAGACTTATCTATTTTATCCGCCCTCTTGCGGGGTCTACCCCCCGTCCGATGCTACACATCACACCGCAAGCAATAACGCACAGCGGCCAAACGATATAGCACTGGAGGGCCTACCATGGACCCGAATCGCAAAATACAGCCTGTACAGGCAGATCTTGATACTACCCAATCTAACAAAGCACCCAAGCTTAAAACCGTACCCCAGTTTTGCGAAAGTCACCCCGCCTTTACGGTAGGTGGTATACGCCACATCCAGTTTACTTTAGGTGATGACCTAGCCAAGGCCGGAGCCGTGATCCGCTTTGGACGAAAGCTTCTGATCGACGAAGATCTATTTTTGGACTTCGTGCGCAGCGGCAAAGCGTCCAAGATCGCAGGAGGGCGGTCATGAGAACCCCTTTCAAAGATCAAAGCCATTGGCCACAGGCGCACTCTAATCCAATCGCCAGTTTCAGTGCAGCTATAGCTGCTGCTGGTCAGGCAGAGCCACCTCTCATCGAGGCTGACGGTGCCATCCATCGCTACCGCGATCCAGACGGCAAGCCCGGCAACAAAGATCTCTGGTATGTGCTGTACCCAGACGCCGTGCCCGCCGGCGCATTTGGGGATTGGCGCGCCGGCGTTTCCCATAAGTGGAGCGCAGCTTCCAAGCGAGAGATGTCAGCAGAAGACCGTGCCTATTTTCAGCGGCGCATGGATGAGGTCAGACGGCAGCATGCGCAGGTGGAAGCTCGTAGACACGCGCAAGCGGCAGCCAAAGCGAACCTAATCTGGGCAACCTGCCTGCCTGCCGAGGCAGGTCACCCCTATCTTGTGAAAAAAGGGGTGACCGCCGGGATTGCCCGCAAGTCAGGCGAGGCGTTGGTATTACCAATCTTGTCTCTCGACAATCGGCTGCAGAGTATACAGTTTATTCAGCCAAATGGCGCTAAGCGCATGCTGACGGGCGGGGCAAAAAAAGGCCACTGCATACCGTGCTCAAGTCATCAAGAAAATCCGAGCCGCATCATCATATGTGAAGGCTGGGCCACGGGCAGGACGCTGGCAGAGCTTGATCCGCCGGCAACCGTTCTTGCTGCGATCGATGCAGGAAATCTCGAATCGATGGCGATGAATGCGCGGATCAAGTGGCCAGACCTGCCTCGTGTTATCGCATGCGATGACGACCGACTGACCGAAGGCAACCCCGGCTTAACGAAAGGCCGAGCCGCAGCAATCGCGTCTGGTGCAACGATTTTACTGCCGCCATGGCCATCTGAGGCGCCAATCGAGCTCACTGACTTCAACGATCTGCATCAGTGGCTCAAAAACCGGGGAGGTGCAGCATGAACGCCGGTGCATTCATCCTGCCCGATCCCATCCCACCTGCCGAGACGCTGGCTGAGACCGTAAGCCGACTCGCTGGGCTCTCGCCGTTAGCCTATGACAAAGTACGGGAGGCCGAAGCAAAGCACCTGAAGGTTCGTGTAAGCTCGCTGGATAGTGAAGTGAAAGCCGCGCGCAAGAGTTCGGTTGGCACCCGTGATGACAGTAACGATATTGAACCCTATCCATATCCAGTCAGGCCAGATGATCTTCTGGATGCCATCGCAGACACCATTAAACGCTTCATCGTGGCAGAGCCGGAAACCATAACCGCCGCCACGCTTTGGGTGGCAAGCACTTGGTTTATTGACGTGGCGCAAGTGGCGCCGTTGGCGGTGATAACCGCGCCAGAAAAACGCTGCGATAAATCCCAACTTTTAACCTTGATCGGCAAGTTATCCCGCCGACCCATGACCGCATCAAGTATCAGCCCAGCCGCCCTGTTTCGTTCAATCGACGCATGGCAACCCACGATATTGATTGATGAAACTGACGCTCTTCTGAAAGATAACGAGGAGCTTAGAGGCCTGCTAAATGCAGGGCATACCCGTGATAGCGCTTATGTCATTCGCGTGCAGGGCGATGACTTCACCCCGACTAAATTTAGCGTGTGGGGCTGCAAGGCGCTATCAGGGATCGGGCATATTGCCGACACCCTCATGGATCGAGCCATCATTTTGGAGCTGCGACGCAAGTTACCGCACGAACAGGTAGAGCGTCTGCGGCATGCACGTTCAGGGTTGTTTGAGGAACTGTCATCCATGTTGGCACGG
Organism: Halothiobacillus sp.; assembly: GCA_023255735.1. Classification (GTDB taxonomy): domain Bacteria; phylum Pseudomonadota; class Gammaproteobacteria; order Halothiobacillales; family Halothiobacillaceae; genus Halothiobacillus. The sequence continues at coordinate 228,409 of JAGDVP010000028.1, read as the reverse complement.
TTTAGGGTCGATTACTCAGCGCAAATTGGGTGCGCTCGCCCAGACCTACCTGATGAGCTCAACGACCGCGCCCAAGATAACTGGGAGCCGCTTTTGGCGATCGCTGATGTCTCAGGTGGCGCATGGCCGGAACTTGCCCGCCAAGCGGCACTGTGTATCTCGGGTCGATCGGATGAGGACTCGACTCAAAGCACCGGTGTCGAGCTCCTCGCAGACATAGCCGACATTTTCGACAGCACTCGGCGCGAGCGCATCACCACGGCCGATCTGATCGCAGCTCTTTGTGCAGACGAAGAAAGACCGTGGGCGACCTATAACCGGGGAAGGCCTCTTTCCCCTCGCCAGCTCGGCAGTCGATTGGCGGGCTATGGCATTAAATCCAAAAATTTGAATGTGGGTTATCGCGAAGTGAAAAAGGGCTTTGAGCGCTGGCAGTTTGATGAGGCCTTCGCGCGCTACATCCCGAGTCCTGCCGATCACTCTCAGTACCCGCCTCAGGAAAAAGTAGCGGATACACCAAAAGTAGCGCCACCGTTCATCACATCCGCTATCATCAAACCCATTGGTAGTGCGGGTTTCAGCCAAGAAATAGCGGATAGCGGCAAAAACAGCACAGGCTGGGCAGAGTATACGGCGATTATTGACGAGGTGGAGTTATGAACCCCGCCACTGTACTTCTCGCCAGAGTGAAAAAGGCGGGAGGGTCGGTTTGCCTGGAAGATGGCAAGCTCATGGCGCGCAAAATTCCAACAGAATTGTTGCCTGAGCTCAAAGCACGCAAGGCTGAGATCCTGAATCTTCTGACGCGGGTTGAGATCAATGATGCATCTTTGTATGAGATGACATGCCGAACGTGCGTGCATCGAACCGCCATGCGCTCATGCGGTGATCCAGTCCGTGCAGAGCTGGCAGACACCTTTACAGTTCGTTGGCATCCTAGCAAAGGCTATAACTGCCCAGCGTGGGCGCCGAAACCGCTGCCTAATGATGATGATCTCATCTGGATCGGTGATGAAAGATTTGTTGTTGTTACAGTCTGATGAACCGCTGCAACGCCATCCTGCTGGCGCGCCAGAATGTCCATGCTGGCTGCTCAGTGAAGGAGCTGATACAACTCTGGCGCATGACTACAAGGTTTGCCATCATGCTTGTAATGGGGATAGGTTTTTTGCCGCTATCCGCTACTTTTCGGCTGTAACCCGCATTACCAGTGGTTTTTTTGGTAGCGGATACTTTTTTCGGTAGCGCTACCTTGGCTGGTTTTATAGTAGGCGGCGGCTCCGACAATTGCTCCTCAGTCTATACAGCCCCGCCCACCCCTTTAAACTTCTCCACAAAAGCCGCGATTTTCTGAAAAACGCTTTGTTTTTTGTTTAGGTACTGCGGGTTTAAGGGACTCATTTTGGGCAGCACGGCATTGAGCTCCGTGCCGTTATCGCTGGCGTATTCCCGCTTGAGCGAGGTGGTGATATAGCGTCTGGCCGCCTCTTCATTCAGGTTTTCGGCGTTAATCAGCTCTTGCGCCTCACCCTGTTGTTCTGCTTGGGCAAAGGTATAAAAAGCTTCCATCACGCTGGCTTTGTCGCCCAGTAGGTCGAGATCGGTTTGATTGATGAAATCCACCACCAAGCTTTCTTTGGCGCGGTTGCCAAGGCTCCCGCGAATCACGCGGCGCACTTCTTCAACCAGCTCCGACTTGGTTTTGATTTTCTTGTTGTGCTCAAAAATCAGCTCTAGGATGTAATCAAGGTTTATTTCTTGCGATTTGAGCAAATCAACCTCAAACACTACGTCATCCCAATCAACGGTGGATTCCTCTTTTTCAGCGCCCGAATTTTCACGGCGTTGCCAATCGCGAATATCGTTGTAGGTCGATCGGTAATCCTGAATTTTGCGTATCGCCGGTAGCGTGATGGCTTGCAGTGCGGCCAGATCGTCATCGCTCAGATAATGCTGCGCCTTGAACGCTTCCACCGCTTCGGGGGTATTCAGGTCAACGTTTTGCAGGGCTTTTAAGCTGGCGAACTCATCATAGTTTTGCAGCACGTTCTCGATGCGCAAATATTCACCAAACAGTTTGGCAAACGCCTTTTTATCGACTTCTTTTTCAATGGCGGCGGGGTCTGGAAAGCGCTGCTCCAGTTCCTTCACCACCTCGACAAAGCCACGCCGCGCCTCGCCGGTGGCGGCATCGGTGAATCCTTCCATGTATTCCTGATAACTTTTCTCCAGCACCACGTTTTTGGTGTTTTTATCGCCAAATAGGGTAATGGCATCAATCGTGGCCTGTTCCAAATCGCGGAAGGTGACGATATTGCCGAAGGTCTTGGTCGCATCATAGATGCGGTTGGTGCGCGAATAGGCTTGCATCAAGCCGTGGTAACGCAGGTTTTTATCGACAAACAAGGTGTTGAGCGTGGGCGCATCAAAGCCGGTCAGGAACATGCCCACCACAATCAGTAAGTCGATTTCTTTCGCCTTCACCTGCTTGGCTAAATCGCGGTAGTAGTTTTGAAAGCCATTGCTATCGACGCTGAAATTGGTTTTAAACAGGGTGTTGTAATCGGCAATCGCGGCGCTTAAAAACTCTTTGGCGCTGCTGTTCATGGCTGAGACATCAAAGCTCTCATCCTGAATGTCGCCAATCGCTTCCTGCTCTTCATTAGCGGCGAATGAGAAGATGGTGGCCACCTTGAGTGGTTTGTCGCTGCCCTTCTGTAGCTCACGGAACGACTCGTAGTACAGCTTGGCGGCATCCACGCCGCTGACCGCGAACATGGCGTTAAACCCTTTATTGCCCGCTTGCAGACGGTGGGTTTTTTGCCGGAAGTTGTTCAGGATATATTGAGTGATCTCGCGGATGCGCTCGGGGTGTAACAAGGCTTGGCGATTTTCCGCTGCGCTGAGTTTTTTCTCATCCTGCTCGGTTTCAATGGCTTTGAACTGTGGGCGCACATCGTTGTAATCGACCTTGAACTTGAGCACCTTTTCGTCACGAATCGCATCGGTAATCACATACGAATGCAGTTCACGGCCAAACACGCTGGCGGTCGTCTCTGCGCCAAGGGCATTTCCTTTGCGGATTAATTCCCCGTTCACGATGTCATCGCCAAAGATCGGCGTGCCGGTAAAGCCAAACTGATAAAACTTCTTGAACTTTTTCTTCAGATTCTTCTGCGCCTCGCCAAACTGGCTGCGGTGGCATTCGTCAAAAATGAATACCACCTGCTTGCTGTAGATGGGTAGATCGGCCTCGCTCTTCATCAGGTTGTTGAGTTTTTGGATGGTGGTGACGATGATTTTGTTGTCGTCCTTCTCCTGATTACGCTTCAGCCCCGCCGTGCTGTCGGAACCATTCACGCTATCGGGTGAAAAGCGTTGGTATTCCTTCATGGTCTGGTAATCTAGATCCTTGCGATCCACCACGAAAAACACCTTGTCGATAAACTCAAGCTCGGTGGCCAATCGCGCCGCTTTGAAGCTGGTCAGCGTCTTGCCGCTGCCGGTGGTGTGCCAGATAAAGCCGCCGCCCTCAAGCTGGCTCCATAGCTTGGCCTGATACGCGCTGTTGATTTTCCACAAGATGCGCTCCGTGGCGGCAATCTGATAAGGGCGCATCACCAGCAGCGTGTTGCTGACGTCAAACACCGAGTAATGCAGCAGCACATTGAGCAGCGTGTGTTTTTGGAAAAAGGTGGCGGTAAAGTCTTTGAGATCGCGGATTAAGCTGTTATCTGCCCGCGCCCAGTTCATGGTGAAATCAAAACTGTTTTTATTGCGCGTCGTGGTGTTAGCAAAATAACGGCTGTCGGTGCCGTTACTAATCACAAACAGCTGCAAATATTTGAACAAGGAATTGGCGCTGTTGAAGCTTTCCTTGCTGTAGCGATGCACTTGGTTGAAGGCTTCACGAATCGCCACGCCGCGTTTTTTCAATTCCACTTGCACCAGCGGCAAGCCGTTGACCAAAATGGTGACGTCATAGCGGTTAGCATGGCTGCCCGTTTGCTCAAACTGCTTGATGACTTGCAGCTTGTTGCGGGCAATGTTCTTTTTTTCCAGCAGGTAAATGTTTTGGATACGCCCGTCGTCAAAGACAAAATCGTGGATGTAGTCGTCATGAATCTTGCGGGTTTTATCGATAATGCCATCGCTGGGTTTGTCTAAATAGGTTTCCACAAAGCGTGCCCATTCGCCATCGGTAAACTGCACGTTATTGAGCGTTTGCAGTTGCACGCGCACATTGGCGAGCAAGGCTTCCGGCGTGTTCAGGCCGGGCAGGTATTCATAACCCTGATTCTGCAAATCCTGAATGAACTCCCGCTCCAGCGCATCTTCGCTTTGGTAGGTTTCGCTAACTTTCCATTCCTTGGTGTATTTATCCAGAACGATAAAGTTATTCGATTCGGCGATGGGTGTGTAGTCAGTCATTGATAATTTCCCAATGGCCGGTTTTATCCGAGCCTATGCGTTTGATAGTGTCCATGCGCTGTAATTTAGCGATAGCGCGGCCAATGGTGCGCAAGTCTTTGCCTAAGGTATCGGCTAGTTGCTGGCGCGTCAGCTGTGGGTTAGCGGTCAGTAAAGCGACGAGTGCATCCGCTGTTTTCAGCCCCGTAACATCCACCAGCGCGTTTACAGGGGCGTTTACAGGGGCGTTTACAGGGGCGTTTTGTGCCAAGGTTTCGGCTATGACTGAGAGCATAAAATGCACAAACGGCGTGCTATCGGCCTGCTGGTCAGCCTGCTCCAAGGCTTGGTAATACTGCGCTTGATAATCTTTAATCACGCTCTCCAGCGGCAAGGACAAAAACAGCGGATGCCACTTCGATAAAATCAAGGTTTGCCATAAGCGCCCCATACGACCATTGCCATCGCTAAATGGGTGGATAAACTCAAATTCATAATGAAACACACTGCTGGTGATTAACGGATGATCGCGTGATTGCGTCAACCACTGCATCAGCTCAGCCATCAAGCCCGACACCTGATGCGCCGGTGGCGCCACATGATGCACCACATTGCCTTTATGAATGCCGACAGCTTGGCTACGAAACGCACCCGCATTCATCAAAATGCCCGACATCATGAACCCGTGGGCGGCAAGCAAGTCACCGATATTGTCAGGCTTCAAACTGGGTAACGCCTCATAAGCCGCAATCGCGCCTTGCACCTCGGCCAGCTCGCGTACATCCCCCAACACCGCTTTACCCTCCACAATCGCCGTAATCTGCGCCTCGGTTAAGGTATTGCCTTCAATTGCCAGTGTGCCAGTGATGGTTTTAATGCGGTTTTGTTTGCGCAACTGCGGCGAGCTATTTAACGCACTGGCATCCAGCCTGCCCACCTCCTGGCTAATGTCGGCGACCAGATTGACGATCTCGCTGGTAATGTTAAAAGGCGGTGTATAAGCCACGTTAAACAACCTCTTGTGGCTTAGGGAAGCGGAGCAACAAATCGGCGATGGGGGTGTAGTTAGTCATTTATTTCCTTTTTTAACCACAGATGAACACCGATACACACAGATTTGATGAGCAAACCTATTTTAATTTAACCACAGATGAACACCGATACACACAGATTTGATGAGCAAACCTATTTTAATTTAACCACAGATGAATACCGATACACACAGACTTGATGAGCAAACCTATTTTAATTTAACCACAGATGAACACCGATACACACAGACTTGATGAGCAAACCTATTTTAATTTAACCACAGATGAACACCGATACACACAGATTTGATGAGCAAACCTATTTTAATTTAACCACAGATGAATAC
>JAGDVP010000028.1:222330-222521 GCA_023255735.1 Halothiobacillus sp. | reverse complement strand
CGATACACACAGATTTGATGAGCAAACCTATTTTAATTTAACCACAGATGAATACGGATACACACAGATGGAGTTAGGATTGATCATTATTTACTATTTAACATTCTTTTGATTTGAAGTTTAGGGGTGCCAAAACTGATGAGCAAACCTATTTTAATTTAACCACAGATGAATACGGATACACACAGATG
>JAGDVP010000028.1:87427-222230 GCA_023255735.1 Halothiobacillus sp. | reverse complement strand
GAGTTAGGATTGATCATTATTTACTATTTAACATTCTTTTGATTTGAACTTTAGGGGTGCCAAAATTGATGAGCAAACCTAGGGGTAGCTGGGTGGCTTTCAGATAGTTTAATAGTTGCGCCTGGTGTATTTCATTGAGGGACTGTACTGCTTTGGTTTCGATGATTATTTCCCTATTGACTAAAATGTCAGCGAAATACTCACCGACTATGCTTCCTTTGTAAGTAATCGTAATCGCCTTTTCTTTTTCCACCTCAAGCCCTGTGTTCAATAGCTCTATTACCAAAGCGTTTTGGTACACTTTTTCAAGAAAACCCGCACCAAGTAAGTTTGATACAGTAAACGCACAGCCAATAATTTTTTCCGAAATCAAATTTAACGAATCGAATCTGTGTTCATCTGCGTTCATCTGTGGTTCCTTCATCTTTCGGAAATGCAAGCAACAAATCGCGGTAATACTCATACTGCTTCTGCCGCAGCTCGATTTCACGCGGCAAACCTTCGGTCAGCGAGTTGGTCAGCGCGTCAAATTTGTCGAGGATGGCGACAATGCGGGCTTGCTCTGTAAGCGACTTTTTCGAGTCGTTTGGAAACGGGATGGGGATTAGTAGTTTCCGCAAGTTATCGTTGTAAAGCCGTTGAATTGTTCCGCCTTCAGAAACCTCCCAATTTGCGATTTTGTAAAAGTAGAACAAGAATTTGTTCAAGACAACACTTTCATCATTTTCAATCCAAACAATATTGCTATCTTGAAAATAGGCATCTTCTCCGTCGAATACAACTGTTCGACCAATGGTGCCGCTCGCAGAAATCAAAATTTCGCCAATTTTTGGATAGCTATATTTTGATTTGTATTCCTCAAATAAACTTCTAGGAATATAAGCATCAGGTTCTTTGCCAAATGTGCCAATTTTATAAAATGGAATTTCACCCTCAGATGATGTCTGAGACTTCAAAATTCGTTTGCACATGCGAACTTCACCAATCACCCCCAACGCCTTCCACTCCACTTCCCCCTCTTCAAAACTGAGCAACTGGTCGCGGTAGTAGGCGTATTGCTTTTTGCGGGCGGTCAGCTCGGCGGTCAGCTCGGCGGTCAGCTCGGTGAAGGTATCGAGTATGCGGACGATTTCGGCCTGGATTTCCAGCGATTTTTTGGGGTTGTCTGGGCAGGGGATGGGGATTTGTATTTTCCTAAAACGCTCCTTCGAAATATTGAAGCGAGTTACACCACTTGCAGTTTTCGCAATTTCAGAACGCATGAAATGACTGCGAAATAAATATTTCGAAAACTCAGGAGTTAGCGGGGTATTTTCATTAAATCTAACACCAAATGAAAAGCTATTTAAATAAACAGAGGCTTCAAACCGTGTCGTGACAGATGAAGACATACCCGCCTCATCAGCCGTTTCAGATGATCCTGTAAATAAAACATCACCATATTTAACCTCATGCTGATTTTCAGTATCAGATACCTTGACGTATTCGAGAGCATTAAAGTCAACAGCGATATTGGCAAATATATTTTTATATGAAATAAATTTTGCATTGCCACCCTCAAAATCAGATTTACTTTTTCCAGTAAGACCGCCATATATTTCAGCCACATCCCCCAACGCCTTCCACTCCACCTCAACCCCATCCAGCAGCTTTTCCAAATAGTTCATGCTGCTCATGCCTCGCCCCCCTGCAACGCCCGCTCGATCTGTTCGATGCTGGGCAGGCTGCTCTCAAGATTCGCTGGCAGGGCGCGGGTGAGTTGGTAGCTGGAAACGCCGATGGGCTTATCCACACCGCGCAGCGCGTATTCGGCTAGCACGCGGTTGGGCTGTTGGCACAGGATCAGGCCGATGGTGGGCTGGTCGGTTGCGTGGCGAAGTTGCTCATCCACCACGCTGCAATAGAAATTCATCTTGCCCGCGTATTCGGGCTTGAAATCGCCGCGCTTGAGCTCGATCACCACATAGCAGCGCAGTTTGAGGTGATAAAACAGCAGATCGATGTAGAAATCCTGATCGCCAATATCCAGGTGATATTGCCGCCCAACGAAGGCAAAGCCTTGCCCGAGCGCCAGCAAAAATTTTTCCAGATGGGCGACCAGACCGGTTTCGAGTTCTCGCTCGTGAAACCCCGGTTCGAGGGTCAAGAAGTCAAACAGATAGGGGTCTTTGAGGGCTTGCTGCACCAAGTCGGAGTCGGGCGCTGGCAGGCGGCTGGCAAAGTTGCTGGTGGCACGCCCTTGCCGCTGGTGCGCGGCAGATTCGATCTGCATGACCAGGATGTTGCGGCTCCAGCCATTTTGGACGGCGGCCTGCATGTACCAGCGACGAGTGGGCAAATCTTTGACCTTGGCCATCAGTTCGGCGTGATGCCCCCAAGGTACTGCCTGTAGCAGCTCCGCCGGGAAAAGTTCCGCAGCTTGTGGCACTTCTGCGATGGCATCCGTTTGTGCCACGGCTTGTGGCATAAAGTTCAGCAGCGGGTATTCGCGGTGGAAGGCTAGCATGCGTTTGATATTGCGCTCGGAAAACCCTTTTTCTTCGGGCAATTCGTTATGCAGGTCTCGCGCAAGGCGCGGAATCACGCCAGTGCCCCAGCCTTCCTGTTGCTGGCGGCTGTTGATTAGCGCGCCGATTTCCCAATAAAGCCGGATCAGCTCGGCATTGACGGCCAGTACAGCGCGCGTCTGAGCGTGGCGAACGCGTTGCTTGATGTCGGTCAGTAACCCGGCGTAGCCAATGGGTAATGTCCGTGCGTTGTCGCTCATGCCTCCCGCCCCTCGCCCTCAATCTCCGCGACGATGGCATCAATCTCTTTGCGCAGCTGGTCGATTTTGGCCACGGTGGTTTTCAGCTCGGCGTTGAGCTTTGCAATGTCTACCACCTCGCGGGTGTCTTGGGCCTCTACATAGCTTGAAACCGAGAGGTTGTAGCCGTTGGCGGCGATGGCATCAAAGCTCACCGATTTGGCAAAGTGTTCGACATCCGCTTTGTTATCGAACACCTGCATGATGTGTTCGATGTGCGCGTTGGTGAGGGTGTTGTTATTGGTTTCTTTTTTGAACAGGCCGCTGGCGTCAATAAACTGGGTGTGGGTATCGGGCTTGTGTTTGGAGAGCACCAGAATGGTGACCGCGATGGTGGTGCCAAAAAACAGGTTGGGCGCGAGTGAAATAATGGTTTCAACAAAATTATTTTCCACCAAATATTGGCGAATCTTTTGCTCCGCCCCGCCCCGGTAAAAGATGCCGGGGAAGCAGACGATGGCGGCACGGCCTTTGCTGGACAGATAACTCAGCGCGTGCAGCACAAAGGCAAAGTCGGCTTTGGATTTGGGCGCGAGCACGCCTGCGGGCGCAAAGCGTTCGTCGTTGATCAGCGTCGGGTCGTCCGAGCCTATCCACTTCACGGAATACGGCGGGTTGGAGACGATGGCATCAAAAGGTTTGTCGTCACCAAAGTGCGGTTGGGTGAGCGTATCGCCAAGCTGGACGTTGAATTTGTCGTAATTGACGTTGTGCAAGAACATGTTCATCCGCGCCAAATTATAGGTGGTGTGGTTGATCTCTTGCCCGAAAAAACCTTCCTCGATGATGTGCGCGTCAAAGTGCTTTTTGGCTTGCAGCAACAGCGAGCCCGAACCACAAGCAGGGTCGTAAATTTTGTTAACGCTGGTTTGCCCGTGCATGGCAAGCTGGGCAATGAGCTTTGAGACATGCTGCGGCGTGAAAAACTCGCCACCCGATTTGCCCGCATTGGCGGCGTAGTTGGAGATTAAAAATTCATAGGCATCGCCAAACAGGTCGATGTTGCTGCCTTCGAAATCGGCAAAGTTCAGCTCGGCCACGCCTTTGAGCACGGCGGCGAGGCGGAGATTTTTGTCCCTCACCGTGTTGCCCAGGCGGTTGCTGGTGGTGTCAAAATCGGCAAATAGACCTTTGATGTCGCGCTCCGACGGGTAACCATTGGCAGACGATTCAATGGCGGCAAAGATGGCGGCCAGGTCGGTGTTTAGGCTTTCGTTGGTATTGGCTGTTGCGGCCACCTTGGCAAACAGCTGGCTGGGGTAGATGAAATAACCCTTGGTTTTAATCGCATCGTCTTTAATGTCAGCCGTGATAACGCTATCGGGCAGCTCGGCATAGTGGACGCTCTCATCACCGCCTTCAATGTAAGCAGCGAAGTGTTCACTGATAAAGCGATAAAACAACGTACCCAAAACATATTGCTTGAAATCCCAGCCATCGACCGCGCCGCGCACCTCGTTGGCGATTTGCCAGATTCGGCGTTGCAGTTCGGCACGTTGTTGGAGGCTGGTCATGGGGTTGTTCCTATTTCAATTCGAAGGTGGTTATTTGCTCAAAGCGCGCGCCGGTGGTCAATCCCCCGATCCGCACTTTACGTTTTCGACACGGCACAAAGCCAGCGAGTATTTGCGCCACAATGAAGACGGCGGCATCCTGATATAACGATAAAAACTTTGAAAAACATAATAATTGAGGCACGGATAGTACAAGTTTGCTCGGTGTTTCAAAAGCTAAGCGCGTGCTAAAAGAGCAAAAACGCGTGAATGTTGATTTCACAACCTGGATAATTGAGCCCATAGGCGCTGCCCGCCTCCACCCAACCAAGCAATATTCAATTTAATTCGAGCCCAGCCTATGTTTAATACCCCTTTAACTGAAACGGAGCTGGATACGCTAGATCAACTCCTGCGTGACAATGGTACCGATGATTCCGTGCTTAATATTTCAGAGCTGGATGGTTTTCTGACCGCTGTTGCCTCCGCGCCCAACCTAATCATGCCATCCCAATGGCTGCCTGCACTTTGGGGCGGGGCAGACGGTGGCATCACACCAATGCAGAAATTGGCGATGACCGCTTAACTCCGCTTTTGGCTACTGCTAAAAATGGGGGGATTACCGTGGTTTGTGTGCTTTAAGTTTAAGGTTATTGAATCGGTCTCTTGTAAATGAGAATGCAACCCCATCTGAGCTATGATCTATTGCATCGACAAATGCTTGAATTTTCGAAAGATAGTTGTCTAAACGCTTGGTTATGATTAATCTTTCATCATCCTTTAAGTTAAAAGCTATGCCCATTTCAAGGTTTAAACTGCTGTAGCTCATGTTATTATGCATGTTGTTGTTTTTCATGATTAATTACCTATAATGCTCTAGCATAAGTGTTGCTTTATTCGTGTGCAGCAATGGGTTGTGTTAAAGCGGTGCAGGGATGTACCGCGCGCAAATTAATCATGTAAGTGATTGATTTGCGTATACCGAGTCCGGGCGTGAACCGGATTCGGTATGGCTGAAAAACTTAAAGATGAGGTTTTTCAGCAGCCTGTTAATGTTTTAATGACATAGATTTTATGATTTATTAAACTAGATTAGGCCTCTATTGATTTGTTAAATTCTAAGATTTAATTTGATCTAGAGGTGATTGATGCGGTGTTGGTTTTATTAGGGTTTAATAATTTATGGTATTTATAAGGCATAATTAGCATGCTTCAAATGAAGCTTATAACCTAATGTAATATAATAATATTAATAACCAGAATTCAGGTGTTTTTACACCCGGTAAAACAGAGGTGTTTTATTGGTTATTTGATTCAAATTTGCTTGCATGCAAGGGATTTTTATCTGCTCATACCATAGGGGAGTTATGCGTAGAATTATCCCATTCAATAGCAAGGGATCGATGCTTTTTGCGCTCGTATTTGGGGTGACATCATCTCACTTCAAAATCATGGCACTTGCCGAGTTAAGTAGCATTCTGATCATGAAGTTCATGCTAACGCAGGTGATTGTGTTTTTCTATAACGTCAACCAGCCATGCTTTGATTAGAGACTGATAGGGCATGTCCCGTTTGTTAGCTTCAATCTTGATGCGATCAAGGAGCATTTCTGGCAGTCGTAAGGATATGGTTTTAGTGGACGGTTTGAGATTAGACAGGGTTACGCGCTGCGCCTTGCTCCAATCAATAAAATCGCTGGAATCAGTTTGCTCCCAGAATTGCCGTTCCTCGTGCTCTGTCGCGAAGACGGGCGGTTTGTCTTTATGCTTGTTCATATGCAGACCTCTCTTTGCTGTGCATGTCTCGTGCGGAAATAATGCGAATCAAGGTTTGATCGGCACGTAGGGTAAACGTGATGTGCAGCAATCGGGATTCATCCGTTTTTCCCAAGGCATGCAGCCGGATTTCGGCGCCGCTATGCTTTTCATCCTGCAAAACCAGCAATGGCTGATTGAAAAACACTTGTTCAGCCTCCGATTGGCTAACTTGATGCTTGTCTGCGCTTTTGCGGCTATTGCCATCATCCCAGTCAAAGCCGGTAACCCGTGTCCAATTAATCATGTTTGTATATTACACCCATATACATAAATTGCATCCGTGTGCCGTTAATCTGATCGTGCGCGTGGTTTGAATATATGTTTTAGAGCTTCTTGCTCAGCTTCTTCACCGGTTTTCTTCCGTTGCACGACAAACGCTTCCCACGCTTCCATCATGGGTCGGCGTTGCTCCAATAAATCGGTGCGGTGATAAGCCGCTTCGACTTTGTTCTGCACGGTATGCGCCAAAGCGCGTTCGGCCAGATCTCGGGGATAGTTGTTTTCACTGCACCAATCTCGAAAGCTCGATCGAAAGCCGTGGGCGGTGGCTGTGCGTTTTGGTGTATCGCTTGGGGCATCAACGCCACGCAGGAACATCGTCATAGTCATATCTGTGACGATCTTTTGGGCGCGAATCGAGGGGAATACCAATTCACTGCCAAAGGCTTGCTGTTTTTTTAAGGAGTTCGATGGCGGTTTGAGATAACGGTACGCGATGCTGGAATTTGGCTTTCATGCGCTCGGCGGGGATTGTCCAGATTTTTTGCTCGAAATCGACTTCCGCCCAAGTCATGCCGCGCACTTCGCCAGAACGGGCAGCGGTTAGAATTAAAAATTTAAGCAATGCTCGCGAGACATTGTAATCATCTACGGCCAAATGGGTTTGCCAGAACTCAGGAATCACGCGCCAAGGCATAGCCGGTTGATGTTCAACCCGCACGGCCTTACTCTGTTGCTGCGTCAGCAGGTGCCCGACCACATCAACCGGATTAGATTTGCAGTACCCATGCGCCCAGCCCCAAGCCAGAACCGCATGAATCCGTTGCTTCAAACGACTGGCGGTTTCGGGCTTTAAGAGCCAGATTGGCCGCAAGGCATCCGCAATATGCCGGGGCTCCAATTGATCGATCGGGATTTCACCAATGATGGGTACGGCATAGGCTCTCAGCGTAGTGATCCACTGGGCTTGGTGCTTCGCATTCTTCCAACCTACTTTAAGTTCGGCATACACGGTTTCAGCGGCATCTTTGAATAACGGCACAACAGCCGCTTTTACCGCTTCCTGTGCAGCCACTGCCTTGAGTTCCAGCGGATCGATGCCTTCGGTCAACTGCTCACGGAATGACATGCCTTTTTTGCCGGCTTCAGCAATACCGACCTCAGGATAAGCGCCCAAACCGGCTTTGCGGCGTTTCTGGGTTACCGGGCTTGTGTATCGCATAATCCATTTGCCATGCCCTTTGGTCTTTGATGGCTCAAGTGCGAGGCCAGTCACTCCGCCATGCGACAAAAGCCCATCTGTGGGCTTCATGTTCCGCGCTTTTGCATCCGTAATAACCGCCATAATTTAGCTTCTCCGCCATAAACCGGTGTACCATCCAGTGCACCACTTGGAGCAAGATTTGGCTGTTCTGATTTAAATGTAGTTGGACTAGCTGATTTAATAAACAGTTGATTTTATGTGTTTATTTTTACAAGAATTGCACAGAGTTACATTAGATTGGACTGATAGGTCGCGGCCTATCGCTCCGTCACAAATCAAAATAAGCCTATGTTTTACATGGGTTTTTTATTGCCTGAATTTTATACCCATCATCTAACCCATCATAGTAAAAAGGCCTGCGCATAGTCACGCTAGGGTCGTTATATGTTATGGTCACTGCACGTGTCGTATACGCTTAGTGGGTTGAAGAATTCCCTTTTGGGGTGTGCCGGTGTGGGGGATTGTAGCTTGTGATCTCAGTGATGCGTAGCGCACTCGAAAAAACTCAAAAAAGCCTAATTTCTCACTATGATGCTTGTTTAGGCCGGTCGAAATTATGCTCAAGTTGATTAATGAATCCCACGATAGGGACATAACTTCGCCAGAGCAAGATGGGCTGCAGGTGTGTACGGCATACCTAAGAGAGTCGCCGGCAAAGTGACAACGGGATACCGCTCTCCCTGGGGCAGGGGTGGGGTGCTGTGCAGCAAAACACAAAGGTTATCCTTTGTTCGAAACAAAACACTAAATTATCAGCCTATTGATTTATTAAATATTTTGCGCTTGGACGTGATAATGTTTTTTGCCCTAGGAGATTAAAAACGTGCCGCCCTCACTTCGATTTCGAATGCAGCCGCCCAGTTCAAGCACCGCACCCGGCTGCGGTAAGTGCAGCTAATGGTAAGCAATTCTAATTCATGCCCATCTATCGCTTAGCTTATGTTCGCCGCGCGCAACACGATACCCGCTTGCGTCGGGCGCAGCTTGTGCGCTTAATTAGCCTATTTGCTATCACTCTCGCCAGCACCGCACTCGGCTTAGCAGCGCTCGACCCTAGCACCGCGCCGTGGCCTGAAAAACTCTTTAATGCGCTGTGGAATGCCACCAATCTTGTGACCACGTTGGGTGACTTTACCCCCTTCACCCCCACGCAAAAAGTGTTCATGATGGGCGCAAGTTTTAGCATCATGGTGTTAGGGGGTTATGCCATTACCCAAACCATCAATTGGTTAACCAATCCCATTGTCGCCATCAACCGTGAGAACCACCAAATGAGTCAGACGTTTGAAACGCTGCGTAATCACGTCATTGTGATTGGTTACAGCCCCTTAGGTCGACTGGTTACCCAGCGATTAGCGCCTGATGAAAACGTGGTGATTATTGAGAAGCGGGAAGATCTGGCCAATCAGGCATCTGAACAGGGGTTGCTCGTTGTCCAGGGCGATGCGGGTTTGGACGATGAAGTCTTCACTCGGGCGGGCATCGATTTTGCCAAAGCGCTCGTGGTTACCAGCGAAGCTGCCGATCGAAAACTGGCTATCACCCTCATGGCGCATGCCCGTAATGCTAATTTACGCATCGCCGTTACCGCTGAAGACAATAGCCGTGGCTTGTTGCTGCGCCGAGCGGGAGCTACCGATATTGTGGTGGCGGATGATTTAATTGCCAATACTTTGGTGGGTCACCTTTTTACCCCGCCGCCAACTGCCCATGAAAGCCAAGACCTGCCAACCACAGATTAGCCCACCCGCCGCAGGGGAGCCTTGGAGGTTAAGGGCTTTCTTCGAGCGGCCAATCGACAATGTGCAAAGGCCAATCGGCCTCATCTAAGCCCGCCACATGCCGCGCCCGCCCGGTGACTGCAAATCCGGCTTCGCGCGCCGAAGCCAACCTGCCGGTTTTAAGGGGATGCCAATCGGGTAAATCGCGCCCCTCGGCTAGGCGGCGATACGCGCAGGTAGCGGGCAGCCAATGAAATTCGTCTAAATCCTCGGGCTTTAACCACACACACGTAGGTACGCGGATTTGGCGGTGGGCGTAGTCGCCACACCGGCACGTGCCCAAATCCAGTAAATCGCAGGCAAGTTCGGTGTAGAACACTTCTTGTTCATCGTCCTCATCATCCACAATTTTTTGCAGACAGCACTTAGCGCAGCCGTCACACAAAGATTCCCACTCCGCTTTGGTCATTTGCGATAAGCGTTTGCGTTGCCAAAAGGGACGATTTTCTGTGTCCACGGGTGGCATTATTGTGACTCAGCTTGCTTTAAGCGTTGATTATCGAGCTGTTCAGCGGCCTTAATTTGCGCCTTGGCAGAATCTAAATTCTGTTTAGCCGCTTTGGCCGCTTGTGCCTCAGCAGCCGCTTGAGTGGCCGTGCCGCCAGCGCCACATCCTGCCAAACTTAATGTCGCCAAAATAAGCACACACGCGGTGCTTAAGGGGGCGGCAAAGGATAGGGTACGCGGTAAAAATTGGGACATCAAAGGCCTCCTTTAGGCATTCATAGAGCATTGATTTTCGCACATCGCCATCTTATTCGGTCAGGCAAACGCGCAGCTTTGCGGTATTATTACGCCCTTATATTTACCGGAGCACAACGGCAATGGGTCGCGCCTACCAAAACCGCAAACAATCGATGGCCAAAACGGCCGATGCAAAAACCAAAGTTTATAGCCGCTATGGCCGCGAGCTGTATGTATGCGCTAAAAATGGCGGATACGACCCCGCCGGTAATTTGGCGCTGCGCAGCATGATTGAGCGGGCGAAAAAAGATCAAGTCCCCGCGCATGTCATCGAAAAAGCGATCGAAAAAGCCAAAGGCGGCACGGGCGAGGATTTTAGCCCTGCTCGTTATGAAGGTTTTGGTCCCGGCGGCAGCATCGTGTTGGTGGATTGCTTAACTGATAACCCCAACCGCACCATCGGCGATGTGCGCAATTGCTTTACCAAAACAAAAACCAAATTAGGCACGCCTGGCACCGTGATGCACCAGTTCGATCACGCGGCTATTTTTGCCTTTAAGGGCACCGAAGATGCGGTACTCGAAGCGCTTCTAACTGATGATGTGGACGTGACCGACATCGAAACCGATGGCGACATGGTCACGGTGTTTGTGCCGCAATCTGAATATGGCAAAGCCCGCCACGCGCTCCTAACTGCGTTTGGCGAGATCGATTTTGAGGTGGATGAAATTCAATTCGTGCCAAAAACATCCACCCCATTAACCGGCGACGATATTGCCATTATGGAGCGTCTGCTCGCCATGCTTGATGACGTGGAAGATGTGCAAAGCGTGTATCACGACGCGGTGTATTAAACACACCGCGCCCAAGCCGCCACAAAAAGCTGCTAAAACCCAAAAAAATCCCCCTTGAATGTCGGGGGATGCTTGAATTCAATCGGCGGGTGGCATCGTGATGATGTCTCGGCTGCAGAGCATTACATTGTAATAACCGGAATGTCTTGAATCATCTGTAAGCCTTTGGTGGCTTCCTTTTGATAGGCAGCAATCTCATTGAAATTCAAATAGCGGTAAATATCCGAGGCCAGCGGTTTTAAACCGGCGACATGGGTTTGATATTCCGCCACCGTCGGCAAGCGCCCGAGAATCGAGGCGACAGCAGAAAGCTCGGCCGAAGCTAAATAGACAAAAGTATCTTTACCCATGCGATTGGGGAAATTGCGGGTTGAGGTGGAAACCACAGTTGCACCATCGGCCACCCGCGCTTGGTTACCCATGCACAACGAGCAACCGGGCATTTCGGTGCGCGCACCCGATTGACCAAAAATGCTGTAATAGCCTTCTTCGATGAGCTGATGCTCATCCATCCGCGTGGGCGGCGCAATCCATAATCGGGTCGGTACCGCGCCACCATGCGCTTGCAGCACTTTACCCGCCGCACGGTAGTGGCCGATATTAGTCATGCACGAACCGATGAACACTTCATCAATTTTTGCGCCCTGAACCGCTGAGAGTGGCTTGATGTCATCGGGGTCGTTCGGGCAGGCGAGTAGCGGCTCTGTGATGGTGGCCAGATCAATTTCGATGATTTCGGCGTACTCGGCATCCGCATCCGGCTCGAGTAATACCGGATCTTCGAGCCATTTTTGCATGGCCTCAATGCGCCGCGCGAGGGTGCGTTTATCTTCGTAGCCGTTGGCAATCATCCAGTGCAACAAGGTGATGTTGCTGTTCAAAAACTCAATGATTGGCTCTTTGCCTAAGTGCACAGTGCAGCCATTGGCGGAACGCTCGGCGCTGGCATCGGCAAATTCAAAGGCTTGTTCCACTTTAAGATTGGGCAGGCCTTCGATTTCCAGCACGCGACCATTAAAGACGTTTTTCTTGCCCTTTTTCTCGACCGTCATCAAGCCCCGCGAAATAGCGACATATGGAATGGCATTCACCAAATCGCGCAGCGTAATGCCAGGCTGCATTTCGCCCTTAAAGCGCACCAGCACTGATTCGGGCATATCCAGCGGCATCACACCCAGAGCTGCGGCAAACGCAACAAGCCCCGAGCCCGCCGGAAACGAGATACCAATGGGGAAGCGCGTGTGTGAATCGCCACCCGTGCCGACGGTATCCGGCAAAATCATCCGGTTAAGCCATGAGTGAATGACGCCATCACCCGGGCGCAGCGAGACCCCGCCGCGCGTGCTGATAAACTCAGGCAATTCATGTTGGAGCGCAATATCCACAGGCTTAGGGTAAGCCGCGGTGTGGCAAAACGATTGCATCACTAAATCTGCCGAAAAACCCAAGCAGGCCAGCTCTTTGAGCTCATCGCGGGTCATAGCCCCCGTGGTATCTTGGCTGCCCACGGTCGCCATGCGCGGCTCGCAGTAAGTACCCGGGCGCACGCCCGCCACGCCACAGGCTTTGCCGACCATTTTTTGCGCCAATGTATAGCCTTTGCCGGAATCTTTGGGCTGAACGGGGCGGCGAAACACATCAAAACTGGGCAAGCCTAAAGCCGCACGCGCGCGATCGGTTAAGGCGCGGCCAATAATGAGCATAATGCGCCCACCCGCCCGCACTTCATCAGGCAAGGTGGCGGGTTTAAGCTCAAATCTTTCAATCACTTGCCCATTTTTAAGCAACTCACCCGCATAGGGGCGCAGGGTGACCACATCGCCCGTTTCCAGCCGATCAACATTCACCTCAATCGGCAAAGCGCCGGAATCTTCAGCGGTATTAAAAAAAATCGGCGCGATTTTACTGCCCAACACCACACCGCCCGTGCGTTTATTCGGCACATGAGCAATATCGCGCCCCATCGTCCATTGCACTGAATTGATAGCCGATTTGCGCGATGAACCTGTGCCCACCACATCGCCGACATACGCCACAGGGTGGCCATGGGCTTTTAAGGTTTCAATTAAGGCCAAGCCACCCGGCATTTTGCTGCCGAGCATCTGCTGCGCGTGCAGTGGAATATCCGGACGACTCCAAGCATCTTGCGCGGGGGATAAATCATCGGTGTTGGTTTCGCCCGGCACTTTGAACACGGTGACGGTGATTTCTTCTGCCAACACGGGTTTGTTTAAGAACCATTCGGCCGCAGCCCACGATTCAATCACCGCGCGTGCCCGCGCGCTACCCGCGCGCATTTTATCTTCCACATCGCGAAACGCGTCATACACGAGCACGGTGCCCTTGAGCGCCTCGGCTGCTGCATCGCCCACCACCTCATCATCAAGCAGGGCTATCAACGGATCAATGTTGTAACCGCCAATCATGGTGCCAAGCCAATGCACCGCCTGCACCCGATCAATCAACGGCGATCTGGCCTTGCCTTGCGCCAAATCGGTTAAAAATGCGGCTTTAACATAGGCCGCTTCATCTACCCCCGGCGGCACGCATTCGGTAAGTAAATACAGCAAATAATCGCCATCCACGCCCGTGGGTGGAATTTTAATTAGTTCAATCAAACTCGCCGTTTGCAAAGCCGTTAAAGCCTTGGGCGGCACCCCTTGTTGCTCGCGTTCTTGTTGATGGCGCAAATAGGCTTCGAGCATGTTGTATTCCTCATAAATTCTAAAAATGGGTTAAGCGATTGTCTAAGGTTGCGGCAACGTGGGCAATAAAAATTGCGCCATCAATTGATTGACCGCCGTTTGCCCGATTTTGAGCAGCCTGCACCAATTTACGGCGGCGCAACACACACAAGAGAACATTAAAACCAAGGTGTTGCGCTCAGCGCACGCAAAATAGGCAGGCAGCCAACCTAAAAAGAGGCATCTCAAAACCGCGCCTTGTGCCGAGCCAACCACTGCAAGGCAATGATTGGGGCGGCAGAACAAATGCTGCCCGCATCTACCCGAGCCAAAGCTTCATCAAGCGTCATGACATGCGGCTTGATGTCTTCCTGCTCTTCAGGCAAGCCAAAAAAGTGCGCCCCCGGCATCGAATCAATTAAGCCCAAAAAAAGATAAATGCTTTCGGTTGTGCCGCCTGGGCTAACCCAATACCGTGTAATGGGGATTAAGCGGTGCGTGGTTAAACCCGCCTCCTCGTGGAGTTCCCGCTGCGCAACCGCCTCAACAGACTCATTAGGCTCAATCATGCCGGCCACAATTTCCATAAGCCAAGGCCCGCCGGGCGCTTGCAGTGCGCCGGGGCGAAATTGCTCAATTAAAATCACTTCATCGCGGGCGGCATGGTAGGGCAGCACGGCAACCGCATGCCCGCGCTCAAATACCTCTCGATCAATGTCAGGCGAGAACCCGCCAGCAAAAAGCTCGAAACGTAAACGATACCGATTTAGCGCAAAAAACCCCTGATACAACGGGTCAACCGCAAGCAATTCGTAGCGCATCGGCTTATCCTTCTTTAAAGCGTTAAGATTGGATCATCAGGCGGAAAAAGAACTCTTGCCCAGTTGCCTCTTGCGCATAAAGCGCCCTGACCCACTGCAAATCATTTATGAGGCACCCATGACGCCATCGCTTATCCGCCTTCTTGAGCCTTTAATTGGGCAAACCCTGCAATTAAATGGGCATCGAGGCATCGTCATTGATGTCATAGATGATCCCGCCGCCTTGGTTTTGCAAGATATAACTAACGCGCTGAAGTTGCACCGCGATTATCTAGGCCGGGCTCAAGAGAACACCATCCCGAGCTGGACTATTAGCCTTATCAGCGACAGCGGCCATGCCTTAACCCCCGAGCTGCAACGCCAGCTTGCGCCCGAGTTGGCCCGCGCGTTACATCACCATCTATTTGAAATCGATTAAAACCCTTCGGTCAGCGCCCGCATGGCTTCTTCAATTTCTTGATCGATCAGGCTCTCGCCCAAATCCATGCCCAATCGCACCGCAGAGGCAATGGGCGTACCTTCGGCGGTTTGGGATAAATTTTTTGCCGCCGCAATAGCTGTAATCACCACATCGGCGTAATCGGCTGCGCCCTCGTGCTGATAGTTCAAGTTGCCCGCTTCCCGCACCACCAATTCAAACATGGGCGGAAAATCCCATGCTTGCATAATTTTCAAACCCAACCGAGGTTGTAAATTTTGTACCAGCTCATCGAGCACCGCCGGGGCTTCTTGGAGTTTAGGAATATCTTCAGCCACCACGATGACCGGAATTCCGCCCACCCCATGCAGCAGCCCGGCGAGCAGGGCTTGATCGGCATCAAGGTGGGTTCGCTCGCGCGCAATACGATGCGATAACGCCGCCACCTGAGCGGAAAAAGACCAATGGTTTTGCATCGCCTTTTTAATCACAGGATGCTTGGCCGTGAATAACTGCTGCGTCGCCAAAGAGACAATTAATTGGCTTACCGTGCGCATGCCCATTCGTGCAATCACCTGTTGCAAGGCATCAATGCGCTGGGCACCGCGGTACATCGCGCTGTTAGCCACTTGGATCAAGCGCGCCGCAATCGCTGGGTCTTGGGCGATGACATCCACCAACTCGCCAATCGTGCTATCAGGCGCTTCGGCCACCCGACGCGCCCGAATAGCCACATCAGGCAATACAGGCAGCGAAATGCCTTTCTCCATGATTTTATTGATAATCGCCTGCTCTAAAGCGGGATTCGACATACAAACTCCTTGTAAAAGAAACGATTAACTCGCCAACCGGGTATATTTTATGCGGTGGGGCTGATCGGCATCCGAACCGATACGCCGATGACGATCCGCCTCGTAATCTTGAAAGTTGCCTTCAAAAAACACAACGGAACCATCATCTTCAAACGCTAAAATATGGGTTGCGATGCGATCTAAGAACCAGCGATCATGCGAAATCACCAAGGCGGAACCCGGAAATTCCAAAATAGCCTGTTCCAGCGCGCGCAGCGTTTCAATATCCAAATCGTTGGTGGGCTCATCGAGCAGCAACACGTTACCACCGGATTTTAAAAGCTTGGCTAGGTGGACGCGATTGCGCTCACCGCCCGATAAATCCTTCATGAATTTTTGCTGATCTTGGCCTTTGAAGTTAAAGCGCCCCAAATAAGCCCGCGACGGCATTTCATATTTGCCTACGGTGATGATGTCGTATCCGCCCGAAATTTCTTCCCACACGGTTTTATTGTTTTCCAAATCTTCGCGCCCTTGCGCCACATAGGAGATTTGTACCGATTCGCCAACAGAAATCTCGCCTGAATCAGGTTGCTCTTCACCAATCAACATTTTAAAAAGCGTCGATTTGCCCACGCCATTAGGCCCGATAATGCCGACAATACCGCCCTTGGGCACGGTAAACGATAAGCCCTGATACAGCACCCGATCTCCAAACTGCTTGGATAAATTGGTGACTTCAAGCACCTTATCGCCCAAGCGCGGTCCGGGCGGAATATAGAGCTCATTGGTTTCAGAGCGCTTTTGAAATTCCTCGGTTTGCAACTCCTCAAAACGCGCCATGCGGGCTTTCGATTTGGCTTGGCGCCCTTTGGGATTTTGCCGCACCCACTCCAATTCTTGCTCCATCGCTTTACGCTTAGCCGATTCGGTTTTTTCTTCCAAAGCCAATCGTTTTTGCTTGCTATCGAGCCAATCGGAATAATTGCCTTCAAAAGGAATCCCTTGACCGCGATCCAGCTCTAAAATCCAACCGGCCACGTTATCAAGGAAGTACCGATCATGCGTCACCGCCACCACGGTGCCGTTAAATTCTTGCAAGAAGCGCTCAAGCCAAGCCACCGATTCAGCGTCCAAGTGGTTGGTTGGCTCATCCAAGATCAGCATGTCAGGGTTGGAAACCAGCAAGCGGCACAAAGCCACTCGGCGGCGCTCACCACCCGATAACACGGTGACATCCGCATCCCAAGCCGGCAGACGCAACGCATCGGCGGCAATTTCGAGCTTGCGATCTAAATCCCAGCCGCCTGCGGCATCAATTTTATCTTGCAAATCCGCCTGTTCAGCCAAGAGCGTGTCAAAATCGGCATCCGGGTTGGCAAACTCATTGCTTATGTCATTGTAGCGTTGCAGCAAACGGGCGGTTTCGCCGGCGCCATCCATCACGTTACCGCGCACATCTTTGGTGGGATCAAGATCCGGCTCTTGTTTTAAGTAGCCGATATTAATGCCGGGTTGCGGGCGCGCCTCACCGACAATATCGGTATCCACGCCCGCCATAATGCGCAGCAACGTCGATTTGCCCGCACCGTTATAGCCGAGCACGCCAATTTTGGCGCCCGGGAAGAAATTGAGGTAGATATCTTTGAGAATGAATTTTTTCGGCGGAACTAATTTGCCCACACCGTTCATCGTAAATATATATTGCGCCATACGAGCTTTACTTTATCCAAGTGACTTAACGTTAAAATGTGCGGGTATTATCAATCAAATTAAGGGACGGATGCCAGTGCCGCAACCCCGTATCGAATCCGAAGGTGGACAGAGTATGCGCGTTTTGTGTGCCCGGCTGCGATTTTTTATCGTGCTCACCCTGTTTGGGTGCAGCAGTTTTTTGGGGATGGCGCAAGCCAGCAGCCCACCGGAACTTCATGTATTGATTGATGTTTCTGGCAGCATGAAACAAACCGACCCCACCAACCTTCGCCGCCCTGCCCTGCGTTTATTGGGTGATTTACTCCCGCCGTCGGCACAAATTGGCATTTGGTTTTTTGGCGACAAAGTCACCCCCATGTTGCCCACACAATCGGCCCGCACGGCGATTAAAGCGCAGGTGCGCGACACTGCCGCGAAAATCCGCTCAAACGAGCCCTTCACCGATATTCCCCACGCCCTAACCGCAGCGGCGCAAAACTGGGCCACGGGCACAGATCGCAATATTTTGCTGCTTTCCGATGGCATGGTCGATATTTCACCCGATAAAAATATCAACGCACGGGCGCAAGCCGAACTTCTAGAAAAAATCCTGCCGCAGCTGCGCGCCGAACATATCCGTGTGCACACCATTGCACTATCACAGGATGCCGATCGGGCTTTGTTGGCTAAAATTGCCGCCGATACCGGGGGGCTTTTTGTCGAAGCCGATTCGGCCGATGCGCTGCAACGCGCTTTTTTGAAAATTTTTGAGGCCGCAGCGCCCCGTGATGGTTTGCCGCTCAAAGACAACAAATTCCTAGTTGATAAATCCGTCAAAGAATTGACAATTCTTGCCTTCCGCGCGCAATCGAATCTCCCCACCAGTCTTAAAACACCCGAAGGCCAAATAGTTGACGAGGCCAAAAGCAAAACCCTCGCCGGCTGGCATTGGGATGCCAGCGGTGGCCGTGATCTCATTACAATCGAGCAGCCCCCAGCCGGCCAATGGCAAATTATCGGCGCGCTAGATCCCGATAACCGCGCGCTCATTATTACCGACCTTAAGCTGCAAGTGAGCGCCATCCCAACCCGGATTTACCCCGGCGAACAAATAAATGGCGCACTGATGCTCACCAATTTTAATCAGCCCATCACCCAGCCTGCGCTTACTCAAGTGATTAACGCCAACATCGAGGAGCGCCGCGATCAAGAACTGATTCAAAAAATTAAACTCAATGACCAAGGTGCAGATCCCGACATCATCGGCGGCGATGGCGCCTTTAATTTTCAACTGCATTTGATTGATCCCGCTGGAATTTATAGCCTAGTTGCAACCGCCATTAGCCCTACCTTTCAACGCGATTGGCGCCAAAATTTTGCGATGGCGACCCAAGCACCGATTCAACTCACTCAAATTAGCCAAGCTGCCGCCGCCCCCCTAGCCGCAGGGGATTCGCCCAAAACACGCGCCATTCAAATCACCCAAGACCCCACCGTCATCGAACCCAGCACGGCGCACATTAGAGGACAATGGACCTGCGCTGGGGTTAGCCCAGCCACAACAGCAGTAAACATCACGCTCAACCAAACCGTGAGCCAAATCCCCGCGCCCGCGCCCGATGGCATTTTGTGCACACTCAACGCCACACTCAACGCCACACTCACCACACACCGTGCCATCACGCTTGAATTGGCTCCGTTCAGCCTCACCCCCACATCAATGGTATCGCCCGCCCCCTTGCCCCCGCAGGCGGCCAAAATCGGTCAGGGTAACCCAGGCACCCAAATCAATTGGTGGCTGATCGGATCAATCAATGCCGCTTTATTTTTATTTATTGGGCTTGGCTTTTGGCTGTGGAAAAGATCCACCCGTCGCCAAACCATCCAACTGCTTAACGAGGCGAAAACGCAATGACTTCCCCCACCACACCGGTCACTTCGTTGGCGCATAGCGCAGCCATCACCCCGCCCGCCTTAAACGAGGGCAGTATTTTCACCCCCAACTGGGCCATCCTCGCGACTGAATTGGCGGTGGTATTTTTTTTGTTTGCCTTGATTGTGGGCATCCTTGCGATGATATTCCGTCGAAGGCGCATTAAAGCCGCCCGTTTTTTACTGGATGAACGCGACCGCCTAGCCGAGAATGCGACCGAAACATTCAATCAACATTATTCGGCGCTCCGCCCCGATCAGCCGCTCACCGAGCAAGAATTAGCCGATTATGAGCAGCGCAGTTTTGATTTAATCGGCGAGTTGGTAGCGCCTTGGTTGACCCCCTCACCCGATGGGCTGAGGCAAGCCACGCGTGAAATAATGACGATACGGCACAATGATTTACATCAAATTGCAGCTATTTTCCGCAGCCCCGCCACCCCGCTAGAATCCACACCAACTGAAACACAAACACAAGCGGTGGCGCAATTACAGCACGAGTTAGCCGCAAGCCTCCACGCCGAGCGTGAGCGATCGGCTCAATTAGCCGAAGCGTTAAAATCGGTGAGCATTATCGTCAGCGAATATGGCCGCAAATTCGGCGTGGATGCCGATTACAAAGTCCCCCAAATTTTGCGCGCTTTGCTGTATCTGCAGGCAACCGATGCCGGTTTAGATATGAGCGCGGCCAAACGAAGCGCCGATGAGGCTATGGCCAATGGCATTATTTTTATCGACGCTTTGGATGAAACCACCCCAAGTGATGCGCTCCCGAGCGCGGTGTCACAATCCTTGATGCCCCCAGTCGATCAGGCATCTGAGGCGGCGTTGAGCGCTCAACCACCCGCACGCATCGAACCCGAGGCAATAAAACCGGCACCAGAGCCCGTATCGCCGCCCGTCGCCCGCCCCCTTGATCAAGCTGCCAACGCAATTGCTGCGGCAAAACCGCCCATGATTGAAACGTTAATTAATTTGGATGAAATCGAACTCCCCAAACCGATTGAGAGCACCACCGACTTCAATCTTGATTTAGATGATATTGATGCGCTGCTGGATGCAGAAATTGCCCGCCAGCAATCGGCCACACTCCCAGAGCCCAAAAAACTCCCCACACTGGATGACGATGAACTGGATTTAAGTAAAAAACCCGCCTAATTTAACCTTTCACCATTTCCGGCAGGCAGTTTATGAATCTAAATACCCGCTTTGCAAAACTCGCGTTAATTTCATCCTTGACGCACGCCGTAAAATACAAAGCCCGACAGCTTGGCTTAATCGCACTTACTTTCGCCTTTTTCAGCGCCGGGTGTTTCGCGGCCAATGCCGATCGGGTCACCGCTGCGCATTTAATGAGCAATTTGAACGCTTCCCGCTGGATTCAAGAGGGTGAGGGCAGCAAAATCATTTATGTTTTTTTTGATCCTAACTGCCCCTATTGCCATAACGTTTATGATTCGTTAGTTAAAATCCGCAAAACCCAGCCGGATCTTCAATATCGCTGGGTACCCTTAGCACTGCTCGGTGGCACCTCTATTGGCAAAGCCGCGGCCATCATTCAAGCGCCCGACCCCTTGGCCGCATTTCATCAAAGTGAGCGCAATTACGGCTTTTTAGATAACGATACCGGCGGTGGCATTCAACCTGTAAAAAACATCACCAACGCCACCCAAACCTTACTGGATGAAAATTTATCCATTCTGCAAGGAGAAAACCTCGCGGGAATCCCCGTCGTGGTATTCCAAGCAACCGATGGCAAACCGTTTTACTTTATGGGGCAGCGCACCCAAACCCAATTGCAAGAATTGCTGGCATTTGTCGCATCAGGAAATTTTGGCGGCGGCACGGCGATAAATCCCAAAAAGTAAGGTGTTCCGCCCAAAAATAAAGCCCGAATACTCGGGCTTTATTGCTGCGCCCGCTAACGGGGCATGATTAAATCAAAACCATCACAGGGATGTTTACAGTGATTTTTTGCAGAAATACCAATCAACACACTCAAACTCACCACTGTTGAAACGCGCTTCCGCTTCAGCGGCGGTAGCCGGTGGGGGCACAATCACTTTATCGCCGGGCTGCCAACCGGCTGGCGTTGCCACGCCATGTTTGGTTGATGTTTGCAGTGCTTTAACCAAGCGCAAAATTTCAGGAATTGAACGACCATTGCTCATGGGATAATACAACATGGCCCGCAATACACCTTCAGGATCAATCACAAACGTGGCTCGCACCGCTTGAGTATCGGATGCGCCGGGGTGCACCATGCCAAATGATTTGGCTACCGTCATCGACAAATCCGCAATAATTGGGAAGGTGATTTCAACGCCAAATTTTTCTTTGATGTTGCGATCCCAAGCAATATGCGAGTAATGGCTGTCAATCGATAGACCCAACAGTTCACAGTTAATGGCGCGGAAATCGGGGTGCGCCAAAGCAAACGCGGTAAATTCTGTGGTGCACACCGGAGTAAAATCCGCAGGGTGTGAGAACAGCACCAGCCATTTGCCCGCATAATCGCCGAGGGTTTTACGACCGTGCGTTGTTGGCGCATCAAATTCTGGCGCACGCTCATTCAAACGGGGTAAAGAAATTGAAGCTTCGCTCATGAAAAGTACTCCTAAAAGTTAAACGCGGAAAATTCCGCTTGCCCTATGGCATCACCGACAGTGCGGCTGTGATATCAACAAGTCGTTGTCTTGCTGCGAAATTAAATTTATCAATATCAAATCAATAAATAAAATGAATAATTCCTATCAATATTATAGCCAATTTCTATTAAAGCATAGAAAAATGAATCGCTAGGCCGCCAACCAAGCTAAGCGCATAAGCTAAGTAAATAAGATGACCGGCGAATGACAGATGGCCTGCGGGTCGAATGGCATCAATTAATTGTCGATAATCAAAGGCTCCGGCACAAGCTGCACACCATAGCGCTCAAACACGTCCGCCTGAATACGTTGGGCCAAGTCCCATAAATCTGAGCCCAGCGCCCCGCCCAAATTAACCAAAACCAAGGCATGTTGGGCATAAATGCCCGCATTATTGTGGCTAAAGCCGCGCCAACCTGCCTGCTCAATCAGCCAGCCCGCTGAAAGTTTCGATTCAGCCACAAACGCATTTTGCGCCGCCTGCGGATAAACCGGCAAATCTGGCCAACGTTGTTTTAACGCTGCCGCAAAGGAATTTGATACAACAGGGTTCTGAAAAAAACTGCCCAAACTGCCCAAACGAAGTTCACGCCAATCGGGCAGTTTTTGCCGCCGCACGCGGGTTATGATTTGAGCTAAATCACACGGGGTGAGCAAAGGCAAAGCGCGATTGGCCTCGTGCGCGAAGCTATCTGCGGCTTGCGCTAAACCGGGGTAATTCAAAGGTGGCCAATCCGGCGGCGCTGTTTTGCGCAAGCGCACCGTGACACGCAAAATAAACCATCGATGCGGCTCGGCTTTAAAGCAACTATATCGATAGCCAAAATCACAGGCCGCAGCCGGCAACACCGATCGGCATTGCTGCACGCGATCCCACACATCCACGCTAATCAGCACATCCGAGAGCTGCATGCCATAGGCGCCCACATTTTGAATGGGCGCCGCCCCGACTGTGCCGGGAATTTCAGCCAAGCGCTCCAATCCATACCAGCCTTGGGTGGTAGTCCAGCGCACCCAATCATCAAATCCTAAACCGCCCTCGGCCCAGGCCAAAACTGTGTGGGGCTCATCTACATAACCAAAGGTTGCTGCGGCCAAATGCACCACTTTTTCAACCTGCGGGCGAACAAACAAAATATTACTGCCCCCGCCCACGATGAGGGTTTTAGGGTCTGCCAGCCAATCCGTGCGTACCTTTTCATGTTCGAGTGCGGCGTGCGCATCGCAGATCCGCAAATAACGCCCCGCAAAGGCGGGTACCCGCATGGTGTTGGCAATGGCTTCATCCCGTTCAATCTCAAAACCGATTTGCATCAAAACTCATCAACCTTGGCATCATGATTCCCGTGTCAGCATCTAGGTGTATCGTCATTTTCAAGTTAAAAGCCGCCCAAATAAAGCGTGTATCAGTGGGCATTTGCAGAGAACCCAGCTCAGATTTCATTGCATAACCCCCCCTTAAAAGGCCATTTAACAAGGGCCTCATGCTAAACTTCGCAGCTTAGTTTTCCTAGACATTTATCTTGGGCGTTTAGCGTTTTATGACTCACCAATCCCCCCGCCGCATCCTGGTTACCTCTGCTTTGCCCTATGCCAATGGCCCGCTCCATTTAGGCCATATTATTGAAACCATCCAAACCGACATATGGGTGCGCGCGCAAAAAATGTTTGGCAACGATTGTCGTTATCTGTGTGCCGATGATACCCACGGCACCCCCATCATGCTCAAAGCGCAGCAAATGGGCATTAGCCCTGAAGCGCTCATTGCCGAAGTCAGCCGCAGCCATCAAGCCGACTTCGCTGACTTCATGATTGGTTTTGATATTTTTCACAGCACCCATTCAGAAGAAAATCGGCGAATGGCGAGCGAAGTATTCTTAAAACTAGATGCTCGCGGCCTTATTTCACGCAAAACGATTAAGCAAGCCTATGATCCAGAAAAAGAAATGTTCTTGCCCGACCGCTTTATTAAAGGCGAATGCCCCAAATGCGGTGCACTCGACCAATACGGCGATAATTGCGAAAAATGTGGCGCCACTTATAGCCCCACGGAATTAAAAAATCCCCGCTCGGTACTGTCAGGCGCGACCCCGGTTGAGCGCGATTCAGAGCACTTTTTCTTCGACCTGCCGCAAATGGAAAGCCAATTAAAACAATGGCTCAGCGAAGATCGTGTCCAACCCGCCATTCGCGCCAAACTCCAAGAATGGTTCGATAGCGGCTTGCAAGCTTGGGATATTTCCCGCGATGCACCCTACTTCGGCTTTGAAATCCCAGGAGCGCCGGGCAAATTCTTTTATGTGTGGCTCGATGCGCCCATCGGCTACATGGGTGCCTTCTTAAAACTCGCCGAAAGCACAAATTTAAATTTTGCAGATTATTGGGGCGAGCACGCCACAAGCGAGCTTTATCACTTTATTGGCAAAGACATTGCCTATTTTCACACCCTGTTTTGGCCGGCCATGCTGATAGGTGCGGGCATGCGCACCCCCACGGCGGTATTCACGCATGGCTTTTTAACGCTCAATGGCGAAAAAATGAGTAAATCGCGTGGCACGTTTATTCAAGCGCGCACCTACCTAAATCATCTTGATCCCCAAGCCTTGCGTTATTATTTTGCAGCCAAATTAAGCGCCAGCATCGACGACATTGATTTAAGCCTAGATGATTTTCGTGCCCGCGTTAACTCGGATCTCGTGGGCAAAGTTATTAACATCGCCAGCCGTTGCGCGGGGTTTATCAATAAGCAATTCAACCATCAATTAAGCGCTGAATTAAACGCGCCTCATCTGAACGCCCAGCTGATTGCCGCGGCGGAATCCATTCAAAACCGCTATGAGCGGCGTGAAACCGGCCAAGCCATGCGAGAAATTATGGCGTTGGCGGATTTGGTAAACCAATACATCGACGAGAAAAAGCCTTGGACGATGGCCAAAACACCAGAAACTTTGCCCGGCGTGCAAGGCGTGTGTACCGATGGCTTGAATGCTTTTAGAATTTTGATGACCTACCTCACTCCCGTACTGCCAAAGATGAGCCTCCAAGCGGCGCAATTTTTGAATCTGCCCGCCTTGCGCTGGCAAGATATCGCCACCCCCTTAGTGGCACACACAATTCACGCCTTTGAACCGCTCATGACCCGCATCGAGCCCGCGGCCATTGATGCCCTTTTAGCTGCAACCCAACAAGAGGCACAAGCACTCATGCAAGCCACCCCGACTAACACGGAAATTGAACCTAAAAAAGTGACTATTGATCCCATTGCGCCAGAAATTGACCTCAATGCCTTTACTGCCGTTGATTTGCGCATTGCGCTCATTGTGCAGGCCGAACACGTTGAGGGTGCCGCCAAACTCTTAAAATTAACGCTCGATATCGGTGAAGAAAAACCCCGTCAGGTTTTTGCGGGCATTAAATCCGCCTACGACCCCGCAACCCTGATTGGCCGACACACCGTCATGGTGGCCAACTTAAAACCTCGCCAAATGAAATTTGGCTTATCTGAAGGCATGGTACTGGCCGCAAGTCAGGGTGATAGCGGGATATTTATCCTCTCCCCCGATGCGGGCGCCACCGCTGGCATGCGGGTAAAATAAGAAACCCCGCCCAGAAAAGCCGCAGACTTTGTGGCTTTTCTGGTGCGTTTTTTTAATCGGCTTTTTATTTAGGCATTCGATTTTTATCCGCCACGGTATACGGCAAAGGTTTAACCGGTTCTACCGTTTTCGGCTGAGTCGGGATTCTCGGATCATCATCATCCAGTAAAATACGGTGCGCTGGGCCCTCTAAATCTTCATATTGATTATTTCGAATAGCCCAGAAAGCCGCCCAAACCAAAATCCCCGCAATCACCATACTGATCGGCACAAATAAATACAGCACGCCCATCACACCCTCCTGCACCACCCTGCGTTGTTAAACTTTTTTTCGGCTCAAAACACCTAATGAGTGTACAAGCTCCAAGGCCATAAAAACAAAAAAAGCCCACCTTAATTGTGGGCTTTGGCTTCAACTAGGCGCTATGTGATTACTGCACAGTGCTGGTTCGCCCACCGACTGAAGCGTTAGCACCATAGCGTAAGGCGGCAATACGGTCATCCAGCGGGGGATGCGACATAAATAATTGACCGAACTTGCTTTGATGACCTGAAATACCGAAGGCCGTCATCTGCGCGGGTAGCTGAGCCGGCGTTTCATAGTTCAATTTTAGGCGCTCTAAGGCGGCAATCATTTTCGCGCGGGACGAAAACTTGGCACCCGCCTCATCAGCACGAAACTCGCGTTGGCGCGAGAACCACATCACAATCATGCTGGCTAGAATGCCAAACACCATCTCCGATACAAGGGTGGCCACATAAAAGCCAATACCAGGACCATCCCCTTGATTTTTCAATAAAACACGGTCAACAAAGTAGCCCACAATTCGTGCAAAGAAAATAACAAAGGTATTCACCACGCCCTGAACCAAGGTTAGGGTAATCATATCGCCATTGGCGACATGGCCAATTTCATGCCCGAGCACCGCTTCGGCTTCATCGCGCGACATATTGGCAAGCAAGCCCGTTGAAACCGCAACCAAGGCATTATTACGGCTGGCGCCTGTGGCAAACGCGTTGATTTCGGGTGAGTCATAAATAGCCACTTCCGGCATACCGATACCGGCCATTTTTGCCTGACGCTCTACGGTTTGCAGCAACCAACGTTCAGCTTCATTACTGGGTTGCTCAATGACCTGCGCGCCGACGCTGCGCTTAGCCATCCATTTGGACATCATTAAAGAAATCAGCGATCCACCAAAACCAAACACGGCAGCGAGTACGAGGGTCGAACCGTAATTAATGCCATTTTTATCCATGGTGACGCCAAGGCCGAAAACCTTAGAGATAACAAACCAAGCGAGGGATAAAATTACCATCACTGCTAAGTTGGTCAACAAAAACAGAAAAATACGTTTCATGGCGGTTTTTTCGCTCCTAAATTAAACCTGATCACCTAAAAGCACCCAAATCAAGTGCATGGCACCCCATTAGGCGAATACTTTAGCGTAAAGTTTGGGTACTTCGCGGATTTTTCAAGTAGCCTTGCATATCATCTGCTTGATTTTCTGGCGCAAAGAGCTGGTGAGCCTCTAATTAAATCCCCCGTGGCCGAAACGGAATTAAATCAGAGGTTCCCTAACGCCCTGTGGTTAAGTACGCAATCAAGCGCGCCTCTTGATACATCTGTTCAAGGGGTTGAGCTTGTGCCCTTGGCTCCGCGAATAAAGGCAAAAATTTCAATAAAACAAGCTCTTGTTGTAATTTAAGATACTTATGGCTCGCAATGAAAGCGCCTGAGGCATTAACGGCTGATTCCAATAGGGGCAACGCCTTAGCGTAACGCCAACTGAACCACACAAGCCCAATCGCGTAGTGTGCAACAACCTGTTGATCTGCCCGCCCACCTGCCGCTGCTTGGAGCAGTGCCGCTTGGTGTGTGGTCGGTATCACCCCGTAAGCCTGGTCTAAAAAACTCTGAATTTGCCGCGAAAAAGTCGGGTCTAATGGGGTCTTGATGGGCAGAATATAGGGGCTATCCACGGGATTATTCCACGGCAGGTTTATAAAGCGATCAGTTTAGTGCCGATTGCACCCCCATGCGAATTACGCCGCCTATCTTGGCAATACCGCTTAATTTGCTTGATTGCCCCAAACCCAATCACACGGTTTTTTTGCTGCCCGCTCGCAGTGAAATTTGCGCACAAAGCGCCCTAAATGCGTTCAGAGCAGTTATCTCGGCTCAAAATTTGATACAGACTCAAGCCGCGATGGTTCGTTGGCGTTTCGGCTTTATTTTTTGACTCATTGGGCTTATTTACCGCACGGATTGCGCCCAGCGGTAGCACACGGCAAACTAAGCATCCTTTTAGCTACATACGATTTGCCCCATCATGACTTTATATCCGTATGCGCGCGCCCTGCTCTTTAAACTTGAACCTGAAACCGCGCACAGGCTCACGTTTAATCTGCTGGATCTTGCCGCTAAAACCCCGTGGTGCGGGTTTGCCGCAAGCCAAGTTTTGGCCGATCCCACGACGGTGATGGGGCTTAAGTTCCCCAATCGAATCGGCTTGGCCGCCGGGTTAGATAAAAATGGCGCCCATATTGACGCACTGAGCTGTTTGGGTTTTGGATTTATCGAAGTGGGCACCGTAACCCCGCGCGCCCAGCCGGGCAACCCCCGTCCGCGCTTATTTCGGCTGCCCGAGGCAGGGGCGTTAATTAATCGAATGGGCTTTAATAATGAGGGTTTAGCGCATTTTTTAGCCAATGTTCGGGCGCGCCATTCCACAGGAATTTTAGGGCTCAATATCGGTAAAAATTTTGATACCCCGATTGAACGCGCGGTGGATGATTATTTAATCGGCCTTCGTGGGGTGCATGCCGTGGCGGATTATGTCACGATCAATATTTCATCACCCAACACCAAAAATTTACGCCAATTGCAGGCCGCCGATCAATTCGCCCCCTTGCTAGCGGCCTTGCGGGCGGAAAAAGACCGGCTCGATCAGTCCAACCAAAAGATTGTGCCCCTCGTGGTCAAAATCGCGCCGGATTTAGCCACCGATGACATCGAACAGATGGCTAAATTGCTGGTTAATGAAGGGATAGATGGGGTTATTGCCACCAACACCACAATTGCACGCGATGCGGTAGCCGGCCTGCCTTACGCTGATGAGGCGGGGGGGTTAAGTGGGTGCCCCGTGCGTGCCGCCTCAACCGAGGTGATTAAAACCTTGCGCAACTGCCTGCCTGCGGGCTTTCCCATTATTGGGGTGGGCGGCATTGATAGCGCTGATGCAGCCGTTGAGAAAATCAACGCGGGCGCGGATTTAATCCAAATTTATACGGGTTTTATTTATCAAGGCCCGCCACTGATTGCCCAAATCAGCCAAGCTTTAGCGCGGATGCCTCAAGCTGGACGCGCCTGACAAACCGGACACGTGGGGTCTCGCTTGAAGCGAATAGATCGAAACTCGGCGCGCTTAAGATCAAACAGCGCCAACCGCCCGATCAAGGGTGTCCCAAAACCTACCAATAATTTAATCACCTCTGCGGCCTGCAGGCTGCCGATCACCCCCACCAACGGCGCCAGTACGCCGGCATCACCGCATCGCAGGGCATCCTCACCCTCTTCTTGATAAAGACAGCGATAACAAGGCGATTCAACCCGCCGGGTATCAAACACGGTAACTTGCCCTTCCATGCGAATCGCCGCGCCCGATACCAGCGGTTTTTGCGCCTGAACACACGCCGCATTTAAGGCGAACCGCAGGGCAAAATTATCTGAGCAATCACATACACAATCAACGCCGGCGAGGTGTTCAGCCAAGTTATTGACTTGCAATTGCTCTGGCAGCAGATGCACGCGCACATCGGGGTTAATGGCCTTAATTCTCGCCTCAGCCGACATGACTTTAAGGCGGCCCACCGAGGCCGTATCGTGGGCGATTTGACGTTGCAAATTGCTTAAATCAACGGTATCAAAATCAGCCAACACGAGTTCACCTACGCCCGCTGCCGCCAAATACAATGCAACGGGTGAACCTAAGCCACCCAACCCAACAATTAGCACCCGGGCGGCGCGCAGGCGTTCTTGGCCGGCGTAGTCTATTTCAGGCAGCATCATGTGGCGGCTGTAGCGCAGAAGTTGATCGTCATTCATAAGCGAAAGTCATAAGCCCGTGATGATTGAAATTACAAATAGTGCCGCCACGGATCATCGCTGCGTTCTGGCGCGGCGGGCGGCTTCGTAAACCGTGCGCAGGCGGATAATTGATCGACCGTTGGACGAAACGCTTGATTGGGCATGGCACAATCACCCAAGCCCCATTCTTCGCGCTGATTTTCTTCCGAATATTCAATCAAAGCGGTTCTAAGTTTATTAAGCAATGAGGCATCCAAATGAAAGCCCGCCAATTGCAAGTGACGCCGCAATACCCGCAAACAAATACAGCGCAAATCGTAATCCACTTGCATGCAGGCCGCGTGCTTGCTCTGCGCGCGCTGCACACCGGGTAAATACACCACAAAAGCGCAGGCTCCTGCCGCTTGATTACCTTGATGATGCGGTCCACGAAACGTAATTTCTCGCGTTTTAACTACCTTAGCGCTATCCATGATTCCCCCTAAGCTAATCTTTTAAGCGAAATAACCAAAGCGTTTATGCCGCCCGCGCACTTCCTCTATTTTGTGCCGTTTGGCGCTATTTGACCTGCGGTATTGCGCGGTAATCCGGCTAAATCCTGACGGGTTTCGATCGAAACAAAACCCGCCTCTGCGAGTAAGGCGCGCAGCGATTCGCCCTGATTGTACCCATGCTCAAATATAAGCCAGCCGCCGGGTTTAAGCACGCGGTAAGCTTGCTCGATAATGACCCGATAGTCATCTAACCCCTCGCCCTCCGCCACTAAGGCGCTTCGCGGCTCAAAACGCACATCGCCTTGATTCAAATGCGGATCATTGGCCGCAATATAAGGCGGGTTGCTTACAATTAAATCAGCACGATGTGCTTTTAGCATGCAGGCCCAGTGCCCATTAATCCAGCCGACAGGCTTTGGTGCATTGGGTGCCATTTGCGCTTGATTAGCGCGCGCTACGCGCAATGCAGCCCTGCTTAAATCACAACCAATCACTAACGCGTTTGGGCGCTCGATAGCCAAGCTCAAGGCAATTGCACCGGAGCCTGTACCCAAATCAATTACAGTAACTTCTTGATATAAAGGTATTTTATCAAGCGCCCATTCGACCAAATGCTCCGTTTCGGGGCGTGGAATTAACGTATCTTTAGTCACCAAAAAATCGTGATGCCAAAAACTGCGGTATCCAACAATATAAGCGACCGGCTCGCCACCGGCACGGCGCGCGAACGCAGCCCGCGCTTGCTCGGCCTGCGCCATGGGCACCAACCCATCAGGGTTAGCCAGCTGGCGGGTGCGGTTGAGGCCGGTTGCGTGTTCAATCAAAAGCCGTGCATCCACTTGGGGTTCAGCCGACGTATTGGCCGATAAAATCGCCCGCCCTTCTGCCAACAATGCAGAAAGGGGGATCAATTCAGGCTCAGAAGGTTTCATCAGCCAAGGCCATGAGCTGATCGGCTTGGTCGGTTTGGCGCAACGGGTGAATAACCGGATCAAGATCGCCGGCCAAAATACGTTCGAGCTGGTAGAGCGTTAAATTGATACGGTGATCAGTCACTCGGCCTTGCGAGAAATTATAGGTACGAATACGCTCCGATCGATCCCCAGAGCCCACCAGTGCCTTGCGCGTGGCGGCCTGCTCCGCATGGGCTCGCTGGCGCTCCACATCGGCCAAACGAGCAGCCAGAACACTCAGAGCACGGGCTTTGTTTTTGTGTTGCGAGCGCTCATCTTGGCACTCCACCACCATGCCGGTCGGCAAATGGGTAATGCGAATGGCTGAATCAGTTTTATTAATGTGCTGCCCGCCCGCACCCGAGGCGCGAAAGGTATCGATCCGTAAGGTTGAAGGATCAAGGGTAACGGCTTCGGCTTCAGGCACTACCGGCATAACCGCAACGGTGGCAGCCGAGGTATGCACCCGCCCTTGGGTTTCAGTGGCAGGCACCCGCTGCACGCGATGCGCACCCGATTCGAATTTGAGCGCCGCGTACACCCCATCCCCACTAATTTGGGCAATGGCCTCGCGATACCCGCCGTGCTCACCTTCCTGCGCCGATAAAATCTCCGAACGCCAACCCCGCGTATCGGCATACCGTAAATACATGCGCAACAAATCACCGGCGAAAATCGCGGCTTCATCTCCGCCCGTACCGGCTCGCACCTCTAAAATAATATCGCCATCATCGGCGGGGTCATGGGGTAGCAAATGCAGTTTTAACGCATCATCCAGCACTTCAATTTGGTTGCGCAGTTGCGGGATTTCTTCCTCTGCGAGCGCTGCCATATCCCGATCAGCTTCTTTGCTCATGATGAGCGCGGCCTCTAAAGCCTGCTTGGTTTTTTGATAACGCGCCAGCACATCAACCAAATCATGCAGGCGGGCATGTTCTTTAGATAAAGTGCGAAAGCGCGTTTGATCATTAATCACCTCAGGCTCGGACAATAACGCGGTTAATTCTTCATACCGCTCAGACAAGGCAAATAATCGATTAAATAAGGCGGGTGGTAACATAAATTTTCAGCGCATAAGGTAAATTGAACGAGGGCATTACACCCTCAAGCGAGAAGAGACAGCGACGCTAACGGTGGGGCGTATCCACTAAACCGAGCACATTTTGCACCGCATGCACGGCGGGCAAATCACCACTGGCGCAGGCTTCGCGGAGCACAACCGTAGGGTGGTGAATTAACCGGTTGGTTAAGGTGTTGGCTAAAAAATCCAAGGCTTCAGCGGGGCTTTTACCCGCAGCCAACAGGGCTTTAGCGCGAAATAACGCATCATCGCGCATTTGTTCTGACTGCTGGCGATAGGATTTAATTAATTCAGCGCCCGTTTGCAACTGCGCCCATTCAAGAAAATGCCCCACTTGAAGGCTAATGATTTCTTCCGCTTGTTCGGCCGCCGCCACACGGGATTTTTGCCCTTCATCGATGACGGTTTTTAAATCATCCACGGTGTAGAGATACACGTCTTGCAGTTCGGCCACTTGCGGCTCAATATCTCGGGGAACGGCAATATCCACCATAAACATCGGCCGACGTTTACGTTGTTTTAATGCCTGCTCAACCGCGCCCTTGCCCAACACAGGTACCGGGCTCGCGGTTGATGAGATGACCACATCAGCTCTATGCAAATGCTTTGGAATATCAACCAGCCCAATGGCGATGCCCCCAAACTGTTCGGCCAGATGGTGGGCTCGATCGATCGAGCGATTAGCCACAATCACTTGGCGCAAGCCATTGCCTTGCAAGTGCCGCGCACATAATTCGATGGTTTCACCCGCACCAATTAATAGGGCTGTTTTTTGCGAGAAATCACCAAAAATCTGTTTGGCCAAGCTCACCGCGGCAAACGCGACTGATACCGGGCTTGCCCCAATTTGGGTATCGGTTCGCACTTGTTTGGCAACCGAAAAAGTATGCTGAAATAATCGATTAAGCACAGGACCCAAGGCTTGGGCATCTTGGGCGATGGTAAAAGCGTCTTTAATTTGCCCAAGAATTTGCGGCTCGCCCAACACCATAGAATCCAACCCGCAAGCCACACGCATTAGATGACGAATCGCCAACTCATCGGTGTGCGCATACACATAAGGGGCAATGGATTCAACCGGCAGTTGATGGAAAGCGGCCAACCATTCCACAAGGTTTTCTCGCACGCAATTGGAGCGGGCATAGATTTCGGTGCGATTACAAGTAGAGACAATCGCCACTTCTTTAGCGCCGCAACTGTGAATTAAACCATTGAGCGCGGGCACTAAGCGTTCAGGACCAAACGCCACGCGCTCGCGCACATCCACAGGGGCTGTTTTATGATTTAATCCGAACGCAATAAGTGACATATCGAGGAATTATAGCCTTTCAGTTAGGATAGCTGCATCCTGCGTGTTAGATCGAAAGTCACGATTATATAAGCAAAGCCTCAAATTCGCATGAATGGCCATCACTTGGGGGCGGATTTGTCTCATTCATTGCGCCCCAAATCGCGCAAGGGCAAGCGCTGGCGATTGCGAAACAACGGCCAATAGCGCCCAGATGCCCATGCGAGCGAGGCCAACCCGAGTACGGCAAGCGTCCAATTGACCCATTCCCCTAACGGGTAGCCCGCATCAAACCACGGCGCGGATAACGCACAAATGGCGGTCACCACAATGCCCACAGGCGCAGGCCAGCGCGCGTGGGCTAATTTAGGCCATTTTGATAATAATTTTTGCCCCAAAACCACCGACGTCAACCCAATGATACTGCCAGCCAAGACATCAGTGGGCCAATGCACACCCACGGCCATCCGCGAAACGGCCAGAACAGACGCGGCAAATAGCACCAAAGCCGACCATCCGAGCGATAACCGCAACCCCACAATCATCAAGCCCGCCAGCGTAAACGCGGTGACCGCATGCCCCGAGGGAAAACTGCCGTGATCAAGCCTGTGGCCGATTAAATGCATCATATCGGCAGCCAGCACGGCAGGCGGGCGCGGTACATCTAAAATCGGCTTAATAGTGTGGGTAATAACCGTCGCAATTAAGGCCGATACGAGTAATAAAGCCGCAACACGCGGGCGCAGCAGCAGCACGGGTAAAAACAAACCCAAAGCCAGATAGGTATCGGCAAGCGAGGTCATCCCCGACCAAAAGTGCGGCGCCAAAGGGCCTAAATTATTAAAGGCGTGAAATATCGCCAAGCGATAATCTGGAAAAATACTGATAAAAATCAATGCAATTGTTGCCGTTACCGCAAAGCCACAAGCTAAACGCATGCCCGGCAGAGCCAAAAGATTGATATTGGCGCGCGCTAAATCTGCTTGATGGTTCATGAAGCCGCCGGTGTTTGGGATGAAGAGGCGGCAGGTTGACACCAATCCGCCAACTCAAGTTCAGCCAAAGCGGTTGGCCGTATATGGTACGACTTCACCTCTTTTGATTCGTAATAGGTGCGAGATAACATTTCAGAGAGCACACCGGTAGTTAAAATTTGTACGGCAATCAGCACCAGCATAATGCCCACCATAAACAGGGGCCGATCACCAATACGCTCACCCAGCATTTTGAGCGTCAGTAAGTAGGTTAAAATGGCGCCTCCGACGGCACCAAATCCCAACCCTAACATGCCAAAAAAATGCGCCGGGCGCGCGGCAAACCGCATAAAAAAATACACAGAAAGCAAGTCGATAATGACCCGAAACGTGCGCGACAAACCATATTTAGATACGCCCGCCGTGCGGGGATGATGCGCTACCACCTCTTCCTGAATTCGGCTCGGAGAAGTTTGTGTCGCCAACCAGGCCGGAATAAATCGGTGCATTTCACCGTATAAACGCACGCCTTTAATCACCGAGGCGCGAAACACCTTCAGGCTGCAGCCGTAATCGTGCAGAGTCACACCCGTAATTTTACGAATCAGCCGATTGGCGATGGTGGAAGGCACTTTTCGCAGCCACAAATTATCTTTGCGGTTTTTACGCCAGCCAGAAACTAAATCCAGATCTTCAGCCAGCAAGCGATGCACCATGCGCGGAATATCCATCGGGTCATTTTGCATATCGCCATCTAGCGTTGCGATTACCTCGCCCCGCGCAAGATCAATCCCAGCCTGCATCGCCGCCGTTTGGCCAAAATTGCGCGCTAACGGCACACACCGCACATGCGTACCATAAACAACCCGACCCTGCGCGATCTGTGCAACCGTTCGATCCGATGAACCATCGTCAACCAATAAAACTTCCCACGGCTCGGGGTACGCGGCCAGCGCCTCATGCACACGCTGTAATAACGGAGCGATATTGTCTTGCTCATTAAATACGGGAATGACCAGCGACAAACTTGCCGCACGATAAGGGGGCATACAGGCTCCTATTCATTGACCTAAGCATCGAAAAAATCGAAACGCCTGATTTAATCGAACGATCGCGTTGAGTGCAAAAGCACGAGATTTTATGCCAAATTCAAAACAAAAGCCCCAACCTTGCGCACATAATTGAGCCACTCGCATGAAAACCCGCAGGATTAGCGCACTTGCCGCAAACGGACTAAACATCACCTCCGACGACTTCGGTATTGATTGGTGTAATCCCCGGCCATCGGCGTTTTAATTGCTCAGCCAATCGTGCCAAAGGGGTTATCCCCACAAACACCTCAGCAATGTGGCCGTTTTGAATTAAAACCAAGGTCGGCGTGCCCATGATACGCAGCGTTTGCGCCAACGTGCGGTGATTTACCACCGACAAATGGATCACGCGCCCCGGATATTGCGCACTTAACTTCGCCAGTGCTGGCGCCATGCGACGGCAAGCGCTGCAATTGGGCGAACCAAATTCAATCAAGGCGTTCAATGCCGCAAAGTGTGGCGATTCTGCAGCCACAACCATTGCCGGGCTCTCGGCAACCAAAGTCGCCACAAGCGCTTGCGGCACCACTTGGCCGCGCATCGATTGCGCCCGGCGCTGCACCACCCACTGCCCCAACAAAATCAGCAAAACTAACGCGGCCAATACGGTCGGCACGGTCAAATCAGGCATTGTCAGCAACCTCCCACGGTCAATTCAAAACGGCAAACTCAATGTAACAATCGCTTGGCTTACACATTGAACAAAATAGCCAAAAACGCCTCCAACCAAAAACCATTCAAACACAGCAAGAGGGCGACATGCGCTTTAATTCACGGTTCAAACACCATAGCCTCGATTGGCAAGCATTAATCGAGCAACTCAACCAAAACCCAAGACAAAGATTAACACCGGATCCCCGTGCAATCGCCCAACGCTGGCAGCCCGCCCAAGGTTTTACCGTGATTCGGGAGCCGGCGCTCATCGAACCCGAAGCACTGCGCCATCGTGAGCGACAATGGGCTCAAATTGAGCGCAATACCCGTCTGTTTTTAGAGGGGAAACAAGCGAACCACGTTCTACTCTGGGGTGCGCGTGGCACAGGGAAAAGCTCACTGATCCGTGCGCTACTCACCCGATATGGTGGAAAAAATTTAGGCATGATTGAGCTGGATCGTGCCGGATTAATCGGGCTCGCCGATTTAATTCAAATACTGAGCACCCAGCCTAGGCACTACATACTTTTTTTAGATGACCTGTCTTTTGAGGCCAACGACCCCAGTTATAAAGGGCTTAAGGCACTATTGGATGGCTCGCTAATGGCGCCCCCGCCCAACCTATTGGTGTATGCAAGCTCCAACCGCCGCCATTTGCTGCCCGAAACGATGCAAGACAACCTCAACGCCAGCATGGAAGATACCGAGCTTCATGAAGGTGATGCTATCGACGAAAAAGTCTCACTATCCGAGCGCTTTGGGCTCTGGCTCGCCTTTCATCCCTTTAGCCAAGAACAATATCTCGACATTGCACGCAACCAAATAGCCCAACTACAAGGAGAAACACCCGAACTAACGGCAATTTTGCGCGATGAAGCGCTCTGGCGGCAAGAAGCACTCAAATTTGCGCGGCTGCGGGGTTCACGGAGTGGGCGCGTCGCCAACCAATTTGCCCGCTTCTGGCAAGGGGAGAACTTACCTGAAACAAACACCCCAACCCCCTGAAAAACCTAATTTAACAAACACGGTTAAAAATAAAAAATGAACGATCATCGTCATTAAAAAAACAAATCGATCATAACTATTTAATTCAGATGACGTATTAATTGGTTTTTACGCAACATATTTCAAAAAAGTGCACGAATAGGCAAAAAAACATCTTGTTTTAATTGATTAATGCTTTATCTTCAGTCGAGTATTTTTGCGACAGGCTAACGCCGTTAGACAATAAATACCTGTGAGGCGAGTTTTTAGTGCTAAACACGCCGCACAGCTGAAACTGTAAGCACGTGTAGAAGAGTATTTTTTCCGATGATTAATATCTATGTTGGCAACCTGTCCTATCAATCTGGCGATGCAGACGTTCTTGCTGCTTTTGAAGCCTTTGGCGAAGTTAAATCTGCCAAAGTTATTCAAGATATGGCCACAGGTCGCTCAAAAGGCTTCGCGTTTGTTGAAATGACCGATAAAGCCGCTGGCTTAACTGCCATCGAACAACTCGACAACACCGAGTTGAACGGTCGTAACATTCGTGTGAACGAAGCACGCCCACGTGAGCGCACCAACGATCGCGGTGGCGACCGTGGTGGTGATCGTGGCGAGTTCCGCGCCCGTCGCTAAGCTTTAGAGCTTCTGATGAAAGCCACCATTAATTTTGGTGGCTCGTGTCAAGCTTAAAGCACCAAGCAAGGCTCTTTGTTGAGTCTTTTTTTATGCCTGGAAGAATGTGTCATGTAGCAAGCTTGCTGGCATCCGCAATTATTTGCCCCACAACCGCATGATAATCCGCCCGATACAAATACATATCAAACTGCTGGGCCGGCAATAATTCACTGGGCTCAATGCCCGGCACCAAAAATGCCAAGCTCACGAGAACGGCACCTTCCCCGCTTTCACGCAACCTTTTTCGCCATACAGGCAACATAGGTTCAGGGGATAAAAATGCAAAAACCACATCAAAATCCGCCCAAGAGCGCGGCCAAAAATCCCCAAACTCAATGCGACAATTGGGTTGA
Organism: Halothiobacillus sp.; assembly: GCA_023255735.1. Taxonomy (GTDB): domain Bacteria; phylum Pseudomonadota; class Gammaproteobacteria; order Halothiobacillales; family Halothiobacillaceae; genus Halothiobacillus. The sequence goes on along the minus strand of JAGDVP010000028.1, from coordinate 184,087 downwards.
TTGCGGCACCGCCAGCGGGCGATCAAATACAACATAGGCGCACTTTCGATCCCGACAAATTGGCTTTCAGGTTGCGCCTTGGCCATCCGCCACAACAAGCGGCCATCGCCACAACCTAAATCCAGCAACGATTTTTGTCCATCGCGCTGCATATAAGCCATCAATACTTCAGCCACCATGGCATCTGAGCGGTACAGCGGAATGCGGGTAAAAATGGCATTCCATTGAAAAGCCAGCAACAAAATGGCGGCAAACAACCACCACCATGAATTAATGGATAAAGAAAAAAGCGCAGCAAGCGGCAAAATCAACAGCACTGGCCGCCACCATGCAGGCAATAATCGCCAGGTAATCAGCATGGAGACAACGCCCGATAAGAGCGCGAGCACCCAAATCGGTACACGCGGCCATTGATTTAGCTGGGCGAGATAAATAATTCCCAGGCTAAAACCAATACCGAAACTGAAACTTATGAGCGCAAGAATAAAACCCAATAACCGGGGCATGGCCGTTAGGGTTTGGGTGCGGGGGGCACCGCCGTGGGCATAATTGCCTCGGGGTTTGTCATGGTGCCGGTAATCCCTTCGATGCGGGTTGAGTTCACCGCGGGCTTTGAGGAGGGAGCGTTAGAGGCGGCACCCGGCGCATTTGTCGCAGGCACTCCCTTACTTCGGGCGGTTAACCCTGCGCTATCCGATGCAAAATCGAGCGGGTTGAGTACGCGATCGGCCGCACTATCGTTCATAACCGTGATAGAAATGCGCCGATTTCGCGGATCGGTCGGGGCATCGGGCAATAACGGTAAGGCATCGGCCATGCCGATAACCCGTAATAATTTTTTCTCATCATAGCCATCTGAAACTAATTCACGCCGAGCCGCATTTGCTCGATCTGCTGAGAGCTCCCAGTTGGTTCGATCAATGCCGTTGTAGGGTAGCGAGTCGGTGTGGCCAGCGATGGTTAGCCGGTTGGGTAATTGATTTATGACCGGCGCCAGTTTTTTAAGAATCTCAGCAGCATAGGGCTCAAGTTTCGTCGAGCTAATTTTGAACATGGGACGTTTATCTTGATCGATAATTTGAATTCGCAGGCCATCTCGGGTCATATCAAGCTTAATTTGATCTTTATAGGCTTGCAGGGAGGGATCAACCTGAATCATAGATTCCAGTTCTTTTTTAAGTGCTTCAATCCGTTTTTTATCAGCTTCTTCGATTTTTTTCCGCGCTTCTTCTTCGGTAATTTTTGCAGGATCAGGCGTGATGTCGCCGTTGCGCACTTGGCCTTGTTGACGGGTTAAATCCTCGCCCCCGGCATTAATCAGGCTTACCGACATGCCTGCGCTAGGCCCGCCCTCAAGGGTTACTTTAACGGGGTTGTTAAAATAATCCGCGATGCCTTCTAACTTGGCTTTGCTCACCGAACCGAGCAACCACATGAGCAAAAAAAACGCCATCATCGCCGTCACAAAATCGGCGTAGGCAATTTTCCACGCGCCGCCATGATGGCCGCCATGCCCTTTGTTAACCTTTTTTATAATGATGGGTTTGGCTTGATCCGGCTGTTCGGCCATCGGAATTCTCTTTTGCTACAAGGGTCGGGATGAAACGCGGCTTATTTTTTCTGTTTCAAAAACTCTTCAAGTTCTTGGAAGCCTGGCCGTTCAGATGAGAAAAGCACTTTGCGCCCGAACTCTGCAGCGACTTGGGGCGGATAACCATTCATAAATGCAATCATTGATGCTTTAATGCTTTGATAATATTTGGTTGAGTCATTCACTTTATGCTCAAGGTTATTGGCAACAGGCGAGATATAACCGTAAGAAACAAAAATACCCAAGAATGTACCCACCAGTGCTGCGGCAATTAATTTACCGAGCTCTGCCGGCGGCAAACTCACCGACTCCATCACATGCACAACGCCTAAAACGGCGGCCACAATACCGAATGCAGGCATGGCGTCTGCCATTTTGGCAATATTATTACCCGGCAAGGAGGCCTCTTGGTGGTGGGTATCAATATCAATATCCATGAGGTTATCGATTTGATGCACATCGAGCGTACTTGAAACCATTAAGCGCAAATAATCGGTAATAAATTCAAGCGCGTGGTGATCGGCCAACACCTTGGGCGCTTCTTTAAACAAGGCGCTGTTTTGCGGATCTTCAATATCCTCTTCAATCGCCATCAGGCCTTCTTTGCGCGCACGGGTGAAGATGTTGTAGAGCAAAGCCAAGGTTTCCATGTACAACGCTTTGTTGTATTTAGAGCCTTTGATGGCCGTACCAAACCCGCCTAGGGTCGCTTTAATAGTTTTGCCTGAATTTGATCCCACAAACGCCGCAATTGCAGCGCCAAGGATCATAAGGTATTCAATGGGTTGAATAAGAACGGCCACATGGCCGCCGGCCATTATAAAGCCGCCAACAACCGATATTGAGATAATGATCCATCCGATGATGAGCGTCATGTGTGTTCCAAGTTAAACTAATTGATCCATAAATTCCGTCGCCTTGTTTACTCGTTCAAACAGAGCCCGCCAAAGCCTTCCCTGTTATTTCGGCCAAATCGGGCGAACATTGAGGCCGATCACGCATTTTTTTCAGGGCGGTCTTCATTAAATCGGCACGTTTAAGATCAAAACGTTGCCATAAATTAAAGGCTTGCGCCATACGCGCGGCAATTTGCGGATTAAAACTATCCAATTCGATAATTTTATCGGCTACCCAATCATAACCCGAACCATCTGGGGCGTGGAAACACAAGGCATTTAGGCGCGCAAATGACCCGATTAATGCCCGCACCCGATTCGGTGTTTTAAGCGAGAATGTTTCATGCTGCATTAATGTCTCTAGGCGTTGCAACGATTGGTCATCGGTGCGTTGTGCTTGCAGGGCAAACCATTTATCCATCACCAAGCCATCACGGCGCCATCGCGCTTCGAACGTGGTCATTAGTCGATCGAACGCCGCATCACAACTCACACTTAACGCGGTGAGCGCATTAAATGATTCGGTCATGTTATCGGCACGCTCAAATTGCTCAACCGCTACTTGAATCCAAGCCGGATTATCTAAGCTACACAGATAGGTGAGCAGCTGGCGACGCAATTGGCGTTGCCCCACGGCACGCGCTTCAAAATGGTAGCGGCCTTGCGGCGCTTGATTACCATACACCAATATCAAGGTGGATTCCCACTCGGCGGCTAATTGCCTCCGCAGACGATTGCGCTCATGATGAATCCACTCGACTGGGGTATTTTCTCTAAACTGATCGGCGAGATAACTTTCACTTGGCAGAGCAATGCATTCGGCTACAAACAGCGGGTCATGCTGGGATGAGTGCAGCAATTCACCAAAAGCCGCCGATAGATTGGCAGGTAACTCATCTTGCCCCAATTGCTCGGCTTGTGCGGCTGCGCGAATTCGGTTTAACAGTGCGCGTTGCATAAGCCTTTGCATGGCATCCCAGCGATTAAATGCATCGGTATCATTGCGGCTTAGAACGCTCAGCGCTTCGTCTGAATAGGTAAATTCCACATCAACCGGTGCGGTAAACCCCCGATTGAGCGAGGGGAATAAGGCGTCACAGGCGGGCGCATCAACAACAAAATCCCAAGTTTGTTGCGATTGAGTCACAACCAAGGTGTGTTCAGCTTGGCCATTCATGAGCACAGGCTTGCCGCTGGCGTTAAATAAAGCCACGGTAAAGGGAAGCATAAAGGCAGGGGCATCCCCGGAATTACCTGGTAAGCTTTGTGTAATGTGCAGCCGATAACGCCCCGCTTGACGCTCATCGGTAATCACAAGCTTGGGCGTACCCGCATAATCGTACCAATGGCGAAATTGGCTTAAATCGAGGCCTGAAACATCGGCCATGCAGGCAATGAAATCTTCAATGCGAACCGCTTGGCCATCAAAGCGCTCAAAATACAAATCGGTTGCTTTTCGAAATGCAGCTGCGCCAAGCAGGTTGCGCAACATGCGCACCACTTCGGCGCCTTTGTTATACACGGTAGCGGTGTAGAAATTATTAATTTCTCGATAGTGCTTGGGCTGCACGGGATGGGCCTGGGGGCCGGCATCTTCCGCAAATTGCACTTGACGCAGCGTATTGACATCTTGGATGCGCTTAACCGCGCGTGAACTCATATCTGATGAGAACTCCTGATCGCGAAACACGGTAAAACCCTCTTTTAGCGAGAGTTGGAACCAATCTCGGCACGTGACGCGATTACCGGACCAATTGTGGAAATACTCATGGGCTACCACCGATTCAATACCGGCGTAATCCGCATCACTGGCGGTATCCGGTTTGGCCAGGATATAGCGGGAATTAAAAATATTTAAGCCCTTGTTTTCCATGGCACCCATGTTGAAATCATCAACCGCAACGATATTGAACACATCCAGATCATATTCACGGCCAAAGGTTTGCTCATCCCAGCGCATCGAATGTTTGAGTGAGGCCATGGCATGCGCGCACCGATCAGCGTTATGCGCCTCGACGTAAATGCCTAAATCAATTGTTTTACCCGATTGAGTAATAAATTGATCTTGAATGCGGGTTAATTTACCGGCGACCAAGGCAAATAAATACGAGGGTTTAGGGTGCGGATCAACCCAGCGTGCCTGATGTTTGCCATGATTCATGCGCTCAAAACTGACGGGGTTACCATTGGCCAATAGCACGGGGTATTGCTCAGCATCGGCAATTAAAGTGACGCTATAACGCGCCAACACATCCGGGCGATCTAAAAAATAGGTGATGCGACGAAAACCTTCAGGCTCGCACTGAGTACAAAAATTACCCGAAGATAAATACAACCCCTCTAATGCTGCATTAGCCGCAGGATCAATTTGATTTTCGATCACCAAAACTGCTTCATCGCCCACATTCGGGATCATCAATGCACCAGCGGTAACGCGGTATTGATCCCCGCTTAATGTGCGCCCATTGAGGCGAACACTCTGCAAAATTAGCCCTTCACCATTCAACACCAAATCGCGATCATGCCCACCCTGGCGCCGGAGCCTCATTTGCGAGCGCACGCGCGTTTCATGTGGCTCAAGATGAAAGGTCAAATCAACTGAATCAATCAAAAAATCGGGCACGGTGTAATCGGATAATTTAATTTCTTGAGCGACTTCAGGCGGGGTCATTGACATAAAAATACCTAAAATTTTAGTAAAACAATGCTTGGAATGGGTTCAAGTATAACGCGGCGAAGCGCTCGCCGTGACCGCCCTGTGGATTAAATCGCCCTTTTCCCACCACATCACACCAAAGCAAAGCGAGAGCAACCCCGCAAGGGATGCGGCATAATGCCTGCCACTTGCTTGGAGGATTTTATGTTTTTTCGTCAATTAACGGTTTATCGGCTCGAAACACCCTGCCCCGATTTCACAACGCTGGATGCTACTTTAAGCACGAAGCCTTTCATGCCGACACGGGCGCAACAGGTTGAATCCATTGGCTGGCAGCCGGCGTTAGGCACTCAGTTTGTGCATGAAACCGATGGCGCCGCCCGCATCGTTTTGCAGCGAGAAGAGCGCTCTGTGCCTGCCGCTGTGGTGCGTGAAGAAGCGGATAATCGCCTGCGTGCACGCGACGGCGCGGCGGGCGAGCCCACAAGGGCTGAGCGCACGGCCATGCAAGATGCGGTACTGCTTGATTTACTGCCCCAAGCGTTCCCCCGCCAAAGTCAAACCCAAGCCTTGATTGATGCGAAAAATACGCAAGTTTGGTTTGATACCGCCACCGCGACTAAAGTTGAGCGCCTAAGCCTGCAATTGCGCGAAGCCTTAGGGCAATGGCGCATGGTGCCGTTATTTGGCAGCACCGATATTTCATCGCACTTAAGCGCGTGGTTGCTGGGCGCGCCGCCCTTGGGGTTTGAGATTGGCGAGGCGGCAAAACTCATTGATTTGCGCGAGGGCGGCAGCATTACCGTCGCCAAACTCGCTCTGCCTGATCCGCATGTGATTGCACATTTGCATGAGGGCCTGAAAGTCGATCAACTCGAATTAATTTGGCAAGAACGCATCCGCTTCATGCTGAAAGCCGATGGCAGCCTGGCGCGCATTAAACCCACCGAGCAATTGGGCGCAGAGGAATCCTCTGAGATCATTGATGATGCCGATCAACAGCGTGATGCCGATCAGCGCTTAATGGTTGAAGCCCTGCGGCGGTTAATTTTGGATTTAACCCGCGTATTGGCCGCGCCAATCGAACCTGCGACCGTATAATTTCAATCAAATCGCGCCCCAAAGAATAGGTAATTGATTATGTTCACCCTCACCGCCTTAAGCCCCGTCGATGGACGCTATGCCCGCCAAACCGAACCCTTGCGGCCTTATTTTAGTGAATTTGCGCTGATAAAATATCGCGTGCGGGTTGAGCTCGCTTGGTTTAAAGCCTTAAGCGCCCATCCCGGCATCACCGAAGTGCCCTCGCTATCGCAAGCGGCACACAATCACCTTGATGAAATAGGCGCCGAGTTTTCGCTCGAACAAGCCGAGCGTGTTAAAACCATAGAACGCACCACCAATCACGATGTGAAAGCGGTGGAGTATTTTCTCAAAGAACAAGTGGCCGACTTTGCCGAATTACGTGAACACTCTGAATTCTTTCATTTTGCCTGCACCTCAGAAGACATCAACAACCTTGCCTATGGCTTGATGCTCAAAGAGGCGCGCGCCAGCGTGCTCCTGCCGGTGATGGATGAAATTATCGAAGAATTGCGCCACAAAGCGCATGCTTGGGCACGGGTGCCGCTCTTATCTCGCACCCACGGCCAGCCCGCCTCGCCCAGCACCATCGGCAAAGAGCTTGCCAATGTGGTCGCCAGGCTCACCCGACAAAAAAATTGCGTCGAATCGGTTGAACTATTGGGCAAAATCAATGGCGCGGTCGGCAATTTCAATGCCCATTTTGCCGCCTATCCTGAGCTTGACTGGCCGGCTTTCTCCGAAAACTTTGTGCGCTCCTTAGGGCTCACCCCCAACCCCTACACCATTCAAATTGAACCGCATGATTACATCGCCGAGCTCTTTGATGCCGTGGCGCGATTCAACACCATTTTGATTGATTTAGCGCGGGATACGTGGGGTTCGATTGCGTTGGGGCATTTCAAACAAAAAGTCATCGCTGGTGAAATTGGCTCATCAACCATGCCGCATAAAGTTAACCCCATCGATTTTGAAAATGCCGAAGGCAATTTGGGCATTGCCAATGCCCTGCTCACGCATTTGGCGCAAAAACTCCCCATCAGTCGCTGGCAGCGCGATCTCACCGACTCCACTGTGCTGCGCACTTTAGGCGTGGGGCTAGCTCATAGCCTCATTGCCTATCGTTCACTCTTAAAAGGCTTAGCTAAGCTCGAAATTGACGAGGCGCGGCTGCGTGCTGAACTCGATCAAAATTGGGTTATTTTGGGCGAGGCCATTCAAACCGTTATGCGCCGGTACGGCATGGAAAACCCCTACGAACAACTCAAAGGGTTAACCCGCGGACAAACCGTGGATGCCCATGTGATACGCGCCTTTATTGAGCAGCTTGATGGTATCCCCGATGACGCGAAAGCACGGCTTATCGCCATGACGCCGGCCGATTACACGGGTAACGCGGTTGAGATGGCACTGAAAATCTAATCCCGCCATGACACTGCCGAACGATTGGGCTCTGCATCTTAAAAACACCCCACTCCCCGTGCGGGGGGAAGTGCATCGCAGGCTGACAGGTTGTTTGCGGCGGGATGAAATCGACTTGAGCGAAATCATAGGCTGGCTACGCCGTGATCCGGCTGCGTGCGGCTTTGTGATGGGGGCGGCCGCCCGAGCGCAGCGTACGCGCGGCCGCGATGCGCCGCACAGTTTAGATCATGCCCTGTCGCTGCTCGGCATCATGTGGATGAAGCAAACCCTCCCCAAGCTCCCTGTGCTTGAAGACGCACTACCCGATAACGCGCAGCGCCAAGGCTATTTAACCGCCTTAGCGCGGAGTTTACATGCCGCAAGGCATGCCGAAAGCTGGCTCGTTGAATTGCGTGATACCAGTTATGAAATTGTGGTGGTGGCCACTTTATTGCACAATTTTATTGAATTGGCCTTGTGGCGAGATGCGCCTGAACTCATGCGCCAAGCCCTAATTCAAGTACGCGATCAGAAAACCCGCACCTTAGGGCACGCCGTGCAGGCCGTGCTCGCCGATGCAGGGGTTGAGCTTAAAACCTTGGAGCACGCGTTAAACGGTTTTTATTATTTGCCCACCCAACTGTTTTCCGATGAGGCAGCCACCCCCATCCTAGCGCGGCAGCATCAAACCATTGTGCTGCTCGCGCGGCGATTAAGTTTTTTCAGTGAGCTTGGGTGGTACCACGCCGACATCCTAGCCACAAAGAAAGAAATTTCAGAACTGCTTAAACGCGATTGCGCAGCAACCGATCAACTCATCCACCAAATTGCGGTTAAAACCGCGCAAGAGTTTGAACCCATCGGGCTTTATAGCAGTGCCAAACTCTTGATAGATAGCGCCACACCCCCCATCTGCTGGCCATTTCCCGACGCCTATGGCATTGATTTAAGCCGAATCCAGCGTGCGCAATTTAATTTGGCCCACCAAATTACAACTCAAAAAAATCGCACCCCAAATACACTCATTAAAGCGCTTCTGGCGGGTTTAATTGAAGATTTACACTTTGTGCGCGTGTTGGTTTTAACCAAAGCCGCGAACCTTGAAGGCTTAACGCTTAATATCAACAAGCGCCCTAACCCAGAAAGCTACGCGCCTCAACTTAACTTGCAAAGCAACCCCTTGCTTGATCGGCTCATCATCGGCAACAAAGCGCTCGCCATTGATGCAAGCAACCGCCCGACCCTCAATCGGCTCTTGGATGCTGATGGCCAAAAACTCATCGCCGTTGATTGCTTCCTGCACACACTCAGCATCAATCACAAGCCCTTTGCCCTCGTGGTGGTTGATATAAACACTGCTGCCGATATTGCGCCGCTACGGACAATTTTTGATTACTTCATGCTTTTTTGGACGCCCTAATCGAGCCGCGCCGCATCGATCGCCCCTGCATTAATGCCCAGCTAATATGCCGATCGAGTTGATCGCTTACCCGGCCTTGGCGAGCCTTAAGCGCTGCAATCGCCTCTAGATTTTCAGGCTCAACGCGCAACAAATTGCCCAGCGCGACCGCGATATTTCGCAACCAGCGTTGCCAACCAATCCGCCTGATCGCCATGCCTTCAGTACGAGATAAAAATAGGGCTTCATCCCAGTTAAATAGCTCAACCAAACTCGGTGCATCTAACCCATGGCGTGCCCGAAAATCCGCATCAGCCGAAATTTTGGCAAACCGGTTCCACGGGCAAGTTAACTGGCAATCATCACACCCATAAATTCGATTACCCATATCGGCGCGAAATTCTTCGGGAATATCCTCGGCCGATTCAATCGTCAGATACGAAATACACCGGCGCGCATCCACCACCCCATCAGCCACAATTGCCTGGGTGGGGCACACGGCAATGCACGCCGTACAAGAGCCACAATGCGGGATAACGGGGGTATCAACTGGCAAATCAAAATCAATAAATAGCTCGCCTAAAAAAAACCACGAACCGGCTGCGCGATTAAGTACCAACGAATGCTTGCCTTTCCAGCCTAAACCTGACTTTTCCGCCAAACCCGTTTCATACACCGGTGCCGAATCGACAAACGCACGAAAACCAAATTCGCCAATTTCAGCCGTTATTTTATCGGCCAGTTTGTGCAAATTGCGCCGTATCACTTTGTGATAATCCCGACCCAGGGCATAACGAGAAACATACCCCAACTGTGGATTCCGCAATACCTCACTTGGACCTTGCACATCGGGCGGGAGGTAATTTTTAATCACCGTTAAAACACGCCGCGTACCCGGCACCAACTCTTGAGGACGAAAGCGCATTAACCCATGGCTTGCCATATAGCTCATAGTGCCGTGATAATTTTGCGCTATCCAATCTAAATACCTTTGTTCGTACTGCGACAAATCGGTATCCGTGACGCGTAAATCATCAAAGCCGAGCTCAATGGCCCAAGCGTGGATTTTTTCTTTTAATGCCGATAAATTAATAAACTGGGTATTCAATTAAAGTCTTTCAGCTAAAAGCATGCCCCCGCGCGCCGCCGCGATACACACCACAACGGTTACCGCGATATACACACTGGCCAAAAGCCATTGGTTACGCTCAATCAAAGTGAGCGAGTCGATCGAAAAGGTCGACATCGTGGTAAACGCTCCTAAAAAACCCGTCAAAATGGCAATGCGATATTCAGGCGCCAATTGAAATTTTTGCAATAAATAAACCGCTAAAAACCCCATTAAAGCAGAGCCAGATATATTTACAATCAGAGTGCCAAACGGAAATGCCCGCCCCATGTGATGATTCACAAAATTAATCAGGCCAAAACGCGCCATAGCGCCCATAGAGCCGGCCAATGCAATCAACAAATACACCCGCATAGAAACCCCCACTAGAATAAAATGCACGATGGTAAATTCTAACCCCAGTGCCACCGTACTGCAGTTGCCTTAAACCCATTCGCCCAGCCAAAACCCAATACCCGCGCCGACAAACCCCTTGTGTGAACAGCGCGATGAACGCATAGTACGAAAATCAATAGTCATCGGAATTTTATGGATAACTTACCCCCATTTTCCCCCTTACTGGTTGCCTTCATAGAAACCGCCTTGTTCGGGTTTTTAATTGGCCTAGAATGGCATAGCTATCGCCGTGCAAGTCAGCGGGACTTAGGGTTTGGCACAACCCGCACATTTACCCTATTGGCCATTTTCGGGCTGGCTTTAGTGATTATTGATCCCACATTTGTAGCCTACAGTGTGGGCTTATTTGTTATCGGTGCGCTATTTGCTCTCGAATATTGGAAAAGGCTACAAACACAAGATAACCATCTGCTGAGCACGCTCATTGCGCTCATCGCCTACACACTCGGCCCCTTATCGCTGCACGGCCCATTGTGGCTACCGCTGCTTTTTGTGATTGTGGTGCTCTTACTTTTGGGCGATAAACCCGGCATTCGGCGGTTTTCAGATGCCTTTCGCCACGAAGAAGCTGGCACCTTAGTTAAGTTTTTCATCATGGCTGGGGTGATTTTACCGCTCCTTCCCAACCAAGAAATCGCGCCTTTTATATCGGTCACCTGGTATCAGGTTTGGTTGGCGGTCATCGTCGTATCGGCTATTTCTTATTTAAGTTACCTCGCTCAAACCTATTTTTTTCCCGCGAGGGGCGTATTGCTCACCGGCGTGCTCGGCGGCCTGTATTCAAGCACAGCCGCCACCGTGGTGCTGAGCAAAAGAGCCCACGCCATGAATGCAGAGGAAAGCCGAATCATTGGCGCCGCCATTGTGCTGGCAACTCTCATGATGTATTTGCGCTTATGGGCAATCATTTGGGTTTTAGGCCACACCGAGACAGCCATGCGACTTGCCCTACCCTTCTCGCTACTTGCGATAACGTCCGCAATGGTAGCCTGGTTTTTATATCAAAAAACCACCCAATCCAGCACACCAAAAGCCGAACCCCCACCCCAGCATCCGCTTGAATTTTCAACCGCACTTTTGTTTGCTTTTTTATTCGTATTTTTTGCCACGGTGACGCATTTTGTCGTGCAAAATTTTGGTGCCAGCGGGCTGCATGTGTTGTCATTTATGGTTGGGTTTACCGATATCGACCCGTTCGTTCTATCCCTGCTCGATGGTAAATTTCATGTGAAAGAAAGCGCCCTTGAGGCAGCGATTATCCTTGCCAGTGGGAGTAATAATCTACTGAAAGCAGCTTATACTCTCGGGTTATCACGCAACCCCGAGCTTTATTACGCAGCCGGCTGGTTGACCATTACTTTTTTAATATCCTTCTGCTGGAGTGCAATCGTGATTGGCTAATCAATGAGAAATGATTACTTAAATAAAAAACGTGTGATTGGAGAAGTCACATCAAACCAATCGGTGGGTTTTTTCAATTAATTGCCGAATCGTTAAAGCCAATTCATCCGACAACGCATCAAGAGAAAAACGCCAAAGCCAATTGCCCGATAGCGTACCCGGCGTATTAATTCTGCCGCGCGAATCACAGTTCAACCAATCAGCCATTGGGATAACCGCCAGTTGAGCGACCGATGCCATGGCCGCATGAATTAACGCCATCGGCATAGGCTCATCCATTGGAATAGATAATTGCTCATTTAATAACGCGCGCACATGTAATTTTGCCGGTTCATCAAGTCCAAGCCACCAACCCAACGTCGTGTCATTGTCATGCGTGCCGGTATACACTACCGAATCAGGCTCATGATTAGCCGGCAAATAAGGATTCAACTCATCGCTGTCAAAAGCAAACTGTAAAATCAACATACCCGGCAGGGAAAACGCCTTCCTCAATGCCACCACATCATCCGTAATAACACCTAAATCTTCTGCAATAACGGGCAAAGTATTGCCGCAATCTTGAGCAAGCACTTCAAGCAGGGCATATCCAGGCGCATTGATCCACTGGCCATCAATCGCCGTATGACAAGTCGCAGGAATAGACCAATAGGCAGCTAAACCACGAAAGTGATCAATACGCACCCAGTCAAACAGCGCCACATGCCGTTTGAATCGTGCGCGCCACCAAATAAAGCCATCTGACTGCATTTTGTCCCAATTAAACAGCGGATTGCCCCAGCGCTGGCCTGTCATTGAGAAATAATCCGGTGGGACGCCCGCAACAGCGATGGGTAAACCGCATTCATCTAACTGGAATAAGGATCGATTAGCCCAAATATCGGCAGAATCTCCTGCAACAAAAATAGGCAAATCACCATAAACAAGAATGCCGCGCCGCCGCGCCGAGCCAACGACACGTTGCCACTGCCTTTGCAATAAAAATTGCTCAAACTTAATACTGAATAATAAATCGGCATGTAAATCAGCAAAGTGTGCAAGAGCTAAAGGCTGCCGATCTCTTAAACCGGGTTGCCACTCAACCCATTGAACCCCGTGTTCAGATGATTTAATGGCCATAAATAAAGCATAATCATCCAGCCAGTGGGCTTCATTAACTTGAAAAAGCGACCACTCATGTTGAAGTTCAATCGTTAACCCACGACCCTGTTTGCGGTCAGTCAATGAGGACTGCGCAGCAAACCCCGCATCAACCCGCAAAACCTCATCCGATAAAAAAGCCGGATTAAGCGCAAAAGACGAGCTACATTGATACGGTGAGCCATCCATTAACGGCGGCCCAAGTGGCAAAACCTGCCAAACCGTTAATCCACTTTTCTGCATAAAGTCAAAAAAAGCATCGAGCGCAAAACCAAAATCTGCTGTCGGCAAACTAAACACCGAAGCAAGTACCCCCGCCCTTCGCTTGACGCAGGGTAATTCAAGCGCGCATAGATCAGCCGTTAATACAGCCATTATGATTGACCACGCCGCATCACACCGCCCGCTTCAACCACTCTATCACTCAGAGCAGATAAACATAAGGGGTGCTGCAAAACTTCAGGCGCGGGCATTTCGATTAATTCATAAAGGCGCGTTAATTGCAACCGAAATAATTGATCAAAATCACGAACCGCATCACTCGGATTGTAGTCACCAAACCACCAAAACCAATCAGAGCCCTCGCAAATGGCTAATTGTTGCGAATTTCTGGCTAAAGTTTCAGCATCCCAATTTGATACCCCTTCTTGAGCTGAAAACCCAGCCTGATCAAAAGCAAGTTTTGCCGCAACTAATAAATCCCAAGCGCGATTTTTCGCATCACTACCAATCCAAGTAGATAAATTGCCATAAACCCAACTACCCGCAACAATATGTTTTAATATTTTACGTTGATAAGTTTTATCTACAACGGCTGCGAATGTCGTAAGTTCAATACCAGGATGGTTACTCAGTTTTTCATATAAAGCATCTAAAAACCAATAGCCATTGTACGGGTAAAACTCCCAAGCATTTTCTCCATCAAGAATGATAGAAACAACGGCATCCTCATCTTTGCATGATTCCTGCACACGCTCTAGGTGCGTTATAAAGTTCAAAACCGCATCATCTGCATGCCATTTTTGATAATCAAAACCAATTAAATCAGAAAGGCCATCGTCACGGAAAAATAAAGCGGGTGATAAGTGATCAAATTGCCAAACTCGATGACGACAGGTTTGCTCTGAACTATTATCTTTGGCAAGCGAATGTCTCAGCACCTGATCGCCACTGGCAATCCAAGAAAAGCCCGCCTTGGCCAGTTCATGAATTGTTTGCTCCGAAATAGCCCCCTCAGAGGGCCAACAGCCCGTTGGATGCACACCAAAATACTTTTTGAAAACTTTTAACCCCTCCTGCAAATGCCACTGCACCCGCGAAGCGCCGCCAGGATAGGTCTCATGTTCAGGCTGGGGGTCATTGGGGCAAGCCTGCTTGCCTGCTTTCATATCCAAGAGTAAGGGCATAATCGGATGAGCATACGGGGTCATCGATAGCTCAACACGACCTAGCTTGGCTAAAGATTTATACCGAGAAAAAACCCCTTTAATTAGCACGCCAATAAGTGCAAGAAATTCTAATCGCTCATGGGAATTAAATTGACCGGATTTAGCCATCAACCGAATAATTAAATCATTTTCTCTGCGGACTGTTTCCCCCATCCATGCCAAGTGATACCAAACAGCCAAATCAGAAATAAAATCATCACTTAAATACTGACCATTGTCTGTATTAGATGAAATTGATCGAGCCAAATCAATTAAATCTTCAAACGGCTCGAAGCGCCGAATCAATCGTTCTTCATTTGCACGCATTAAGGAGCGCACAACACCCATTCGCTGGTCTGATTCAGTTATTGCCGACGGGTTAACGAGTGCCGTCAAAAGAATATCGCGAAGGGGCGTTTCTCCATTCGTCTCCAAGTAGGCATCTATTTGATGAGAGTAGTCGTCTAATTGCTCAAGCAAAATAGGGACAAAATTTACAACTGCGCGCGCACCTGTGTGCTTCTCAAGATGAGCTGCCATATCGACATAATCTTTAATAGCATGCAGATAAGTCCAAGGCTGCTGATAAATTTTATTGCGCGGATCTCGGTACTCAGGCTGGTGCATGTGCCAACAAAGCACAACGGGGAGTTTTTTATGAATCATTAACGCACCATATGTAAGCGTTGGCCGAGCATATCTGGCGTAACCAAAACGACACCCCCTTCGCTAATTTCAAATCTCTGTCGATCAAGCGAAAGATCAAAACCAATTTCCATTCCTTCAGGAATGACACAACCTTTATCAATAACAGCTTTACGAATTTTAACCCGTTCGTTAATTACCACATTAGGCAAAATAACCGAATCTTCAACCGAGGCATGTTCATTTACTAACACATTAGAAAATAATAGGGAGTGACGAACGAGCGCACCCGAAATAATGCACCCGCCCGAAACCATTGAATCAACGGCCATCCCACGTCTATCGACATCATCAAATACAAATTTAGCAGGCGGCAATTGCTCTTGATGAGTCCATATTGGCCATTCTGTGTCATATAAGTTAAGGTCTGGTGTTACACCAATTAACTCAAGATTAGCAGCCCAGTAGGAGTCAATTGTGCCGACATCACGCCAATAAGCTTGCGCACCCGATTGTATATCCCGAAATGGATATGCATATACCTGATAATTTTTTATGACACGAGGGATAATGTTTTTACCAAAATCATGTTCTGAATGAGGATCATCTGCATCATAAATTAACTGTTCAAAGAGAAACTTTGTATTAAAAACATAAATACCCATTGAGGCCAAAGAAACCCCCGGGCAATCCGGCATTTGCGGCGGGTCTTTGGGTTTTTCCAAAAACATGTTAACGCGGCCGGCTTTATCAATACCCATAACACCGAAAGAACTGGCATCCCTGACAGGCACTTCAATGCAACCAATCGTTAAATCGGCATTTTTTTCAACGTGATAAGCAATCATCGGGCCGTAATCCATTTTATAAATATGATCACCGGCAAGTATCAGAATGTATTCAGCATTGTGTGTACGTAATATATCAATATTTTGGTAAACCGCATCGGCGGTGCCGCTATACCATGATTGTTCGTTTATTCTTTGCTGAGCGGGCAAAAGCTCCACAAATTCATCACGTGCCATGCGGTTAGCACCCCAAGCCAATTGAATGTGCTTAATTAATGAATGCGCTTTGTACTGAGTCAGCACCGCCATTCGCCGCACGCCAGAATTCACGCAATTGGATAGAGGGAAATCAATGATTCGAAATTTCCCACCGAATGGGACAGCAGGCTTTGCACGCCAGTCTGTCAGCTGCTTTAACCTTGATCCTCGTCCGCCCGAGAGTACTAGGGCGAGTGTATCTCGCGTGATTCGGCTAACCAACCGCTTTGGGCTTTCAATTTTCATAACAATTTCCCTTTAAATACAAGGCACTAAGCACAATTCAAGCGTTTATATTCAAGTCCACGTAACTCATAATCCTACCCTTACAATGCGCTCGTCAAGCGGCACATCACAAATACTTGTTTTAAGGTGTGAGGCTTTAAAGAACCCATGGCTTTTTTAATTGCATGATTTCCATCAAGCCATTGCTCCATGCGAGCGCCAAGCACTACTCAAGAAGAGACTCAACGGAGATATTTATTATATTAGCCATTGATTTTATGAGTTTTATTCCAAGCCAAGTCACAAAAAATTTAAGTCCACGCTCAAAGCCAACTAGCAGTCGGCGCACGCTTTAGTCGCCCAATAAGAGCAAAAGTATGATATACCGCAAGAAGTAAATTCATCTTAAGATAGTGCGCCGCTGCAGGTATTCATGACTTTTGCGCTAGGACATAGGTTTTAATGCCTCGGTATGATCACTCACAACGAACAATAAATTAATCACGGGAAGAATCAAATCATGCCTTTAGATTTCCAAGCGATCATTGAAGCTCGAATGCATGACCCGTTTTCGTTACTGGGCAAACATCCATTAGGGGCGCAAAGGTGTCGATTTCATACCTATCAGCCACAAGCAAGGCGCGTATCGATAGAAACCGTGCTGGGTGATTTGATTGAACTTGCCCCACTTCCGAGGTTCCCGGGAATTTTTGGCGGAGAATTTCCAAACCAAGATTTACAAGCACGACCCAAGTTATTAATTGAATTACCCAATACATCCCTCTACGAAATAGTTGACCCGTATTGCTTTGAACCCTTTTTAGGGGAATTAGATCTTTATTTATTTGCCGAAGGTAATCACTACAATCTTTGGAAAATGTTAGGTGCGCACGAGGATACGATTGACGAGGTCGCTGGAGTACGCTTTGCCGTATGGGCGCCGAATGCGTGCAGAGTCAGTGTCGTGGGTGATTTTAATTCGTGGGATGGGCGGCGTCATCCCATGCGCAATCGAATCAGTAATGGTGTTTGGGAATTATTTATTCCTGGGTTAACCGCTGGAGATCTCTATAAATTTGAAATAAAAAATAAAGATACCCTCGCCGTGTCAGTTCGCACCGATCCTGTGGGGCAAAGCTTTGAGCTTAGGCCCAATACCGCGGCACGCGTTGTTTCCAGCACGCCATTTAACTGGGGCGATCATGATTGGATTGTGCAACGTAAACAACAAGACTGGCTCCATACACCCACCAATATCTACGAGGTACATTTAGGCTCATGGCGCACGACTAAAGGAAATTTACCTACCTACATAGAACTTGCCAAAGAGCTTATTCCCTATGTTGTTGCGCATGGCTTTACTCATATTGAGTTATTACCCATTACGGAGCACCCGTTTGATGGCTCATGGGGGTATCAAACAACCGGCTATTTTGCACCGACCTCACGGTTCGGCACACCGGAGCAATTTAAATCATTTGTCGACCAAGCCCACCAAGCCGGATTGGGCGTTCTACTTGATTGGGTACCCGCCCACTTTCCAAGAGATGAATTTGCGCTCGCAAAATTCGATGGCACAGCACTTTATGAACACGAAGACCCTCGTCGCGGGGAGCATAGAGACTGGGGAACCTTGATTTTCAATTATGGACGCAAAGAAGTAAGCAACTTTCTCATTGCATCCGCGCTGTATTGGTTAGAAGAAATGCATCTCGATGGATTACGGGTCGATGCAGTGGCATCCATGCTCTATCTAGATTACTCAAGAGATCATGGCGATTGGTTGCCCAATGCTTATGGGGGGCGAGAAAATTTAGAAGCCATAGATTTTCTAAGAGCACTCAATAAAATCACCCAAACAAGAAATCCCGGCACACTCATCATCGCCGAAGAATCCACCTCATGGCCACAAGTTTCAAGCCCGCCTGAACATGGTGGCTTAGGTTTTAGCATGAAATGGAACATGGGCTGGATGAATGACACGCTAAAATACTTTCAAGAAGACCCAATTAATCGGCAATATCACCATAATCGACTCACATTTGGATTATTGTATAGTTTCACTGAAAATTTCGTATTACCCTTTTCTCATGATGAAGTAGTACACGGAAAGGGCTCATTACTAAATAAAATGCCGGGCAATGAATGGCAAAAATTTGCAAATTTGAGATTATTATTGGCTTATCAATATACCTACCCCGGTAAAAAATTGCTGTTTATGGGCTGTGAGTTTGGCCAAGGCAATGAGTGGAATAATGAAAAAGCGCTTGATTGGTGGGTACTTGAATACCCTTTACATCAAGGGATCAGTAATTTATCTAAGGCACTTAATCACTTATATAGAAACGAAAAAACACTGCATGAAAAAGATTTTCACCACACAGGCTTTGAATGGTGCGATTGCAACGACCGACATAATTCAGTAATAAGCTATTACAGAAAAAGCTCAACAGAAACAGCCCTTGTAATTTTAAACTTTACACCCGTTTTAAGAGAAAATTATCAAATAAAAACAATGCAATTTAATGCATTCGAAGTAATGCTAAATACCGACTCAAAATACTTCATGGGCAACGATACCCATCTCGACATAAAACATATAGCATCAAAAGAAGATAGTGGAAAGGATGATTATATAGAGCTCAACATTCCCCCTTTAAGCGCTATAATCTTAAAAATATACAAATAAGGAAAATAAAATGAACGTATTGTTTGCGACAAGTGAAATGTTTCCGCTAATAAAAACAGGCGGACTCGCTGATGTATCAGGTGCACTGCCACAAGCATTAAGCAACCTAGAAATAAATATAAAAGTGATACTACCCAATTATGCCGATCTTAAAAACGAATATATTGCATCCAAATCAAGCATTGGGAAAGTCGAAATACTCGGACAAAATGTAGAAATTTTTAAAACGACATTAATCAACTCAAAATTAGAAATCTATCTCGTCGATCATCCTACTTTTTCCGCGAGAAAAGGAAACCCTTACATGGGGCCAGACAAAAACCCATGGCATGATAACCCAGATCGTTTTGGGTTATTTTGCCGAGCCGTCGTTGCACTGGCAGCCGGTGAATTTAATGAAAATTGGCATCCCGATATCATCCACACCAATGATTGGCAAACCGGGCTCATTCCCGCGTTATTATCTGAGAGCGACAAACCTAAAAATATCTTCACAATTCATAACCTTGCCTACCAGGGCGTTTTTGACCGACAAACTTTTGAAAGACTCGGGTTACCCTGGAGTCTATGGCGAGATAACGCGCTTGAATATTGGGGCAATATGTCGTTCATGAAATCAGGAATTGTTTTTTCAGATACCGTAACAACGGTAAGCCCTACCTATGCGGAAGAGATAAAAACTAAAGAATACGGTTATGGCTTGGATGGTGTACTAAATAACAAAGGAGAAAATTTAAAAGGAATTCTCAATGGTATTGGCGAAGACTGGAACCCAGCAACCGATCACCTGATTGATGAAAACTACGCCCCTGAGCATATGGCTGGAAAATATATTACCAAAACCAGAGTCCAAAAGCACCTAGGTCTCCCTGAAAACGAAAAAACGCCATTAATTGTCCATATTGGCAGATTGGTAGAACAAAAAGGCATTGATTTGCTCATTCAAGCAATTGAGGCCTTGAAAGATGAAAATATCCAATTTGCTATTCTCGGCACGGGAGAAAATAGATTTGAGCAAACCTTAAATAAACTAGCCGCACAGAATCCCCATAAAATCGCCGTTCATATTGGATACGATGAAAAATTAGCACATAGATTAGAGGCAGCAGGCGACGCATTCGTTATGCCAAGTCGATTTGAGCCATGCGGACTCAACCAGCTCTACAGCTTAAAGTATGGCACCATACCCATTGTTCACCGAGTGGGTGGTTTAGCCGATTCCGTCACCCATTCAAATGAGGAAACAATTACGGCTGGAACAGCAAATGGTGTAGTAATAGATTATCTTGATGTACCCGCAATCATTTGGGCAATTAATTATTTTGTTAGCCTGTATGAAAACAAAGAAAATTTTAATAAAATTCAATTGAATGGCATGAATACCCAACATGAATGGATTGTTAGCGCGGGCGAGTACAAAAAAATATATCTAGCGCTTCTACAGGAGCACTGACATGATGAATAGAACCAATTTAAAGCCGCAAGAGATTAAAAACAATCTTAACTTACTTTTTCAATCCGCATTAAAAAGTGCATTAGGAAGCCTTTTCAGTGACATTGAAAAAAAGATTTTTTTGCGTGCTGAACACACCGAAAACCCTGCTGATAAGTTAGCATTATTTAATCATCTTGAGATGATTAAGAAAAAAAACAAGGAATTTGAAGAGTTTTTTTTCAAATCAATAATGGAAAAACCTGCCACGGAGCCAGAGATAACTTGGTTAGAGGCAACTGGAAATAGGAATTTAGCACTTCAAATTGAAGATGTAATTACCCACGCCAAAGCCTTGTATGGTGTAGAGCATGCACAGTTTGAATCACGAATAAACTGGCTTTGTAGTAATTTCCCTGATCATTTTTCAAAAAGCTTTTTTACAATAAACTTTTTGGTACTCAAATTTTTAGAAGCAAGCAAGATACTTAAAAATCCACTAAAGGATCAAGTCATCCGGTCTTTAGGCAATCAGCTTCTGTTCAAGCTCGAACCATTATACATTTTAATGAATGAAAGTTTAATTCAATTTGGTGTAATAGCAGAGATTAAAAGCACCAAAAAAACTTATGCATTATCACACGCCGATTTGCTAATTAAAGAGCTTGATAAAAACGAACAATTAATGAGTAAAGAACTTGATGAATCAATCATAATACCAACAACAGAAATTATTGAATTTATTAGCAGCTGCATTAATACAAAGCGGCATGTGATGCTAAAAAAATCGAACTGGACTGCAACTGAATTTGTCAAACAGTTCAATCAGCATTTAATTCAATCAATCAGACCCGAACATTCAAATAGAAGAATCTCTAACACAGATCTTGATATTTTAGAATCAATTGGATCTTTATTATCTGCCATTATTAACAAAAGCACCATAAGTCCAGTTATAAGAAACAAAGTTATTGAAATGCAGTCAATTTTTTTAATGACAGCTTTTTCATGCCCTTCGTTTATGAATCAACCAGATCACCCTGCCAGGGCTGCGCTCATTACGATATCTTCTATCGGCACAAATACCAGCACAAGCTTATCTGTTTTAAATGAAGTCGCCAATAAAATTTCATTTTTCATTGATAATTTTTCAAATGGCAGCGATGAAGATTTCAGAACATTAACTAACAATCTCAATCAACTTGAATTTAAAACAGCATTACCTAAAATTATAAACACTTCACCGGCTAAAACGCGTGACACTAAAGAATTTACACAACGTTACTCGAATTTTGTAAGAGAAATTATCGAAAAGCACATTTCGGGTGGCATTTTAAGCGCGCCAGCCAAAGAATTTATCGAAAACACCTTGATTGATTTTTTAACTTATATACTGACTCGACATGGCCAGCTCTCTCCGGCTTGGCGCGATGCAAATAGTTTAATTAGCCAAATTGTGCTCTTTGAGGCCGATTTAACAGGCCGCTCCGTTGATAGCAAACTCCACATTGAACCTATTATCAATTTAATTTCAACGCTTGAAAATCAGAACCAACATTGGCATTTTGCCGAAAACAGTTATACTGCTGCGTATATAACCTACCTTAATAAATTCACTTTTGATGGAATCAAACTCAATTCAATTCAATCGTCCCTTGAGTTTAATCAAAGCATCCCCCCCCCTGATAATTCTGGTTTATCAGTTTCCCCACCGCCTAATCAAGTTTTATCACCAGTAAAACCAGAACCGTACGCACCGATTAAAAACAACACCGAATTTGATTTACTCTCGAGTTTAGATACAGGCCTTAGAAGCCCAGATAACAAATCAAACAGATTTGAAAAAATTTCCGTACCATATAACCATACAGCCGTATCTTTATTTTCGACCAAGCATATTTTTAATAATGAATGGTTCAAGGTTTTCATTGCACCAGATTTGCCACTTAGAACGCTTAAACCTTCTAAAATTGACAAATCATTAATGGCAACAGTTTTCGTAAATAAAAATGGTGTTTCTACTTTAAATTTGTCTCTTGATCAGTTCTTTCAAGATATTTTTAGCCACAGAACCTATCCCGTTTTTGAAAGTTCTAGCTATGCTCATGATCTCAACAACCTGATTATTGAATTAAAAAATCTAGGCTTCACTTTATGACTTTTCTTGATCTTAAAAGCTCGACAAATACTTCTCAACTGTTGTATGGATCCAAACTTGATAGACGATATTTTACTCGCGTTAAGTTAGAAGGCGTCACTTTAATAAAGGCTGATTCGGCTGCTCAATTTGTTATCAATGGCGAATTATCTGATGTGAGTGCCAGTGGTTTAAAAATTACTTTAGATTCCCAATTACTTGTCGGCTCTGAAATTAAAGTTTCTATTTTTATTAAAGAGGAGGATTTGATTTTTTTGGTTTCAGGAAAAATACTCTGGTGCGCGGCCTCTGATAAAAATCCAACCAAACTTTGCTACGATTGTGGTGTTGAGATTCTTTACGAAGGAGAGGGGTCGGATTTTCATGACTGGCGCGCTTTGTTTATTGCTTAAATAAGCGACATATTAAAATAAAAGAATCCTCGTTGAGAATTAACGATTAGAAATTAATCTTCGACTTCCCGACGAGATTTGAGCGCCAAACTTAGGGTATGCGCATCAAGATATTCAAGCTCCCCGCCCATCGGAATACCCTGAGCTAATCGTGTGATTTTATAGTTTTGATTTTTAAGCATATCCATGATGTACGTAGTCGTGGCCGCGCCTTCCAGTGTGGCACTGATCGCAATAATAATTTCTTCAACCGGGCTTTGCTCAAGTCTTTTTTTGAGTTCGTTTATGCCAATTTCGTTTGGCCCAATGCCATCTAGTGGTGAAAGCCTACCGGATAATAAAAAATATAGCCCTTCATAGGCGCCTGATTGTTCAATGGCGATCCAATCTGTTGGAGATTCCACAATGCATAGTTGAGTTTTATTTCTTTTACTATCTGAACAAACTGAGCAGCGCGAAGATTCAGTAAATATTCGGCATTGATCACACCGACCAATGACATTGAGTGCTTGCTCGATAATTTGCGATAACGCTAAAGCGCCGGTGCGGTCACGCTCAAGCAGGTGCAATGCCATACGTTGTGCCGATTTTTGCCCTACGGAAGGCAAAATTCGAAGTGCTTGAACGAGTTCTGTAAATTTTGGTGAAAACATACCAAAATTAAAACGGGAGTTTCATTCCGGCCGGCAAATTCATTCCGGCCGTAATACCCGACATTTTTTCTTGTTGATTTACTTCAACTCGACGCACCGCATCATTAATGGCTGCGGCGATTAAATCTTCAAGCATTTCTTTATCATCGCCCATTAAACTGTCGTCAATCATAATGCGCCGAACTTCGTGCTTACCCGTCATGCTGACTTTTACCATGCCCCCACCGGATTCGCCCAGCACTTCTAGCTTGGCTATTTCATCTTGCATGCGCTGCATTTTTTCTTGCATTTGCTGCGCTTGTTTCATCAAATTGCCTATGCCGCCTTTCATCATGATGTACTCCTCGGTTTTTTCTCAATTAGTTTAAGTTAAGTTCTGAATCATCTATTGCTGTAATACTTTCTTCTACAAGAACCGCAGAAGCTTTTGCCTGTAAAACACCGACTGCGGGATGTTGCAAGATAGACTCTTTTCGCTGTTTTTGGCTATTTTGTTCGATTAAGCTTTTTCGTTCAGCGGGTGTGCGCTTTGCTTGAAGCGTGCCAGGACTTGGCGCACATTCAGATTTTGTTGCCATTATGAATTTTACGTTTTGAACATCCAATACATCAGCTAACTGATTAAGGAGACTCTCTTTCGTTTTCGGGCTGGCTACCGCTTCAAATTCAGGAGCGAATATGAGTTGAATTTGTCCATTGCTCATTTGCACATGGCAGTTACTAGCAAGCGACCGTGCTGCACCCACTCGTATTCGATCAACAAGGGCATGCCATTGCTCATCGTTAATTTCTCGCAGTAAATGGGGAGTTAGTTCCGCTGCATTAAGTTCTGGCGCTTTATCCGTACGCTCGGATAATGCTTGTTTGGGCGGCAGACTGACCTCAGACACCCCTTGCGCTTGCGGTGGGCGGGCACGGGCTTCTTCCGTAGTTTGAGTTATGTGGGCTTGATTTGCGCGAGCCTGATTCATCGAGCTATCTGGCTTGATGGGGGCGAAGGCCAGCATACGTAGTAAGGTCATTTCAAGCCCAATGCGGGCATTAGGTGCCCAAGCCATATCACGCCGCCCCGTTCCAGCAATTTGGTACCACAGCTGCAATGTCTCTGCATCAATTTGGTGAATGGTATCGGGTAGTTGCATCAGGCTGGGCGTGCTTGCAACCCATTGCTGCAAGGACAATTGGTGGAGTGCTTCAATTAACTGTGTGAGCAAAATCACAGGCTCAACAGCGCGATCTAATGCCTCTTCAACACATTGAAACAAGCGATCGGCCTGTTCTTCGGCAAGTGCTTCGATCATCGCCCAGACTAAATGATGATCGCTCAAACCTAAAATTTGGCTTATTTGAGTTGAGTTAAGATTTCCGCCCGTAAATGCAATAGCTTGATCTAGCAAACTCAACGCATCCCGCATGGAGCCATTAGCGGCTTCGGCAATGAGATTTAATCCCGCTGGTTCTGCCTTCATTTGCTCACGTAGGAGTACATCGGCCAAATGGGCCTGAATTTGCGTGACCGGCAACGCGCGTAAATTAAACTGCAGGCAACGAGATAATACGGTCACGGGTAATTTTTGCGGATCTGTTGTTGCCAGCAAAAATTTAACGTGTTCCGGCGGTTCTTCCAGGGTTTTTAATAAGGCGTTAAAGCTTGATTTTGAAAACATATGCACTTCGTCAATCAAGTAGATTTTAAAGCGGCCTCGCACGGGAGCGTACGCTATGTTATCGAGTAATTCCCGCGTATCGTCTACGCCTGTGCGCGAGGCGGCATCCACCTCGATTAAATCAACAAACCGGCCTTGGTCAATTTCAACACAGGCATTGCACACGCCGCAGGGCGTGCTTGAAATGCCTTGTTCGCAATTTAACGCTTTCGCAAAAATGCGGGCAACGGTTGTTTTACCCACGCCGCGCGTACCGGTGAATAAATAGGCATGGTGCAAGCGGCTCTTGTCGAGCGCATTGGTTAAAGCCTGGAGTACATGCCCCTGCCCTACCATTTGCGCAAAGCTTTTCGGGCGCCATTTGCGCGCAAGGACGAGATAGCTCATGCCGGAATATCCACGCTGAGAGGGAAATTGGAGAATGAGGTGGCATCCCGTACCCGCCGATCTCCGGCACCCAAGGCAACCGTTACCGTTGCTCCCTTCCGGGCCTGGCGGGATTCACGGCGCATTGTCGCGAAGGGACGAATACGGAACACCATAGAAACCATCTTTTGAATAAAAAATGGAGTTAAACAATACCATAACTCATACCCTATGGCTATACGCGCGTGCATCATGCCGCAAGTAAGACATCAAGCGCGGCCAACAAGGCGGCATTTTCTTTTGGGGTGCCGATTGTAATTCGCAGGTATTCATTAATTCTGGGTTTATTAAAATGCCGAACGATGACATTTTGCGCGCGCAAACCTTGATATAAGCCCAGCCCTGATTGGTGCTTATGGGTCACGAATAAGAAATTAGCGCCCGAAGGTAATACATTAAATCCGCGCTCACTTAACGCTTGCGTTAATAGGGCTCGTTCACGAATAATTTTTGCGCAGGTTGTTAAAAAATAATCTTGATCCTCAAATGCCGCGGTGGCACCTGCCAACGCTAACCGATCAAGCGGATAGGAGTTAAAACTGTCTTTAATACGCACTAACGCTTCAATCAGCAATGGATGCCCGAGCGCCAGCCCTACCCGCAAGCCTGCGAGTGCGCGTGATTTTGATAATGATTGCGTTATCAGTACATTAGAATAACGTGCGATGAGCGGTATGGCTGTTTCACCGCCAAAATCAATATAGGCCTCATCAATGACAACAACAGTATTCGGATGCGCTTTAATAATTTCTTCTATCGCATCAAGTGGTAATACGCGGCCGGTTGGTGCATTTGGGTTAGGAAAAATAATGCCGCCAATGGCTGGTAATTGCGGTGAAATATAATCAGCCACTTGAATGTTTAAGTGTTCATCTAGGGCCATGGTTTGAAATTCAATACCATACAACTGGCAGTAAACGGGGTAAAAACTGTAACTGATATCCGGAAATAAAATCGGGCGGCCGTGGGCTAATAAACCTTGAAAGACAAAGGCCAACACCTCATCCGATCCATTGCCGACAAAAACTTGTTCAGGGGTTAATTGATAATAAGTGGCGATGGTTTCACGTAACTTGCTGGCAGTGGGATCAGGATACAGCCTAAGCGAATCATCTAGCGCAGAAGCGATGGCCGCAACCACTTTGGGCGAGGGGCCGTAGGGATTTTCGTTGGTATTAAGCTTAACCAGCCCAACGCCCGCCGGCTGCTCGCCGGGCACATAGGGCGTGAGTTGAGTGACAACGTTCGACCATAAGGGAGAGTTCATACCCGATCCTTTGCGATAAAGTTCGCTTAAGTTTAACGATTGCTTTCAACACGATAACGAGCCGATTGGCCATGCGCGTGCAAGCCTTCAGCCTCGGCCAACACCATGGCCATCTCGCCGAGTGTTTTGCTGCCCAAAGCTGAGGCATGAATCATACTGGAGCGTTTTTGAAAATCGTAAACCCCTAACGGCGAGGAGAATCGCGCCGTGCCCGAAGTGGGCAAAACATGATTAGGCCCCGCGCAATAATCGCCCAGTGCCTCTGCCGTATATTTACCGACAAAAATCGCCCCCGCATGACGAATTTCAGTTACCCGATCGGCTGCCTTATCAAATGATAGTTCTAAATGTTCAGGGGCTATGGTGTTAATGAGCGCAATGGCTTCATCTAAATCGGCCACTTGAATTAACGCGCCCCGCGTGGCGAGTGCAGTGCGAATTATTTCGGCGCGTGGCTGTTCGGTAATGAGCGAAGCTATGGCCTTGGCCACGTTATCGAGAAAGGCGCCATCGGGGGAGACTAAAATTGCTTGCGCTTGTTGATCGTGCTCGGCCTGCGAAAATAAATCCATCGCAATCCATTCAGGATTGGTGTGGCCGTCGCTCACGATTAATATCTCTGAAGGGCCTGCGATCATATCAATGCCCACTTTGCCAAAGACAGCCCGTTTCGCTGCCGCCACATAGCTATTGCCAGGACCTACTATTTTATCCACCGCGGGAATTGTTTGGGTGCCATATGCCAAAGCGGCTATGGCTTGGGCGCCGCCAATCCGGTAAATGCGATCAACCCCGGCAACACGCGCGGCCGCAAGCACCGTATCGTTCGCTACGCCATCGGGGGTGGGCACCACCATGATGAGTTCGCGCACGCCAGCCACTTTGGCCGGAATGGCGTTCATTAAGACCGATGAGGGGTACGCCGCTTTGCCGCCCGGCACATAAAGCCCCACCCGATCTAGCGCGGTGACTTGCTGCCCGAGCACCGTGCCATCCGCTTCGGTGTAAGACCATGATGTTAATTTTTGATGCTCGGCATAAGCACGAATCCGCTCGGCGGCTTGATGCAGCGCGGTGAGCAACGCCGCCGGTGTGCGGGCTACGGCGGCATCAATTTCTTCAACCGTAAAGGCTAATGCGTCTGCAGAGGGCAGTGATAACCGATCAAACTTGGCGGTGTATTCCAGCAAAGCGGCGTCTTTGCGTGTTCGGATGGCATGAATCACTTCATCGACGGTTTGTTGCACACCGGCATCTGCCACATTAGCCCAATCGAGCAGTTTGAGCAGCGCGGCATCAAACCCTGCATCGGCCGAATTCAAACGAGTAATCATTGAGGAGCACCTGCCTGCAAATACCTATCGAGTTGTTTTACCAAATCGGCAATGACGTGATGTTTAAGCTTTTGTGCGGCACGATTCACAATTAAGCGCGACGAAATATCCGCAATCGGCAACAAGGGTTCAAGCCCATTGGCGCGCAGGGTATTGCCGGTGTCGACGACATCGACAATACAATCGGCCAAATCAACGAGCGGGGCGAGTTCCATGGAGCCATACAATTTAATTAATTCAATTTGGCGGCCTTGTTCAGCGAAATAACATTCCGCCGAATGGGTATATTTGGTGGCCACCCGAAGCCGCCCTGCTTTTAACATCGCATCTGGCCGACCTGCCACCATCAACCGGCAGCGGGCGATATTTAAATCCAGCAATTCAAACAGCCCCTCTCCGCCATGCTCCATGAGCACATCTTTGCCTGCCACGCCCAAATCGGCGGCCCCATATTGCACATAGGTTGGCACATCAGAGGCCCGCAAAATGAGCAATTTAATGTGTGGATGATTGGTATCAAGAATGAGCTTTCGCGTGGTTTCCGGGTCATCTTGAGGGATGATGCCCACATGCGCTAAAAGCGGCAGTGTGTCTTTAAAAATGCGCCCTTTGGAGAGGGCGATAATGATATTTTGGTTAGCCATAATAGCGCGTCTGAATTTTATTGATTAATGCGCTGAATATTCGCGCCGAGCTTGGAAAGTTTCTCTTCAATGGACTCATAACCCCGATCAATATGATAGATGCGATTAATGGTTGTTTCACCCGTGGCAACCAAACCCGCCAAGATTAAGCTTGCTGAAGCGCGTAAATCGGTCGCCATCATTTGTGCGCCCGTTAATTGCGGCAAGCCCCGCACGATAGCCGCATTACCCTCAATGCGAATATCAGCGCCAATCCGTTGCAGTTCATTAACGTGCATGAACCGATTCTCGAAGATGGTTTCCACCACCGTAGCAGTGCCTTCTGCAATGCAGTTAAGCGCTAAAAACTGTGCTTGCATATCGGTAGGAAAACCCGGGTGCGGGGCAGTGCGGATATTCACGGACAGAGGCCTGCGCCCTTGCATATCAAGCTCAATCCAATCATCACCCGTGGTAATAACTGCGCCGGCTTCAGCAAGCTTAGCTAAAACCGCATCCAGTAAGCGGGGGTTAGTATCCCGGGTGCGAACTTTGCCCCCCGTCATCGCAGCCGCCACAAGATAAGTGCCGGTTTCAATTCGATCGGGCAATACCCGATAACGAACCCCCTGCAATGCGGCCACACCACGGATGGAAATCACATCGGTGCCTTGGCCTTTAATATCCGCGCCCATGGCGATAAGAAATTGCGCTAAATCGACAACTTCAGGTTCACGTGCGGCATTTTCCAAGATGGTTTCGCCCTGCGCGAACACCGCCGCCATCATTAAATTTTCAGTGCCGGTGACGGTAACCTGATCCATCACAATTCGTGTGCCGACCAATTGCTTGGCGCTGGCTTCGATATAGCCGTTTTCTACTTTAATTTCGGCACCCAAAGCCATGAGGCCATGCAGATGAATATCCACAGGGCGCGAACCAATGGCACATCCACCCGGCAAAGAAACCCGCGCCTGGCCAAACCGCGCCAGTAACGGACCCAGCACGAGGATAGAAGCCCGCATGGTGCAAACCAAATCATAAGGTGCCACTAATTTCGTGATGGTTGAGGAATCAATCTCAACACTCATTTTGTCTGAGATTGTTAACGTGGCACCCATGCCGCCCAAGAGCTCCATCATGGTGGTGACATCTTGTAGATGCGGCACATTCTCAATAACACAAGGCGATTCACACAAAATGCCGGCGGCTAAAATGGGTAGCACAGCATTTTTGGCGCCTGAAATGCGCACATCACCTTGGAGTGGCGCACCGCCCCGAATTAGTAATTTATTCATTCAATTTGCTTTTAGTTAAAACGTTTTATTAAGCGGTGCGGCCTTGGGTTGTGGCTCCGATGCAGGCAGATTGGGCGCACCCGTGCATCTTGGGTACATTAAACCCCTTCTAGGATCATCCAATCATCTAATCCATAGACCTGCACCATAGCACGCATCGCTTTGGGGGGATGAGTGTACCGCAGAGTGACGGATTGTGCGGCTGCCTCGACCTGCCAGCCAATTAAAAAAGCAAGACCCGCGGTATCCATGGCGGTAATTTGCCCAAGCGCAATCTCAAGCCTTGAGCCGGCACCTTGGCCTTCTGGCATGGGCAAGCTCATTTCTTTTAATGGCTCAATCGCAGCACACAACAAGTCACCCTGCAGACGCACCACACCCGGCTCGGTTCGAATTTGCAGCAAAGGATGTGCGACGGGTTCAGCCATTATTTTGCGATTTCATCGTTTGAATTAAGCTATCTAAACCTTTTTGCTGAATCGCTTGCGCAAAACTGCCTCGATAGTTGTTAATTAAGCTGATGCCGTCAATCACAACATCAAAAGCTTTCCATTGGCCATCAACTGGCGCCATTCGATAATCCACCGGCACCGAGCCCATGTCGCCACCTGAAACAACTGATTGAACCACCAGCTCATCAGAATCAGCGCCGGGCTTAGTTCCCGTTACCGTAATTTTTTGATTCCCCAATTTTGACAGCGGGCCTGCATAGGTGCGAACCAACAGTTGCGCAAACTGATCGGTAAATGCCGTTTTTTGTGCGGCGGAGGCCGTGCGCCAATAGCGCCCCAGCACCAAGCGACTCATGCGATCAGTATCCACCTGCGGCAATAATTTCTTTTTTACGATGTCAAGCAAAGCACCCGGATCTTTATTCACTTGCGCTTGCTGGGCTGCAATTTCGTGAATCACCGAATCAGCTGTTTGCTGCACCGCATTCATGGCGGCGGCAGCACTTGGGGGGGCATCCGCGTGCGCGGGGGTAATCAGCAAAGCAGTTAAGCCCAAAAATAAAGCCGCCGCGATTAAATGAGCGCGTAAAAACATCTGAGCAATGGCAAGTTGTGATCGGTTCATTGAGGATAATCTCCGGTGGCAACATTAAGTTCAGCCACTTGCATATTAAAGTCGTTTAAGGCCTTGAAATAATTAACCTGAGTGGACACATTGCCCGCCACCGCCATGCCAAGCGTGCCGCCATCAACTAAGCCTGCCTGAAAATCAAGAAAGCTTGAAATCATCCAGCGTTTTGCTGCAACACGAGCCTGATCTAACGCGGTAATTTGCTTTTCTAGCGCGTGAACCGAATGATAGGCTTGGGATACTTGAAACGGAATACCCACCTGAGCCAACTGCGCTTTGGCCACGGCGCCGCGTAAATCCGCCTCGGCGCCGCTGACATTGGCCGACAAAACGCCGGGGTTGAAATCCCACTTAATACCAATCACCGGCGTGGCGAACGCTTGATTCAAGGGATCGTTAATATACGGGTTATTAATTTGTTGACGCCCCGGCGTGAACGCCGCAGTGGCTACAACGCCGGCATAAATATCAGGGTAGCGTTCGGCTTTACGCGCCTCAACATACGAGCGCAGCGCGCTTAAGCCCGATTGCGCCATGTGCATCTCGGGGCGATCGGCCAACGCCTGATTTGAATAGTGCGCCATGCTGCCATCGGGCATTTTAACGGGTGTTATGTGCTCATCAGCCACTTCGAGCGGGTCATTTAATGGCACACCAATGATGGTTTTCAGCCCATCTAAGGCAATCTTTTCAACGCCTTCAGATTCTGCAATATAGCGATTAAGCAAGCCTAGGCCATTCTCTAAGGCATACACATCACGCATGGCCGCTTTACCTTCATCGGCTTTTTTCTTCATCGGCTGCTCCGATTCTGCCAATTGCGTGCGCACGCCCTCTAAAAAAGCCCGAGTATCCCGAGCGGTTAAATAGCCGTAGTAAGCCCGCCGAACGGTAAGCCAAGTTTGGCCTTTGGCCAGCGCCACTTCATCTGATTTAAGCTGTTTGTTATATTGCGCCGCTGTTTTGTAATTTTCTAATTTACCGAAGGTATACAGCGGCTTGATGATGGAAGCGGTAATACCCGATGTCACCGTTACCCCATCATTGAGGGTATTGCCATCACTGCGCAACGTGCAGTTTTGGCCGGCAGCGCAGGTATTGCTGCCATTGGTAAAAATACCGTCCGTCGCTTTAGGCGCGAGCGCGGCGTATAAATTTACGCTGGCCCGAAGGCCGCCCTCGCCCTCGACCCGGGCAATTAAGGCTTGCGCCGCAGCGACATTGGCGCGCTGCTCCTCAATGCGCGGATCGGCGTTCATCGCCATGTCGGTCGCCTGCTGCAAGTTAACCGTTTGTGCCTCTGCGCCGGCACTAAAGGCACTGAGCATCACAAGCAAAAGATAAGACTTTTTCATTTTTCTGCTGCCTTGTTAAAGAGAAATTTGGAGATAATTTTTTCGAGCACCACGGCCGATTGGGTCATGGTGATTTTGTCGCCATTTTTAAGCACTTGGGTATCACCGCCGGGGGAAATTTCAATATATTGCGCCCCCAGCAAGCCCGCTGTGTAAATGCTCGCAAAAGAATCTTTAGGCAAATCATTATATTGGCTACCAATCACCATCGTGACCACCGCCTCGAAGGTTTTGGGATCAATTTGAATGCTCGATACGCGGCCAATCGTGACCCCCGCAAGCTTAATGGGCGAGCGATCGGTTAAGCCGCCAATATTGTCGAATTGAGCACTAACCGTATAGCCACTCACCGAACTTGTGCCGAAATCGCTCCATTTAAGCGTCAGTACTAACAAGGCAAGCATGCCTGCCAGCACAAAAGCCCCGACGACAATTTCAATACCCCGTTGCGTATTCATCATTCAAGCCCCAAACATCCAAGCGGTCAAAATAAAATCTAAACCCAGCACCAATAAAGAGCTCAAAACGACGGTTCGCGTCGTCGCCCGCGAAATACCCAGAGAGGTCGGTTCCGCATTAAAGCCCTCAAAAACAGCGACTAAACCAATGACAACACCAAAAACAAGACTTTTAATGACCCCATTCATCACGTCATCCATGGGCTGCATTTGCTGCTGAATTTGTCCCCAATAAGAGGCGGCATCGACCCCCAGCACCACGACACCAATAAAATAACCACCCGCTATCCCCACCAAAGAGAATAGGCCGGCCAACAGCGGCATCGCAATCACCGCCCCCCAAAACCTAGGCGCAATCACACGACGAAGCGGATCTACCGCCATCATTTCCATGGCCGCAAGCTGTTCGGTGGTTTTCATTAACGCAATTTCAGCGGTAACCGCGGAACCAGCGCGACCGGCAAATAATAGTGCGGTCACCACCGGCCCCAACTCACGCACCAAAGACAGGGCGACCATAACCCCAAGAGATTCAGTCGCGTTGAATTTAGATAAAATATTAAAGCCCTGCAGCCCCAACACCAGGCCGACAAACCCACCGGAGATTACAATAATCACCAACGACAACACACCAATGGCATAAATTTCTTGCACAATCAGCTTCGGTCGAGTCCAGGCGGGAATCAGCCGCCCCATTAATTGCCGGATAAACAACGTAAGCTGGCCGGTGTGGGCAGCCGCCGATAAAACCCCCTGCCCCAAGGCAGCAAGGCCATTGAGTAATGCAGTGAGCACGCGATTCATCGGGTGCCTCTTAAAGCTGAGCGCTTATCAGAGGGCGGTTTTAACCCTAATGCATTGGCCAAATAATTTGCCGATTGCTGGCTGGCTTGCGACTGATTATCATCCGGCGCCCCTTCAAGAAACTGACGCAAAAAAGGCACGTGCGGCATTTGCGCCCGCAGCTCATCGGGCGAGCCTTTAGCCACCACTCGGCCCTCATTAATCACGAACACACAATCTGCGATGGCAAACACCTCGGCCACATCGTGCGATACCAGCACACTGGTTAACCCCAGCGCTTGATTCAATGAAGCAATTAACCGAAGCAGCACGCCCACATTAATGGGGTCTTGACCCGTGAACGGTTCATCGTACAGCATGAGCTCAGGGTCTAACGCCAGCGCGCGCGCCAACGCCACCCGCCGCGCCATGCCGCCCGATAATGCCGCGGGCATTTGGTCGGCTGCGGCCAACAAGCCCACCGCTTGCAGCTTGAGCGCCACAATTCGCGCAATTAAGGCCGGCGGCAGTCGGGTGTGCTCACGCAGCGGAAAAGCCACGTTGTCCGCCGCCGTTAAATCGGTAAACAACGCGCCATTTTGAAACAGCATACCCAAACGCCGCCGCATGGCTAACAGCGCTTGACTGGAGGCCTTTCCCATATCCAAACCATCGACCAGCACACGCCCAGACTTCGGTTTTATTTGGCCGCCAATGAGTCGCAACAACGTGGTTTTACCGGTGCCAGATGGCCCCATGATGGCGGTAATTTTGCCCCGAGGAATGGCCATATCAATCCGGTCGAAAATTAAATTTCGCCCACGAGAGAAGCTCATCTGTTCAAATTGGATAAAAGAATTCATTGAATTAACACAGCCTTACCACCCCAAGAGTTCTAGCAGCGTTTGCGCCCGATTTAACGTCGCAACCGAGGGCGGATTGCCTGCGATAAATAAGGCGCATGACTCATGCGGGGCTTGCGCCGCAAACGCTTCAAACCACGTGCGCAGTGTCAAAGGTTCCGCGCAGGCGGGAATCAACCCTACGCGCGCGCCCACCACATCGCTGCCTGGCGACCAGATTAACGCACCGGGCGGCAACACAATCACGCTTAAATCAGGATTCGCATGCTGCCAATTTTGCAACACGGCAGAATCCCCGTCGCCCGCCCAAACCGTGCGTACAGGCTTTGGTGCCCTAGCAATTGCTTCAAGCACATCGTCTAAATCGGGGTCATCCGCACCCACCCAAATCGCCTGAGTGAGCAATACTAAATAATTGGCTCGCCAATCTTCCGGCAAGCCTTCAGGGTAAAAATCCTGCAACAAAGAGGGCACCAAGCGCTGGTGCAAGCCTATTTTAATGTCGAGACCGGCGGGTGGGATTAATGTCATTTAAGTTAATTCACGCAACAGCCGAAAGCCCAAATTAAGGTCAATTTCATGCTCATGGCGCATGGCGCGAGATGCGCTGCGGCAGGCGCCGGGGCCATCAAACCAAGAGCCTCCGCGCACCACATGAAAATGCCGATGCCGACTATCTGGGCTTTTAAATGGGTTATCGCCCGAACGCGGGGTTGAGCGGTAACTATCGCGCCAATGATCGAGGGTGAACTCCTGCATGTTGCCATGCATTTCACACAAGCCCCACGCGTTAGGGGGCAAAGCGCCCACTCGAACAGGGCGGCCAATGCCACAAATAAATAATCCGCGCGTGCAATGCAAGCCGCCAGAACAATTCACTTCTTCGCGGCGGATTTTATCGCCAAAATAAAACATTGTTTGCGTATCGGCGCGCGCGGCATATTCCCATTCCGCCTCCGTGGGCAGACGATAATGCTGCTGCGTTTCCAAAGACAACCAAGCGGCATAAGCCATCGCATCTTTAATGGATACGTTAAAGACCGGAAACTCCTCGTCTGTCCAAGAATAAGGACGGGGGCGTTTATGCCCCGTGGCGATTAAAAACTGGTTGTATTCGCGTCGGCGAATCGTGCCTTGGGTTAAGGCAAAAGCACGCGAAAAAGTCACCTCATGCTGCGGCATTTCACAGGATTGCGCCTGATATTCCGATGACTTTGCGCCCATAATGCACTGCCCGGCCGGAATAAAGGCCAAAGCCGGCGCCGGGCTACCATCTTTAAGATAATCGCAAAACAACACTTCCTGGTTTAAAGCGGCAGCGGCCTGCTTTTGACGCAGCGCGGCATTCTCGCGTTCATCCCGACTGACATTCATCACGGCCAAGCTCACAAACTAAACCCCCACAAGGTCACTCGAACTAAAACAATGCGACAGCAATTCACGCCGGTTTATTTTTAGCCGATGATAGCAGTTAAAAATAATAAGCACGCTATCAAATCAAGCCGCGCAGCGTGTCTTCTTTTAAGATTAGCAAACGCAGCGTCTTTCTTCAGGGCGCTGCCTGCTATACTTTGCAGCCGTTTGAACGCGACATCATAACGAATATCTATGAATCCTAATAATCTCTTAAGCATGGCAAAACAAGTCATCGAGATCGAGACGCAAGCCTGCCAGGCGTTAAGCAGCCGCCTTGATGGCGCATTCATCACCGCCTGCGAGCTAATTTTGCGCTGTGATGGCCGAGTCATCGTCACCGGTATGGGCAAATCCGGACATATCGGCGGCAAAATTGCGGCCACCTTAGCGAGCACCGGCACCCCGGCTTTTTTTGTGCATCCCGGGGAGGCCAGCCACGGCGATTTAGGCATGATTACCCGCAAAGATGTGGTCATCGCCTTATCCAACTCAGGGGAAACCGCTGAAATCCTCGCTATTGTGCCCATTATCAAACGATTGGGATCGCCACTTATCGCCCTAACCGGCCGGCCGCAATCGACTTTAGCGCTATCGGCTGATGCCCATTTAAATGTTGCCGTCGAGCGGGAGGCCTGCCCGCTGAACCTCGCGCCGACCGCCAGCACGACAGCCGCCCTGGTCATGGGGGATGCCTTGGCGGTTGCCCTGCTGGATGCCCGGGCGTTTCAACCTGAAGATTTTGCGTTATCGCATCCCGGCGGCACTTTGGGGCGACGCTTATTATTGCGGGTGCGTGATGTGATGCATGTAGGCGATCGCATCCCGATGGTGCGCTACCACCAAACCATTAAACAAACCTTAATTGTGATTTCCTCGGGCGGTTTGGGCATGACCGCCGTGGTGGATGAAGATCAGCATTTACTGGGCTTGTTTACTGATGGCGATTTACGGCGGATTTTAGATCAAGAAGATTATGATCTGAATCAACACATTGAACGCGTTATGATTAGAAACCCGCGCACCTGCACACCAGATATGCTGGCTGCAGAAGCCTTAACCCTGATGGAGCATAATAAAATCAATGGCTTAATTGTTATTGATTCTGATAACCACATTGTGGGCGCATTAAATATGCACGATTTATTACGCGCCGGCCTTGTCTAGCGCTTTTGCTCAATTTAACGAATAACGTAATGAACACACCCGATTTACTAACCCGTTTAACCCAAGTGCGCGCCCTGGTTCTTGATGTGGACGGCGTTCTCACCGATGGCCGGCTGCACTTCACCGAACAGGGTGAGGAGCACAAAATATTTCATTCCCGTGATGGCCACGGCATCAAAATGGCACAAAAAATTGGGATTGAAGTCGCCATCATTTCGGGGCGAGCTTCGCCTGCCCTGCGGCATCGCGCGGAGAACCTCGGCATCACCCATTGCTTAATTGGGGTAAAAGACAAAGGCGCCGCCCTAGAAACACTTATCCAAACGCTCGGCATCAGCCTGCAAGAATGCGCCGTGATGGGCGATGATGTCATTGACTTACCCATGCTGAACCGCGCGGGTTTAAGCGTTACTGTCGCCGATGCGCCTGCCCTCATTCGCGCCCGGGTAAACTGGGTAACCCGCTTACCCGGCGGCCATGGTGCCGTGCGTGAACTGATTGATCTTATCATTAATGCCCGCGATGCTTGGCCGCTCGTACTGGCCGATTACCAGTAGCACCCTATGCCGATCAACGCCTTAAGCCAATGGGGAATTACCGCACTATTATTCGCCGTGCTGGGCGGCTTGATTTGGAAAAACGTATCCGTGCAACCCCCCGCACAAAACCTGCCGCCCGCGCCGTTCGATCAACGGTTTACGGATTTCACCGCCCGGGCATTTAATCCAGCGGGTGCATTGGCTTGGACACTCACCGGCAGCACCTTAACGCACCTAACTTCCGATCAGGGCTATCAAATTCGCAGCCCAGATTTTTTAATGCAAGCCCGCGATGCCGACACACCGCCCTGGCGACTGACCGCCCCCACGGGCACAGCCAATGAACCATTAAGCGAGGTGCTGCTCGAAGGCGGGGTCGAAGGCAGTCGCGCCGCCTTCAACAGCAAAGCGAAGGGCGGGATGCAAGGTGCGATCAAATTTACCACAGCCGCTTTAACCCTAAAACCTAAGCAACAGATGGCGTTAAGCCAAGACCCTACCCATTTTGCCGAACTGGATCGCAAAAATCAGCCGCTTTGGACCAGCGATTCAACCGGTTTTAGCCTGAATTACGCCGCCAATCTATTTAAGCAAGACTCGGTTCGCGACCAGTATAATCAGCCCAAAATTGAACACGGCTCAAATCAAAACCCCGGCATCCGCACGAACGCCAATCTCCCTGCAGGAGCGCAACCTTAATGTCACACCGCCCCCTCCGATTGCCCACGCGCTTTGGCGCATTATTATTTCTCGGCACCAGCATTTGGCTGCTTATGCCTGCGGCATGGGCAAGCAAAGCCGATCGCACCCAGCCGATTGATGTCGCCGCCAATGAAAAAGTCACCGATTATAAAAACGGCACCAGTATCTACACCGGCAATGTCATTATTAACCAAGGCAGCTTGCACGCCACGGGGAGCAAAGCCACGCTGTATGTTAAAGACGGCCAACTGATTCGCGCCGTATTGGAAGGCAGCCCAGCTACCTTTCAAGAGCTTGATGATAAAGGCTTATTGGTTAAAGGCGATGCCAACAATGCCAACTATCTGGCCACTGAGCAAAAAGTGATTCTGACCGGCAACGCCCATCTTTTTCGCCAAGGCGACACCCTCGATTCACAACAAATTACCTACGATATGAAGGCAGAAGTGGTTCAGGCGGGGGGTAAAGCGGGCGGTGAGCGCGTGCATGTCGTGATCCAGCCGCGCAACAAAGATCAAACCAAAAGTGCCGAGCCAAACAGTACACCCAGCACCACACAAAGCGGCAGCGACACCCCGAGCCTAAGCCCAGAAAAACCGACCTCCGCGCCAAAACCTACACAGCCATGAGCATCAAGCCCCCTGCAGCGCTCCTGCAAGCCGAATCCCTCGTAAAGCACTATGGCGCAAGGGTCGTGGTTCAAGGCGTATCGCTTGAGGTGCATGCCGGCGAAATTGTTGGGCTGCTCGGCCCCAATGGCGCGGGGAAAACAACCAGTTTTTATATGATCGTAGGCCTAGTTGCCGCCGATCAGGGGCAAATCTGGCTCAATGGCATAGATATAACCCTCATGCCCGTCAACCAGCGGGCGCAATTGGGTTTGGGCTATTTACCGCAAGAGGCTTCCGTATTTCGCAAACTCAGCGTGGAGCACAATATCCTCGGCGTGCTGGAATTGCGCCGCGATTTATCGCGGAAAGCGCGCGAGCAAGCGCTGGAGTCGTTATTAGAAGATCTGCATATAAGATCCATTCGCAAAACCCTAGGGCAAGCGCTCTCGGGGGGCGAGCGGCGGCGCGTTGAAATTGCCCGAGCACTGGCCGCCGACCCCAAGGTGATTTTACTCGATGAGCCTTTTGCTGGGGTTGACCCCATCTCCGTGATTGATATTCAACGCATTATTCAACATCTGAGTGCGCGGGGCATCGCGGTGCTGATTACCGATCACAACGTGCGCGAAACCTTAAGTGTGTGCGAGCGCGCCTACATTGTCTCCGATGGCAAAATTTTAGCCGAAGGCAGCCCCCAAGCGATTTTAGATAACCCGCAAGTGCGCGCGGTGTACCTAGGTGAACATTTCACCCTCTAAACCTTAGGTGCACTGCAATCGACTGGTCGTGCAACGCAAATTTCAGTTAAACTTTATGGCATGTTGATGACACTCCAATTTTGCCCCCGTCACACCAGCCGCATTTTCTGCGGTTCTTGGGTGGCGCCTCTCTATTCTTATGATCGGCTCGGGTTATGAAGGCGGGTTTAGAGCTTCGTTTTGGCACAAATTTGGCGATGACGCCACAGTTGCAGCAATCGATTCGTCTATTGCAACTGTCAACCCTTGAGCTCGCACTAGAAATTCAGCAGGCGGTAGACACAAACCCCCTCCTCGAAATTGTCGAAACCGAAGAGTTTGGCGATCGCGATGAGGCATTTGCCGAAACCAGTGATACCGCTTTAAGTCTTGATACCCCCCTTCAAGCCGATCCCAATGCGCAATCGGGCGAAGCCTTGCTTGAGCCCAATCATGAGCTCACGCCCGATGATCCCTTCGCGCTCGACACCCACTGGGAAGATTATTTTGAAGCCGATGGCAGTACAAGCTTCAGTGGCGCTGAACAAAATCACGATGAGTACGACCCCTACGCCACCACCTCAAATGGCGTGGAATCACTCCGCGATCATCTCTTAAGCCAAATCCACTTAACGCACCTAACCCCGCGCGATACAGCCATTGCCACAGCCATTATTGAATCGATTGATCCCACCGGCTACCTTGCCGACTCGCTCGAAGAAATTCAAACCGTGCTGGCAGCCGATTGGCCGGATATTGCCCTAGAAGACGTGAATACGGCCTTGCACCTCGTGCAATCGCTCGACCCCATCGGCATTGGCGCGCGGGATTTAAATGAATGTTTAAGCCTGCAATTACGCCAAAAACCGGACGCCACACCCTACAAGCAAACCGCACTAGAAATTTGCGAGCGCAATTTAATTGAAGCCATTGCCCAGCGCGAGTACGCGCAAGTTTTACGCACATTATCGATTGATCAAGCCACGCTCGAAGGCGCTCTGTTGCTGCTGCAAGGGTTAAACCCGAGACCCGGCGCCGCCGTGGGCAGCGTCGCGGCCGACTACCTCATCCCCGATGTCTTGGTGAGCCTGCGCATGGGTCAATGGCAAGTGGATTTAAATCCTGAAATCGCACCCAAATTGCGGGTGAACCAAACCTACGCCCGCATGATTAACCGCAGCTCACGCGGTGAAGATGCAAGCTACATTCGCAGCCATCTGCAAGAAGCCCGCTGGTTTATTAAAAGTTTGCGCAGCCGCAACGAAACCCTACTCAATGTCGCCCGCTCAATTGTGGCTCGGCAAACTGCTTTTTTTGAACAGGGCGAAACCGGGATGCGCCCGTTGGTGCTGCGAGAAATTGCCGAAGAGCTTGAACTCCATGAATCGACCGTCAGCCGCGTCACCACCCAAAAATACATGCTGACCCCACGCGGTACCTTTGAATTCAAATACTTTTTTTCAAGCCATGTAGGCACGAGCGATGGCGGCGAATGTTCAGCCACTGCCATTCGCGCCATGATAAAAAAATTGGTGAGCGAAGAAAATCCACGCAAACCCTTGTCGGATGCCAAAATTGCCGACATATTGATCGAACAAGGCATTGATGTCGCAAGGCGAACAATCGCCAAGTACCGTGAGGCAATGGGCATTGCCTCTTCCACTGACCGCAAGCGCCTAATTTAAAAGGCCAAAGGAGCACGTATGCAAATCGAAATTACCGGCCACCATGTCGATATTACCGATGCCTTAAGAGATCATATTCAAACCAAATTCAGCAAGCTTAAACGCCATTTTGAAAAGGTGATTAATGTCCATGTTGTGTTAACGGTCGAAAAAAAGGTGCAAAAAGCCGAAGCGACCCTACACATGAGCGGCAATGATGTCCACGCCGATGCCGAATCTGAAGATATGTACGCCTCGGTTGATCTGATGGTTGATAAACTCGATCGCCAAATTATGAAACACAAAGAGAAAATGACCGATCACCGGTAATATCCAAACCCTTTGCTCAAGCGCACATTGGGGCATACTCAATCAAAGAGATGCCCCTATAGTTTTGTTGGCGTATGCTGGCACTCGCGCCCATTAGCCCAAGAAACGCTCAAGGTATCGCCCACTTAATTTGATTTTGGCGCACAAAGGTGTTGCATGAATATCGATGATTTGTTCCCGTTAAATCGGATTTTGATTGATGAAGTTTATCAAAGTCGTAAACGGGCACTGGAAGTGCTGGCGGGGCTATTAGCCGACGATCAGCTCGGTGGCGCCCATGCCACCCATATTTTTGAGCTTTTAATTGAGCGCGAACGGCTAGGTTGCACCGCCATCGGCCGGGGCATCGCAATACCCCACAGCCGAGATAAAGACATTTTACGCCCGCGCGGTGCCGTGATTCGGCTGAACGAAGGCATCGATTTTGGCGCAGACGACAACCAGCCGGTTAGTTTAATTATCGGCTTGATTGTGTCTGAAGAATGCCCCGAGTCGCATTTGAAGATGCTCGGCTTGCTGGCGCAACATTTAAGCAACGATGAAGACCGAGACGCCATCATGAACACCCAAAGCCCCGAGCGCATTCGGGGGCTTATGCGCGAATGGCTCTCTGAACTTGCCACCACCGACGATTAACCCAGCGGGCGCCACAACTGTGTTATCCCCCGCCCCCCCCAATTTATTCCCCCTGGATTTGGCGCTCTCGCCGCCGATGGAATTTGAGATTTATTGCAGCCTATGGGATACCACGCTGCCATTTGCCGCCTACAACCCGCTCGACCCCGCGCCCATCGCCTTCATTGACTCCCGCATACGCAGGGCTCTGGCCACGCGGCAAGAATCGCTCCCGCCCACCCGCCGGCAATATATTTTGATGCAAATGCCGCCGGATGAAGCCGCCGCTTGGCTATTGCAGCACCCCGCCCCATTGGCCACGTTTTTTTACACCGAGCACGATACGGCCACCGTGAGCGCTTGGCTTCAATCCTGCCGCCAAATGCAAAAATGCTCATGGCAGCACGGTGTATTTATGGAAGTGGCCGGCTCAGGGGTTTTAATCACCGGGCATTCGGGTATTGGTAAAAGCGAATTAGCGCTTGAGCTCCTCTCACGCGGGCATCGGCTGATTGCTGATGATGCCCCTTATTTTATTCAAGGCCGGCAAGGCATTGAAGGCTACTGCCCCGAAAATATCCGCGATTTACTGGAAGTGCGTGGCTTGGGCATCATCAACGTTCGTGATTTATTTGGCGCTAATGCCCTGAAATATCGAAAAAATTTACGTCTCGTGATTGAGCTCTATACCGCCGATCATAAAAACCTGAGTGCAGAATCCCGCCTGCATGGTGAGCGCGGCCAAAGCATCATTTGTGCGCAAGCGATCCCCTTATTTCGTTTGCCCATTGCGCCGGGGCGCAACATCGCCGTGTTTGTCGAAACCGTCGTTCGCCAGCATAATCTTGAGCGTTCAGGACATACGGGCTCAAAGTTGGCTAAACATGGGGGCGAGGCTACTCCACAGCCAAGTCCACCAAACAGCGCGCACGTGCGTTAAACCAAGATCAACCCGAGGTCAACTCAGTGCACCGTGATAACCCAAAACATTCAAGGCGAGCTATGAGCTTAACAATGATTTTCCGCATGATGATCCGCACGCCTGCGCGCAAGGTACGCATTTGAACAATCACGACGTAAACGCTGTGCCCAAATCCAGCGTATCGGTGCTCATCGTGACCGGACAATCTGGCTCGGGCAAATCCGTGGCGCTGGCCGCACTCGAAGATGCAGGATTTTATTGCATTGATAACCTGCCGCCCGAGCTTTTAGCAAACCTGCTCGAAACCTATCAGCAAGGCCATATTAAAGCCCCCTCGATTGCCATCGGCATTGATGCGCGCTCATCGGAGGCGGCTTTGGCAGAGCTGCCCGAGCGAATTACCGAGCTTAAGCGGCTGTATCCTGAGCTTAAAATTCAAAGCCTTTATTTAGAGGCCAGCATACCGCGCATTGTGGCGCGCTTTAGCGAGACACGGCGACGCCACCCGCTATCAAACCGGCATGAAAATTTACTGCAAGCGATTGAACAAGAAGCCGACATGCTCGCCGCCATGCGCCAGCAAGCCGATTTGCTGATTGATACCAGCAACACGACCGTGCATCAAATCCGCGAAGATTTGCACCA
Organism: Halothiobacillus sp.; assembly: GCA_023255735.1. Classification (GTDB taxonomy): domain Bacteria; phylum Pseudomonadota; class Gammaproteobacteria; order Halothiobacillales; family Halothiobacillaceae; genus Halothiobacillus. The sequence continues at coordinate 139,823 of JAGDVP010000028.1, read as the reverse complement.
GCGTCTTTTAGGGGCGGGCACAAGAGGGCCGGTTATTTTGTTGCAATCATTTGGCTTTAAAAATGGCATTCCACTCGATAGCGATTTTGTATTTGATATCCGCCACTTACCCAATCCGCACTGGTTGCCTGATTTGCGTGGGTTTAATGGCCAATCCGAGGTGATAGCTCATTACCTTGAAGCGCACCCCATTACCGTTCAAACCCGCACTCATTTACACGATTTTATTCAAAGCACCCTGACGGAACTTGTCAAAACCGATCGCAGCTATGTCACCTGCTCGATTGGCTGCACGGGGGGCAAACACCGCTCGGTTTATATGGTCGAGCATCTTTTTTTAGATTTAAAACCGATATTTTCAGAGCTTCTCATCCGGCACCGTGATCTTACTCCGGCCGCTTGACCCACACAGGATCGTACAATGACCGTTGGTATTTTATTGATTTGTCACAACCATATTGGCGAGCAGTTACTTGAAACCGCAACCGACATGCTCGAAAAAGTGCCCATGCCCGCCGCAGAGCTCCCCGTGCACCAAGACGATGACCCGATCGATTTGCTGAACAGAGCGCGCCGACGCATCATTGAGCTCGATCAAGGGGACGGCGTGTTGGTGCTCACCGATATGTACGGCTCAACACCCTCTAACATTGCCCATAGGCTTAAAGATCAAGATCGGCGGGTGCGGGTTATTTCTGGGGTAAATTTACCCATGGTGGTCCGCGCCATGAATTACCCCCAGCTCAATTTGGCTCAAATGGCCGAGCGCGTCGCCACGGGCGGTCGCGAGGGCATTATTGAAGGAGATGGGATTTAATCATGCAACAACACCATGTTGAAATTATCAATCGGTTGGGCTTACACGCCCGCGCGGCCGCGAAATTTTCGACCACCGCCTCACAATATCAGTGCCAAATTAAAGTGCAGTGCCAAGGTAAAACCGTGAATGGCAAATCCATTATGGGGTTAATGATGCTGGCAGCCGCGCGCGGCACTTTTATTCACATCGAGCTTGATGGCGCCGATGAAAACGAAGCACTGGAGGCCTTAATGGCCTTAATTGGCAATCGTTTTGGTGAAGCAGAATAAAACCCACCCTAAGACTCAGCGCCTGAGCTTCGCATTTGCGCCATAAACCGATTCGGATTCAATGCTTTTTCAAGCGCTTTTGGCAGCACATTGGGCTCACCACACAGCTGCGCAGCCAATGCTTCCCCTAAGAGCGCACCCCAGGTTAACCCCCGCGCGCCATGCCCCACAGTCAACCACAAGCCCGGCGCTACGTTGGCACCCCGCAAAGCCCCCACCAAGGGCAGGCGATCAAGGCTTGTCACCCGCAATGCCACCCGCGCCGATGCCCCACTCATCACTTGCACACTGGGCGCTAAGGCGGGGCAAATGGCCCGCAGGCGCGCGGCATTTTCTTGTTGTTCTGCCCTACGAGAGGCTAAATCCACATCTCCAGGTTTAAAACTCGCGCCAAACATCCGCAGCCCTGAATGCCCCTGCCCCACCCGCGCGGGCAAATCCAGCGCATAGCCCTCGCGCATCACCGGTTTTTGCAAGCGCAAAGGCATAACGCTTGAATCGGCCAAATCATGCCAACTGACTTGCCCGCGGCAAACCGTTAGCCCCAATGCCAGATCAGGCACTAAACGCGCAGCCTGCTCCGCATTGGCCAACACCACCTGTTTGGACTTAAATAGCGGTGCGCCGCCAGCCTGCGCCCCCACCCAAAACCCGTCCACCCAAGATAAACGCGCCACCGCACGCGTGTACTGAACCTCAATTTGCGCAGCACGTTGCATCGCCTCTAACCAATCAACCGGCGCAAGCCAACCGGCGTTTGGAAACCACCACCCCGGTTCGGTCAGCGCCACACCCGCCAGCGCGCTGAGCTCATCAGGCGGGCACCAGCGCGCCACATCGCCCGATAGCCCTAACGCACGAGCAATTTGCGCCTGACGCAAGGCATGGACAGCATCGCGCGCTAGGGCAATAACACCGGAAAAATCAGCCGCTAGACAAAAGCCTGCGCGCTGTAGCTGCAAAATTTCAGCCTGCATAAACCCCAAACCCATCAGCGTTAGGCGGGTAGTGGCATTGCAATCAAGGCTTAACAGCGGGCTTATGATGCCGGCCGGATTCCCTGATGCGCCGGCACCGAGCATTGGGGCTTGGTCAAACACCTGAACCGGAATATGTCGGCGTTGCAATGCGTGCGCCGTAGTCATGCCCGCAATGCCCGCCCCAATCACCACAACCGACTGCGGGCGGGGTTCTGCACGGGGGCTGCGGCTGCGTGGTAAAACCCGCAGTTGCGCCACTAATTGATGTTTTTTAAGACCATAGCCCGGCACTTTTTCAACTAAAAAACCCGCGGCCATTAAACCGCTGGCCACCGCGCGCGCAGAAGAATAGGTGGCAAGCCGTGCACCAGGAGCACCCAAACGCGCCAAGGCCCGAAAAACCCCGTCCGACCACATAGCCGCGTTTTTACTTGGGCTAAACCCATCTAAATAAAAGGCATCAAAAGGCCCGTGCAACTGCTTTAGCGCCGAGTCAACATCGCCATAAATCAGGGTGAGTGCAATACGCCCACCGGCTAAATACCGGCGATGAAAACCCGGGATTGCTTGCGGCCACTGCGCTGCTAATTCTTCTGCCAAGGGGAGAAGCATCGGCCATGCGGCAGCCATGCGCAAAAAATCGGCTGGGTGCCACGGATGTTTTTCAATCGAATAAAAATTCAACCCAGCGTCCAAAGCCGAACCTGAGGCCGACCCTGAAGAGGTGTGCGACAACGAGGGCTGATTGGCCTCATGCACGGGTTGGGCATTAAGCCATGCATGCGCGGTGCAAAGAAAACTCAAGCCCGTACCAAAACCCAATTCCAGCACCGAGGTGGATAATCTCGCTGAAAATCGGGCGGGCAATTGCGTGCCACGAATAAATACCGCCTGTTTTTCGGCTAATGCCCCCAAAAGCCCGGCGGTGTGCGAGAAGTAAATATCGCCATAGCGCAAGCTGCGCGGTAATCCTTCAGCCGACCAAGCTACATCGGCTAATTCCAGCTGGCAGTGATTTTGCAGCGCCTTTACTTCTGGTGTAATCAACGTTTTTCGCCCTCATAAATTATCCAAACGCCTGCGCGCCGCTAACCACTCAAATAAAGCCGGCCCATTCCAATTGACAGCCTTATCAAAACCCGTCACATTCCCTTAAAAGGGTCTCTGATTAAATCAATAGTGCCTCTGGCTGCGTTGTGACAGCCCTTTGCCAAGGGCTGCGGCCATTCGCTGCGGGCTGCGCCGAGCCTATGCCCCCTTGGCGATCCCGCAGAGACACCAGCGATTTAATCAGAGGTTCCTTAAATAACGAGTTAAATCAAAGGATGTCCCAGCTCATGAGCCAGAATAATTCCGAATCAAAAGAACATCGTCACCATACGCGCACCGCGTTAGACTTGCCGGCTGAATTAAAAATTGATGCCACAACGCATGCCGTATGGATTCAAGATATTTCACTCAAGGGCGTGCTAATCACCTACCCTGCCCAATCCCTTAAGCTCATTGAGCCACAAAGTACGGGGCACCTAGTGATATTATCTGACCCAGAACGGATTGCTCTGCTTGAATTAGATATCCACATTGTTCGCATCAACACAGGGCTAATTGGTGCGACTTGGGGTACCATTGATTTGGATAATTTAACTGCTCTGCGCGAGTTACTAAATGCCCATTTCGCCGACCATGCTTTACTCAAGCGCGAACTATTTGAGTTAGTTCATTAAAATTATTAATCCCACGCTTCAAGAATTCGTTACAAGGACGCATCCCGCATGTTTGATTACACGCACGACCACGCGCAGTCCCATGAAATACTCCGACTGGTTTTAGTTGAGCTATCTGCCCTAAATTTACCGCCCAACCCAATCTATTTCACTTTGTTTTATGAGCGCGCCCTCAAGCGGGACGCCAGTTTAAATAAAGATATTGATGATGCCATCAACGGTGAAAGCGGCTTAACAATAGACTTGGCGCAAGAAATATTCGATACCCATTTGCTTAATGGCTCAATCAAAGAAATGAGTCATGCGCAATCAACCTTATTGCGCTTAATTCGCAACGTCATGATGCAAATGCTCAATACAGGAAACGAGTTTTCAAATTACGCCTCAACTTTGGGTGATTTTATCCTCAAAGTTGATCGCAGCGAATCGGTGGAAGATATCCGCGCGCTCACGGCCGAGGTGATTGACGATTCACGCCAAATTGAGCGCAGCTCCCTTGAAGCCTCTGATCGCCTCACCAATGCCGGTGAGCAAATCACCAAACTCAAAGAAGAGTTAGAAGCGGCCAGGCGCGATGCGCGTACCGACCCGCTCACCGGCTTAGCCAATCGGCGCGGCTTAAATGAGCTCCTGCAACAGCGCATTAATGCCTACCTTCAAGATAAAACCTCGTTTTGCGTCATCTTGGCCGATATTGATCACTTTAAACGCATTAATGACAGTTATGGCCATTTGGTGGGCGACAAAATTTTACGATTTGTCGCCCGCACCCTCATGGCCAATATTAAAGGCCAAGACAGTGTGATTCGATTTGGCGGTGAAGAATTTGCCATTATCCTGCCCTACACCCATTTTGAAGGCGCCATTACCGTCGCCCAACAATTGCGCCAAAAAATTGCCACCTCGCGCTTGCGATTGGCAGAAAGTGGCCGCGATTTAGGCGGGCTCACCATTTCGCTCGGCGTGGCCTGCGTTGATCAATCCGATTCCCCGGAAACGCTACTACGCCGGGCGGATGATGGTTTATTAAAAGCCAAAGCCGAAGGGCGCGATCGGGTGGTTGGCATCGCGCCGCCCAGCGTTGAGGCGCGATGACTCATCGCTAATTTAGCCCCGCTTGCCCTGCATAGGGAGCATGCTGGGCATCAAACCCCATCAAAACTCTCAGTTGAACTTCACCCTCTTATCTATCAAAATGCTTTGCTCATTGATTAGAAATATTAATTAGTCAACTTGATTAATAAGGCTTTGAGTAATTCCCACGGTTCCCAAACTGTAACATGGTGGGTGTCTGGCTCATTTTCCAGCCTGTTCTCTGAGGATTAAACACCATGCTTTCTTTTGGCTTTACCCCGCCCATTAATATCCGCCAAGTTAGCCAAAAAGCGGCTGCTTTGGGGGCGCACCGCGCGTTACAATCCAAAACCGACCTCAATGGCATCATCACCCATGCCAGTCGGTCTTTAGCGGAAATTTCTGGATTTTCGGTCGATGAACTCATCGGTCAACCGCATAATATTTTGCGCCACCCTGATATGCCAGATTCCGTGTATTACCTTATGTGGCAAAGCATCAAAGCCGGTGAGGAATTTTTTGGCATGGTCAAAAACCGCTGCAAAAACAGCGATCATTATTGGGTGATGACGCGGGTTGCCCAAATTATAGAGAACGGCACGCCCATTGGTTATAGCTCAGCGCGCTTTACCCCGAATGCCGATCTGATTCCCGCCTGGGAAGATTTATTTACCCGCATGCGCGAGGCAGAACAATCAAGTGGTTTTAGTGATGACCGCCGATTCAAACCCGCCAGCGACGTGTTAAATAAATTTGTGCAGCGCAAAGGCTTTGATACCTTGGGGCAATTGGTGCTCTCACAACGCTCATAACCCCATTTCGGCAGAAGGTATGCCACTCTAAAAACCGCCATCAAATCTAGTTTTGTTCAAATGAATCGGCCTATTTAGTGGCTATTCTAGCTAAGGTATGTCATCTGAGTCGCTAGCATTTACTCAAAATGCGGGATACCATTTTTTTTGTCGGGAATTAGCGCGTATCTTCGGTATACTGCCTAACCTCTCATCGGCCACTGCCGTGCCGCTTGACTCACTTTATCCCAAATAAACTGGAGCCCAACGATGCAAATTGAACATCACGACCTCGTTCACGAATTCCCAGAGCACAAAGAACGCATTCATCAGTTAAAAATGGAACATCATCATTTCGCTCAGTTATTCGAAAAATATCACGCCCTGAATAATGAAATTGAGCAAGCCGAAAAAAACGATCTGCCCATTTCGGATGAACACGCTGAAACCCTAAAAAAACAACGTCTTGAACTTAAAGATCAGCTATACGCCATCATCACCGCCGCTTAATACCCGTTTAAGCCGCCTAATTAAAAAGCCCGGAATAACCGGGCTTTTGTTATTTTTCAGGCGCATTCAACCTGGGCTGCCGGTTTTTTCAAACAAATCCAGCGCTTTTTTCACCTCAGCGATATACGTCATCGCAGGCCCACCGCCCATCACAATCGCCACTTGACACACATCAATAATTTCCGCGTGCGTGCCACCCGCCTGCAAAACCTTATTCACATGAATGCCAATGCAGTACACGCAGCGCGCGGTAATTGCCATGCCAAGGCCAATTAATTCCTTGGTTTTAGTATCCAGCGCGCCATTGCCTAGGGCGGTGCTCATAAAGCCATCGAAGGCTGCCATAGTGGCGGGCGCTTCGCGCATCATAAGGCCCATACCTTGTTTAAAATCGTGCATGGTTTGTTCCATATCAGTACTCATCAAGAGGCTCCTTCGGTTAAAACACCGTGTGTAGGGTAAGTAATACAACCCATTGTGCGCGCAAAATATGACACAACCACAGCAAATCATCCGCATTCATCCCAAGCACTCACCCAACCAACCAACCAGCCAGCCAGTACGCGCTGTGCGACACTGTTTTGTCATGCCCATTGGCTATAAAGAACGCTCAACGCCCTACCCTCCTGGATTATCCTATGCCCAATACCGCCGCCCCGCTTGATTTAATCACCCCATTACTGGCTGAAATAAAAACCTTAAACGAGGCCGGCGAAGCACTGGAACAGCGCATGAGCGATGCTTTGGCCCAAATCCACCCAAATTTTGCCGAAAGTAGCCGTAATTTTTTACGCTATCTTGGGGTGCGGCAGCACGATATTCGCCCCTTGCAGCGTGCGCTCGCTTTGCGCGGCTTATCGTCATTTGGCTTGCTTGAAACCCATGTTCAAGCATCGCTTGCGAGTGTGTCGCACCGCTTGGAAGAAATGCGCGGCGATGCCCCCCGCCCCACCCACGGCCAAAACATCGACTTTCACACCGGCTTTGCCCGCTTGCAGGAACACACGCGTGATTTATTGGGCGATATGCAAGGCAACCGCGACGTGCGCATTATGGTGACTTTACCAAGTGAAGCGGCAACCGATACCACCCTCATTCCCAAGCTCATGGAAGCGGGCATGGATATTGCGCGCATTAACTGCGCCCATGATGAGGTGGCGGCTTGGCGCAGCATGATTGAGCAAATCCGCCATTCCGCCCTGAACCTAGGCCGATCCTGCTTGGTGCAAATTGATTTAGCCGGCCCCAAATCCCGCACGGGTGCGCTGCGCACGCAAGGGCAAATTTTAAAGGTGCGCCCGCAGCGCGATTTTCAGGGGCGCGTCACCGAAGAGGCCCTGCTTTGGGTGATCCACACACCCAGCCACCCCGACGCAAATCTACAAACCGCAATCCCCAAGCTCATCTTGGCGCACGCATCGGCAGCGGTCGATAGCCTTCATGACAAGGGCGCAGCGCCCGCAAACCCAGAGGCAAATCCAGAGGAAAAAGCTCACACTGCGACCTTTGAAGATACCCGCGGCCAAACCGCCATCGCCCGCATTATTCAAACCACAGACGCAGGTTTTTTGCTGGCGTTCAACCACACGCACTACATTGCCGAGGGCACCCGCATTCAATTTAGCCACGAGCCCAGGTTTAATGGGCGCCTGACCGGCACGCCCCTTATCGCAGAAGAGATACGCCTCAAGATGGGCGACACGCTCTGCCTGACGCGCGCGCCCCTACCCGGCACCGCCGCGCACTACGCCGAGGATGGCTGCCTCATCCACCCCGCCCAACTGCACTGCACGCTTGAGGCGGCGTTCACCGATGCCAAACCCGATCAATCGGTATGGCTAGATGATGGTCGCATCGGCGGGCTGATTTTAAGCAATGATGGCGAGGTGATTCACGTAACCATCACCCACGCCGCGCTAGAAGGCAGCAAAATCAAAGCAGAAAAAGGAATTAATTTCCCGGATACTGATTTTCATACCCCCGCGCTCACTGAAAAAGATTTGGCCGATCTGGCCGCGCTGGCGCATGAGATTGATATTGTTGCACTTTCATTTTTGCGCACCCCACACGATGTGGAACAACTACAAACCCAATTAACCCAATTAAATGCCGAGGATTTAGGCATCGTCCTTAAAATCGAAAACCGCCAAGCCTTCGCCAACTTACCGCGTATTTTGCTCACCGGCATGCGCAGCAAAAAACTCGGCGTGATGGTGGCGCGCGGCGATTTAGCCGTTGAGATAGGCTACGAGCGCCTCTCCGAAGTGCAGGAGGAAATTTTGTGGCTCTGCGAAGCCGCGCATGTGCCGGTGATTTGGGCCACCCAAATTTTAGAAAGCATGGCCAAAAGCGGTGTACCCACGCGCCCCGAGGTAACCGATGCCGCTATGAGCATCCGCGCCGAGTGCGCCATGCTGAACAAAGGCCCCCATATTATCGAAGCCTTAACCTTCTTAAACGCCGTGCTGGGACGCATGGAAGGCCATTACCAAAAACGCATGGCGCTGCGACGCAAGCTCACCATCGCCGAGTTATCGGCGGATTAAGGCGCGCCATGGGCTTTTGAATTTTTACCTCAGCGCACCTCATCGGCCACGTGATACAGGGGATCTTCCTTGATATTCACCTCAACCAAATCGCCAGCTCTCTTCAAAAGTTGGCGGCATTCCGGTGATAAATGCCGTAAATGCAGGGTCTTACCCACCGCCCGATATTTATCGGCCAGGCTGTCGATTGCCTCAAGCGCGGAATGATCGACCACGCGCGATTGGGCGAAATCTAAAATTACCTCATCGGCATCGTGGTGCACATCAAACGCCTCGCTAAATTTGGCTGTGGAAGCAAAAAACAAAGGCCCTTTTATTTCATAAACTTGCTGGCCTTGGGCATTCAGGCTGCGGGTAATGCGCAGTTCCCGCGCGTGATTCCAAGCAAACATCAAGGCTGAAACAATCACGCCCGTGATAACCGCGACGGCTAAATCCGTAAACACCGTGACCAAGGCCACCAGTAACCCCACAAAAACATCCTGCTTTGGCACCCGGCCAAACAAGCGCAGCGAGCCCCATTCAAAGGTGCCAATCACCACCATAAACATAATGCCCACCAGGGTGGCGAGCGGAATCAACTCAATCCATGGTGCCAAAAACAAAATAAACAACAGCAAAAAGCCGCCCGCTGCCATGCCAGAAAGCCGCCCTCGCCCACCGGATTCCACGTTAATAATGGTTTGGCCCACCATAGCACAACCGCCCATACCGCCAAAAAACCCGCAAGCGATATTACCCACGCCTTGCGCCATACATTCGCGATTGGGCTGGCCACGCGTTTCGGTCACATCATCAACGAGCTGCAAGCTCAATAATGATTCGATTAAACCCACGCCTGCCAACACCAACGAATAAGGTAAAACAATCAAAAACGCATCCCAAGTTAAGGGGAAATCGGGCAGATGAAAACTCGGCAACCCGCCGGCAATGCTCGATATATCGCCCACGGTTTTAGTATGTAAATCAGGAAACAAGGCGACCAAGCCAATAGCCAAAAGACTGGTTACCACAATCGCAACTAACGCCGAGGGCACCGCGCGGGTCAATTTAGGCAAAAAATGCGCGATAGCCATGGTGAGAATAATCAAACCCAACATCACCATAAGCGGCGTGCCGACAACCCAATGCAGAGCGCCATCAGCGCCTTTAACCTTAAAATGGTCAAGCTGGGCTAAAAAAATCACAATCGCCAAGCCGTTCACAAATCCCAAAAAGACCGGATACGGCACGATGCGGATGTATTTACCGAGTTTTAGCGCACCCACCGTGATTTGGATGGCGCCCATCAACAGTAGGGCGGCAAATAGGTATTCCACCCCGTGTGAAGCCACCAAGGCGACCATCACCACCGCCGTGGCACCCGTCGCGCCCGAAATCATACCTGGACGCCCGCCGATTGCCGCTGTAATAAACGCCATCAAAAATGCCGCATACAAGCCCATCAGCGGATTAACATGCGCAATTAAGGCAAAGGCCAAGGCCTCAGGCACTAAAGCGAGTGCCACGGTTAAACCAGATAACAACTCTGTTTTGGGGCTAGATTGCCGCCCCATACCCAACAAATGGAACATAAACAACCTCAAAATTTAATCCGCAACTCAAGACAGCACAAACCCTGCGCGCTGAATAATCCGCGCGGCAAAAAATAGGCTTAATGCAACATTAAGAAATCAGGCGCGCGTTCAAATAAGCCCATCTGCACCGAGATGGGGCTAAACGCGCTGCGCTGAAATTTTGAGAACAACTACATGGGTATAAGCACGAGGAAAATGATGCAAGCGATAAGAACCAACCGAAACCTTAACTGAGCATGCGCTCAGGGTCAACGGCTTTACGGCGCAAAATCTGCATTCAATCTGCATTCAAAAGGCGCTTGGCCGCCTTGTAGCGCGCGATTTGCTGCGCAATCGACTCATCGGCTAAGGTCACGCCATCCAACTTAGCAGAGCGTTCCATTGCCTCAAACCGAGCGATAAATTTTTGATTGGTCGCCTCTAAAGCCGCTGCCGGATCAACCCCCAAGCGGCGGGTAAGATTGGTGATAGCAAACAACACATCGCCCAATTCCTCAAAGATATTGGCGGCATCCTGATGGGCTATTCCTGCGCTAAGCTCATCGAGTTCTTCAAAAATTTTTGCCCAAATATCCGCCACATCCGGCCAATCAAACCCCACGGCTGCCGCCGCGCTTTGTAATTGTCGTGCCCGCTCAAAGGCCGACAGCGCAGGGCTCGCCTGCAACAAGGCGGGCGGCAAGCTCACAGCGCCCCCGCGCGCGCCAGCGCCACTTGCCCACCTTGATCGGCATGGTAGGAGGAGCGCACCATAGGCCCGCTGGCTACATGGGTAAAACCCAAGGCTTGCGCGGTTTTGCCGAGTTCAGTGAAGTGTTCGGGTGATACAAAGCGTTTCACCGGCAAGTGGTTGCGCGAGGGCTGTAAATATTGCCCCAAGGTGAGCATATCCACCGCATGGGCGCGTAAATCGGTTAATACCTTTAGGAGCTGCTCATCGGTTTCGCCCAAACCCAGCATAAGGCCCGATTTGGTCGGCACCTGCGGGCAGCGGGCTTTCATCTGGGCTAATAAGTTCAGTGAGCCTTGGTAATCCGCACCCGGCCTTGCGGCGCGGTATAAATCCGGCACGGTTTCAAGATTGTGGTTAAACACATCCGGCGGGTCGGCGGCGAGAATATCCACGGCGATAGCTTCGCGGCCACGAAAATCGGGCGTTAAAATCTCGATAATAAGCTTGGGGTTGCGCGCTCGTAGCGCCCGAATCACCGCGGCAAAATGGGCGGCGCCGCCATCGCGCAAGTCATCACGATCCACCGAGGTAATCACCACATACGATAAGCCCATCGCGGCCACGGTTGCCGCCAGCCGTTCGGGTTCGGCAGCATCAACGGGGCGGGGTTTGCCGTGCGCCACATCACAAAACGGGCAGCGCCGGGTGCAAATATCGCCCAAAATCATAAAAGTCGCGGTGCCGCCCGCAAAGCATTCGCCTAAATTCGGGCAGTTAGCCTCTTCGCAGACGGTGTGTAATTGCTGCTCACGCAGGATTTTTTTTAGGCGCTGCACCTCGGCGCCGCCCTGCGGCTTGGCGCGAATCCACTCCGGTTTGCGGGGGGGCGCCAAAGTGGACTCAATTTTTACCGGAATACGCGCGACTTTATCGGCCGAACGCATGGCGGGTGTGGGTGGGGCGAAGATCACAGGTTGCTCGCTCATGGGGTGTTCCAATGGGGTTTAACACGGCTTAACTGCTGCGTTAAAGGGTGGATTAATTCTTGGCCTATGGCGCTGAACGTAGCTTGGCCGGCCTCAAATGCGGGATAACAATCCCGCCACTGGGTGACGGGCAGGCGCGCCATGCCACAGGGGTTGATACGGGCAAACGGGCTTAAATCCATATCAATATTAAATGATAGGCCATGATAACAGCGGCCTTGGCGTACTTTTAAGCCCAAGGCGGCAATTTTTGCCCCGCCCACATACACACCCGGCGCGCCGGCTTTGCGCTCGGCCGCCACCCCGCGCGCGGCCATAAAATCCATCACGGTTTGTTCCAGTGCCGCAACCCATTCGCGCACGCCAAGGCCGGCTCGTTTGAGATCAACCAAGGTATAAAGCACCAGTTGCCCTGGCCCATGATAGGTGACTTGCCCGCCGCGATCGGTGTGCACCACGGGAATATCGCCGGCATCCAGCACATGCGCAGGCAAGCCATTTAACCCTTGGGTGAACACAGGCGAGTGGCTTAGCAGCCAAAATTCATCCGGCGTGGTAGCCTGCCGCGCAGTGGTGAACGCCTGCATTTGCGCCAAAATATCGGTGTATTCGCGCGTTTCGCCTAAGAGGTTGATGCAGGCTCGGCTCACAAGAGAGGATTCCGCGTTACAGACACATTTTCACATCGGGATGCGCGGTGATTGCCCGATATAAATTATCAATTTGAGGTTTGGAGGTAGCGGTAAAGGTTAAAGTCATGCCCACAAAATTACCCTTGGCGCTTTGGCGAATCCGCCATGCCGATTCAGGCACTTCGCCCACGTGCACCCGGGCAATCGCGCGGATTTCGGCATCAAAATCCGCCGTTGCCGGCCCCATAATTTTGATGGGAAATTCGCAGGGAAACTCAAGCAAGGTTTCGCGCTCAAGCTCGGCTTCCTCGCTTTTAATGGCCGCTTGGTGGGCTAATTCAGCCGCGGCCTTGTCGGTTAAAAACTCATTCATACGCGGTCACGCTGTAATTTAAGTTGCTGAAAATCATGATTCAACGTGGCCCAGATTTCCCCGGGCAAGCCTGAGCCTACGGCATGTTCATTGATTCGGGTAATGGGCAGAAGATCGCGGGTGGAGCTGGTCATAAACACCTCGCTGGCATCAAACAGGCGATCAAAGGGAATGGGGCACTCCAGCATCGGCAATTGGCCTTGGGTACGCACCATCGCCACCAACCGATTGCGCGTCACCCCGCCTAAAATATGCGGCCCTAAGGGCGCGGTGATGAGCTCGCCATCAATAACCGCGAATAAGTTAGACGCAGCCCCTTCCAGCGCGATGCCTTCGCGCACCAAAATCGCCTCCATCGCCCCGGCGGCCACGGCTTGCTGGCGCGCCATAATATTGGGAAGCAAATTCACACTTTTAATATCGCAGCGCTGCCAGCGCCAATCGGGCACCGTGATGGCTCGCGCGCCCTGCTCACGAATGGCGGGCGATACCGGCGCAATGGGGCTGGCGCTGGCAAGTACCGTAGGCGCCACCGGCGGGTTGGGATAGGCATGATCGCGCTTTGGCGGCGTGCCGCGCGATACCTGAATGTAAATGGAGACATCATCGCTGTCGCATTCGGCCACGAGGCGATCAAGCACCGCGTGCCATTGGGCATCGGTTAAGGGGTTGATGATGTCGATTTCGGCGAGGCTGCGCGCTAACCGCGTTAAGTGATCGGCCGCACCAAATAACTTTTTGTTGAAGGCCGGAATCACCTCATACACGCCATCGCCAAATAAAAATCCGCGATCAAAAACCGAAACCTTGGCCTGCTCGGGTGCAACCCAGTCGCCGTTAAAAAAAACTTGTGTCATAAATTGCTCAAAATTGGTTACTCAAACTGCGCTGGGTTAAAACCAGAGGCGCACGCTATCGATCATTTTCTTGAAAAAACCGCCTTCTGGGACGGCTTTGAGTGCCACCACATCGCGTTCGGCAATCACTTTATCGCCTAATTTGACGGTGAGCTTGCCCACGGCTTGATTTTGCGCCAGCGGTGCAATGAGTTTGGGATTAATCGTCATCGATACGATGACATTTTTGGCCTGATCTTTAGGCACCAGCACCACTAAATCTTGTGCTAAACCCGCCGGCACGGAGCTTTCTGCCCCTTTGAACAGTGCGGGTGTTGCCAGCACCTCGTCGGCTTTGCGCACCGGGACATTTTCAAAGAATCGAAAGCCATAATTCATGAGCGCTTCGGCTTCATTATTGCGCGCATCGTCGCTATCGGTACCCAGCACCACCGCGATCAGCCGCATACCATTTTGCTGGCCGGATGTGGCTAAACAAAACCCAGCCTCTTCGGTGTGGCCGGTTTTGCCGCCATCAATCCAGTTATCGCGAAACAAAAGTTTTTCGCGGTTGATTTGTTTAATGCCGTTCCAAGTAAATTCTTTTTGGCGGAAAAATTCATGGTAATAATCGGGGAATTTGCGCACTAAATCGTTAAAAAGCAGGCTAATATCGCGCGCCGACATCACATGACCATCCGCCGGCCAACCGGTGGGGTCTTCGTAATGGGTGTTAATCATGCCGAGCTTTTTGGCGGTGGCGTTCATTTGCGCCACGAAACTCTCCTGATTGCCGCCCACATATTCGGCCAAAGCGGTGGCGGCATCGTTACCCGATTGCACAATCATGCCGCGCAGCAAATTCTCAACGCTCACCTGCTTGCCGACCTCGATAAACATTTTCGAGCCTTGCATTTGCCAAGCATTTTTGCTGATGGTGACCATATCGTTCATGTGAATATCGCCGGATTTCAAGGCGCTAAACACCAAATACGAGGTCATTAATTTGGTGATACTGGCCGGCGGCACGGGTTGATCGGCATTTTTTTGCACGATAATTTGCCCGGTATTGGCATCAAGCAGCACGTAGGATCGAGCGGACAAAACCGGCGCGCCCGGCACCGGCATAGCGGCTTTAGGATTGACTGTGGGTGCGGGGTTGGGCACAGGATTAGGCACGGGCACCGGGTTAGTAGTGGGCTGAGCCGCGCCCGCCGGCGCGCTGGCTGGGGCGGCCCAGGCTGCGGGCAGACCCATTGGGGCGATTATCGCGCTGGTGGTGATTATTAAAACCAAGGCGCCGCGACGCTGCGCCTGACGATTCAATTTCTGTCGATGCATCATTTATTGTTCCACTACCATTTGCGCGTTTTCAAAACCGATTATTCTTAATTGATCCATAGTTTGATCAAATTCATTGAGCGAGGCTACAGGCCCAATCCGCACCCGGCTGAGCGCGCCTACGGGGGCAACAACGACGGGTTTCAGCCCCGCTTGGGCTAATTTGCGTTGCACATTCATCACATTGGCCGCATCGCTAAACGCACCCACTTGAATGAACACATCTTGCCCCCAAACGGCTTGCGCCAGCGCAGGCGGTGTGGCGGGCGGAGGGCCTGCCGGCACTGCCGCCTCAGTGACAGGGCTTGCGGGTTGTACGGGCGCTGTTTGCACGGCCATCGGTGATGATTGCATGGCTAAATCGGCCGGCACCGGCGGGTTATCGGGTGTTACAACTTTAATATCAACCATGGCCGTACCCCGACCGATCATGCCAATTTTTTTGGCTGCTGCATACGATAAATCAATGATGCGATTGGACACAAACGGCCCCCGATCGTTCACCCGCACAATGGCTTGTTTGCCGTTTTCAAGGTTGGTGACCTGCACATAGGCAGGAATTCGCAAGGTTTTGTGGGCTGCGGTCATCGCGTACATGTTGTAACGCTCGCCACTGGAGGTTGATTTACTTTGAAAATCAGGCCCATACCAAGAGGCAACGCCTTGGGCATCGTAACCTGCGTTGCTAGAGAGCACGTGATACGTGCGCCCCAGCACGTTATAGCTTGGTGGATTAATCCGCTGGGGCTGATTTTCAAAGCGCGGCACGGCATTCTCAGTGGTCGCCTCGTTCGGATTTAAGCGCGGCCCGATTGAGCAACCCGCCAGCAGCAATAAGCTCATCAATCCAAGGCTTGCGCCTTGCCAACTACGCCAATGCCTAAACTTTGCCCGCATAAGGCTTACTCACCGGCAGCTTGCGTACGCGCCACGGGCACAGGGGTTAGGCCGGCGGGCGGAACCACGGCTGCACGCGCCGCTGTAATCGCTTGGCTGAGTTGCCATACAGCCATGGCATACAGGGTGCTGTGGTTGTAGCGGGTGATGACATAAAAATTGTTCAACCCGACCCAATACTCGGTGGCATCAGACCCTGTGAGGGTAAACAGCATGACTTTTTCACTATCGGGTAAATACAAATCTTTGGGCAGCGCAATGCCCCATTGGCGCAGTTGGCCGATGGTGACTTTGGGTTTGAGATCTCGAGCTGCATTTAAATAATCAGCCACTTGCGCTGTATTTTTCACCTCGATTTCAAAAGAGACCGGCCCGCCTTCAACCCAGCCATGCTCGGCGAAATAATTGGCCACACTGGCAAAAACATCCGCGTCGGAATGCCATAAATCGCGCTTACCATCCCCATCGCCATCGACCGCTAACGCCAAATAGCTTGAGGGAATAAATTGGGGCATCCCCATCGCGCCCGCATAGCTGCCTAACGCGGTGTTCATATCGATATGGTCTTTGGCGGCCAAGGTGAAAAAGTCCATCAATTGACCGCGAAAAAAAGCGCCCCGCTTGGGGTAATCAAAGCCTAAGGTTGCCAAGGCATCAATCACCCGATAATTGCCCATGCGTTGACCGTAAAAGGTTTCCACGCCAACAATCGCCACAATAATGGCCGGATCTACCTGATATTTTTGAGCAATAGCCGCTAAATCTGCCGAATATTTATTCCAAAAATCAACCCCATCGGCAATCCGCTTAGGCGTAATAAAAATGGGGCGATACTGCGCCCAGGTTTTCGATTCAGCCGGCCGATTCATCGCCTCAACGATGCTACTTTGGTATTTTGCATCATCTAACCATTGCTGAATTTCGGTGATGGGCACCCCGGTTTTTTTGGCTGCCTCCACGGCAAAAGCGGCCACATCCGCCCGCTTGTCATAGTGGCCGGGCGCTGGCACGGCGGCGGTTTCGGCGCCATCTGGGGTGGCGTGAGCCAAGCCTGAACAAAACGCCAAACACAAAGCCACCCCCGCGGGGATTAACCGATTAATACGACGGGCGCCTAATCGAAATTCGTTCATCGTTCATGTCCTAAAAAGCTGCGTTGTGTGCGAATACTCATCAGCATACCCAAAGCAATCATGATGGTCACGAGCGCGGTGCCGCCATAACTCATCAGCGGCAAGGGCACCCCCACCACAGGCAAAATGCCAATCACCATGCCGGCATTAACAAAAACATAAACAAGAAAGGTCATTGAAATTGCCGCCGCCAGCATCCGCCCCGCCGCAGACTCCGCATTAGCGGCAATCATTAAACCACGCCAAATCACCGCTAAATACAAACTAAATAAAATAATCAAACCCATTAAACCGAACTCTTCGGCATAAACGGCCAAGATAAAATCGGTGGTGCCCTCAGGGAGAAAATTTAAATGCGACTGAGTGCCCTGCAACCAGCCCTTACCCCAAATACCGCCAGAACCAATCGCAATCATGGATTGAATCGTGTGGTAGCCCGCGCCCAAGGGGTCGGCCATGGGGTTGAACAAGGTGAGCACGCGCTCTTTTTGGTAATCGTGCATCACATAAAACCACATCAAGGGTGCAGCCGCAGATACCGCCAGCACAAAAGCCAGCACATACCACCACGATAAGCCGGCAAAAAAGAGCACAAAAATGCCTGCCATCATCACGAGAATCGCCGTGCCTAAATCGGGCTGTAAAATAATCAATGCCGTGGGCACCGCGATTAAAACCAAGGCCAAAAGCACATCCAAAAAACGCGGCGGCAGCGGGCGTTTGGCCAAAAACCAGGCCAGCATCATAGGCATTCCGAGTTTTAATATTTCAGCGGGCTGAAACCGAATAAAACCCAAATCCAGCCAGCGACGCGCGCCTTTACCAATATCGCCAAACAAATACACCGCCACCAGAAGCAGCACCACCACACCAAACAACCCCGGCGCGATACTAAAGAAAAATCGTTGGGGAATCTGGGCTATGGCCAGCATCAACAAAAAAGCCAACGCAAAGCGAAATGCGCTTTTCTCAACCCAAACCACGCTTTGCTCCGAGGCGGAGTACCCTGCCAGCAAGCCGATCGCGGCAATCAGCATTAAAAAAAACAGTAACACTGGGTCGTAATTAATCCGGCGAATCACCGCAAGAATCGATGCGGCTTTTTGCTGCCATCGCGCGCTGCTACCCAATGGGCCGCCGCGATGCAGCCGTTCGCCGCCCCCTGTGGGACGCTTGCGGATGAGTTTAATTGCCATAGTTCGTCATAAAGGTTAATCGCAAAGCTTAATCACCGTGGTTGGTTAACTCTATTTTAACGGGCGCGCCGGCTTTATAACCTAAAGCGTAATCCATGATTTTGCGCGCCATGGGCGCGGTGGTGCCCGCGCCACTGCCGCCATGTTCGGCAATTACCGCCACGGCAACCCGCGGATCATCATAGGGCGCAAAGCCGATAAAAAGAGCATGATCGTGCAGTTTTTGCGCCAGTGCTTTCGCGTTATAACGGGCATTTTGCGCCACGGTGAACACTTGCGCCGTGCCGGTTTTACCCGCAATTAAATAGGGCGCGGCAATCCGGCGCGCGGTGCCTTTGGGCCCATTCACCACATCGAACATGCCGTGGCGCACATCGCTCCAATAACTGGCGTGATTCATCACAATCGACGGCTCGGCTAATTCATTGGTTTTAACAAGCCACGGGCGAAAGCGCTTGCCCGATTCCGCCAAGGTGGATGTCGCTTGCGCTAATTGCAAGATGGTGCTGAGCATGTAGCCTTGGCCAATGCCGGCAATCACGGTTTCGCCGGGATACCACGCCTGATTTTTCGTTTTGCGCTTCCACTCGCGTGAGGGCACAAGACCCGCCGATTCGCCCGGCAAATCAATGCCGGTTTTGGTGCCTAAGCCAAATTCAGTTAAAAACTGGTGGAGCTTGTCGATGCCCAACCGAAACGCTAAATCATAGAAATACACATCGCAAGATTGTGTGATGGCGTCATCTAGGGTAACCCAGCCATGCCCCCATTTTTGCCAATCGCGGTAATGGTGTTCATCACCGGGAATTTGGAAATAGGGGCCGGCAAAAAACTTCTTGTTCGGGTCAATAATGCCCGCCTGCAAGCCAGCAAGCGCCATCACGGGCTTAATGGTGGAGCCGGGCGGATAGGTGGCCGTCATCGCACGATCAAACAAAGGCCGCTCCGGATCATCCAGCAAGGCTTTGTAATTTTTCTGACTAATGCCATCGACAAATAAATTGGGATCAAAGCTTGGGCGAGAAACCATGGCTTTAATCGCGCCCGTGCGCGGGTCTTGTACCACCACCGCGCCACTAAAGCCGCCGAGCGCCGCCGCGGCAATACCCTGCAAGGGCACATCTAAACTTAAGTGAATATCTTTGCCCGCAATAGGCCGCACAATGTTCAGCACTCTGACAACCCGCCCCAAGGCATCGACCTCGACTTCTTTATGGCCGGGCGTGCCATGCAGCTCATCTTCGTATTGTCGCTCAATCCCCGATTTACCAATATATTGCGTGCCTTGATACACATCGGGATTAATTCTTTTTAAATCAGCCACATTAATGCGGCCCACATAGCCCACCACGTGCGCCAGCAATTGTCCGTACGGATACACGCGCTTTAAGCTCGATTGAATTTCAACCCCGGGCAGCCACGGTTGGAGTTGCGCGATTTTGGCCATTTCAAAGGGGGTAAGGTCTGATTTAACCAACATGGGATCAAACGAGCGACCAAACCGAATCCGCTCGCGCAGATCGCTCATCGTGTCGTCATCTAAATTGAGTGCCTCTTGCAAAAGGCTAAGCTCTTGCTTGAGATTGGTAGCATCTTCGCGGGTAATTTGCACTTGGAAGGTTGCGATATTATCGGCAACCACGCGGCCGGCATCATCAAAAATACGCCCCCGCTCGGGGGGAATAACCAGCGTGCGGGTACGATTGCTTTCCGCAAGTTCAGAAAAATGAACGTGGCGATCCACCTGCAAAAAAGCAGCGCGCCAGATCAAAATGGCAAAAACGACTAGGGCAATCAACGCCGCCAACAGAATGCGACGGCGAAAAATTTGCCGTGCCACATGGCGGGAATCAACCCCATGATCGTCTAGCGGCACCGGCTGTGCCGAACGCCAAGCATGACGCATACTCATGGCGCGGGCTTACACGCCCCAACGCACAAACGCGGCCGCAATCGGGCTCACGCCTTTTGGAACCGCGCGAGTGATGCCTCAATTTCCACGCAAGCCGCCGCTTTATCGGCAAAGCCATCAACCCGCACCCATTTCCCCACTTCAAGGGCTTTGTACTGCTCAAAAAAGTGCTTGATTTGCCCGAGTAACAATTCGGGCAAATCAGTCGCCTCGACAATGTTATTGTACAGCGGCGTTAATTTGCTGTGGGGCACGGCGATAATCTTGGCATCAACGCCCGATTCATCGGTCATATTGAGCATACCCACCGGCCGAGCGCGAATCACAGAGCCGGGCATAAGCGGCGTTGGGGTCACCACGAGCACATCGACCGGATCGCCATCAAGCGAGAGCGTATTAGGCACAAAACCATAGTTTGCCGGATAAAACATCGCGGTTGCCATAAAGCGATCCACCAACAACGCGCCCGAGTCTTTATCGACCTCGTACTTGATGGGTGCGCCCTGCGCCGGAATTTCAATCACAACAAAAATATCGTCCGGCACCGCTTTACCTGCGGGAATTTTGGATAAATCCATGGCTTTCTCCTGTTTCAACATGATCAAAATAAAAAATAAAAAACCCACCGCTGCGCATCTGGTGGCAAAGATAGCGCGCGAAGATAACGCATCGAAGCAAAGTTTGCGTATTATACGGACTTTATTTTCGGCACGTTGGTTCAAGAAGTTCCTCGCCGCTTGTTTCAATGGCTCAAACACGACACATAGGTTTTTCATTCATGCGGATTGTTCTTCTCGGCGCACCCGGCTCTGGCAAAGGTACCCAAGCCAAACAATTGGTTGACCATTACGGGGTGGTTCAAATTTCAACCGGTGATTTACTGCGCGCCGCCGTCGCATCCGGCTCCGAGTTAGGGCTTGCGGCTAAAGCGGCTATGGCGGCCGGGCAATTGGTGAGCGATGACATCGTGCTTGGCATGATTAAAGAGCGCTTAAGCCAGCCCGATACGCAACGAGGCTACATTTTAGATGGTTTTCCGCGCAATCTCGCCCAGGCCGCCGCGTTAGATACGCTGCTTGATGGCATGAATCAATCGCTGCAAGCGGCCATTTCGCTTGAAGTGCCTTTTGATGATTTAATGCACCGCTTAACCGATCGGCAAACCTGCGCCAACTGTGGCGCGATTTTTAACCGCAGCACCCACCCAAGCGCCGTGCCTGATGTGTGTGATCTGTGCGGCGGCCCATTGGTGCAGCGCGCGGATGATAATGCGGCGACCGTGCGCCATCGCCTCACCGTATTTGAAGCGCAAACCGCGCCCCTAATTGCGTACTACCAAAACCAAGGCAAGCTCGCCCGAATTGATGGCACCCGCCCAATTGATGAAATCACGGCTAAATTCCATGAAGTGCTGGCAGGTTTGAGCCGATAACCGGCAGGAACGCCTTAGCATGAACACTAAAAATTGCCCCGGGCCGAAGGCCACACCGTCTGCATTCCCGCGGGCGGCTCGGTCTCTGGCGGATCGCAAAACCGCCCTCTTGATGGGGCTTATTATGTTCGCCCCGCTCGCCTGTGCCGCCCCCAGTGCGGTGCCCGAAGGCAGCCCTGCTGCACAAAGTTGCAGCTTGTGCCCACCCTTTGGTCCCGATCGCCCCCCGCTAGAACAAAGCCCACCGGCCACCCCCACCCGCGCTACCGCCGATCACGCTCAATTTGAGCAAAACGGCGAGATTGTGCTGCAAGGGGAAGCCAAAATTGTTCGCCCCACTGATCGGGTCACGGGCGATAAGCTCACCTATCAAAAGCAGCCGGCTGAAAAAATCACCGCCCTTGGGCATGTGTGGTACGAAACCCCGGCTTTGAGCGTGCAAGCGGCAAGCGGCTGGCTTTTGCCACAAATTCACCAAGGTGAGTTAATCGACGCGCATTATTGGCTTAATAGCCAGCAGGCCTCAGGCAAGGCCGATAAAGTCACTCAGCAATCCCAAATGCAATTTCAGCTAGACACGGCCGATTTTTCCACTTGCCCGGCGGCGCACCGCGCATGGGATATTACGGCCAAGCGCATTGCTTTGAATCGCGACACGGGCTCAGGCGAGGCCTTTGATGCCGTGCTCCACGCGGGCGGCGTGCCCATTTTATACACGCCGTATTTTCCTTTTCCTATTGATAATCGCCGTCAAAGCGGCCTGCTCTACCCCAATTTTCGCAGCAGCACCGCCGGCGGCTTAGAATACGCCCAACCCTATTATTGGAATATCGCCCCGAATATGGATGCGACCTTCGGCCCGCATATTTTTACGCGCCGGGGCGTGGGGCTGGATGCCGAGTGGCGCTTTTTGCACCGTTTTGGCGAGCGGGGTTTAGGCTCCGATCAGGTAAACGTATTCTGGCTACCCAATGACCGCGTGTATGGCAGCCAACGCTGGCAATTGATGGTAAAAGATCAGGCGCAAGTGTTGCCGAATGTCAGTTACGCGCTCAACATTAACCGCGTATCGGATCAGCAATTTTTCCGCGATTTTTCGACCAATCTCAACCAAGCCACCACCGATAATTTGGTCAACCAATTTAACCTCAATGCCACAACAGGCGGCTGGGCTTTGGGTTTAATGGCGTTGCAATATCAAACCGTAAATCCGTTAATTCCCGAGTCTGCTTACCCATACCGCATCATGCCGAGGCTAACCGCCAGCCGAAATTTTGATTTAGGCTTGGCCAATTTATCGCTGAATGCCGATGCCACCCGCTTCACGCAACCCTATGCGGGCAACACCACAGGCCAGCGCGTGCATGTGGCGCCCTCGCTTTACCACAGCTTTCGCACGAGCTGGTATGAGGTAACGCCCCGCGTCACGCTCGATGCCACCGCCTATCAGCTCAGCCGTGGCTTTAATGATCCGCTCTATCAAGCCGCAGACCCAATCAATCATCCGACCCGCGTTGTGCCCATCACAAGCTTGGACTCCAAGCTCTTTTTTGAACGCAGCTATGGGGCATCGGGGCGCTATCGGGCGCAGTTAGAGCCGCGCATGTATTACCTGAATGTACCGTATCGCGATCAAACGGCCATTCCAATCTTTGATACGGGCTTAACCAATTTAAGTTACAGCCAGTTATTTAGCCCCAATCGCTTTAGTGGCGGCGATCGAATCATCGATGCCAATGCATTAACAACCGGTGTGAGTTGGTCGATCATTGATACGGAGCTTGGCACCGAGCCCTTGAGCCTGCGCGTAGCACAGCGCTACAACTTTAGCGCCAGCCGGGTGTTGCCTGCGGTCAATCAGGGCGGTTCAACCGTGGTAGCCGAGGTGTATTCCGATTTAAACCAGCACTGGAACGGCTCGATGACCGCCGAATACAACAGCGATACCGGTCACCTAGGCCAAACCCAAAGCCGGTTTGGTTACCGCGCAACCGATGGCAGCGTGGCAAATTTAAGTTATTTCACCAAGCCTTTGGACACGACCACCGCCTATCGCCAAACCGATGCCTCGTTTGTTTGGCAAGCCGATCAGCACTGGCAAGTGCTGGGGCGCTTAGGCTATGACTTCACGCAAAAAAAGGTCGTGCAATCGCTTTTCGGGGTAGGGTATGACTCCTGCTGCTGGGCCACGCGCATAGCCCTTAAACGCTATGTGGTTAACCCCGCGTTTAATGCGTCACCCACTGCGCCCCCCACCTATTCCAATGCCGTTTTATTTGAAGTTGAACTCAAAGGTTTAGGCGGTTTGGGCAAATCTAATCGTTTCCAGCAGGAAATCCTCGGTTATGATCAATAAATCTTCAGGCGGCCAAGCCCTGCGTTCAGGCCGCCACATCACCACGCAACACAGCCAATCGGAAGCCGTTATGCCCACGAAACACCCACACCTATTGAACCAAAAGCACACACCACGCATCGCAAAATTCGCCCGACTTTCTCTTGCGCTGGCTGCCTGCCTGCTCTGTGCCGCCCCAAGCTTTGCCGCAAGCCCCGCCATGGCACCCCTAGCGGGCGAGCAAATGCTCGATCGGATTGTGGCCGTGGTGAATCAATCGGTGATTACCCAACGGCAACTCAATGCGCAAATTCAGCTGGTTGCTATGCAAAATAAAATCCCCCTCAATCAGCTTGGCTCATCGGATCTAAAACAGCTGCAAGAGCGGGTTTTAGATCGCATGATTACCGAAAAAGTCGAACTTGAGCGCGCCAAACAAATCGGCATTAGTGTCGATGATGCACGGCTTGATGAGGCTTTATCCGGCATCGCCCAGCGCAATGGCATGAGTTTGGGACAACTGCAACAAGCGGTCACAAGTCAAGGCGATAACTGGGCAAGCTATCGGGAATCGATCCGCAAACAAATCATGATTGATGAGCTCAAGCGCCGCGAGGTGTTCGAGCGCGTCAATATTACCGATCGTGAAGTGGATGACTATTTAAAGCAATACACCGGCGCCAATACCGCAACCACAGAATATCACCTCGCGCAAATTTTAATTAGCGTGCCTGAAAACGCCGCGCCAGAGCAGGTGCAAGCCGCCCAAGCCCGCGCCAATGCCGTCATTGCGGCACTTAAATCGGGGGAAGCGTTTGCCCAAGTGTCTGCCGAACGCTCCGATGCGCCCGATGCGACCAAAGGCGGTGATTTAGGCTGGCGCGATACCTCGCGCATTCCAAGTCTTTTTTTAGACGCCATCAAAACACTCAAGCCGGGTGAACTCAGCGGCATTATTCGCAGCCCCAACGGCTTTCACATCCTAAAATTAGAAGGCGTGCGCAGCGCCAGCGCCAATAATGCCGTGCTCACCGAATACGATGCCGAACACGTGTTAATTCAAGTCAATAGCCAACGCAATGCCGCTTCAGCCCGCACTGAAGCGGAAAATTTGCGTGCGCAAATTATCAGTGGCAAAGCCAGTTTTGCCGCCATCGCCGCCAAATACTCCGATGACAAAGGCTCTGCCGCACAAGGCGGACAATTGGGTTGGGTTAAACCTGCCGATATGGTGCCCGAGTTTGCCGACATGCTCGAAAAAACGCCCGTCGGGCAAATTAGCCCGGTATTTCAAACCGAATACGGCTTTCATTTTCTCGAAGTGCTCAAAACCCGCGAGGTTAACGTGCCCACCGAAACCCTGCGCGCCCAAGCCCGCCAAGCGATTGGTCAACGCCGCGCCGATGAAGATTTAGTCAATTACATCCGAAGGTTACGTGCCGAAGCCTACATCGACAATCGCCTAACCGGAACCATTAACGATTCCGCTGCGCAATGACACCGACCCCATCCGGCCACAAGGCTCTGCCCGTAACGCCGCGCATCGCCATCACCAGTGGCGAGCCGGCTGGTATTGGGCCTGATTTATTGCTGGCGTTAAATCGCCAATCGCACCCCAAGGCCGAGCTGATTATTCTGGGTGATCGCAGGCTATTTACCGAGCGGGCGGCCTTGCTGGGTCGCGCATTTAATATGCCCGAGTACGATGCCGCGCTGCCCGCTGTGGCCGGCGAGCTTCGTTTTCTGCATTGCCCCACGGCGCGCCCCGTGGCGGCAGGTCAGCTAAATCCCGACAATGCAGGCTACGTTTTGTCTTTGCTCAATCGCGCAGCGCACGGGTGTCAATTAGGTGAATTTACCGCCATGGTGACCGCCCCCGTCCACAAAGGCGTGATCAATGACGCGGGCATTGTTTTTACCGGCCACACCGAATATTTAGCCGAGCGCGTGGGTGGGCATCCTGTGATGATGCTCACCGCAAATCGCCAGCCCATGCCCTTGCGCGTAGCATTAGCCACAACCCACCTGCCCCTGTCGCAAGTGCCGGCGGCCATCACGGTTGAAGGCTTAACGCGGGTTATCACCATTTTGCATCACGAGCTCCAACGCTGGCTCAATCATCAAAAGCCACGCATTTTGGTGTGTGGTTTAAACCCGCACGCGGGGGAATCGGGGCATTTAGGCCATGAAGAAATCGACATTATCAGCCCCACCCTTGAAACGCTGCGCACGCAGGGCATGAATCTCATAGGTCCACTCCCCGCGGATACCCTGTTCACCCCCCAGTATTTAGATCATGCCGAGGCGGTCTTGGCGATGTACCACGATCAAGGCTTGCCCGTTTTAAAATTCGCCGGGTTTGGCGAGGCCGTTAATATCACGCTTGGGCTGCCGATTATTCGCACCTCGGTCGATCATGGCACCGCGTTGAGTTTAGCGGGTACCGGCAAAGCACAGGGCGGCTCCTTGAATGCGGCAATTGCGGCGGCACTAACGCTTGTATTAAGCAGGAATACCCCATGAGCACCGCAAGCAACACCTGGGGCGTGCAAGATGGCCACCGCGCCCGCAAACGCTTTGGCCAGAATTTTTTAACCGATGAAGCCGTCATCGCGCGCATCACAGCCGCCATTGCCCCCCGCCCGTCCGATCGCATGATTGAAATTGGCCCAGGCTTAGGCGCGCTCACCTGCCAGCTGATTCAGCCTCTAGACGCGCTCACGGTGGTTGAGCTCGACCGCGACATCATCCCCAAATTGCAGGCACGGTGCGCGCTGCAAAAAACCGCCCACACGCCAGCGGGGGAAAGCAAACTCACCATCCTGTCGCAAGATGCCCTCACCCTAGATTTAACCCCATTGGCAGCGCAGGGTGCGCTGCGCATTGCGGGCAACCTGCCCTACAACATTGCCACCCCATTGATTTTCCACCTGTTAGAACAGGCATCTCACATTCTGGACATGACCTTCATGCTGCAAAAAGAAGTGGCATTGCGCCTAGCCGCGAGCCCGGGCAGCCGAGATTATGGCCGCCTGTCGATCATGGTGCAGGCCATAGCCCAAGTTGAACTGCTGTTTATTGTGCCGCCAGAGGCCTTCAACCCGCCGCCGAAAGTCGATTCGGCCATTGTGCAGATAAGCCCGCGCCCACAGCCCCGCGTGGGCGCCGCGTTGCGCCCCGTTTTTGCCGAGCTTGTCGCGCTCGCCTTCGCCCATCGACGAAAAACCCTGCAAAACAACTTGAAACATCGCCTGCCGACGTCAACAATCATAGCGGCAGGTCTTGAGCCTAGCATCCGCGCCGAACAAGTGAGTATTGATGAATTTATTCATTTGAGCCAAACAACCCAGCGGTTGCATCCCTCAAGCCCCTAGCAGCCTGTCGGACTGGACCATTCGTCACGAAAAAATGTCCAGTTTGAGCGCTACTTTTCACGATTTTGAGGCGAGTGGTTGTTCCATTGAACGAAAAATCGGGGGAACAGAGCCAAATCTGGCTTTTTTGTCGTAGAACTGCGTTAAGGCAGGCTGCTAGCCCGAATTGGCCTTGCTTGTCTCTCACAATTTTTTAAATCTTGGTGGATTTTTGTGCCGAAAACCCAAATGAAACTGCATGTCTACCCCAATTCAAGCCAAACACTGGCCGGTTGCGCTGAGTTTATCGCGATAAAAATGGCAGAAGCCATTGGGCTGCGGGGGGTAGCCCGCATCGCCTTGGCCGGCGGCACCACACCCAAAGCGCTCTATGCATTGCTCGCGCGCCCCCCGTTCGCAGGCAGTATCGACTGGCAGCGCATTGAATTTTATTTTGGGGATGAGCGCGCCGTGCCCCAAACCCACCCCGACAGTAATTATCACCAAGTGCAAACGCATTTATTCACACCACTTGGCATTAAGCCTGAGCAAATTTTCCCGATGATCAGCGACCCCATGCAACTCTTGGGCATTGAGGCCACGCGCTACCAGCACGCGCTCGAACGCTGGGCGGCAGGCGGCGTACCCGTATTCGATTTCATTTTAAATGGCATGGGCGTTGACGGCCATTTTGCCTCGCTCTTTCCCGATACACCCGCGCTACACGAGCGTGCGCGCTGGGTGACTGCCAACCCCGTACCCCAACACCAAACCGAACGGCTTACCCTAACCTACCCCGCGTTTGAAGCCGCGCGTACCGTGTGTTTTTTGGTAACAGGCCACGAGAAGCACGCCGCTTTTTGCGCGCTAAACCAAACCGAGCAGCCAACACCCAGCGCACGCCTGGTGCAACATCGCCACACCGACTGGTTTATTGATGCAGCCTGCCACCATGGGCCAAGCCAAACCCCCGATACGAAGGAATTTACGGCATGACCTTTCTTCAACATTTTTTAGGCAAACCCCCCAGCGACCCGCGCGCCACCGCGATTGAAATTATCCCACGTGCCTTTTATGTGGCCGAACACAGCGACCCCGCCAAGCAGCGTTTTGCCTTCGGTTACGACATTAAAATCACCAATCACGGCGCACACAAGGTGCAATTAGTGGATCGCCACTGGCAGATTGATCAAGGTAATGGCTGCATTCATGACGTGCGTGGCGTGGGCGTTATCGGCGAGCAACCGCACCTCCCGCCCGGCGCTTCGCATCAATATCAATCCGGCGCGATCATCGAAACCGCCGCCGGACGCATGTGGGGAAGTTATGGCTTTGTGGATGAACACGGCGACGCATTTCGGGTAGAAATCCCCCTGTTTCATCTCGTCGCGCCCAGCGACTACCGCCCCTTACACTAACCGGGCATGAACCCAGCATGAGCCTGCGCCAAACCTATCGCCTGTGGGCGCCCCTGTACGATGTGTTTCTAAAGCCCGCAACCGCTGAAGCGCGCGCCAAAAACCTGGCGCAACTCGGGCGGCTTGATGGCCAAACCTTAGCTGTCATCGGCATCGGCAGCGGGCTTGATCTCGACTGGCTGCACCTGTACACCCGCCCCGCCCAATGCATCGGGCTGGATATAACCCGCGCCATGCTCAAAAAAGCCCAAATGCGTCAGCGCTATTGCCCGTTCCCCCTGCACCTGATTGAAGGCGATGCCATGCAAACCCCTCTGGCCAGCGCACAATTCGATGCCGTTGTACTGCATCTCATTTTAGCCGTGGTGCCAAACCCCGCCGCCGTATTGGCCGAGGCCAGCCGCATCTTAAAACCCGGTGGGACAATTTTAATTTTTGATAAATTTCTGCATCCCCAACAAAAAGCGCCGCTGCGACGCCTCCTAAGCCCGTTATTAGGGCGGCTCGCCACGCGTACCGATGTAGAATTTGAACCCTTGCTGGCCGCCCACACAGAGCTTAGCTGCACGCGGGATGAACCCTTAATGGCGCGCGGCTGGTTTCGCGGCATTACCCTGCAAAAACAAACATAACAACACATAAGGATGACCCCATGGCCACCTACGCCATCGGCGACCTACAAGGTTGCCTTGACCCGCTCAAAGTACTGCTCGATAAAATTGCCTTCGATCCCGCCCGCGACACCCTCTGGTTTGTGGGTGATTTGGTTAATCGCGGCCCGCAATCGCTCGAAGCATTACGCTATGTGCGCGATTTAGGCGATAGCGCCATCACCGTGCTCGGCAACCATGATTTGTTCTTACTGGCTTGTGCCTTTACCGATCGCGCACCGAAACCCGGCGACACCTTAGATGAAATTTTAAGCGCGCCCGATCGAGATGAACTCATCGACTGGCTGCGCAATCGCCCGCTAATACACCACGACAGGAAGCTTAAGTGGACACTCGTACACGCCGGCATTCCGCCCTATTGGGATTTAGACACCGCACTCGATCAGGCCAAACACGCGCAAAAATACTTACGCCAAGCCGACCCACTACCTTTTTTTACTGCCATGTTTGGCGAACACCCGCCGTATTGGTCGCCGGACTTATCCAAAACCTTAAAAATTCGCTACACCATCAACGCCTTAACGCGCATGCGGTATGTCACGATGGATGGTCAACTCGATTTAAAAGAAAAACGCCCCGAGGCCGAAGTGAGCCGCGAGCTCATACCGTGGTTTGAATTTCCCCGCCGCGCCGCGCGCGATGAGCGCATCGTCTATGGCCACTGGTCAGCCTTGGGCGAACCGCGCGATCGCAAAAAAACCTGGTGCATCGATCAAGGCTGCCTGTGGGGGCGTGAACTCACCGCCCTCAATCTCGATACCCGCCCCGCCACCGTTATCCAAGTACCCTGCCCCTGTTATCGGCAATTAAAAGGCGAATAAATCTGATGGATTTTTATTCAACTCAGAATCCTCTGATTCAATCCCCGTGGCCGAGACGGGCTTTTGCGAGATGACCCGCGAGACGCGGTGCACTGTGAATGACCGCTGCCTTCACGGGCAGCCCCTCAACGCCGATCGCCCGCAAAACTTAAACCGTATGGGGCGCCACCCCGAGCCTATTGACACTGGTACAACCTTCTCGCTTGGGCTTTGGCATCAACAAATAACGATGACCGGCAGCCTTGAACCTTGTTTTGCGCCCGTGTGAATGGGCTCGGGCGCCAACTCGCTGCACGCGGGATTGATTCAGAGAATGTTTAAGCCGATTGGGATTAAACGATAGCCAGACCAAGGCAGATTTTTAGATAAAATCCAAATGAATCAAGGCACTATGCGTTCACTTACCACAAGTGCCCGGGTTTTTTCAACCAGTTCGGTTAAGGCATCATTCACCAAAATTTGGCTTGCGGCAGCAAATTCAGCAGCGTTGTTTTCTGGCATGGCTTGGGTTTGATCAAAGCGCCAATAAGCCTGCACGCTGCGGGTGGTGGGGTTAAGCCACAAGCAGCTCATCACGAGGTGCGCGTGGCCGGTTTGATCCGAAATATCGTGCTCTAAGCGCGTTAAATCACAGCTGATGCTCACCATGACGGGTGCGCGGGCAGAGTTACGCACCACCCCGGCAACCCAGGGTTGACGCGCTAGAGTTTGCTCAGCCGCATCGGTTAAAAGGGCGGCCGGCGCGGCCAGCCATCGGCTGTCTCGATACGGCAGCAGCAGCTGGGCTTGCGGGCTGTACATCATGGCCGGAGTTTCAAACCCTTGCGCTGCCTCAATGGGTCTAAAAGCAATCACAATCGGCGGCGGCGTATTGTTCTGGGTTGCCGCAAAGGCTTGCGTGACCGTTGTGGGGGCATTTAAGCGATAGGTGGTTTGCGTTTGCTGCGGTTTAATCGGCAGGCTACACCCCGCCAGCAAAACACCCACCAAGCCTAGGCTTAAACTTCTGCGGTGGGTGAGATATAAGGCTGTTAACTTATTCACTGCGTAATCCTTTGTCTGACGAACTTTTAGCTATTGCGGTCCGAAATCACAGCGCCAAGCCAATTAAGGCGCGGCTTGCGGGGTCTTGGTTGCGCCCGATTCACCAGGCCCTGCGGGCACCGGCACGGCCCCATATAAAATTTGGCTCGGATTTTGATTTAATTGGCTAACGAGCTGGGTCAATGCGGTGCTGGCTTGCTGCAACTGATCGATGAGCCCACCGAGTTGCGGTAAGGTTCGATCATTAAATGCGTTCAGGGTTTTCTCACCCGTGTGGGTGAGTGTTATCGTGCTGGCGCTGGCCGCGCTCACCTGCGTAACCGCCGCATTGGTCGCCAGAATCACATTGTGTAACCCATTGATCGACTGGTTAAATTTCTTCAGCAGCAACGATCCCTGATCTATCAGCGCAATGGATGACTGGCCGACTTTGGCTGTACCCTCCAAGGTTTGCCGCCCCGCCAACATCATGGCGGCAAGGTCATCTTTATGCTCGGCAACGGTGGTGGTTATTTCATCGATATTTTTGATGGTGTGCGATAAGGCGGCAATATTCTCCGTGCTCATCAAGGCATCCAGCTGATCACCGACCCGCGTAATTTTTGCCATCGTTTCATTCACGCCCCCTTCAAGCTTGGAGAAAATCGAGGCTTCATAGGGAATCACGAGCAAACCCTCCGCGTTACGATTCGTTAAAGCAACCGCTGATTTGCCCCCCGTGAGGTTCAGCACGCTTAACCCCGTGACCCCTAAAAGTTGCAATTTCGCCACGGTGTCGGTGCGTATCGGCACGTTCTCATCTAAATCGACCAGCACGCGAATTTGATCGGGGTTTTTCGCATCAATGCGAATGCTTTTTACCTGCCCCACATCCACCCCGCGATATAACACATGGCTATTTTCTGTGAGCCCCGAGGCGTTATCGGTAACATAAATCACATACGGCGTGAATTGCTCGCTTTTGCCGCCCGTGGCCAGCCAATACGCCGTAGCACTCAGCACCAGCCCCAAAAGAATGACGAATAGCCCGACGGCCGTGTAGTTAATTTTTGAATCCATCAAGACGTCCTCAAATTTGATGCCGACGGTCTATCGCGAGAATGAATAGGCACGGGGTCAGCCTTAGCAGCCAGCCAAAAAGCTTGCGAGCGGGCGCCCCGGAAATACGCCTGCAGTTCGGGTTCTTCTCGCTGCGCCAGCGCCATGGCCGTACCCACGGCCAGCATTTTTTTGCGCCCCAAAAAAGCCACCTCATCAACGCCCCGCCAAATGGAATCCAGATCATGTGTGGCTTGCAGCACCGTTAAACCCAAGGTATTGCTCAAGGTGCGGATTAAATCATCAAAGGCGGCCGCGCCAATCGGATCCAAGCCTGAGGTGGGTTCATCGAGTACCAATAATTCTGGATCCAACGCCAGCGCACGCGCCAAAGCGGCGCGTTTCACCATGCCACCTGAGAGCTCCATCGGGTATTTATGCGCACTATCAGCGGGCAAGCCGGCCAGCAAAATTTTGCTCATCCCGAGGTCTTTTAACCAATGCGGATCAAACTGACCATGCTCTTTAATCGGCAACAACACATTTTCCAGCACCGTGAGGGAGGTAAACAAAGCGCCCCCTTGGAACAGCACCCCAATGCGTTCCCGCAGCGATTGGCGCGTTTGCTCGCTGGCATCATTGGTTTCAATGCCAAATAATTTCAATGAACCGGCATTGGCTTGCCGCAGCATAATGAGCGTGTGCAGCAAGACCGTTTTGCCGGTGCCCGAGCCGCCGACCAGCGCGCACACCCGCCCGCGCGCGAGCTTGAAATCCAAGCCATCGTGCACGCGATTAGCGCCGAATTGATTCACCAAGCCCGAAACTTCGATAATCCAATCTTCGCTTGTGGGTGAAGGATTTAGGTTATCGCCCAGATTCATGTTGAGCGGCATGTTCAATACCCCATCAGGTTATAGAGCACAGAGAACACCGCATCGATCACAATCACCATAAAAATCGCCTGCACCACGCTAATTGTGGTGGCATGGCCCACTTCTGCCGCACTGCCGCGCACCCGCAAACCCTGCATACAGCCGATCAGCGCAATCACGATGGCAAACACCGGCGTTTTAATTAACCCAAGCCAGAGCGTGGTTAAATTCACCACTTGCGGAATGCGCTCAAAATACACCGAAAAAGACACGCCATAGCCGTAATTGGCCACCACCGCCCCGCCCAAAAGCCCCATCACATCGGCAAACATCGAGAGCAAGGGCAAGGCGATGACCAAGGCAATTACTTTAGGAAACACCAGCAACTCAAACGGCGGCAATCCGAGCGCGCGCAAGGCATCAATTTCTTCGGTGATGCGCATGGTGCCCAGCTGCGCGGTATACGATGAGCCCGTGCGCCCCGCCACAATAATGGCCGCCAAGAGCGGCCCCAATTCCCTTAAGGTAATAATGCCCACTAAATTCACAATCAACACATTCGCGCCATAACTGGCCAAGGTGGCGCCGCCTTGATAAGCCATCACCATGCCAATCATGAACGATAAAAGCCCAACAATACCCAGCGCGCGCACACCGGCTGCGTCGATTTCAGCAATCACGGCCCGCCAACGAATCCGCCAGAAAAACAGTAACAGCGGCCCGCCGCGCCACACCAATTCACCCAAAAAAGCCAAAAACTGCTGGGCTTCTGTCCACTGCGCCACCACTGCTTGCCCCAAGCGCGCTACGGGCGAGCGGGCACGAACCGGCAGGGGCGTATCATCAACTAATCGCGCATCCAGCAGCGCCAATAAATCACGCTCCCGCAGCGAGAGCGCAGACACATCCACCGTTAAACCCGCCGCCCGCCATTGCGAGAGCCAGCGCGCCAGCACCAGCGCCGCTGAACTATCAAACGCCGTCATCTCGCTTTGAAGGAAAATTGTGTGCGGTTTGGCAGGCTTATCCGGCAAGGTCACACGGGGCACCTCGTGCAATTGATGCACCGTCCAAGCGCCCATCAGCACCAAGCTGCGCTCAGCCCGCGTGCTTTGGCCTTCAGGCTCAATCCAACGAACGCTGGGCGGCATTAAAACCCACCGCCACAACATGCCATAAAGACGTTGCGGCCGCATTTGGCAGGACAAAAAATGGTGATTGCTGCGCGCCGTATCATGATGGGTTTAAGCGTATCTCTTGGTGATGAGGGATAGTGAGCTTATCATTCCCACCATTGCAAATGTCGCCTCTGTCCGACAAAAACCCCTATCGAGAGAATCCCCGCGTGAATAAACAACGCCTGCAAAAAATATTAGCCACCCAAGGCGTCGGCTCGCGCCGCATGATCGAGGGCTGGATTAGCGAAGGCTTGGTGCTACTCAATGGCAAAACCGCCCAATTAGGTGATGTGGCCAGTGTCGGCGATTTAATCGAAGTGCGCGGGCAAAAAATCCCCGTATCTGATGTAGCGCCCATCCGGCGGGTGCTGATTTACCACAAACCCGAGGGCGAAATTAACTCCACCTCCGATCCCGAAGGCCGCCCCACCGTGTTCGGTGCCCTGCCCGCCATTCGGCAAGGCCGCTGGATTAGCGTCGGCCGGCTCGACTTTAACACCTCAGGCTTATTGCTCGTGACCAACGATGGCGAGCTTGCTAACCGCCTGATGCATCCCAGCAACCAAATTGAACGCACCTATGCCGTTCGGGTTTTAGGCGGGCTGACCGAGGCACAAATCAAAGAGCTCACCACCGAGGTAGTGCTTGATGATGGCCCGGCCAAGTTCGATCATTTCACCGAGGCGGGCGGCACCGGTGCTAATCGCTGGTATCACGTCACCCTGCGCGAAGGCCGCAATCGGGAAGTACGGCGCATGGTTGAAGCGGTGGGCGGGGTCGTCTCGCGCCTCATTCGCATCAGTTACGGCGGCGTTGCCTTACCGCCACGCTTAAAACCTGGGCGGGCGCAAGATCTCCCCCCTGAGATGGAAGATGCGCTGGTGCGTCTGGTTGGCCTTAAGCCCGAAAGCCGCCGCAAAGTGGTGGATGAAGCGACGCAGCGCCGCGCACTCAAACCCTACCGAGCGCGCACCCAAGAAGGCCGGCTACAAAAACGCGATAACGAATCATTTTATCAAGCGCCCGTGCTGGATGCCGATGCGATTGATGCGCGCGGGCGGTTTGATGCCCCCGCCGCAAGAACGCAAACCATTCGCCCCGAAAACCGCAGTTCCGCCCGCGCAGAGCCCCGCACAGAATCTCGCAGCGCTTGGGGGCAAAAACCAAGCCCCACCGCTAATCGCCCCGCCAACGCTCGGCCGGGCGCGTATCGAACCCATGCGCGCCCATCCGATGCCCCCAGAACCGAGGGTGCCCGCCCAGCGTTCGCACGAGCCAGCGCGCCACGATCCAGCACCACGCAAGCGGGCGTGCCGCGAACCGGCACATTATCGCGCACCACAACGCGCAATGCCGCCAATGAAACCGCGCGAGAAATAGAGCGCGAAGCTGGGTTTGGCCGCGCCCATGCCGCCAGCCCGTTCAAACCTGCCGCCAAGTCGCAAGCGCGCCCGAATCTACGAGCGGATAATCGCACCGATAAACGAACAGGTAAGCCCATGCGCACCACCCGCCAAGGCACCGGCCACACGGCAAACCCGGGGCGAAAACCATCCCGTGGGCGGTAATTTTGTCAGGCCATAACCGCTCCCAGGCAAGCGAAGGGGCAAGCGAAGGCTCAAATATCCGCCCAAGCAGGCGGTTAGCCCTACCCGACCGCCGGTGCTCGCTGCGGCAAACCCACCCGCCAAGCCCCCCATCCCTGTGCGCGCAAGCCTTTTATGCAATTAAAAGGCCATGGGCGGGGCACAAGCCAGCGGCTGCCGCTGTTTAAGGTCTAGGCTACGGCCACCCCGCCCTAACCGGACTTCAAACAAAATTTGCCCCATTCACCCCAAAACACCTGCCTTCGGTTTATTATCTCACTATGATTAAATTCCCTAACGCCCTAACCGATAAAGCCCCAGAAACCCAGCCTTCAAGCGCGGTGCCGCACAGCTCTGCCATTAATTTAACTGAGGCCATCAACCTTAAAAACACCCTTTTGGTGGCCATGCCCAATGTGGATGATCCTAATTTCAGCCATAGCGTGACTTATGTTTGTGAACACGGGGCGGATGGCGCAATGGGCATCACCATCACCCATCCCTTAGCGCAGGTGAATTTGGGCGATATTTTCGATCACATGAAAATCTCCTGCTCTAACCCCAGTATTCGCAGCCGTCCAGTCTATATGGGCGGTCCGGTTGCGATGGAGCGCGGGTTTATTCTGCACACCCCGCATGGCGGCTGGGAATCCACACTGGAAATCACCCCCGATATTGGCCTCACCACCTCAAAAGATATTTTGCAGGCGCTGGCCGACGGTGCAGGCCCTACCCGCGCCATTATTGCCTTAGGCTACTCGGGTTGGTCAGCGGGGCAGCTCGATACGGAATTAAGCGAGAATACTTGGCTGACCGTGGATGCAACGGCTGAATTAATTTTCGATTACCCGGTTGAAGCGCGATGGTTGGCCGCTGCCCGC
Organism: Halothiobacillus sp.; assembly: GCA_023255735.1. Taxonomy (GTDB): domain Bacteria; phylum Pseudomonadota; class Gammaproteobacteria; order Halothiobacillales; family Halothiobacillaceae; genus Halothiobacillus. Next base: position 102,921 of record JAGDVP010000028.1, on the reverse strand, counting down.
AGCCTTGGGATTGACATGAATTTGTTATCCACCGAGGCCGGGCACGCCTAATGCAGCCCCAAGGCGATTTTGTGCCCACGCCCCCCATCGGTACCGCAAAACCGATGTCTCAGGTGGGCACTTGGCTTGCTTTTGATTACGGCGCATGGCGCACCGGCGTTGCGGTGGGTGAGCGTTTACTCGAATCGGCACGCCCGCTGTGCACCTTGCACAATCATAATGCCCATCAAACCGATTGGGCGGGCATTAGCAAGTTAATCAGCACGTGGCAGCCTACGGGTTTGGTGTTGGGTTGGCCGATCTTGGATTCAGGCGAAACCTATCCTGTCGCCGCGTTTATTCGCCGCTTTGGGCAACGTTTGCATGGCCGCTACAATTTACCCGTGTATTTTGTCGATGAACGCGGCAGCTCAGCCCTAGCGCAAAACCGCGTCACAGCGGAACATGGGTCTATTTTGGTAAATAAAAAGCCCGGATTAATTGATGCCATGGCGGCCGCCATTATTCTTGAAACATTTTTCAGCCAGAATCACGCCAATTTATCCGCCCAAGCCCATCCTCCGAGCAGCCCTTTATGACCTCACTCCCCGAACTGAACTCGATTGATCAATTACTCGCTACTTGTTGGCAAAATCTCGCGAGAGCTATTAGTCAAGGCGAGCTTAATAACCCATTGATGGTGGGGATTCACAGTGGCGGGGTTTGGGTGGCCGAAGCCCTGCACGAGCGGCTGGCATTGAGCGAGCCTTTGGGCAAACTCAACATCACCTTTTACCGCGATGATTTTAATACCCTAGGCCTGCATCCCACCGTGGCGCCTTCGCAGCTGCCGGTCGATATTGATGGCCGCGACATCATCTTGGTGGACGATGTGCTCTACACCGGCCGCACTATTCGCGCCGCCATGAATGAGCTCTTTGATTATGGCCGCCCCGCGCGCATCTGGCTTGCGGTATTATTTGAGCGCGATGGCCGCGAATTGCCTATTTCTGCCCAAACCGTCGGCCAGCGGGTTGTTTTAAGTCCACGACATCAAATTCATGTCGATGGGCCTGCGCCACTCACCGCCCACCTTGTTACCCGTGAGGAAATTGCCTAATGGCTGTCAATTTTGTGCGCCCGATTCTCCCCAAGCTCTCCCCCGATCCTTGGGCGATACAATTTGATGCGGCAGGACACTTAAAACATTTGCTCACCATCGAAGGCTTGGGCGCCACTTGGATTACCCGCATTTTAGATACCGCCGAAGGGTTTATGTCGGTATCCGACCGCGATATAAAAAAGGTGCCTTTGCTGCGCGGTCGCACCGTGGTGAACCTGTTTTTTGAAGCCTCCACCCGCACCCGTACCACCTTTGAGCTGGCGGCCAAGCGATTGTCTGCGGATGTGCTCAATATCAATTTATCCACCTCCGCCACCACCAAGGGTGAAAGCCTCTTGGATACCCTGCGCAACATTGAAGCCATGCAAGCCGATATGTTCGTGGTGCGCCATGAGCAATCGGGCGCCGCGCATTTCATTGCCCGTCATGTCGCACCGCATGTGTCGGTATTAAACGCGGGCGATGGTTGGCACGCCCACCCCACGCAAGCCTTGCTCGATGCATTCACCATTCGTCGCATTAAGGGCGATTTTGCCCCCTTACGCATCGCCATTGTGGGTGACATCAAACACTCCCGCGTGGCGCGCTCGCAAATTCATGCGTTTAACTCACTGAATGTCGGTGAGCTGCGCGTAATTGGCCCGCGCACCCTCATCCCAAATGATATTGAACCTTTGGGCGTGCGGGTTTTTCACGACATGCGCGAAGGCTTAAAAGACGTCGATGTCATCATCATGCTGCGCTTGCAACGCGAGCGCATGGAAGGCGGCCTGCTGCCCACCGAACAAGAATTTTACCGGCTCTATGGCCTCACCGAAGAAAAGCTCAAATGGGCCAAACCCGATGCGATTGTGATGCACCCAGGCCCTGCCAACCGTGGGGTTGAAATCGAATCGCGGGTTGCCGACGGGCCGCAATCGGTCATTTTAGAGCAAGTTTCTAACGGCATTGGCGTACGCATGGCCGTCATGGCGCTATGTATGAGTGCAGAATCATGATTCAAAACCCGCCCAATCTTGGCATTGATCTCGACCCCGTTCGCCACCCCGAAGGCTGCCGCCCCGGCATTGATTGCGATGCGTGGGTGATTCACGGCGCGCGCGTGCTCGATTCGAGCACACACCTTGATGCCATCACCGATGTGTATATCGCCGATGGGCGGATTGTAGGCCTCGGCGCAGCGCCCGCGCAGTTTGCCCGCCTGCCTGCCGAACACGTCAAGGCCGAAGGCCACTGGCTGATCCCCGGCGTGATTGACACCTGGGCGCGCCTGCGTGAACCCGGGCTTGAGCATAAAGCCACCATCGCCACCGAAAGCCTCGCAGCCGTTGCCGGCGGCATTACCACCCTGTGCATGCCACCCGATACGGATCCTGTGCTCGATTCGATCGCCGTTGCCCGCTTTATTAAACGCCGGGCGCAATTAGCCGGCCGCGCGCGCGTTGTTGCTATTGGCGCACTCACGCAAGGCTTAAAAGGCGAGCTTCTGGCCGAAATGGCCGAACTCACCGAAGGCGGCTGCGTCGCCATCTCCAATGCCCACTACCCCGTGCGCGATTTACGCCTGCTGCGCCGCGCGCTTGAATATGCCGCCACTTTTGATATTTTGGTGGTGATTCAGCCGCAAGACCCATCGCTTGCTAAACGCGGCTGCGCGCATGAAGGCACCATTGCCACCCGCTTAGGCCTGCCCGGCATTCCCGTTTCGGCGGAAACCGCGCCGCTCGCGCAGTTACTCGCCATCATCGGAGAAACCGGCGCGCGGGTGCACATCAACAACCTCTCCTCGCGCGCGGGCGTGCGGCTCATTGAACAAGCCAAAGCCGAGGGCTTACCCATCACCGCCTCCGTGAGCGCGCATCATTTGTGGCTCTCGGAGATGGATACCGATGCCCTGTGCGGCAATGCCCACGTCCAGCCGCCGCTGCGCAGCCTGCGCGATCGAGATGCCCTGCGCCAAGGGCTGGCCGAGGGCACCATCGATTGCGTGATTTCCGATCACCAACCGCATGAGATGGATGCCAAACTCGCCCCCTTCCCCGCGACCGAGCCTGGTATTTCCGGCCTTGAAACCTTGCTCCCGCTGGTGCTCAAACTCGTTGATGACGGGGTGATAACCTTAGCGCGTGCGCTCGATGCCCTAACCTTTAAGCCCGCTCAGCTCTTTGGCTTGCCGGATGCAGGGCACATCACCCCCGGCGCCCGCGCAGATTTGGCGCTGATCAACCCCGACGCCTTTTGGACGCTGGATGAAACCACCCTGCGATCAGCCGGGCGCGACACCCCGTTTTTTGGCTGGGATTTCCGCCATCAAACCACCATGACCTGGGTTAATGGCAAGCGGGTATTTCATCGCCTAACCGAAGCTTAGACGCGCCATCAAAGCGTCATATCGCCAAGTCATAATCCACCCCCTATTTTTGCGTCCACCCACCCCCACTGGAGATCACCCCATGAGCACAAAAATCCTCAGCATCATGCCCGCCGATGACTGGTATGCCTTAATTTCTGATGAAGATGAAGGCATTGGCTACGAGCCCTTAACCTGCTTTGCCCTCGTGCAAACCGATGAAGATGGCGAAATCACAACCGAAGTGCGCCCCATGATTTGGGCCGATACGGCCGTTACCTTTGCAGATGAAATCGAAGGCTTTATGGATTTAGAGCGCCTCGAAGAAATCGGCGATGACGAACTTGCGTTAGACGAAGAAGAACAATAAGCCTACCCCGCACGCGGGCACACACCCGCTGCCATCTGGCTTAATGATCGGAAAACACCCCCGCTGATCGGTTCAAACCCAAGCGATCAGCGGGGGTTTTCTATTGGCACGGTCAAAACTTAATAAAAAACCACCGCAATTAACCCAACGCCCCTGTTCAAATGCTGAAAAACACGGTATAAGGCTGAAAATTTCAAAATCACTATCTGAGGATTTCGCCCTATGACCCAAAACACCGAACTCTCCGATCTGGATGATCCGTATGAAGAAGGCCCGGAAGATAACACCGACGAAAGCAGCCTGCGTATCCCAAGTGCAACCGCCAAAGCCAAACCGGCCGATCTCAAAGACGCCCGCCGAAGGCTGGATGATCTCCTCGAATCGCAGCGCATAAAACATCAAATTGATGATGACTTTTAGCCGCCGCTGCCACCCGACTATTTCGCGCAAAGGCGGCAATAAATCAAAATCTGACGTTGCAACCCAGACACGTTAAGTTTGCGTGGCGGCATGGGTCGCTCGCAACGCATCCGCTTGTTCCAGCGCCTCATCGGTATTGCGGGCAAACTGGATGCGGCCTTCTTGGTGATGCACGCCGGCACGGCGTAATTTTAAGATCATGCGGGGTTGCAACCCGCTGATAATCAGCGTGATATTTTTCTTCGCCAGCTCGGCCACAATCGACTCCATCGCAATCATGGCCGACACATCAATCATCGTCACTTCCGTCATATCCAAAATTACGATGCGGATATTCGGGTTAACAACCGCCAGATTTTTGAGTGCCAAACGCGCGGTGCCAAAAAACAAGGGGCCATTGATGTCATAAATCGCAACATCCTCCCGCAACGCACGATCCGCGATCTCATGCTCGGTGAGCAAGCGCCCTTCGGTGAGCTGGATGTTGCGCCGAATAAACAAAATGGCGGCCAATCCCATACCAACCGCCACGGCTACCGTCATATCAAATAACACGGTCAATGAAAAACAGGTGATGAGCACCAGCGTATCGCTGCGTGGGGCGATGCGGATAATGCGGAAAAAATGGTGCGCCTCGCTCATATTCCAAGCCACCATCAACAATAGTGCCGCCATAGAGGCCATGGGGATATAGCCCAAGAGCGGGGCTAAAAACATGATGGACAGCAAAATAAATACGCCATGCACCACCGCCGAGAGGGGCGTGGTACCGCCGGCGCGGATATTGGCGGCCGTGCGGGCAATGGCAGCCGTGGCCGGAATACCGCCAAAAAACGGTGCCACCATATTGCCAATGCCCTGGCCGATGAGCTCATCATTCGGATTGTGTTTTTGGCCGGACATGCCATCGGCAACCACCGAACACAACAACGATTCCAGCGCGCCCAACATCGCAATGGTAAGCGCCGCAGGCAAGAGCGCACGAAAGAGATCAAACGAGACCGATAGCGGTGCGCCCTCTTTACCCGGCAGCGCCCACGGCCAATTAAACGCGGGCATCAGCGGTGGAATCCCTTGCCCTGCGACTCCGTTTACAACGTAATGAAACCGCGAGGCGATGGTTTCCACGGCCACATGAGGCCCCATGTGCGCAATAAGCCATGCCAAGGTAGAGCCGACCAACAGGGCAATTAAATGCCCTGGAATGCGGCTTTTAAACTTAGGCCACACCACCAAGATGGCTAAGGTGACACTGCCCACCAAGGCCTCGTATCCATTCACGCTGGGCAGCGCCAAGATGATGTTTTGCACTTTGTGAAAGTAATCCCCAAAGCTTGTCACACCGCTAAGCCCAAGAAAATCCTTGATTTGCAGGGTGGCAATCACCACGCCAATGCCCGCCGTAAAACCAATCACAACAGGATACGGCACAATTTCAATCAACCGCCCCATGCGCGCTAAGCCCATCAGCACCAAAATGGCGCCCGCCATCATGCCGGCCACCAAAAGCCCGCCCAAACCATACTGATGCACAATCGGCAATAACACGACCACGAATGCCGCCGTAGGTCCTGAAATATTCACCCGCGAGCCGCCAGACAGCGCAATTAAAATGCCCGCCACAATCGCAGTGTATAAGCCATATTGCGGGCCGACATCAATCGCGATGGCCAATGCCATCGACAAGGGCAGCGCAATCACGCCGACCGTAATCCCCGCGATGATGTTGGCTTGAATACTTTTGCCGACGGTTTTGGCAGCGCGATCAGCTTTTATTGAGCCGATGAGTGCGGAAAACATAATGATTCCTCCAAGATAAAATACGAGCGCACTAAGCGAAGCCCTTGCGTGCATTTGCGTGCGCCCCCTTGATCGGAATTTGGCCGACACGACCCACAAGACAACAATGAGCGATCGCTTTAGGACTATAGTACGCCTTTGTTTAGGCACATTGGAGCGGCGCGCCTTGCCCCGCCGAAACTTGGGCACACGTTATCTCGTATCTTTTAAGGAGCAAGCATGCACAATCACACCCTGATTTTACTCGCCATTGCCGTATTGCTGGCTTGGCGCATGGTGGTGCGGGTTCGAAGGTTGGTGGGGCGCCAGCAACTCAAACCCGCCCGGCCGTGGATTACTTTAAGCATTTTCAGCCTGTTGCTTGGCTTTTTTTTGCTCGCCGCGCACGATCATCTTGGGTTATTGGCGCTGTTATTAGGCGGCGGTGCATTGGGTATTTTGCTGGGTCGCCACGGGCTGAAACTCACCCAATTTGAAGCGCGCCCCGAGGGCTTGTTTTACACGCCGCATACCTGGATTGGCATTGGGTTATCTGTGGCGTTTATGGCCTTGGTGATTTACCGGCTGGTGCTGTTTAGCCAAACCCAAGTGTTACCCACCCCGGCTGAATCGGTGAAAACCCCGCTGCTACTGACCGTATTTGGCGGATTTGCCGGGTATTACATGACCTATGCCGTGGGTTTGCTGCGCTGGCGCAGGCGGGTATCGGCGGGCGGCGGATTAACCCAAGCCACCTTGGGCAACAATCAAGGCGATTCGATGCGCTCATAAGCCTGCTCAGACCCATGAGTTGAGCTATTGAGCATGCTCGCCCGGGGGTGCCTCGCACAATGCGGGTTCTGCAGGTTCAGAGGCCATGCCATACAGCATTAAAACAATCACAGGGCCTGCAATCAATCCGATCAACCCCATCACTTCAACCCCGCCTAAGATTGAAAGCAAAACGATTAAAAACGGCGCGTGGCTTTTAGCGCCAGTCACGGCGGGCTTGATAAGGTAATCCCCCGACAAGGTGATGACATGTCCCACACTCAGAATGATGACCGCATAAGCGATATGCTGCCCGGTGTAGGCGGCCACGGCGGCAAGCGCCAAAACAATACCGGAGCCACCGGGAATTAATGACGACAAGGCCAGCGCGATGGCAAACACCATGCTGGCGGGTAAATCGAGCAGCCAAAACATCAAGCCGCCCAGCACCCCTTCCCATACCACTAAAGCGATCATGCCCAAAACAACCGCGCGCACCGAGGATACGAGCACCTGTTCGAGGTGCAGCACGGTTTTTCTGCCCACCAGCTCAAAAAAATGCGGACGAAGGCGCTCGGCCATGGCTTCACCGTGAATCAGCAGCAACACCGCAACCATTAAAGCCAAGGCGGTGTGAATAATCAGCACCAGAGTATGACCAGCCAAATGCCGCATGAGCGGCTCAATGTCGCTGATCATTTTATTAATGGGGTGCTGATTAAGCCAATCCATTACCGCATTGGCATGCTGTACAACAAAAGCCCCGAGTACCGGCAGATGGGTGAGCACCTCAAAAATTCGATCCGCCGGAATCGCGCTGCCTTGAATCCGTGCAGCGACAGGGAGCACCGATTGCACAATAATGAGCGCCGGCAGCACAAAGATCACCGCCCAGAGCGCGCCTAAGCCAATTGCCGACACCAGCGCGGGCACCCGATACCGCCTAAGCCACTGATGGAGCGGGTGGCTGACCAAGGCCAAAGCAAGCCCCGCCAAAAGCGGCACGGCAAACGGGCTGGCAATCCACAGGGCAAGGCCGATGAGCAGTGTCCAAATCCATCGTGATTCTGTTAACGGCATACTGACTCCACAAGTTTCGGCAATTCAAAGACCCTATAATTCAATCCCGCGTGCGCCGCGATGGGGATTGAATCAAAGGCTCTCAAGATGACCGGCGCCGCAATAGAATAAATTTGAACTTCACGCAGGTTTTGTACGTACTTGACTTTGACTGGGTGCGCGCCCAAAACACCAGATACGCTCCGCGTTCACTCAAGTTTTTATAAATTGCGCGCCGGTTTTTTAATAAACGCCAAATGGTACGCCATTGAGTGCGTTTTCATGCAATGAAACCGGTGCAAGCATAGCCCCGCAATTTCAAGCGTTGTGAATAAAGCGGCTCATCCCCGCACTGGCAGCCACCCCAAAACCGGCGGGGTTCGCTGCCTTATTCTTCGCGCCAATCGCGATTGGCAAACCGGCGTTTAACGCAGCCTGCCGCATCAATTTGGCACACAGCCAGCCAGTGGTTGTCTACCAATTGCTGCAACATGGGGTGCGCGTGAATCACTTGATCAATCGCATCAGACGGCGCTTCGATGAATGCACTCAAGCGCAGGGGTTCGTGCTGCCAAGTCTCGCCGTTATGCAGCGATTGCATAGACAGGCCAACGCGCAAATCGCCGCTGTTGCCTTCGAGCACGCCAACTAACCCCCCGACCACATTGTGCAGCACTTTATTGCCACAGCCGAGCCGCTCGTTGTCAACGGTTGAGCCGTAATATTGCAGGTTAATCCAGCTGGCTACCACCAGCGGGGCGGTCATGATGAGGGTTAGCACACCAAAGCTTGGGTCTTGATGCCAATCGTAGTCGTGCAGGAATGCCCGACCGCCCAAATCAAGCGCCCGAGTGCGCCAGCGTGGCGCGGCGATGAATGCCGCGTTACCCGCCAAGCCCCATTCGGGTCGAACCTGCGACCAATCGCGTCCGCGCTTAATGACATGGCGAACGGCGGCGGCTTGCTCGACGTGTTTATCTAAAGCCACCAGCCGTTCAAGCCGGGTGAGCTCGCCCGCTTGGCCGAGCGCGGTTGTGATGGCGGCTAGATTTACCGAATCCACCGCGGCATTCGGCACCGCAAGTAGGGCGACTTGATCGGTGGTCGTGTCGTGCATTGCGGCGATAAATCGGGTATCGCTCGGCACATGAATGCCCTTGGCAGCCAACCCAAGGCGTACCGCAGGCTCATTTAAGAGTGTTGCGGCCACCCGCGCGCTCACTTCACCTGTTTGGCCGGCGCACGCACCGCAATCTAGCCCCGCGCGGTGCGGATTATTGGTGGTTGAGCTGCCATGACCTGCCAGCAATACAATCGGCGCGAATCGATCAATCAACCCCAGTCCACGCAGCATGCCCTCGGCTAGGGTAATTTTGTCTGCCTCGCTCAAAGCGCTGCCATCGGCACTAAGCAACACCGGATGCAGCTGGACGCGCTCCGCCGGGGTGAGCCCCGCCTCATCGGGCGGAATTGATGAGCGATGCCAACCAAACGCATCGGCCAAAAGCCTGGGCACATAACTCAAACCGGCGGATTCAACAAAGGTAAAGCAGGATGCCGCTGACAGCTTAAATTGCTTCCAGCTGGCGGATCGGCTCAAGCGCGCGTGTTGCCGCTCAGCAATAGCGGTAGCCCCGATTTGCTGGGCGCGATAGGCGGGCTTAAGCGGCACGGGCAAGTGGCCGCGGGCGTCGTGCTCGCCCAATCGGCAATAATCGACAGGCACCCCAAAGAACCCAGCAAAGCCGATGGTTTCCAAGTTCGGCAGGCAGGCTTCCAGATGGCGGCGGAACACTTCCGAGCGCACATCAATACAAAAAGCCATCTGTACCAACGGATTGGGGCTGGGCGTATCAGGCGGATTTAACTTTAAGCCGTCCGCGACTTGACGCCGCAAGGCGATTTCGGCGGCAGTAAGTAAAATTTCATCAACGATGTCATCCTCGCTCGTACCCAGATGCTGATGCCATTGCGCCATTTTTACGCGCCAGTGTTGACGAGCCGACTCGTCCATCTCCATGAAAATTAAAGCATCCCAAACTAAGCGGATAGCGAGTAAATCGCGCAAATCGCGATGCGTTTCCCCCTGAAGCTCCGCCTGCCAAAGCAAATAGCGGCAATAGCTTGCCCAGCCGCCGATCGATTTGAGTGTGGCAAATAAATAATCGGCCAGTTGCGCCTCGGGCAAATCAATTTTGGCCAGCGCCCAGCTCAACGCGGCTTGCGCATCAGCCGGCACGCAAATAAGGTTTTCGCGCACCCCTTTAAGCCCGGCCACGCGCGCTGAGCGGTCGATCAGGGTATATTCCCGCCAGGCCGAAAACAGGCTGGATTGCGCCTCGGCGGGCATGTGCCAAAGTGCCTGGCCTCGGTCGTAATGCGCGGCAAGATAACCGCTGATCTGGTCAATCACAAAAACAAGAAATGGCGGAGCATCTCGTCGATTCAACTCCAAGGCCAAGAGCGGCAGCGGGGGCTTTTGAGCAGGCTCAACCCGTGCAGCAAGGCCGATTGCATCAACCGACCAATCGCTGTTCAGTTGGACGGCGGCCTGATTCAAATCGGCCGCGGTGATTGTGCCCGCCTCGATTTTTGCGGCGAACCAAGCGCGCTGCATGTACAGCTTTTCACCCGTGGTTTGTGCAAGATAACTTCCCACCGCTCTAAAAGGGCGGTCTATCAGCCCAAGATACGGGTTAACCGCCACAAATGAATCGAGTGGCCACACCGGGGCAATGCGGCGGCAAGTCGCTTCAATCAAGGGCAAAAAAGCAGATGGTTTTTCCTGCAACAAGGGATGGCTCGCTTGGTTCTTCGCGGGGGTTATCTTAAGAATCATGTCAGGGTTCCTCAGGCGATTTAAGAACGGGTTTCAGGCTTGCGTATCTTCGGCAGACCGGGGCTTGGCACGCGGCGCGGCATTTGGCACCCGAGTCAGGCGGCCAACTTTTTCCGGCCATAACCAATAAGACAACCGCTCAACCCAGCGATCAACATATAAGCCGTTGTATAAGTGAATAAATAAGGCGCTTTTTGCCGCAGGCACCATGCGCTCACGCCCCGGCCCCTGCAACCAGGCTACCGCTAAAAATCCGGCCACCGTTAAGGCAATCAGGCCATATTTCAGCGCGGATAACTCGGTGGGCAACGGCGCTAATTCGGGGGCAAAGCCATGCATAAATAAGGTATGCAACACAAAGTACACCGCCGACATGGCAATTGCGGTGGCAATCGATGTCACAACCTCACGACCGGTGCCGTAACTCAGCACTTTGAGCACGATTTGCGCAGTCGCCAGCGCGATGATGACAAGCAGAGCCAACAACGTAGGTTCTTGGCGCACACTCAGCCCCATCAAGCCGCTGAGAGCCAAAGCAATCGCCAAGCAGCCCATGAACGCGCCCAGCCAAGCGGCCAGAGAAACCTGGCGATAGTGAAAAATCTTAGGCTGGCGAAGTTGGTCTGAAAAACCCCCTGAAGACAAAAAAGCATGGGCTTTGTACAACGAATGCCCAACCAGGTGCAAAAGCGCTAAGGCAAACAAGCCAAGCCCCAATTCCAGCAGCATAAAACCCAGCTGCGCTGCCGTAGACCAAGCCAGCGATGCCTTAATAGCCGATTGGGTTAGCATGACAAGCGAGGCGATAATTAAGGTAGCCAAACCCACCAGTGCCAACAAAATCAGCGCATAGCCATCAGCCGCCAACAAGTGGCTGGTGCGCAGCACAATGATTGCGCCGCTGTAGACAATCCCCGCGTGCATCAGCGCCGATACCGGCGTCGGCGCTTCCATGACTTGAATCAACCAACCATGAAAGGGAAATTGGGCGCTCTTGAGAATAGCGGCGAGAACAATCAGCCAAGCAGCCACATGCAATGCCAAAGGCAATTGTGTGTGTTGTGCCACAAAGGCGGTAATGGCTGAAAATTCAAGGCTGCCCACCTGCAAACCAATCAACACAGTCGCCGTGACCAACAGCACATCGGCCGTGCGGCTGAAAATCGACTTCTTGTGCGTGACCATGATGGCGCGCGGCCGTTTTGAATAAAACCCGAGTAATCGATGCAAAGTAAAGCCGGTCATAGTGATCGCGAAGGTAAACAGCGCCATGTTGCCCGCCATAACCACCAGCAAAAACCAACCGCCGGTGAGCCCAAGCAAGCGAAAGAAACGCGCCTGCTCGGAATCGCCATCCAGATACTGAATACTAAAACGCGCGATGATCATCAAAACAAAACTCACCAGCGCAGCCAAGAGCAAGGTCATGCCATTCACGGCAATCGACACCGGCAGAGCGATGCCTCGACTCCCGCCAAACCAAGGGATTGTCGGCATAAAAACATCACTGCGCGAGCCGAGCGCAAACAGCAACCCGGCCAGCAGCGCGAATGCCAGGGCGATGACCGTAGCAGCACTCACACGTCGACGATAAGCTAAGGCAGCGATACGGCCTTGCTGCGCGAAGGGCAGCGCGGATGCAATCACGATAATCGGAATGGCCAATAAAATTAGCCCACTCGCTTTGGCGAATAATTCGGGAGTCATCGTTTTTTCCTCGCGTGTTTAACCAACATCTTCAATAAATCAGACGTTAGTTGGCTTCGATTTATCTGTAAAATTAGATTTTCTAGCATCAGGCATAGGATTAAATCTATACAACCAGCAATACTGATTTTCTAATCGATTAATTATCGAATAAAAACCAACACAGCCCTTTGTTAATTCGATCATTAACCCAAATAAAAAAGGCGGTAGACAAGGTTAATAAAAATCACCCAGCCTAATTTCCATAGGATTATCTCTATACAACTAAAGACTGGAGTCTATGTATGGGCGAATTTGTTATTAACCAATTTTTAGATAATCGCCACCGTGGATTTTCAAAAACGACAAAAATTGACGCGCTAATACGGATAAAACTTTGCCTTTGGGATACACGATGTTCCAACAACTTTCTAGTGGAAACCCCTGGACATCCAGCTTTACAAGCGGCCCACCGACCCCTTCGATGTTGAGTGCGTGCTCAGAAACCACCGCCAGCCCCAATTTGCCCACCACGGCGTGTTTAATCGCTTCGTTCCCCTCAAGCACAAGGCGCGTTTTAATCGTTAACCCGTGGCGGGCAAACAGCTCTTCAGTTTTGTGCCGAATGCCAGAGCCCTGCTCTCGCATGATGAAATGCTCTTGGGCAATTTGGCTGAGCGGGATGTTTCGGGCATTGGCGAGGGGATGGCTGCGGTGGGCAATCACCAAAAGCGGGTTGGGTGCGAAGGGTATCACCTCCAAATCCATCCGGCTGTGTGGCACCTGCCCCATGATGTACAAATCGGAGGCATTTTGCTCGATTCGGCTCATCAGATGATCGCGGTTGGATACAATCAGTTCCAACTCAATATCGGGGTATTGCTCAGCAAAATAGCCCAAAGCGACCGGCGCAAAATATTTAGCGGTGGTAATCACCGACAACCGCAAGCGCCCCGTGCGCAGCCCTTTTAGATCATTGAGCGACATTTCGATATTCGCCAACGCATCCATAAGCTCGCGGCAGCCCCGCAACACGAGTTGGCCGGCTTCAGTTAAATAGATGCGGCGACCAATTTGTTCATATAAATCAAGCCCAAGCACTTCTGAAAAGCTTTTGACTTGGGCAGATACACTCGGTTGGGTTAGGTTTAGTTCCGCAGCGGCACGGGTAAAACTTTCAAGCCGTGCAACCGATTCAAATACCTCAATTTGCCGTAACGAGGCATGCCGCAGGAGTTTGCGAGAGAGCGGAGCGGTATCCTGTGTCATTGGGTGCAATCCTCTATCGTGCGGGGGTGCGGGGCTGTTTTTTCAAGCGGTTAACCCACCCTCAACACGTTAAGTCTCTTAATCTGGCCAAACGCGCGTTGATGAGAATACCGCAGGACGTTCGGCAGCCTTAGGTTTTGGTACAGGCGCAGGCGCAGATTGGCTTAACTCCGGCTTTGGTGCAGATTGGCTTAACTCTCGCTGAACGGGCTTGCGTCGCGCGGGCGTCTTAGGCGGGGTTGGGCTTGCGGGCTGCGCGTTTGATGCAGGGGCTGCAGGCTTGTTGTCACGCACTTTATCCAACCCATCGGTTAACTTGTTGCTTACGGTTGTCATAAGTTTAAAACCTCTTCAATAATTGCTTCGATATCGTTGACGGCACTGGCAGCACGGTTGCCCAATCGGTAGACACTACACCCCTCTAAAGCGGCATTTCGGAAGGCCGCGCGCCGCGTAAGGCCATTGTTAAGCACCGGCAGTTCAAAACTCGCCAGCGCTTCATGCAGGGATCTAGATAGCGCATTGCGCTGATCTATTTGATTGAGCACCAGGTAAGCGCGCAATTGAGGATGGCTAATATGCGCCTCGTGCACTAAAGCCGCCATGCCAATACTTGCCCATAAATCCAGCGGAGATGGCTGGATGGGAATTAAAACCAAATCCACTTGCGACAAGACCTGCCGCAAGAGATCCGAATCCAGATGCGGCGGGCAGTCGATCAACACATAGCGATGGGTAGCGGATAAATTTTTTAAACGATCTTGCACCGCGCCCGCCGCCACGCGTTCAATGGGTGCAAGATCGGTGGCATCTCGGCTAATTTTTGCCCAATGACTGGCAGAACCCTGCGGATCGGCATCCAGCAACACCGTGGCGCCCCGTTGATTAAACCCCGAGCTTAAATTAACGGATAAGGTTGTTTTCCCTGTGCCCCCTTTTTGGTTCACAATCAAAACGCGTAAACAGCGCATGAATGCCCTAGCCTGCATTGGGTGCCAGCGCGTCGATCTGCTGCGCTAGGGCAATCGTGGCAGCACCAATGTCTTTACCATCCTCATCTAGGGTGACGCTGACATAAGTTTTACCAAAACTTAAATTGGGATAATGCTTGGCATCTTCAGCGAGCTTGGCCACACGATCCAAAAAGGTTCTTGTCTCGGCATAAGTGACAAATTCGAAACGACGACTCAGCATGGGGGGCAAATTTTGCCGCACCCAGTGCGGGATCGCATGATCATGTTCTGACATCATTTTGCTCCTCGGGGCTTCAAAAATTAGATAGGATCAATTCATCACCTAGACAGGGGTTCTAACCGAACCCGTATCTATTTTTATGCCCCCTTGCCACGCAAGGCAACGGGTGCACTCAGAGTGCCGTTTGATTCATCTTGGTGCAATCCATCCCATTCGCTTCAGCGGTCATCTCGGTTGAAAGAATGTGCTCAACCTCGTTGTGTACCCGCGCAATAATGTGCGCTGCCACCAAGCCATCACCGACGCGCTCGCACGCATCGGCACCCGCACGCACTGCTGCGTTGACCGCGCCCGTTTCGCCGCGTACCAAGACGGTGACGTACCCGCCACCGACAAATTGACGACCAATTAATCGCACTTCGGCCGCTTTGGTCATCGCATCCGCCGCTTCAATCGCCGGAACTAAACCGCGGGTTTCAATCATGCCAAGGGCAATGCCCGTAATACCTGTTGCCATGTTTTCTCTCCTAAACTCAATCAATAAACGATAAAAATTAAGCCGCGTTGGTGCTGGGCAGAATGTTTTCTACCTCGTTGTGCACCCGCGCAATAATGTGCGCTGCCACCAAGCCATCACCGACGCGCTCGCACGCAT
>JAGDVP010000028.1:0-87327 GCA_023255735.1 Halothiobacillus sp. | reverse complement strand
AATCATGCCAAGGGCAATGCCCGTAATACCTGTTGCCATGTTTTCTCTCCTAAACCAAACGTTAATTAAAATGCCGAGATGTTTTGATGATGGTTTCCTCCTAAGTCCAGTGATCGATAATTCCGCAGATGGTGAGATCGGTTAAAATTCTTTTATCGCCCGTGGCAATCCGCGCCGCCGAACCGCCCGTCGTAAAAACCCATTTACCCGGCGGCACGCCCACCGGGTCAACAGCTACCGATAATTTGCCTTTGCAATCCTCCAGAACCCGCAACGAGCTACTCGACAAGCCAGTTATGCGGCGTGACGCAACCAGATCAGAGATAACGCGCATGATTTCCATCTCAACTCTCCTGCCAGTGATCAATAATTCCAACGATGGTGAGATCGCTTGGAAACTCTTTGCTCCCCGCCGCTTCACGCGCGGCGGAACTCCCGACACAAATCACCCAATCACCAGGGATACAGCCAATCGCATCAACGGCCACACTCGGGATGCCGCCTTCTTTTTCTCTCACCACGAGTAAGGGGCGGTGGCCTAGCTCGCGCACGCGATTGGTTGAAACCAATGTTTTTTCCACTCGCATAATTTTCATGCTGCTCTCCTCAAGGCTCTGGCTTGTATTGATCGTGATCTGACACGCGCTCTAACGCACTGCCCGGCGTGTGTGCCTGAACGCTCATGCCGCAAATCAATAACCCGTCTTGTGCAAGCCTGGGATAGCGCGCCATGATGGCCGCTTTAACCCGCCGACACCGAGCTACAGCGCGATCTCGGGCGCCCGGTACCTGATCATCAAAACGATAATGAATCGCCACGGGTATGGGTAAACCTTGCGCCACGTTTAACTGCGTGAAGATTTTGATCCCCACATCCATATCCGCAGTGCCTTCTTCGAGGGTTTGCATATGGCTAAAATAAGCAAGATTGCGCAAATGCAGCTCTTCAAACCCATCACCGACGCTAATAAATCGCTCAGCGTGACCAATATCGGCATAGCGCCCGTTGTGGAACTCGCACACATAATCAATCTGTGACAAATTGTTGGTGAGCAGTTGCTTAATCAAACGACGCATACCAATTTCAGGCACGGTGCGATTAAAATCGCGCGCGGTTTCCTCGACGATGGCATTGAGCTTCCACTGCGCTTCGAGCTTGCTTAACTTGGCGGTTTGTTCATACAGCGCCCGGTTATCGATATAACAATCCAAGCTCATTTCGCCCGATGCATCAGGCACATGCACCCGAATGGCATCGTTATCGGTATCCACACCAATCAACAGCGTGGCCACCGAAGCGCCGCAGCAAAACCCGTTTTCAATCGCCGTGCTGAAGGCCTTTAGTCGATCGAGTGCTGCCTGCATCGCCCTGGCATCACAACTGCCATGGGCGGCGCAGCCTTCATGTTCCGGATCGGACCCACTGAAATGGTAGGCGGCGATCTTTAAGTATCGCGTGCCGCAATCCGAGGTGGTGGGCACCCCTTCACGAAAGCGGCGAAGCTCGGTTGTCGTCCACTGTTTCACATTCAGCTCTACATCAAAGGTGGTGCCGGCATAAAACTGATGCCGTGGCACGGCCTCTTGAGGCAAGCGCAGAATGTAATTAATAAACCCCTTGAGCCGCCCATCGGCACACGCGCTCACATTAACTTCATGAAAACCGCACTCGATAAAAAACTGGACGGCCGCCTGAGTCTCATTCAAGCCTGAAGGCTCACCAACCTCTTCTTGCGCTAATTGGCAGAAGGTTTGTAACACGCTCTGACCATACAACCGGCGCATATCAAGTGGCACAATCCAGGTGTTGGCCAATACCGATTCATCTAACTCAAAGCCCAACCGCTCGCGGGCAATTGCTTGAGCGCGCTGCGCGAAATCGCCTGTTTGCGCAAGAGCCGCAATCTGTTGAAGCGTGGGCACAATCTGCGCAAAGCGATCTTTCACCCGACGTTCGTACGCAGCTAAACGTGCGTTTTGCGCTAAGTCGGCCAAGGGGTGCGCATGGGTCTGGCACTGATTACTCACGCAAGCACCGGCCTTATCCAGCGCGAAACCCGGTGGGCAAAAACTCAAGCGCGCAGGCCAGCTCGGCATAGCGTCCACGGCGGTTGCCACTCGGGCGGCGGTGCCCAACCCGACCGGGGCTTTTTGTTTCGTTTTTGGGCGATGGCGGGTATCCATAAAAAGCTCCGTACTGTTTATCTTAAGTTAGCCGCGCGCGCCGCCAGACATGGTGACGGCCGCACCGGTCATGCTGCTGCCACTGCAACCTGTGACGCGACTGGGCTGCGCTTCTGGCAGTTCGGCTTTGCGAAATTCTCGTGCATTTTTCGTGGCCGGATTTATCCGCGGCTCACCGCGCCACGTCGGATTCCGGCGGGCAGCCGATAAACCCTCTGTGCCCGTGATTCGATCACCCCGATCCCAAGCATCGCCGGTTACATTTCGCTCGCGGCCTTCCCCGGTAATACGCTCGGGGCTGCGCTCTTTGGCATCAGCCACCGCGTCAACCGGTGCTTCAATGCCCTCGCGATAACGAAATTCAGGCGTGCCAGAAACCTTACCCGTAGCCCGCGCCAATGAACCCGTAATGCGATCGGTTCCCCCATAGGCACTCCCCGTAATGCGCTGGGTGGTGTCTTGAGCCGATTGCGCCGGCGAAACAATTGAAAAGCGGCCACACTGCATCACGCGCGCAGATTCACTCGGCGCTTGACCGGGTTGTTGATCTGGCTGCACGAGCTGGGCTGCGGCTTGGCGACGCTCCACCATGACGTTTTTGCCGCGCGAACCTCGGTTGCTTACTTCCGTAACCGCTCGGTTGGCGCAAAATTCTGCGTACTGATCCGCCCCGATATACGATGAACCCGTCACCGGCTTGCACGCGCCATACTCATCCCCTGTCACGCTAGAAGATCTGCCTAACAGCGTGCCCGACACGGCTTGCCCTTTTAAGGTGGGCGACACACCCACTTTAGCGGGTGGCTGGTAGGGCTCTGCCCGACAAAAAGAGGCAAATTCTTCGCTACTTAAATAATCTGACCCGGTGATGCGCTCACACGCGCCGCGCTCTGAGCCGGAGACGTTCTTTGAGCGGCTAATTAGGGTGCCACTCACGGTGCCGCCAGCACTGGTATGGCTAATTTCAACTTTTTTGGGTGCTTCATTCGCTTTGCGCCGCAGAGCCGTGACATCGGTGTAATCGCTCCCGGTAATGGCACGATTCGCACCGGATTCGCCGCCCGTCACATCAATTTCGCGCGCTAAGTCCGACCCGCTGATCTTGTTTTTCAAAGCCGTCATACCAAAACCGGATTTCTCATGACGCGGCTCAGGTGCGGTGCCACAAAATGTGCGGGTTTGCTCGGCTGCCAGATACTCGGTACCGGTAACCCGCTTGCAAGTACCGGTTTCATCACCAGAAACTTTTTGGCTGCGGCCAATCTCGGTGCCCGTGACCCGCCCGCCCCGACTCGTGCTGCTCATGCTCACTTTCGCGGGCGCAGGCGCAGGTTGGGTGTCGCAAAACTGGTTGTAATGCTCAATGCCAAGATATTCGGTGCCGGTCACCATGCGGCAGGTTCCCGCTTCATTGCCGGTAGTGGCCAAGGTTCGCTCAAGTTGGCTGCCACTGACTTGCGTGCCTGAGAGCGTGGTGCCCGTTTCAACTTTGCAAGGCACACGGCCACAAGGGCGGGCAGGCGATTTATTGCCTCGGCCCCGTAATGATTGATTGATTCGGCGCTGCTGAGACGGTGACAAGGCAGTCCGGCTCATTGCCACAATAGGGGCGGCCACTTCTTGCGCAACTTTATTGGCGCAATTGCAGGCGGGCGCTTGGGGCGCGGCAGGCTCACTTGGGCTTTGGATTAAAACGGGCGCTGCAGAAGGCGCAGGCTGGGGCGTTGCGCCCTGAGATGCACCCGGCCTTTGATGGGCACTGGGACGGGTTTTTGCATCAACCCCTGGTATCGCTTTTTTGCCATAAAGTGACAGCGCCCGTCTGCGGGCTAATGCCGCATCACGACCAGAAAGTTTCTCTAAATTCTCGTTTGTATTATCTTGGTTCATGGATTGATTCCTTATGCTCTGGGTTTAATCACAGGAGTGGGCGTCCACCGAACCCGCCCTTGAGTTGAACTATAAGAAGGCTTATTCAATATTGATAATTAATAATAATTACCGTATTCATTTGCTAAAGTTTATGCACAAATTTTTAATGAGATAAAATCCCGCCATGAAAATCACTTTTCGTCAGTTACGCTTAATGGAATCCGTCGCGCGCAATGGCAGCTATACCCGCGCATCCGAGGAGCTTCACTTAACTCAGCCCGCGGTATCAACGCAAATAAAACAGCTGGAAGAAGAAGTCGGCTTGCCCTTATTTGAGCAACTGGGGAAAAAAATCTTCCTAACTGAAGCAGGAAAAGAAATGTATGAATTTAGCCGCGGCATCGCGCAGCAGGTTCAAGACATTGAAGCGGTCTTCGACGATTTAAAAGGCGTCAGACGGGGTAATTTGTCACTCACGGTGACAAGTACGGGCAAATATTTCGCGCCTTATTTGCTTGCAGAGTTTGTTAAGCGCCATCCCGGCACGCAGGTGCATCTTGAAGTCACCAACCGCGAAGATCTCCTGGTGCAACTCCAAGAGAACATCCCTAATATGGCCATCATGGGCAGGCCACCCAACTCACTGGAATTAATTTCGCGGGAGTTTATGGACAACCCCTTGGTGGTTTTTTCACGCCCAGATCACCCGCTCGCCGGGGTTAAGAACATTCCCATCAGTCGGCTCATGGAATACAACTTCATTCTGCGGGAACGCGGTTCGGGCACGCGCAACGCCGTAGAAAGCTTTTTTAAACACCACCACAGTAAGCTCAACACGTCGATGGAAATGAGCCGAAATGAAGCGGTCAAGCATTCCGTCATGGCCGGGTTGGGATTGGGCATCATCTCACTGCAAGCGCTAGAATTTGAACTGGCGCTCAATCGAGTGGCTATTCTCGATGTGGAAGGCTTTCCCCTGATGAAAAAATGGTATCTCGTCTATCGCGCGGGCAAACGTATGTCGCCCATCGCGCAAGAATTTCACGATTTTGTACTCTATTCAGCCAAATCAATAATTCAAAAGCCGGCAGAATTCTTAAAGCAAAATGCCGATTAAAATTCGTTTTAGGCGCCCAGGCTTGCGCTTTTAGACTTGGCCACATGGCGCACGCGGGATTAAATTAGCGATTCCTTAAAAGCCATGCATTACTTAGCAACTTTAACGGCTAAGGCATTGAGTAAGCTCAGTAACGAGGCTTTAACGGGTTCGGTGAAGCGTAGCTTTTCATCACCAAATACAATCCAAGCTTGCACACAGCCAGCATCTGGCGCGCCTTGTAGGGGCACGATGGCCAGGGCGCCAACGGGGTACGGGCGGAGCTGTTCAATGAGCTCTGTTTGCAAGCTCACCAAAGCGGGGGTGGGCGTATTTTTCGCTTCGTCATCAACAAATAGCGGCGTTTGCGCAACGAGTACCCGATCAATCAACCCCATGGCGG
This sequence comes from Halothiobacillus sp., assembly GCA_023255735.1. Classification (GTDB taxonomy): domain Bacteria; phylum Pseudomonadota; class Gammaproteobacteria; order Halothiobacillales; family Halothiobacillaceae; genus Halothiobacillus. The sequence continues at coordinate 81,772 of JAGDVP010000028.1, read as the reverse complement.
CGACTTGGTTGGCAATTTCCCGCACGGGTGCGCTACTGCCTACGCACTCGTACGCTTTGTGTTCTTGCTGCTCTAAGATGGGGCCGGATAAATCCGATGAGGAGGACCAAACCTCAGGCCAATGGGTGTAACGGCACAGCGCTAAAATGGGGGTTTGCGCAATCAGCTGGGCGCCAAACTGAGTGAGCGGAGTTTCAGATACGGGCGCCGGGGGTTCGGGTTCTAGCGGGAAATCGATGGCAGATGTGCTCTGATTTTGATCGGCCAAAATCAACGGTGCGGCGGTGGTTTGCATGGTGGCCGAGCTTTCCTCGATCGCGCGTGCAGTGGGCTCGGCTCGAGCCTGTGCACCCTCGGTGGGTTTTGCCTGCAACCATTGGGTAGCTAAGCTATAAAAATCTCGTTGCGCCTGAAGTGACGCGGCCTGCTCGACCATATCCCCCAAATTCTCAATGGCGACAATTAGGCTATTGCTCGGTTTTTGTTCACCGATCAGCGCGCGAATACTCAATTGCCGCCAAACAATCCCATGCACGCCGAGCTTAAGCCGTCGCACGAACACGAGTTCATCGCGAATGCCGCTGACTAAATCTTCCAAACTTTGTTGATCGCTGACAAGGTAGTCGATCGGATCATTTTGGCCTGCTACAGGGCACATCAGCATCGATAAGGGGCTGGCAATGAGCTCCTCTCGCGAGGCGTGAAAAAGCTGCATACAGCGACGATTAATGCTGCTAATCAGCCAAGGCGCTTGCGGGGAATCTCTAGTTGCTATCGCCAACCCCAGGCTTGGGATTTGCTCCCAGAGTTGCGCCAACTGATCGCGCTCCGTTTGCAGCGGGTGCAGGGCGTGTTGGCGGTGAATGCGCATAATGCGCCACAAAAAAAATAAGGAAAATATCAAGGTAAATACACCCACAAAGGCCGCTATCGCCAACGATTGCCGAGTTTGGCGCAGGGGTAGCAACACATCATCTTGCGCGGTGGCCACCCAAAGCACGGCCGGAATTTGGCTTATATCGATGCGGGCATACCAAATGGTTTGCCCATTACACTCAAGGTGGCCATGCATTGGGACATGGGTGGGCGGTTGGCGCGGGTCAGATTCCTCTGTTGCCGGATTTGTGTGCAGCACTGCGGGTTGAATGCAAGCCCATTGCGCGGCTGTTAATGCCTGCACGCCGGTATTCGATGCCGCTGCATCAGGGGGCGGTGCTATCAATGAGGTAGCCACCCCCTGTTCGGGGTGATCTTCGCTTTTCGTGATTAAAGCTTGGGTTTGCGCACGATTGAACACCGCGCCCGGCGCGCTTTGATTATCGGGCAACAGGGTTTGCGCGGAAAGTGGCGCATAAAACACAAGATACCAAGGCCCGCTGCTCACCTCTTTTTGATTCAAAAACACGGGCAGCACCCAATAGCAATCCCCACCCGGGCGGCCAGGGGTAAATTGACAGTTAAATTGCACTTTAGAGGTGGCTGCGGCCTGCTCAAACAACGCATCGGGCACTTTAGGTGCCCCTTTGGCACCAAATTGTGCATTGAGCCTGTGATCGGGGTCGAATACGGTCACTTGCGAAAAGGCGGGCAGGTTGATAAATGCTGCAAGCGCGCTGGGTGTTTTGGCCGCTGGGTTTTGATTGGCTCGCATTTTTTCTGCCAAAAGCTCAGGCTTAGCGGCAAGCAAAGCCACGGCTTGGTTGCGCGCGAAAAGCCAATCATGAATACGCTTGCTATCGGCTTGTGCCTGGGCGGTTAGGGCATTTTGTGCCTGATCGAGTAAAACGGGGCGATACGCTTTCGTGGCAAAAAACACCATAAACACCTGCAGCAGCAAGGTTATCGCGATAAAAACAATGAGCCCCGCCCACCAAGCGCGCACCTTATCGGTGCGCCCGAGGGATTGATGCCACGCGACAGAATTTTCGCTTTGCGATCGCTCAAGCAATAAAAACAGCAGCCAAGCGGTGATGAGAATAAACATGCCGCCCACTACTAAGCCTGCGGCAGAGATGGTCCAGCGTTCGCCGCCAAGGTTCGCTAAAAGCCACTGCATCAAGGCGATCCACAGCGCGGCGGCGCCAATGTAGGCCAAAGCCCAGCGCAAGGAAGCGCGTTTGACCAAGGGGCGATTCATGGGGCGTTAAGCGATTAACGTGTCGCGCAGGGCATGCAAGCGCGCCAGCGTCTTCGCTTGACCAAATAAAGCCAAAGTTACGCCTAAGCTCGGTGAGGCGGTTTGCCCCAACAAAGCCAGCCGCAGCAAGGGGCCGACTTTGCCGAGTTTAAACTCCAGCGTTTGCGCCACTTGTTTGACGGTATGATCTAACGCGGCTTCAGTTTCCCACACCTCAGGCGCGGCCAGCGCCATGGCCAGCGCCGATAAAATCCCCGGTGCATCGGCATCCAGTTTGGCCAACGCGGCAGCATCATAACCGGTCAAATCCTGATAATACGGTTTGGCTTGCTCGGCCATTTCAACCAAAGTGTGTGCGCGATCGGCATATGCCATCACAATTCGCGCAGGATCAGGCCCGCCTACCGCCGGATCAATTCCGAGCCGCCCTAAATGCCAGCGCAACTCAAGCGCGGTGTGTTCCGCTGGCTGGGTTTTAAAATATTGCTGATTGAGCCAGCGAAGTTTATCGGGGTTAATACTGGAGGCCGATTGGTTAATGTCTTTAATGTCAAAGAGCGCCACCATCTCCTCGCGGCTGAAAAGCTCCTGATCGCCATGCGACCAACCCAAGCGCACCAAATAATTGAGCAGCGCTTCGGGCAAATAGCCCTCCTCGCGGTATTGCATCACACTCACCGCGCCATGACGCTTGGATAACTTGGTGCCATCGGGTGCATGAATCATCGGTAAATGCGAAAAATGCGGCGGGGTTACGCCCAGCGCACGATACAGGTTGATTTGCCGTGGAGTATTGTTGAGATGATCATCTCCGCGAATCACATGCGTGATGCCCATATCCCAATCATCGACCACAACGGTTAAGTTATAGGTTGGGCTGCCATCCGAGCGCGCGATAATTAAATCGTCCAGCTCACTATTTTGCACCACCACCCGCCCGCGCACCCCATCGTCGATCACCACCTCGCCATCATCAGGGTTACGAAAGCGCACCACGGGAGGCACGCCAGCCGGCGGGGTGCCGGTAAAATCACGATAACGATTATCGTAGCGGGGTTTTTCACCGCGAGCCATTTGCGCTTCACGCAGCGCATCGAGCGATTCACGACTGGCATAACAATAATACGCATGGCCACTGGCCATAAGTTGCTGGATGACCGCTTGATAGCGCGCCATCCGTTCAGTTTGATAAAACGGCCCCTCATCGTATTCAAGATTAAGCCATGCCATGCCTTCTAAAATGGCGTTCACAGATTCAGGGGTTGAACGTTCCCGATCCGTATCCTCAACGCGCAACACAAATTGCCCGCCGTGTTTGCGCGCATACAAATAGCTAAATAAGGCGGTGCGTGCGCCACCAATATGCAAAAAACCGGTGGGCGATGGGGCAAAACGGGTGCGAACTGTCATGAATACCTCAGAAAAAAGCTTCTTCAGGCGCAATCAACCACGGATTGGCAAAGAAAAATTCCAGTAAAATTTAACAAAAACTCGGGGGATGATAGCGTAAAGTAGCGCCATTGGTTGCCTCTGTATCGATCCCCCTGATGGCACCCAGCGCTCATCTACCCACCCCCCGGTCATCTCGTATGAATTTATTATTTTCGATTCGCACGGCGTTAGCCCTTGTCATCACCTCGGCCTTACTCTATAGCGGCTTGCGTGGCGCCTGTGCCGAAACCGCAGCCGCGGATACCCCCACCGCGCCCGAATTAAGCTGCGCAAACGCGCGCTTTATCAAAGCCATCACCTTAACGCGCGCATTGATTCCCGCGCCGCCTCAAGATGTGCTGAATTTAGGCGCCATGCTGGGTGATGAGATTGCCGCCACACTCGAAAAAACGGGGCGCTATACCGTGGTACTAACCGCCCCCACCCGAAGCCTGGGCTTGGAGCCGGCTATTGATGCCTTCAGCCGCGAGCAAACACCTTATTTTATTCGCCTAAGCGGGCATAATTTTGGCGTAACCGGCGCGATGAGCGCATGGGAATTTCTTGGCCCCAGCATCAACCCGCGTACTGGCACGCTTGAGATCGCGCTATTCAATGGCCAAATACCCCGCGCGGTGGCCAACACCGTGGTGAATGCCGCACCCATTCAAGCCCCGCTCTTTGCACCGCCCATCGATGCCCGAGGCGAACCATTTGCCGCCAGCCCCTATGGGCATGCAATGCACCTGCTCGCCGACCAAGCCGCGCAGTGGATTGACCATCAATTACAATGTGAGCCACTTTGGGGGCAAGTGATCGCCCGCAGTGGCAGCGATATAACCATCAATCGGGGCGCCATCGATGGGTTACGCATGAGCGATCGCATTCAAGTGCTGCAACGCAGCGACCCCCTTATGCCGCTGGGGCAAACACACCTACCCAACCACTATTTAATGCAGCCAATTGGCTTGGCTGATATTGCATCAATAGGCGAACATACCGCAATTATTCGGCTATCTAGCGCGAATGCGGTGCAGTTAGGTGATGTGATTCAAGCTGGGCAATAGCCGAGACGACGCAGTGGAGTATCTTTTTTGCCCTTAAACGTCTTCATCAGGGCATAAATCCACGAGCGATTGCATTAATTGCGGTGCGCCGATTAGATAGCCTTGAATGTGCTGCACACCCAAAGCACGGATACGATCTAGCACGGCGGGCGTTTCAACCCATTCGCCGATGGTTTGAGCTTGCATCACCATCGCCACTTGCACAATGGCGGTCACAATGACTTCTGCGACCGCATCTTGCGTCACATCGCGAATCAACTTGCCATCAATTTTCACAAAATCTGGCTTGAGTCGACGTAAAAACTCAAACGATAACAAACCACCACCAAAATCATCCAAAGCGACTGTGCACTTGAGCTCGCGCAGAGCCTGCATCAAATCGAGAACCAATTCAAAATTGGTGATGGCGGAAGTCTCAGTGATTTCAAAGCAAATCAGGGCGGGGTTGATATTAAACTCGCGAAACACGCTGCGAATGAACCCATTAATTTGCGGATCTTGCACGGTAGCGCCCGATAAATTAATTGCCATTAAAGGCGGCTGCGGGCAACGCGATAAAAATTCGCAGGTGTTTCGTATCACCCAGCGATCAATTTCCGCCATGAAATGATACTTTTCAGCCGCCTCAATAAATGCCACCGGCGATTGCAAACTGCCATCGGCGTCCTTCACCCGCAGCAACACCTCATAATGCGCGTGGGCAATGGGTGATTTAAACGGAAAAACGGCGGTCTGCGTGGGGCCAACCTTCGCAATCAACTGCACCACCTGCACTAAATTTCCCGCATCCAGCGCTTGCTTTAAGTAATGCAACGATGCCATCTGTTGTCGCCGCGCCGCGATTTCTTCGTCATCGCGCGAGAACCAAACCACGCGATTGCCGCCCTCACGGTGCGCCCGCCGGCAAGCCGCCGCCGCATCATCAAGCAAGCCTGCACCCAAACGATAATCGGCCAAACACACCCCGATGCTGACCGTTAACCAAAATCGTTGCCCATCAACCTCATAACGCACCTCGCGCAGCAAACCGAGCAACTCATCCGGCCACTGCCGGTATGGCAAGGCGCGCAAATCGGGAATCCAAATGCCAAATTCATCCACGCCAACTCGCGCCACTAAGCCCGATGACGGCACATTCAGTGCCAGGGCACTCGCCAGACGCGAAATTAACTGATCGCCCAGCTGGCGGGAATTTGCCTCGTTAATCAGCCTAAAATCATCGACATCCAGCCATAAAATCAAGCCCTCACTGGTTCGCTCACTTTCTGCATGACTGTGGTTTTCCAATAATTCTTCAAAGGCCGTGTGATTGAGTAATCCTGTGAGCCGATCATGGCTCGCACGGTACGCCAACAAGGCGGTTGCCTCACGATATTCCGTCACATCGCGCAACGTCATCACAAATTTGGGGGATTTTTGCTGCGTGGGTGTATTAAGTTGCTGGAGCTGTAAATCCACCTCACGCATCTGGTGGCCAATAATTATCTGCACGTGATAAATTTGCTCGGGGCGTTTATCGAGCAACGCAACTGCTTGGCGCAGATCAAAATTGGGCGCAGACTCCCGCCAACGCAACTGGAACAACACGGCGTAATGTCGCCCATGCAAGGCACTTAAATCATCCACGGGGTGGGTTAAAAACACCCGCGTCAATTGATTGGCAAACACCACGCGGCCATCGGCAGAACACACAATCACCGCATCTTGCAAGGCATTAAGCGTGGCGCTTAAACGCGCCTCTTGCAGGCTTAAATGCCACTGGGTGCGGCGCCCTTGGCGATAGAAAGCAAAAATCACCCCGCCCAAAGGCAACAAAAACCACAGCCCAAAAGATCGCAGCCACTGTAAAAACGAAAGATTTTGCGGCAACCAACGCGCGTCCAATTGAGCCACTGAGGTGTAATCCAACGGCAGGGACCAATGGGCAACGCCTGCCGCTATCGCCGCAGGATTATCTGCCGACATACTTAAAAGCCCGCGCGCCACCTGCTGTGCCAACTCAGATGAAACGCGATGGGTGGCGCAAAACGGCCATTCGGGCACCAGTTCAGTCGTCACTTGATAGGGAAAATCGGCGTAGTTTTTGGGATCAAGCACCCGGAACATACCGGGTGCCGTGAGTCCGGCGGCGATTCTTTGCTCTAAATAGCCGGCGCGAATCACAGCCGCATCGGCGCGACCATCCGCTACGGCCTGCAGCAGCAAGCTCATCGGCAAGCCCGTAAACACGCTGTGAATCTCGGTTTTAGGATCAACCCCCGCCCGATTCACGGCATCAAGACCAAGTAACCAGGCACCGAGTGCATCGGGTGCGGCGCCGGCCAACACCTTGCCGCGCAAATCGTGCAGATGGTGTATATCAGGCTGATCTGCCCGCACGATAATGGCCGACCCGAATCGATCGAGCTTGCCTTGTGGGGTTTTCACATTCAGGGTGGCCAAGGGCCAAATGTCCTCTTGCCGGGCTAACTCAACATACTGCAAGGGCTGGGTTAGGACAAAATCCAAACGTCCATCCCGCACAGCCGTCGCCAGCTCAGACAAGTAATAGGGCTCAATTTTGAATACAAAACCTGGGTTTTGCGCCGTTAAAAAATCGGCCGTTGGCTGCCAGCGTTGCACCGCCTCGCCCTTGCCGTTATACGCCAACACCCCGATTACAATCGGTGTGTGTTTAATCGAAGCCGCCGGTGCATCTGCGCGCGCACAAGGCGAACCTATCAGGGTCAAGCCCAGCAAAACCCCACCAAGCGAAAGCTTAAGCCAAGTTAACACGTTAGGCCACAGGGCAGAGCGCCCCAAAACGGCGGTACCGATAAGGGCGAAAATTGGCAAAAATGGTGCGCTTCCTTCACGCCATTATGACCTCTGGTGGTGCCTAAGCTGTACTGCGAAGGTGAGCGGCAGTGAACACCGGCTTCTCTTGAATGATGACGCACGCGGGCATCAAAAATGCCGCCCCGCCTTCGCCGCAATCCGCAAACGCAAGGCATTAAGCTTGATAAAGCCTGCGGCATCGCGCTGATCATACGCACCCGCATCGTCTTCAAACGTGGCAATACCAGCATCAAATAGCGTGTCGTGCGAGCGCCGCCCCAACACCTGAACGGTACCTTTGTACAAGCGCAAACGCACATCGCCATTTACATACGCTTGTGAGGCATCAATGGCCGCCTGCAGCATGATCCGCTCCGGCGACCACCAGTAGCCGTTATAAATCATTTCAGCATAACGGGGCATTAAGTCGTCTTTAAGGTGCGCCACGCCGCGATCCAGCGTAATCGACTCCAATGCCCGATGCGCTTTGAGCACAATGGTGCCGCCCGGGGTTTCATAGCAGCCCCGCGATTTCATGCCAACATAGCGGTTTTCGACTAAATCCAAACGCCCGACCCCATGCGCGCCGCCGATTTGGTTCAGCTTCGCCCACAAGGTGGCGGGGGAGTGTTTTTCGCCATCAATCGCAACCGGATCACCATTCTCAAAGCTTAGAATGAGTTCAGCCCCTTCATTGGGTGCGGCCTCGGGCGCCACCGACCAGCGCCACATGCCCTCTTCAGGTGTCCACCAAGGATCTTCCAAATTGCCCCCCTCGTAGGAGATATGCAGCAAATTGGCATCCATTGAATAGGGCGATTTTTTACCTGCTGCGGCAAAATCAACCGGAATATCGTGCTGTTTGGCATAAGCCATCAGCTTCTCGCGCGAGGTTAAATCCCATTCCCGCCAGGGGGCAATCACTTTAATGCCCGGCTTTAATGCATAGGCGCCCAACTCGAACCGCACCTGATCGTTACCTTTGCCAGTGGCACCATGCGATATGGCATCCGCGCCAGTTTGATTGGCAATTTCAATCAACCGCTTGGCGATCAACGGGCGCGCAATTGAGGTACCCAGCAAGTATTCGCCCTCATACACGGCATTGGCGCGGAACATGGGGAAAACAAAATCGCGGATAAATTCTTCGCGCAAATCTTCAATAAAAATTTGTTTAACGCCCAATTTTTGCGCTTTGGCACGGGCGGGTTCCAGCTCATCGCCTTGGCCTAAATCAGCGGTAAAGGTCACCACTTCACAGCCATAGGTATCTTCCAGCCATTTTAAAATGACAGACGTATCCAACCCGCCTGAGTAGGCCAATACCACTTTATTAAACTCAGATTTTTTGCTCATACCGTGTTGCAAGCTCGTTAATTGTTAAAGAAATATGTCTTGGAGTATACCCCAAGCCGATTGACGGAACCATGGACAGCAATCACATTTGCCGCTCAAATCCCGCCCCACAACCCCCTCACCCGCGTCGCAAAACATAAAAAAACCCCCAAGCTGGGGGTTTAAACCGGCGCAAAATAGATAAAGCGCCTATTCCATCTGGGCGTTAATTTTATTCAAAATCACAAACCGAAGTTCAGGCAAGGTGCCGCCCACGACTTGATCTTGCACGACCTCAATTCGGTTGGTGCCATCTTTTTGCGGCATCACTTTAAGGGTTAATTTCAGGGTAAGTTTTTGATTGGGATCAATTTTAGCGCCGCGAATGGCCATATCGGCATACAGCGCTTGCGGATGGGCATGGGTCACTTCAAGCAGGCCATTTTTTTGGTCATTTTTAATAGGATCAAAGCCTAAGCGATCCAATGCCAACCCTAACCTGTTCCAAACCAAAGGATACGCTTGGCTTACCACCACATACCGCTCATCTTTTTCTTGATTAAACATCAGCTGCGAGCGAGGCGCAAAGCTTGCGGCCATCATGGCGCGCGACTCGGCCTCGGTTTTACCCGATAAATAAGCGGTTAAACGCGCCAGCATGGCCGACGATAAGGTGGCATCAGGCTTGGCATCGGCGTATTTGAACGAGGATTCAGAATCCCCGGGAAAATAGGGCTTCTCACCGGTCAATGCCATTTTTTGGCTGGTAACAAATACGAGGGTTTGATTGGGGGTTTCGCCCTGTTCAATCCGAATGCGCACTTTCTCGATGTGATCTGGCTTAAAGAAGGTATCTTTCGCAATTTTCAAGAAACTCATTAAGTTAAAGCCATTTTGATCTGCCGTTTGCGAGCCGGTCCAATCGGTTTCCATCATGCCAACGCCCGGCTCGATTTTCTTGACGGTGTAACCTTCGTCTTGCAGGAAATCTTGCAGCTTAGGCCACACGGTATCTGGGGTGGCATTCACCGCTAAATACCGTGACTCAGGCCCACCCATCACTTGAACGCCAGTACCCGTGACCAGCACACCCGAACCCCCTTGGCGCGCAGCAGCTTCAGCCGCCTTTGCCGAGGCAATGGCCGGCACCGCCAGCGCGGCTTGTGGGCTTGGTGGCGTGAAAGCCGGCGGCACATCCAGCGTGGCCGCGCGGCTGGCGGGTTTATCGGATGAAATAAACGGAATATTCGAGCAACCACTTAATGCGCTGGCGCCAAGAATCAACCCAGCGAGTGCAGTGAATTTGGCAGTCAATTTCGGACGCAGAATCAAAAAAACAGGCTGAGACATTGAAAAAACTCGCAGTTGAGGGAATAACGGGGGCAATTTTCGGTCATCAAATTTAAGACCGAATAGCGCACATATTGACGCAATGATCCGACAGGGTAGCTGAACCAGCCCGCCCAAGCCTAGTGACAAATTGTTGCAGAAATATCGGCATCGCGCAGTGCTTTACATAAAGGGGCAACAAATTCAGCAGTCAAGGGCAGCAAGGGTAAGCGCAGGGTTGGCTCAATTAACCCCATTTGCGCCACCGCCCACTTCACCGGAATGGGATTGGGCTGGCAAAACAATTCCCGATGCAGGGCTTGCAACTTGGCATCCAACGCGCGGGCGGTCACCTCATCGCCCCGCAATGCGGCAGCGGTCATTTGATGCATGAGCGCGGGTGCTACATTGGCTGTGACTGAAATACTGCCCTGCCCGCCCGCTAAAATCACCGAGCAGGCAAGGTTATCATCCCCGGTGTACACGGCAAACCCCGATGGCGCGCCTTTGATGAGCATCTCGACGCGAGCCAGCGAACCGCTCGCCTCTTTGGTACCAATAATGCGCGGATGCGCGCTCAAGGCGAGCGTGGTTTCAGGCAGCATGTCAACAGCGGTCCGGCCGGGTACGTTGTATAAAATTAAAGGCAGATCAACCGCATCGGCAATGGCAGTGAAATGGGCGATTAAGCCGGCTTGCGTGGGGCGATTGTAGTAAGGGGTGACAGACAAATGCGCATCAGCTCCGGCTGCTTTTGCCGCCGCGGCAAGCGCAATTGCTTCACGCGTGTTGTTGGCGCCTGTGCCCGCAATCACGGGGATGCGCCCGGCTACGGTAGCAACCGTCGCTTTAATCACGGCCACATGCTCATCAAAATCCAGTGTGGCCGATTCACCAGTGGTACCCACGGCAACTAGGGCATCGGTACCCTCAAGAATATGAAATTCAATCAAGCGATTTAGGGCGTGAAAATCGACCGCGCCGGTCGCACTCATGGGGGTAACCAAGGCGACCAAAGACCCGGTCATCATATTTGTTTTATTTTGCGTTGCCATAAACCGCCTTTAAATCTTAATCCACTCAAAATCACTGCAAAACCCCGCATCTGACACGCGCCGCGCCGTGTCTTCGCGCCCAATGTCAAAGAGGCAAAAAATGTGCATGCATAGTACCGATTGGCCCCTAGGGCTGACAAGCAGGTTTCGTTGACGGTTAGCATTAAATAACACGCCAACCACCTCTTTTAACCAGCATCCGCTTTATCGGACCCGCCTAGCCGGGTTTGTACTAAGGCATAGGCTTCGTTGCGCTTTAGCGGTGTTAGCTTGGTGAGCACGCGGGCGATCATGCTGGCCGGCGCTTGTTCTGCGATTAGGGCGTCCATTAATCGCGCCACCGCAATGCCCTCGTCTGGCGCTCGGGCGGTGGGCGCCCTGCCCTCAATCATCACCACAAACTCGCCGCGCTCGGGCAGCGAGTTGTCATCAAGCGCCGCGCAAACTTGGGTGAGTGTGCCCCGAATAAATGACTCGAACCGCTTGGTGATTTCTCGCCCGATCACCGCTTGCCGCTCGCCGCCAAGCGTGACGCACACCGCGTGCAACATGGCGCGAATGCGATGCGGCGCCTCATAAAAAATTAAAGTCGCAGGGAGATGAACCAGTTCAAGGAGACGCGCCTCTCGCCCTTGCGCCTTGGCGGGCAAAAAACCTTCAAACCAAAAATGCTGCGTATCCAACCCAGAAGCGGATAGCGCGGTAATCGCCGCGCAGGCGCCAGGAATGGGGCTTACGGTGTGGCCAAGCTCAGCCAAACGGCGCACCAGCAAGCTGCCGGGGTCGCTAATTGCCGGGGTGCCTGCATCGCTAATTAAGGCCACCGCCTGGCCATCAGATAAAAAAGTCGCAATTTGCATTGCCCGAGCCGCTTCATTGTGCTCATGCAGGGCAACGACGCGATTATGAATCGCAAAATGCGCCAGCAGTTTGCGGGCATGGCGGGTATCCTCGCAGGCAATCACATCAACACCCTGCAATACGGCGATTGCCCGCGCCGACATATCCGCTAAATTGCCCATCGGAGTCGCCACGATGTACAACACGCCCGGCACAACCCAGCGGGTAGCAAGGGGCGGGGTTGAGGGCGCTTCAATCGTAAGATTAGAGGATAAAGCGCTGCATTCTGGCTGCGCGCTGTCGCCGCTGGATTCAGCCTGGGTATGCTCAGTGATCATTTCTTGCGCCTCGAAAAAATTTTTATCATGATACCTGCCTATTCTCCCACCGTGCTTTTCTCTTGAGATCCCTCTTTTATGGCTTCATTTAAGCTGAATTCATTTTTGCCAAGTTCACGCAGGCCGTCAGCGCAAAAAGCGCAGGGTGCGCCGTTCACCCTCTCGCGCATCGGTTTATTCATTCTGGTGGGTGTGCTGGCCGGCTGCGCGCAAAACCCTTATCCAACAAGCACACCCGCGCGGCCATCATCGGCGCAATTGGCACTAAACCAAGCGTTATCGAGCCAAAACCCCAAGCAAATTGCTACCGCACAGATGAATTTAGCCGCCCAAGCGCAAGGGCAAGCCCGAGCAGAACTGCAAATGCAGGCGATCGAAACGGCGATTGATGCAGAAGACTTTACCCTAGCCAATACACTGTTAGCCCAAGCCAATACTCAAACTATGTGGCCTGCAATTAGCCCAAGGCGCGCGCAACTATTAATGGGCTTTGGTCTGTGGCAACAAGGCCAAACCCAAAATGCTTTGAATCAAGTAACCAATTTACCAATTCCGCTCACGCCCGAGGAAGGGCAGCGCCGCTTAGTGCTTTTAGCCGCCATTGATGAAGCGCTCGGGCAAGCGCTGGATGCAGCGCGCCAACGTTCGGCTTTGAATGCGGTACTCACGGGCGCGCGCGCAGATGCAAATCAAGCCAAACTCTGGAATGATTTAACCCTCGCCAGCCCCAATCAATTAAGCGAGGCGGCTAAACAAGCCAGTGATCCAACCTATGCCGACTGGCTCGGGCTTGCGTTGGTGTACCGCACCCGCCCAAGTGAGTTATCTACCTGGATAAAAAATCATCCCACCCACCCTGCCGTTACGTCGAACTTTACCACAGTGCTGCTGGGTCAGGCGGATACGGCGGCGCATATTCCCGCCGCAACCGGCAATGGCTCTATCATCGTATTGCTCCCCTTAACGGGCGAATACCAGCCCATTGCCAAAGCCATTAGTGACGGCATTAATTTCGCCCATGATCGTTTGGGCGCCGCAGGCAATCAGGCCGTGCAAATTCAAGATAGTGGCAGCACACTCCAAAGCTTCTCGCAAGCGCTCGGCAGCGCCCTAGCCGCCCATCCCTCACTTATTATCGGCCCCTTACTCAAAGAGCAAATTGCCGCCTTAAACAATATGCCCGGCAACGCCCCGCCGGTGATTGCATTAAATACGCCGCCCGATGGCGCCGCCCTGCCCGCCGGCGTTATTAGCTACTCACTATCACCAGATGCCGATGCCCGCGCCACCGCCGATCAAATGATTCGCGATCAAAAAATGACGGCACTCACGCTCTGCCAAGACAACGGTGCAGGCCACAGGATTTGCGATGCGTTTAGCCGGGAATACCGTTTGCTGGGCGGCACGGTGGTTGATGCGGCGAGTTTTGATCCGCGTGCCACCGATTTTAGCAATGTGTTGCGCCGTTTATTACAGGTTCGCTCATCTAATAGCGGCTCATTTCAGCCCAAAATCCGCGACGATGTGCAAGGCATTTTTGTGGGCGCCACCAGCCAGCAAGCCCGCATGATTGTGCCGCAGCTCGATTATTTTGGCGCCGATCAACTCCCACGCTACAGCATCGGCATGGTGTATAGCGGCACGCCCAACCCCCTGGCCGATCAAGATAAAAGCGGGTTAGTCATTCCCGTCGAACCCGTCTTGCTGGCCGCTAATGATGGCCCCAACGACCCAATGCTTGCCAATTATGAGCGTGCGAGCCTCTCGCAACTCCCTAGGCTTTTTGCCTTTGGTGCCGATGCGTTGAGCATTGCCGCCAACCTAAATGGCTTGCTCGATCATCACACCTTAAATGGCCTCACCGGCCAATTAAGCCTCTCGCTCACCGGCGAGATTGAGCGCAAACCCGCGTGGGCGCAGTTTCGCCAAGGCTTATTGCAACCCATGAGTGGCACCGATACAGGCATCCTGCCCAGCACCGTGCTCGATAGCGCACCCGCCGATGCAGCCTCACCCGCATCGGCGGCATCCCAAGAGGCAGCCGGCATGAGTCCGCCGCCCCGCCGCGGCACCTCAATGGATAATCCTCAAGCGCCCGCGCCGATCACACCAAACGCGCCGCCCACATTCACTGATGGCGGCGGCCTTGCGCCCGCGCCCAGCGCGCAGTAAATGGAGCGGGTGAAGCAATTTTTACGCAACAAGCTCGCAACAATGCTTGGCAAAAATGCCAAAGCGGCACAAACGCTGCCCAATCAACAGAGCCCAACCTGCACGGTAGCGCGGGGTTATCAAGCAGAAACGGTTGCCGCCAATTATCTCATCGGCCAAGGCCTGCAGCTACTTGATCGCAATGTGCGCGCCGGCAAAGGCGAAATTGATCTCATCATGCAGCAAGGCGCTACCTTGGTTTTTGTTGAAGTGCGCGCCCGCAAAGCGCAAGCCTATGTTTCGGCAGTGGAAAGCATTTCCCGCAGCAAACGGCTAAAAATTATTGAAACAGCCGAGCGCCTGCTTCTAACCCACCCCGCGTGGCAAACTCGCCCCTGTCGATTCGATGTGGTGGGCATTGAAATGGCACAAGGCGATCAACCCGCCCAACTGGAATGGATTATCGATGCGTTTCAAGCCGAGTAATCAACCGAAGTGGATGGGGCTGTTAAACTCACATCCCCTCTTAAATTAAGTCTGAATTTTATGCTCATGCTGGTTCAAAATCGTTTGCAACAAACCCTAAACCAACTCGAAACGGTGCTCAGCCCACAGGCCGAGCCCTTGCTACAAGCCGCCGGCGCCCTGCTGCACGCAGTGCTCAATGGTCAGAAAATTTTAGTGTGTGGCGCGCGTGAACGCTCCCAGCTTGCGGCACATTTTGCGCGTTTAATGGTGGGGCAATTTGAGCACGATAGGCCAGGGCTGCCGGTTATTGCCCTGCAAGATTTCCCGGGCGGGCGTGAGCCTTATGCTAAAGCCATTCGCGCGCTGGGCACGCACAACGATATTTTATTCGCCATCGCACGGCGGGATACTGATGGCCTAGAGCCTGCGCTGGAAGCTGCCCGCGAGCGGGGCATGACCATCGTGCTATTAACCAGTGGTTCAAGCGAGCTTTTAATGGCAAACATCCAAACCCAAGACTGCCTCATCTGCTTAGATTCGCAGGTTGAGCGGATTGTGCACGAAGCGCAGCTCATTATCATGCACACCCTATGCGATTTGATTGATCGCCAATTGCTTGGCATTGCGTGAATGAGACCCATGCCAACCGCCGCAGATATCACCGCGCTAACCTCTGAACTGGCACAGTTATTACCTGAGCATCGGTTCAGCATTGAGCCAGCTACCTTGTGGGCTTATGGCATGGATAACAGCCGCCTGCATCATCCGGCGCACATTGTGGCTTTTCCCGAACATCACGAGGAAGTGCAGGCGTTAGTGCAACTGGCGCGCCGATTTGGCATGCCCATCACACCCCGGGGTCGGGGTACCGGCACCGCGGGCGGCAGCGTGCCCTTGCAGGGTGGCATGGTGGTGGTACTTGATCGCATGAATCAAGTGTTGGAATTTCGCCCAGAAGATCGCTTAATTCGTGTCCAAGCTGGCCTAATTAACAGCGAACTGCAGCGAATTGTTAACGCCGCAGGGTTTTTCTGGCCACCCGACCCGACGAGCCAAGCGCTCTGCACAATTGGCGGCAATTTAGGTTGCAATGCAGCCGGCCCCCACGCCGTAAAATATGGTACTACCCGCGATAATGTGCTGGGTTTGGTTGCGGTCGCCGGCACAGGAGAAACCCTCATTGCCGGCACCCAAACCACCAAAGGCGTCGTAGGCTTTGACCTCACCCGGCTTATGATCGGCAGCGAAGGCACGCTGGGCATCATCACTGAAATTACCCTCAAACTCACCCCCCTGCCCGACGCGGTGCGGCTTATGCGGGTTTTTTATCGCGATATGCACGCCGCATCGCTTGCCGTCTCGCGCTTAATGAATCAGCCGGCCACGCCATCGGCCATTGAGTTTATCGACGGTAACGCCCTCAATTTAATGCGCCAATACAGCAAAGCCCCCGAGAGTTTGGCTATTCCCGCGCAGGCGGGCGCCTTGCTGCTGATTGAAATTGATGGCTTGGCCGAGTCACTCGCGGGGCAAATCGAGAAAATTCGCGCCGCCGCCACAGGCGATGAGTCCGTAGATAAACCTGGGGCTGCCATGAATGATACCGCACCCCTCACGTTAAGCATTGCCCAATCGGCCGGCGAAATCACCGCGCTCTGGGCCGCGCGCAAAGCACTTTCACCCACGTTGCGCCACATAGCCCCAAAGAAAATCAATGAAGATGTCGTGGTTCCCGTATCGCGCATTCCCGCATTAATCACAGCGATTGATGCCAGCGCAGCGAAACACGCAATAAAAATTGTCAATTTTGGCCATGCCGGTAACGGCAATATTCATGTCAATCTGCTGATTGATCCAGAAGACCCCGCCCAACTCGCCGCAGGCGAGGCCGCATTGGCTGAAATTTTCACCACCGTGTTGGCACTAAACGGCACCTTATCGGGCGAACATGGCGTGGGCGCGGTTAAGCGAGAATACATTCGTGCGGAAATTGATCCGGTAGGCCTCGCGCTGATGCGGGGCATTAAAGCGGTATTCGATCCCGATGGCATTATGAATCCACAAAAAAAACTACCCGATGCCCCGCAAGAGACGCGTTAACTTCAAGCCAAAATAGCGTATTCTGAACCCAATTTAATTTAAATTACGTTTATAAAAATATGACGATCATCGCGCTCATCACCATTCTTCTCTACCTTGCCGCAACGGGGATGCTGTATTTACGAATTCAGCGAGCCGATACCCCGCTGCACGTTCGCCTGCCCGCCCTCGGCATAGCATCCCTAGCCATGCTGGGCAATGCCGTGCTTATTTACCAAAACGCCTATCTTGAACACATCATGAGTTTAAACATGAGTGTTTTCAATGCGTTATCGGCCATATTTTGGGTTTCATCGCTGATCACCATCATCACAAGCCTGCGCAGCCCCGTTGAAAATATTTTGCTGGTTTTATTGCCTTTCACGGCGGTATCCGTGATGTTGGCGCAATTCTTCCCCGATCACAGCATTGTGATGCACACGCGCAATCCAGCGCTTGATGTGCATATTTTTATCTCATTGGTGGCCTACGCGCTCATCACGCTCGGGGCGCTGCAAGCGTTGATGCTCGCATGGCAACATCGCGCCCTGCATAATCGCCAACCCTCAGGACTCGTGCAGCGGTTGCCGCCAATGGAATCGGTTGAGCAACTCATGTTTCGGTTTATTAGCGTGGGGTTTTTTCTGCTCACCCTGGCACTCGCCACTGGGTTTTTGTTTCTTGATAATATTTTTGCGCAACATTTAGTGCACAAAACGTTATTGTCGGTGATTGGCTGGTTTATTTTTGCCGGGCTGCTGCTCGGCCGGCATGTGGCGGGGTGGCGGGGTAAAACTGCGGTGTATTGGACGCTCACCGGATATGCCACGTTAGTATTGGCTTATTTTGGCAGTAAAATTGCTCTTGAATGGGTGCTTCAATTAAAGTAAGCCCCGTAATAAATGCTTATTTTTAAATTTAAGCGCCCCGCAAATGCGCGACCAACTCAAAGCCATCAATTTTAAAAGCACGGCCAAAGCCATTAACCAATCGCCCGGCGCCGGGCGCAATTCGATGCAAGTGAAAATCCGGCAATTGCACCAATACATCTAAAATTTTGCCATGCCGCGCACGCAAGGCATCGAATAGATCATGGCTTCGATGATCACTCCGTTCAATACGAGATACGTCGGCACGCCAAGTAACCCGGGCACGGTTGTAGATATTGGACGTTTGCCCTTCATCTTCCAGCAACATCAGCTCAACGGTTGGATTTTGTTTAACTTGGCGCGTATGGGGCGCTAGATCGCTCATTAATACCCAAAAAGCATCATCTCGCCACACAAAGGGTAAGGTGCTTAGATTGGGGAAACCATCTTCATCTATCGTCGCCAAAATTAAGGCGCGTAAATTTTGGCGCATGGCAATCAGCCGATCGTGATCCGGCTGGGTTGAAGGAAGTGATTCGGGTGCATCAGCCATAAAAAACCTGAAAACAGTTGCAAGGCAAGCCATTATAGACGCAACAACGCGCCGCATTACACTAAGCTTAACGTCACTTTGCGTGCCCCCAAACAGAACATTTCAAACGCGCTAAATTTTGAAGCCGCGCACCATCGATTGCAAAGCCTGCGAGCCCTGCTGCACCGAGACGACAGCCGCTTGAGCCGCCAGCATGTGTTCGGCATTGGCATTAATAACCGCGATGAGCGCATTTAAATCCGCGTGCAGCTGCAGGATGGTTTGTTGATGCGCCGCACTATTGCTTTCGACATGAGTAGTGGCGGCAACCGAATCCCCAATGGCCATCAAAACCTCGGCTAAATCGGTTTGCGCGTCGGTCATTAGCGCTTGAGCTTGCTGGGCGTCATCCACCACCTCACTCATGGTGTGATCGGCCACACCTACCTCGCGCGTTAAACGCTCCATCACGGCGGCAATTTGCACGGTTGCATTCCGGCTGCGCAAAGCCAAGGCACGCACCTCTTCGGCCACCACGGCAAACCCCCGACCATGCTCCCCGGCGCGCGCGGCCTCAATTGCGGCATTCAGCGCCAGTAAATTAGTTTGATCGGCCACCGAGCTAATCATCTGCGTCATAATTGCAATTTCATCCTTCGCCGCGACGAGGGCGCGAATGCGTGCCATCGCCTCATCCACCCGAGCCACGGCCGAATGAATCGAATGCATACTGCAGCTAATTTGTTCTTGGCTCTGCTCTGAGCGTGTTTGCATGGCGCGCGCCTGCACGCCCACATGCCTCAGGGCATAGGTAAGCGCCGCCCCGCTTAAAGAGAGATGATCCACCGCGGAAAGGACGCGATCGCGTTGAATCTGCACGCGATTCTGCTCACTTATGACCATACCAATTCGCTCATCTAAGGAAGCCGCTGCCGCCTGCATTGAGTCGCTTCCCTGATTAATATCCCCAATTTGGCTATGGAGCGTATCGATCATGCCGTTGAAGCTGTCGGCAATAGCGCCCACCGCATCGGCGCTTTGTACCTCGGATTTTCGGGTTAAATCCCCTTGCCGAACTGCCACCGCCAGGTGCGCCATTTTAGCGAGCTGGCGCAACATCACCCAATGCGCTAGCCAATAATTTACAAAGCCAACCGTAATGCCTGCGGCCACGCAGCCCAGCACAAACCAACCCAGCATCCCTGCGCGAAACTGCACAAAAAAACTCGCAAACACAGGGAACACCGCCCCCATGCCAAACCCCATAATGATGAATGACCACTTCAATCGTCGCAAAATACTGGGTTTTTTTAGCATGTCGTCTCAATCAAAAGATGGGGGTTTCAAGAACCAAGGACAGAAAATAAGTATTCACGCTTATTTATCGTCATGTAAACACAATACTTGAGCATCGGTGTGCCATGTACGCCAATTCCCACATCTTGCCCCCGTTTGGGAATCGGCATTGCTATCATGGTAGCCATGAATAAAGAAACGCTGGAACACGCTCAAAATCACGCCGAATGCGCACGGTTGGCACGCCCAATCGGCAGTGGTTTTCGCTATGCTTGCCTCACACTAGCTGAACCGCATTTACACGCCATTACCGCCTTAAAGGCGCTGGATGTGACGTTGGATGATATTACCCACACCATCAGCGAGCCGCACGTAGCGCGCGCCAAGCTCGATTGGTGGCGTGGCGCACTGCAGGAAGCCTTCGCGCAAAACACCGCGGCGCATCCTATTCTGGCCGCCCTCCTTTCCTCGGTGGATGCTCAGGCCTTACAAAAATTCGCACCCCATATCGAGGCACGCCTTGGCAGCGCCCTGCTCGAACTCGATTACCAAGGCTTTGAAACCAAAGCTGATTTATCCGCTTATCTGGCGGCGCGCGGCGGGGCGCAATTTGCTTTGTATTGTGCGCTTCTGTCTGTGGATTCGGCGTTGGAGCCGCCCTTGCGCACTTTGGGCGCCCTGCAATATCGGCTTCATTGCTTGCAGTTTCTTGGCCGAGATCGCGCACACGGCTTTATCTACCTACCAGCCGAGCGCATGGCCGAACATCAACTCAGTGAAGCCGATCTGCACCGCCCCAACGCCGCCCAACTATTCGCCCCCCTGTTGCAACAAGAATTGGCCGATCTAAGCCAGGATTATGAAAAAACCGTCACCGCGCTGCGCAAGCAAACTCGTTATCCACCGAAATTTTTTCGCGCACTCATCGCGCTCGATCGTGCCCGCATTCGCCTACTGCAACGCCATAAGGTTGAAGTGCTAAGCCAGCGCCCCGAGCCTGCGCCCATTGCCGAATTAATCACCGCTTGGTGGGCAGCTAAACGCCCCATTGCGGCCACACGCTCATGAGCGGTATCGCATCTATTAAACTCTTACGGCAAAATGTACCCATGAATACACCCCGACCCGCCCTGTTATTCGCCGACCAAACGATTGTCATTAATGGCGCCACCGGCAGCATTGGCCAAGCCGTGGCTTTTGATTTACAGCGACAGGGAGCCCAGCTCATTTTATTTGGCCGAAAAAGTGATCGCTTAAATCACTTAGCCGACGCGCTGACCCAAGAGCTCAGTGATGCCGACCGCCACCGCGCGCCACTGATTCAAACGGTTGATTTTTCAGGTGCCGCCATTGAAGACTATCAAACCCTAACCCACGCCATCGCAAGCGCCGTCGGGCGCATCGACATTCTCATCCATGCCATGGGTCAAGGGGGGCAGCTACGCCCACTGGCGCACAGCGATTTGCTGGAATTCCAAACCAGCCTGCATCTAAATCTCACAGTCCCCTTTGCCTTAACACGCAGCTTATGGCTCCTGCTCGAACCCGCTGCAGAGCCGACGCAGCCCGAGCCCCGCACCCGCAAGCCCCAAATTTTATTTTTTACCGACCGAGGCACCCCTGCCTTCGGCAACGCCTACACCTTGGCGCATGCCGCGCTGGCACGGATGATCGAACAATGGGCTTGTGAAACCACCGCCGTGCGAATCAACGGCCTTGATCCTGGCCCCACCCACAGCGGCCTGAGACAATACCGCTTCCCCGGCGAGGCCAAGGCCGAGCGCGCAACCGCCGATGACCTGCTGCCCGCCTTACATGAGCTGCTGCTCGATGAAACCTGTCACGGCCAGATCATTCGCCTGCAACCCGACCGCATCTAGCACATTCTGGTATATTCAACCGCGGCCAAACGCTATTTTTGAAAAAACCAACCCACCCAAGGTAAATCGTATGATGTCTATGCAAGTCAGTGGTTTGTTTGGATTTATAATTTTAGCGCTCGATATATGGGCCATCATCCGCGTCATTCAAAGCAACGCGGGGGCTGGTGTTAAAACCCTGTGGGTCTTACTTATTTTGTTTTTACCAATCGCCGGATTAATTTTATGGGCATTGCTAGGCCCTAAGGGATAAAGGATTAACCCCATGAGTGAATCGTCTACCCTTTTGCTGGGTGCTGGCACCCAGCCAGTTTTTATTCAAAACCGGATGATTAACCGCCACGGATTAATTGCCGGCGCCACGGGAACCGGCAAAACTGTCACCCTGCAAGTATTGGCAGAACAATTTTCACGCCTTGGCACACCGGTTTTTGTCGCTGATATTAAAGGGGATTTATCCGGCATTGCGCTCGCGGGCAAACCCCACCCTAAAGTGAGTGAACGGGCTATAAAAATGGGGCTTGAGCCCATTCCCTTCTCGCCTAATCCCGTGATCTTTTGGGATGTCTACGGCGAGAAAGGGCACCCCCTGCGCCTCACCCTAAGTGAGCTTGGCCCTGTCGTATTAGCGCGTTTGCTCGGCCTTAATGACTTGCAAGAAGATGTGCTTAACATCGCCTTTCAAATTGCCGATGACCAAGGCCTGCTGCTCTTGGATTTCAAAGATTTTGAAGCGCTGCTGCACCATCTCGATGAAGCCGGCGATACCTACCAGGCCGATTATGGCCGCATTTCAGCGCCCACTTTAGGCGCCATCATGCGATCGGTTACTGCGTTTAAGCGCGAGGGTGCGGCCGCGCTCTTTGGCGAACCGGCCATCACTCTTGATGACCTGTTGATTCAATCCGATAGTGGCGCCGGCATAATTCACGTACTTGCCGCCGATAAGCTCTATCGCGAAGGCCCCAAAGTCTATGCCGCACTGCTGCTGTGGTTACTATCTGAACTCTTTGAAAAAATGCCCGAAGTAGGCGATGTCGATGTGCCCAAATTTGTGCTGTTTTTCGATGAAGCGCACCTGTTATTCGATGATGCCCCCAAACCGCTGCTCGACAAAATCGAACAAGTGGTGCGCCTCGTTCGCTCCAAAGGCGTGGGGGTTTATTTTGTGACGCAAAACCCACTCGATTTACCCGAAACCGTACTCGGCCAGCTCGGTAACCGCGTGCAACACGCCCTGCGCGCCTTTACCCCGCGCGATCAAAAGGCCGTGCGCGCCGCCGCGCAAACGTTTCGCAGCAATGCCACCGTCGATGTTGAAACCGTCATCACAACCTTAGGCGTGGGTGAAGCTCTAGTTTCCTGCTTGGATGCCAAAGGCATGCCCACCCCGGTTGAGCAAGTACTTCTGCGCCCGCCGATGAGCCGAATAGGGCCTGTTACCGATGAAGAGCGTGCCGCCATCATGCAGCGCTCGCGTTATCGCGGTCGGTTCGATACCTTGGTCGATCGAGAATCGGCCTATGAACAGCTTAAAAATCGGGCAGACCAAGCGCAACAAATTAACGCCACAACGCCACCGGCAATCGGCCAAAGCCCGAGTCAAAACCAAGGCCACGCGCCCACCCGCACGCGCCAAACCCCCATTGAAGCCTTTGTCGGCAGCGCCGCCCGCGCCATTGGCAGCCAGCTTGGCCGGCAACTGATTCGCTCGCTACTCGGCAGTCTTAAACGCTGACGCACGTTTGCTTTAAGAACCAAACCCGATAAGCTCCTGCCAACCGATTTAAATAACGAGGATTTATGATGCACCGCACAACCCTACCGATACCCGCGTTAAAACGTCTCCTCACAGGCGGCGCGCTCGCGCTGCTCGCAATGAGTTTTACTGGCTGCGCCAATAACCCACCGGCAGCAAGTAATCCGGCACCGGTTAAAAACACGGCCGCATCAAGCGCCGACACCTACAATGAGTTTGAAACCACGAACGAAGCGGTTAATTTTCTCGGTGGCTCAGCCGAAAACATTGCCAAACTCATCGATAAAGCCTTTGCCGATCAAGGTCGACCCAACGCTTATATCAAAGGGGAAGAAGCCGGCGGCGCGATTGTGCTCGGTGTGCGTTATGGTAAGGGTGAGCTCGTCACCAAATCAGGCCAGCGCACTACCGTGTACTGGCAAGGCCCATCGGTTGGTTGGGATTTTGGCGCCGATGCCGGCAAAGTATTTATTCTTGTCTACAACTTGCCCAGCACCGATTTAATCTTCCAGCGTTTTGCCGGTGTGAATGGCTCCTTGTTTTTTGTGGGCGGCTTGGGCATGAACTACCTGCGCTCACAAGATATTGTGGTGGCTCCCATTCATGTCGGGGTGGGTTTACGCTTAGGCGCCTCGGTGGGGTACATGCAATTTACCCGCGATCAATCCTACCTGCCCTTCTAAGCACAAACTGGTAGCGCCACCCACTTGCTGTAAAGCCAAGTGGGGGATAAAGGGCGCATCACGAATGGCTATGAAATAAATACACGGTTAAAGCCAAGCCCAGCAAAGCGACCAACCCATTATTAATCGCCCCCATCTGCACCCAATACCCTGCCGGGATTTCAATCGGGCGCAGGGTTTTAAGTGCCGTGCGATATTGCACAACGGCCATAGCCGATGACACGGCGCCCAACACAATAAACGCCAAACCAATCCAAAACGAAAAGCCGCGATCCAGCGCCGAGGTTGGCAATTTAGCCAACATATTCACAAATAAATCAAACCGCTCAATCACAAAACCGAAAGCCATCAAGGTCAGCCCCGTGCGATTCCATGCCATTAGCGTCCGTTCAGCGGCAAAAAATACCCGTGGATCATTCAAATCTGACATAAACACCCCTTAAAATTTAAAATCGGATCATTCCTCTCGCCGCTAGAGTATCAAATCAGCGAATCTTTCAACTGTTGGGGTGTGGCGTTACATATCACCATTTTAATTGTGGTTGAAATTGACTTAACGCTGTATGAGCTCTTTATTAGCGGCCATACCGGCATTTAATTGCTAAAAATACTGCATTTTATGAAATAAGCACATCTTGCCATGGTTTTGTCACAAACATTAATCGGTATAATCGCGCGGCCTTGATAAAAATAAAGCAGGGGGAGCCCCATGAAATCAGATTTCGCAGAGCGGATTGCCAACAATCCCGATTTTAAAGAACTTGTTCGAAGAAGAACCGGCTACGGCTGGATGATGGCCGCCGTGATGATCGTTGTTTATTTCGCTTTCATTCTTGCCATCGCCTATTTCCCGTCCGTGCTGGCGATTAAAATTACTGCCGGCTCGCCCATCTCTTGGGGCATTTTGCTTGGTTTTCTGCTTTTGCTCTTCGCCTTCATCTTAACCGGGCTTTATGTGCATAAAGCCAATACGCAATTTGATGAACTGACCGACAAAATCAAGGAATCGGCGCTATGAACAACCCCTTACTCATCCTAGCGGGGCTTGCCGCCCTCGTCACCGGGCTGTTTTTTTCAGCCGGCGCTTTTGCGGCCGATGCAGCACCTAAATCAATCAACCTCCCCGCCGTCACCATGTTTATCGCGTTTGTCGCGCTCACGCTTTTTATCACCTACTGGGCCGCGCAACGCACGCGCACGACGAAAGATTTTTATGCCGCAGGCGGCAACATCACCGGCTTTCAAAATGGCTTGGCACTGGCGGGCGATTACATGTCGGCGGCCTCGTTCCTCGGTATTGCGGGGCTGGTGTATGGCAATGGGTTCGATGGCTTGATTTACTCCATCGGATTTTTGGTCGGCTGGCCCATTATGCTGTTTTTACTCGCTGAAAAATTGCGCAACCTCGGCAAATATACCTTTGCCGATGTGGCCTCGTATCGCTTGGCACAAATTCCCATCCGCACGGTGGCGGCGGTGTCATCCCTCGTTGTGGTATTGATGTACCTCATCGCCCAAATGGTGGGCGCGGGTAAGCTCATTGAAGTTTTGTTTGGCCTGCCGTACAGCTATGCCGTGGTCATCGTGGGCGTATTGATGATTATTTATGTCACCTTCGGCGGCATGCTCGCCACCACCTGGGTGCAAATCATCAAGGCCATCTTGCTGCTTTCGGGCGCCACTTTTATGGCATTGGCAGTTATGTATAGCTTTGGTTTTGATTTTAACGCCATGTTCACCAAGGCGATTGAAATTAGCCCCAAACACGAAGCCATTATGGCGCCGGGCAGCTTGATTCATGACCCGATTTCGGCCATTTCATTAGGCTTGGCGCTCATGTTTGGTGTCGCGGGTTTGCCGCATATCTTGATGCGTTTTTTCACCGTCACCAATGCCAAAGAAGCCCGCCGCTCGGTATTTGTTGCCACCGGCTTTATCGGCTATTTTTATGTGCTGACTTTCATCATTGGCTTTGGCGCCATCATCATGGTGTCCACCAACCCCGCCTACCTCGATGCGGCGAACAAGCTCATTGGTGGCAACAACATGGCGGCGATTCATCTCTCACAAGCCATTGGCGGTAACATGTTTTTAGGCTTTATCTCGGCGGTGGCATTTGCCACCATTCTCGCCGTGGTTTCAGGCTTAACCTTAGCCGGGGCTTCTGCGGTATCGCATGATTTATATGCCAGCGCATTCCGTCATGGCAGGGTTGATGAGAAAACCGAAATGCGCGCCTCACGCTACGCCACCTTGGCTCTTGGCATTTTAGCGATTATCTTAGGCATTGCTTTTGAGAATCAAAACATTGCCTTTATGGTGGGTTTGGCTTTTGCGGTCGCCGCTTCAGCGAACTTCCCGGTTCTGTTCCTTGCGATTTACTGGAAAAATCTCACCACGCGCGGTGCAGTTGCCGGCGGTTTAGGCGGCTTAATCACAGCCATTACCTTGGTTGTGTTGTCTAAAACCGTGTGGGTTGATGTGTTCCACTTCACCACCGCCATCGTACCGTACAAAGACCCGGCAATTTTTTCTATGCCGGTTGCATTCTTGCTGGCTTGGTTCTTTTCGATTACCGATAAGAGTCCGCGCGCCGCTGAAGAACGGGCGCGTTTCCACGCACAATATGTACGCTCAGAAACCGGCATTGGTGCCGAGGGTGCAGCTAAGCACTAAGCCCTAAAAAACCGAAGCGTTTTCCTTAACGCTTCGGTTATTTAAATTCCATCGCCCTCACCTTGTGGGGGTTTTTATTCGTGCCGGTGAAAAATTCAATCCGGTATCTTGTTACGTTGCCTTAAATCAGCTAAAAATTCACAACAACAAGCAAGCATCCCAAAAAAACCAATTCAGGGGTGCGTTGCATAGCGCAACCGCATAAAACAATCGACAAGATTATTATCCTTGAAGCACCCGAAGTGCCGCAAAGCCCGAATCCTGTGCGCTACGAGCAAACCTATGTATAAATTTCAGGCCGATTTACTCCAAGGACACTTGCGCCGGCTTGGAGCCAATCGTTTATTCTGCGAATAATTTTTCACATGATCGCGCGTACAATGCATGCTTTGCTGGGGGGGAATTTAAGCCCGCTTAGTTTTATTTTGAGCCGGATAAATCGTGCAGTTCACTCTGCTAGAAAGCCAAAATATTTGCATTGACGATCAAGTTAAAAGCAAAAGAACTGAGCGGTTTGAATTGAAGTGGTTATCAATTCAAACCTTCCTGATAAAATTATTCCGCCAAGGGCGCCCGCAGGGTGTTATTAAAAAGCCCAAACCATTAAATCAGTAAATTGAGGATGCATTGTGGCGGGATTATTAAGCAAAGAGCGTATCGTAGCCAGGTCAAAATTCAACCGCTGGCTCGTTCCGCCCGCTGCACTGGCGACTCATTTGTGCATTGGGATGGCTTATGGCTTTTCGGTATTTTGGCCGCCGTTAATAACCCATCTCATAGCAGGCAATTGTGGTTATGATCCTTAAATAATTCGATCAAAGAATATTAAGTTCTTCGTTTGTCGCAGCTTAAAGATGGCTATACGGTAAGGGGCGCAATCTGATCGCGTACTGCAAAACAAAACTCAAATTACGCATATATGAAATAAAAACAGTCAGCGTTAAGCTGACTGGAATTACATCAAACAGATATTTGGGAATTTATTCTTTAAAGTTTAACCGAAGCGCCCAGTAATATAATCTTCGGTTTCTTTGCGGCCCGGGTTAGTAAAAATGACATCGGTTTGATCATATTCGACCAATTTCCCTAAATACATAAACGCAGTAAAATCAGAAACCCGTGCCGCTTGCTGCATGTTATGCGTCACAATCGCAATGGTGAAGTCTGACTTTAACTCATGCACCAATTCTTCAACTTTCGTTGTTGAGATAGGATCCAGAGCCGAGGTTGGCTCATCAAGTAATAAAACCTCAGGCTTAACCGCAATACCCCGTGCGATGCAAAGCCGTTGCTGCTGACCACCAGACAAGGCAGCGCCCGACTGATTGAGTTTATCTTTCACTTCACCCCAAAGTGCAGCTCGTTGAAGCGCCCACTCAACCCGCTCATCTAGATCGGCTTTCGACAAGCTTTCATATAACCGAATACCGAACGCTACGTTATCGTAAATCGACATGGGGAAGGGTGTCGGTTTTTGAAAAACCATACCCACCTTGGCACGCAACAAATTTACATCCACATTGTTCCCTAGAATATTTTGGTCATCCAGCATAATATCGCCGCTGGTGGTTTGACCCGGATATAAATCATACATCCGATTAAAAATACGCAGCAATGTCGATTTTCCGCAACCTGAAGGACCAATAAAAGCGGTAACTTGCTTATCAGGAATTTGCATGGTTACGTTGTGCAACGCCTTAAATTTGCCATAATAAAATGACAGATCATTAATCTTTAACTTTGCTTTTTCGATTTGACGAACTGAATCAATTTTCTCCAAAAGCGCCGCCCGCTCGCCCGACTCCTTGAGCGCGCCCGACATTTTAAGACCAACAGCTCGGCTGTTGGGTTGGGTTTCTTCAGTCATTGTGCTTGCTGTTGTCATCGGTGTTCTCTTCGTTACAAGTTTAGTTTCGGAAAATATTAGCGCGAGCTGCTTCCCTTAAGCGTATAGCGAGCCATAATGTTCATAATCAACACACTCAAAGTAATTAGCAGTGCCGCCGCCCAAGCTAAATTTTGCCAATCATCATAGGGGCTCAGTGCATACTGGTAAATCACAACTGGCATATTCGCCATCGGCTGATTCATATTGCTAGACCAAAATTGATTATTTAATGCAGTGAACAATAATGGAGCGGTTTCACCCATAATTCGAGCCGTTGCAAGTAATACGCCGGTAATCATGCCACTGAGTGCAGCTTTGTACACAATAGTTAAAGTAACTGTGTAACGGGGTGCGCCCAATGCGGCGGCGGCTTCTCTTAATTGAACCGGTACCAATTTCAACATATCTTCCGTGGTTCGTACGACAACGGGAATAACAAGAATAGCAAACGCGATTGCACCGGCCCAGCCAGAAAAATGCCCTTGAGGCTTTACAATTAAGGTATACACGAATACCCCCACAACAATTGAAGGGGCGGATAGCAATACATCATTAATAAACCGAACCGTCGATGAGAATCGGCTATTACCTCCGAACTCAGATAAATAGGTTCCTGCCATAATGCCAATCGGCGTTCCGATTAAAACTGCAAAAAAAGTAATAACGAGCGTACCAAATATGGCATTTAGCAAACCACCATTTGAGCCGGGTGGTGGCGTCATTTGGGTAAATACAGACCAGTTGATGTATTGAAATCCTTTGCTAAATAAAACTGAAAGGATCCACGCGAGCATAAATAACCCAAGCGCCGTCACGAGCAACGAGGCAATTAGATTAAAATAATTAACCAATTTTCTAATTTGATATTTTGACATAACGATACTTCAGTTTAAGTTTTAGAACCTTCTTGGGCTTTTTCAAGACGCAAGAGGAACCATTTTGCAATTGATAAAACAAGGAACGTAATAATAAATAAGATCAGAGCCAAAGCAATTAACGATGACATGTGCAAACCACTTGCTTCATTAAACTCGTTTGCCATGATCGAGGCGATGGTTGCACCTGGATAAAAAAGCCCCGTATTAAGCTCAAGAGAATTACCCACTACAAACGCAACCGCCATGGTTTCACCCAACGCACGCCCCAACCCCAGCATGATGCCACCAATGACACCGGCCTTGGTGTACGGCAGAATCACCTTCCAAACCACTTCCCACGTTGTTGAACCCATTGCGTAAGCGGACTCTTTCAGTGCGGTGGGTACCACTTCGAACATATCGCGCATGACGGAGGCGATAAAGGGAATAATCATAATAGCCAGCACGATGCCAGCCGTAAAAATACTGACTCCGATGGGTGGGCCTTGAAAGAATTGTCCAATGATCGGTGCATTGCCTAATGTGCTGGTCATCATAGGTTGAATTGAATTCGCGAACCAAGGGGCAAAATAAAATAAGCCCCACATGCCGTAAATAATCGAGGGCACAGCCGCAAGAAGCTCAATGGCAATCCCAACAGGGCGTTTCATCCAAGTAGGCGCCATTAAGGTAATAAATATGGCGATACCAAAGCTAACCGGCACACCGATAATTATTGCAATAAGGGAAGTCACTAAAGTACCAACAATAGGTACCAAAGCGCCAAATTTATTGTTCACCACATCCCATTCGGAATGGTAAAAAAAACCAAAACCAAAATGCGCAAATGTTGGCCAAGCCTCTTTGAGCAGAAGGAGCATGATGCCGAAAAGAACGACAAGAACCATCGCAGCAAAGAAGAATGCCGTACCTTTGAAAATTCTGTCACCCAGCACGCCTGAATTTTTTGTTTTTTTCACAACTTTAGCGTGGGTGCTTTCGAGTGTCGTCATGACTTATTGCCTTTCAAAAAATCAGTTGCTTAGATTTATTGTCGATTTACTTAAATAATTAACTATAAATTTAAGCCACTATTGTGACATGAGTAAGCGGCCAATTGAAGCATTTGGCCGCTCACTAATACTTGCTTGGAGCAAATGTTACAGTTTAATTTTTTCCGCCCAAGAGGCTTCAATCATTTTAGCAACGTCAGCTGGGATTGGGATGTAATGCAGTTCTTCGGCAGCCGCTTGGCCGTTCGCCATGGTCCATTTGAAGAAATCTAACACCGCTTTAACATCAGCAGGTTTCTCTGGATTGGTGTGGACAATCGCAAAAGTTGAACCCGTAATTGGCCAGCTGGTGTCGCCAGGCTGATTAGTCAAAACAACGCGGAAACCCGGGGTGCCTTTCCAATCAGCGTGTGATGCCGCAGCGCCAAATGTTTCCATGGTGGGGGCAACGCGCTTGCCAGCACTATTAATCATGTCCATATAGGGCATTTTGTTTTGCAAGGCGTACGCGTATTCAACATAACCAATTGAACCTTTGATGCGATCAGTGTAAGAGGCGACGCCTTCGTTACCTTTGCCGCCCAAATTGCCTTTGGACAACCAGTTAACTGTGGTGCCTTCACCGACTTTTTCTTTCCACTCTGGGCTAACTTTTGATAAGTAATTGGTGAAAATCGCGGTGGTGCCTGAGGCATCTGAGCGATGCACAACAGTGATATCCATGTCGGGCAATTTTTTGCCTGGGTTCAGTTTTTCAAGCGCGGCATCGTTCCACTTGGTGATTTTACCCATCATGATATCAGCCAACACGGTGCCATCAATGGTCAAATCGCCACCTTTGGTGTCGGGCAAGTTGGCGACGGCTACGATGCCACCCATAATTAATGGCCACTGAGTTAAGCCATTTTTTTCAAGGTCTTCAACCGACATGGGCGCATCAGAGGCACCAAAATTTACTGTTTTAGCAATTACTTGCTTAACGCCCGCGCCTGAGCCAACGGATTGGTAGTTTACTTCCACGCCTTTCTCTTTGTTATAGGCGGTTGCCCACTTAGAGATAATTGGGTAGGCGAAAGTTGAACCGGCACCGGTAATTTTATTCACGCCTTCAGCTTGAGCGGAAACAGAGAACGCAGCAGCAGCTGCAATAATCGCGCTTGCGATCAATTTCTTATTCAATTTCATCGACAACATCTCCTAAACAGTTTGAGCGGGAAACCCTGAGCTGCGACTCAACACAGCTTGATCTGAATTGTCGCAATGCAAAAATGACACTTCATGACAAAAATATGAAGTTTTTATGACATTGAAAGCAGCGGCTCTTGCTTACACCCGCTCTTTGCGTCATTGACGTCATAGTGCACCCGAGTTGGGTTAGGCGTCAATTAACGCGAAGCCTTGGGTATGCCGCGCGCAGTTTAATTCATTTAATTATTCAAATTCAATGGTTTATGTTTATAAACCATGTGCAGAATGCCTCTTTTCGAACTCCCTTTGGGTATTGATTTGCTTACGTTGCGCCCCTCCCTGCGCGCATTTTTCATTTCCCCCTGGTGTTGACATAGAACAATTTATATCGATAATGCGAATGGTTCTCGTTGGTGTTAATTAACTCAGAGGTTATCTATGAAGGGTTTTTCGCGCGCATCTGTTTTTTTGGCTACCTCGATGGGGTTTATTGGTGCTTTCGCACCTTTGATGATTACGCCGGCAAAAGCCGATGAAAATTTGCTTGGCTACACCGTGGGCGCCGAAACCACGCCCCAAGGCGGCAATGAGCTGTATTTATGGAATACCTTACATTTGGGCAAGCGGCAAGGCAGCTACAAGGCGGATTACTTCCGGCTGGAATACGAGCGCGGTCTGACCAACGATTTATCGGCCTCGTTTTATCTGAATGGCTATTCGCACAATTACAGCGGCAGCCCGGTTCCGGGTGAAATTGAAGGGGCATTGAAGCAAACCAAACTCAGCGGCTTTTCAGTTGAAATGAAAAAAATGCTGCTCTCGCCTTATAAAGACGATTTAGGCGTGGCTTTATATGGCGAGCTGACCTACGACACGGTTGATGGTATTACCGGTGCAGGCATTCGGGGCTGGGAGCTTGAAACCAAGCTCATTTTGCAAAAACCATTTATGGATGGCCAGTTGCAATGGCTAACCAACCTTGAACTTGAGGCCGAAACGGCCAAAGACAATGCCAGTGGTGCAACAGAGAGCGCAATTGCCCCTCGGTTGCGCTCTGGGGTTTCGTATCGATTTGCGCCGAATTGGTCGATTGGTGCGGAAGGTTGGGTTGATATGGAGGTGCTAAATGCGGCGGCAAACCCGGACGAGCCAGGTAGTGGCGGCTGGGAATTTGATCACTGGGATTTTTTTGCCGGCCCGAGCATTCATTACGGCGCGAAGAATTGGTGGTTTACGCTCACATGGGCAAAACAATGGGCGGGTTCCAGCGAGCAAGTGGGCTTTAATAACCGCACCGATTTGCATTTGGCCGATCACGAACGCAATGAGGTTCGTTTAAAAGTCGGCTACAACTTTTGAGGCAAAATCATGCGTTATACCCCTTTTATTTTGCTGGCGCCGGTGGTCATTCCTTGGGTGATGCCGATGGCACAGGCGAGCGAATATTTCGATACCGCCAGCGCGCAGCGGGCTTTGTACCCCTCCGCGACCGCGTTTATTGATGCGAAGGTCACTTTAAGCGCCGATGCGCGCGAAAAAATTCAAGAACTTGCCCAAGTAAAGCAACGCTGGGAGGAGCAGCCTGTGTGGCGGGTTGAGAAAAATGGCGAATTTGTCGGCTGGTACATTGAAGATCGGGTCATCGGCAAGCACGAGTTTATTCGTTACGCCGCTGCACTCTCGCCGGATGGCCATGTATTGGGCATTGAGATTATGGAATATTTGGAAACCTATGGCGACCAAGTGCGCGAGGCCACGTGGCGCGGCCAGTTTTTAGGCAAAACCCTGCAAAGCCAGCTCGCCTTGGGCAAGGATATTCAAAATATCAGTGGCGCGAGTCTATCTTGCCGCAACATTACCAATGGCGTTAAACGATTGCTGGCCTTGCAGCAAGTGGCGCTCGCATCACCCGCAGCCAATAAATGACGCAGCACATCAAAAGGTTACGCCCTGCCTTGGGGACTTTTGTTGAGATTACGGCAGGGGCAGATCAGCCACAGGCACAGATTGAGCGGGCGATTGCGGCCGCCTATCGGGATATCGCGCAAGTTGAATCCTTGATGAGTTTTCATGCGGTCGATAGCGAGTTATCACGCTTAAATCGCGCGCGCGCGCCCACAACCGTGCACCCTTGGACTGCGCGGGTATTGCATTTGGCCAAAAAAATTACCCTTGCAAGTGACCATCGCTTTAATCCGACGGTTGGCGGCGCTTTAGTTGCTTCTGGAAAATTACCCGATCATGGGGTGGATTTTATTTCAATCGGCTCGGCGGATGACCTTGAGCTCTTAGGTTGCCGGGTGCGGCGGCGGCGCGCGGTGCTGATTACCTTAGACGGCATCGCTAAGGGCTTTGCCGTTGATCGTGCCATCGCAAGGTTGCGCCAAATGGGCATCACCCAAGCGGTAGTGAATGCCGGTGGCGATTGGCGCTGTTTTGGTCAACCGCAACCGATTCAATTGGCTAAAGAGCTTGGCGGCGAACTCTTGGGTAGCATACAAAATGGCGCTTGCGCGACCTCAGCAGCGGGGCTCGACCCCGAACGATTCCCCGCCCAATTGATCGCGCAGCAAAACCCGCTTACCCATGGGCACTGGACCGTGATCGCACCGAATGCGTGGCGCGCCGATGCCTTAACCAAGGTGGCGGGCGCATCGGCACACGAAGAGGCGGCCGCTTGGGTGCAAAAATTGGGCGGGATATTGCTTGGCACCTGCCCGGCTTTTGCTCCGCCAGCATCGCACGCGCATCACGCACGAGGCGGCCAGCATGCTGGCTAAATTCAAACAGCAAGGCTACCCCGGCTGGTTTGCACCGGCTTTAGTGGGTCTGTTGCTTATCGCCTTGACAACGGGGTTGGCACTGGTGCCGCTGATGCTGACCTTTCAGTGGGAGATCGACTTGCCATGGACGCCTTCGGGCATAACACGCACCTTGATAACCGCCGCCCATGTTCTCGGCGGCTTGCTGCTGTTGGTTTGGGTGGGCGCGGTGTGGCTGGTGCATGCCCGCGCGGGCTGGCTGCGGCAAGAACGGCGCATCTCAGGCGGCGGGATGCTGTTGCTTATTACCCTATTACTACTCACAGCGCCGCTGCTTTTGTATGTGAGTTTTGAGCCAAGCTTGCCTTGGATTGCCACCAGCCACACGGTGGCAGGCTTATTGCTTCCTGCGTTACTTGCCGCGCACCTCATCCGGCGGGGGCGAGGAACTGGGCGCCGAGGCTGATTTTTTAGCATCCAAGAGTGGGTTAGGCTGCTCACCAACGGCAAAGTGCACGGTGCTTTGCGGGAACGGAATTTCAATCCCTGCTTTATCAAAATAAATTTTAACCAATCGGTTATAGGCGCGACCCACCGCCCATTGGTCGCCCGGCGTGGTTTTAATCATCACCCGAATATTCACAGAACTTGCGCCCAATTCAGTCACACCGGGCACTTGAATCGGCTCCAAAATTTTGTCTTTAATATCGGGATCTTGCATCAGTTCATCGAAGGCGGCTCGAAGCTGCACAATGGCCTCGTCAATATTGTCGCTATAACTGATGCCATATTCCGCTTTATGAAAAGCAAAGCCGCGCATGTAATTGGATACCACCGTGACCGCGGAAAACGGTACGATATGGTAGGTGCCCGAGTTATCCCGAATCCCCACCGAGCGAATTGATAAATTTTCTGCCGTGCCGGTAATGCCGCCCACGCTCACCACATCCCCTTTGTTAATGGCGTTTTCAAGCTGAATAAACACCCCGGTAATCACATCCTGCACAAGCTTTTGTGCGCCAAAGCCAACGGCTAAGCCCAATACACCAGCACCGGCCAACAGCGGACCGATATTCACGCCTAATTCCGAGAGAATCATCATGGCGGTAATCGTCACCAAGGCAATGGCGACGGCATTTCGAAACAACGATAACAGCGTTTGCACCCGCGCCGAGGGCATGTGATCACGCTCCGCATTGAGTTTGGCCTCAATTAAACTGGCCACAAATAACCAGAGCAAAACCGCCGACACAATCAAAAATAAAATATCAATCGCCGTTGTTAAAAACCCTTGCCCCGTTTTAGACCCCAGCCATTTGAACAGATCGGCAATTCGCCACACGAATAGAATGATCCCGACACTCGTCGTTAAAATTAACAACCGAATAAAGCGTAAAAACCAAGGTAAATAGGTATTTAACCGCTGCTCTAACATGGGCACGCGGCGGCGATGATGTTCTTTTAAGCGCACCTCGCCGCCCAGCATTTGCGTCAAAATAGCAGAGAGCAACAAGCCGCCCGCAATGGCTAAAATGGTGTAGCCACTTGCTTGAGCAATAAACGGCAACGCATCTTTGGGGCGTGTTAGCCCCACCAAAAACACCATGGCAATGTAGCCCATCGCCATGATGTGCCAAGAATGCGCCACAAACACCAGTAACCAACTCAACAAGCCCGAGCTTTGCCGATCAGCCCCGCGCAGCAATGCCGCTCGGATAGCTTTTCTTTGCTGCACGATAGAACTCAAGCTCAGAATCAACCCAAATACCGCCAAGCACCAAATCAGCAACTGCGCCACCTCATTCCCCATGATTTGGCGCGTGACCGGCACGGCGAACATTAATCCGTAGCCTAAACCGATCAACAGCACGGTGATTCGATTGACCCAAAAGCGGGCAATCGGGGCGCTCATCGCAAAGAGTCGCAGGCAAGAATAAGAAGGCGATAAAAGCATCCGCAACAGCAATCGCGCCGATTCCAACACAAAAAAAGCATTTAAAAACATGGATTGTTGCCACAACCCATAAGAATTATTCTCGGCAAGCCCGACCGAGACGGCGTTACCCAGCATGTAGATGAGCGCCAAAATACCAAAACCCAGCACGCTTAAGGCTGCCAGCGCCACCAAAGCGCGGATTAAATGCTGCCGTTTTGAGGCGCCTTCAGACCAATCAGCCATTTTCGATGAGATAGGCCGCAAGAGCCGGATCGCGCCAAACAAGAGCGCATACACGAGAAAAACTAGCACCGCCAGGCGCCAGGTGCCTTGCCAAAATTGCTCTGGCTTAAATACAAACCACGGAGCATGCAATAGATGGTTCATGCGGCGGCTGGTATCCGATACGGTTTGCACCAACCATTTAAATGAGCCGGAGGTATCAAATGCTAAGCGATCCGCGATCGTTGGCGGCTCTGAAGACGCGGGCAGAGCCCCGCCCCCGCGGGCTTCAGCGGCTTGCTTTGCGAGCGCATTGAGTTGATCAATTAACGCGGCCCGCGCCTCTGGATTTTCAAGCATTTTGGTGATGGTGGCGTAATCATTAGCGGTTAGCACCGGCGCCGCAGGTGCTTTTGGCTCGGCCGGCACAAGCGATGTCGCCGCAAATGCCGGCAATGCCACACCCCAAACCAGTCCGATTGCGAGCAATAGGCCGTACAGAATTCCCCGCAAAGGCATTAACTTATTTTTGATAAAATATCGCAACAATGCAAAACAACCTATTGATTTATAAATAATATTGAGAAAGCCAAAGCCACTTTTTCGTAAGACATTTTAAGTGGCAGCAACGCCTTCGTGGAGCCAAGCGTGAATTTCAACCGCCAACGCGTGCGAGATACCCGATACTTTGGATAATTCCGCCACGCTCGCGGCGCGCAAGCCGCGCAACCCCCCAAATTGCTTGAGCAACGCTTGCCTGCGCTTAGCGCCGACACCGGGAATTTTTTCAAGATCCGACTGTGTCTGGGCTTTTTGTCGCCGCGCCCTGTGACCGGTAATCGCAAAACGGTGCGCTTCGTCACGCACTTGCGCAATCAGGTGCAGCGCCGGATCATGCGGGCCGAGCTTGTGCTCCGCCCCCCCGCTGCCATCGGCATTTTTTGGGCGAATTAACCGCTCCTCACCCGCTTTGCGCGCCACGCCCTTGGCCACGCCCAAGAGATACACACTGCACGCGCCTTGGGTGGCAATACCGAGCTCATCGAGCACCGCTTGGGCCTGGGCCACTTGCCCCGCACCGCCATCAATTAATAACACATCCGGCAAAATGCCACCTTCGCGCTGGGCTCGGCCAAAACGTCGCAGCAACGCTTGGTGCATGGCCGCATAATCATCGCCGGGTGTAATCCCTTCAATCGAGTAACGCCGATATTGATCTTTTTGCGCGCCATCCAGCCCAAAAACCACGCACGAAGCCACGGTAAATTCGCCCTGGGTATGCGAAATATCAAAGCACTCAATGCGATTAATTGCCGACAAGCCGGTCAACTCGCGCAAGGCGGCAAAGCGGGCATCTAAACCCACGCGGCTGGCCAAGCGTTCTTGCGCGGCTTGCAAGGCATTGCTTTGGGTTTGATCTAACCATTCCCGCGCCTTACCGCGTTTGGGCTGCGTGAGCACCACCCGGCGACCGGCGCTATTTGATAGGGCATCGGCTAAAAACTCCGCTTCTTGCGGTAATTCAGAGCAAAAAATCTGTGGCGGCGCCTCGCGCTCGGCATAATATTGCCCTAAAAAGGCGCTCATAATCTCAGCGGTTTCAGTGGTTGCCGGCACTTGGGGGAAGTAGGAGCGGGTACCTAAATGCCGACCATCTCGAATGGTTGATACCGCCACCCCATCGAGATTCATCACCCGCACTGCGGCAATTACATCAGCATCACCGCGCACGCCGGTAATTGATTGCTGCTGGCTAATCGCGCGCAGTTGGCTAATTTGATCGCGCAAGAGCGCCGCTTGTTCAAAATCCAGCTGTTCGGCCGCGTGCTCCATCCGCGCGACCAGTTGTTCGATTAAACTTTGGCTGCGGCCACTTAAAAAAGCCATCGTATCAGCAACATCTTGGCCATATTCAGCCTGCGACACATACCCCACGCACGGCGCCTTGCAGCGACCTATTTGGTATTGCAAACAGGGCCGGCTGCGGTTGCGAAAAAAACTGTCTTCGCACTGGCGAACCTTGAATACTTTTTCGAGCAAAATAAGCGTTTCGCGCACCGCACTAGGCGCGCTATACGGGCCAAAGTAGCGCCCCGCGCGTTTGCGTGTCCCCCGATGGTATGCAATACGCGGATACGCCTGATCGGTAGCCACGTAAATCCACGGATAACTTTTATCATCCCGCAGCAAAATGTTGTAGCGCGGGCGGTGCGCTTTAATGAGATTAAATTCCAACAAGAGCGCTTCAGATTCGGTTTGCGTGACCGTGGTTTCAATCTTTGCGATATGCCGCACTAATGCTTGAGTTTTAAGGGATTGCTGGCCGCGAAAATAGCTCGACAACCGCGCTTTGAGATTGCGGGCTTTGCCGACGTAAATCACACTATCGGTGGCATCAAACATCCGGTACACCCCCGGGCGTTCACTCACCGATTTGAGGAATACGGCCGCATCAAATGACGCACTACTGGCGGCTTGCGGTGCAAAAAATTCAGGCAGCGCAGGCGATTCGGTCATTCGCTTAAAACAACCCGCCCAGACTTTACTGCCAAACGCAATAACTCAATATCGTTATTCACGCCCAGTTTTTCCTGCAGGCGAACCTTGTAGGTGCTCACAGTTTTAGGGCTAACGCAGAGCACATCGGAGATAAATTGATTACTTTTGCCTTCCAGAATCATCATGAGCACCTGCTGCTCACGGCCGGACAGACTATCGAAGGGGTCGGCGGTTTTGCGCATGGATTGCAGTGCAATTTCTTGCGCAATCCGCGATGAAATAAAACGAATTTTATGTTGCGCGTTTTCAATGGCGGTAATGAGCTCTTGAGGCGGCGCATCTTTGGTGACATAACCATGTACGCCCGCCTCTAAAACGGAACGCGCCAAAGCCGCATCCGCCTCAGCGGTGACCGCAATTAAACCAATGTGCGGATAGCGCGCCTGAATACGCCGAATGGCCTCAAGCCCACCCATGCCTGGCATATGAATATCACATAAAATCACATCGACCGTTTGCGTTTTAAGCAATGCCAGCGCCGTTTCACCGCTATCGGCCTCCGCAGTGACGCCAATTTCCGGCACGCTGCCTATGAGATGCGCCAGCGCTTTGCGCACCATGGTGTGGTCATCGACAATCATCACCCGAATCATCAACCTGCTCCCAAGTTGGGGCATCCTGCCGTTAACGCATTGAATATAATCATTATTTATGCCAATTTTGGTAAGGGTTCGCAACCAGCGATACGTTGTAATAGCGCCGATCAGCGGTCACCTCAGACCCTACCCACTCAGGCAGCAGCAGCTCTTGCGACTCGGATTCGAGCTCGACTTCAGCCACAATTAAACCGGCATTTGCGCCTAAAAACTCGTCAATTTCCCATAACAAGCCACCAAAATGCACATGATGACGATATTTTTCAATGACGCCACCTGAGCACAATTGCGCCAACATATGGGCGGCATCCGCTAGGGGAATCGGGTATTCAAACTCATCGCGCGCCATGCCAAGCGTCATGCTTTTAATATTGAGATAGGCGCAATCCGCCGCGATTCGCACCCGAACAGAGGCCCGCGCGCCCGCGCTTAAGGTGGTTAAATATCCTTGAGCCAGATGCTGGGTTGACGACACCGCTGATCGCCAGCGTTCATTATTTAACAGAAACTTACGCTCTATTTCTCGTGCCATAAAACGCCTCGCACTCTGGAACAGACCAAAAACAATGCCAACACAAGAATACCCACATGCGGCCGCATGAAGTTGTTTAGCGTGTTAATAACGAATCAGCGCAGAACCCCAAGTAAAGCCCCCACCAAACGCTTCCAGTAAAATCGTGTCACCCCGCTGGATACGGCCATCGCGCACGGCCGTATCCAGTGCCAGCGGCACCGAAGCCGCCGAAGTGTTGCCCTGTGTGTTCACCGTTACCACCACCCGCTCCATGGGTAAATCTAATTTGCGCGCCGTGGCTTGAATAATGCGGATATTGGCTTGATGGGGCACTAACCAGTCGATATCGGCAGCCGTTAAGCCCGCTGCATCCAAGGTTTCATCCACGATTCGGCCGAGCGTATTCACCGCAATTTTGAACACTTCATTGCCCTTCATTTCGATAAAAGCCGTGCCATCAGCCAAATGCGCAGGGTTTAAATCGTTGTCTGCACTGGGCTTTACCGTGGTAAGAAGCGACTCATAAGCACCATCGGCATGAATGTGGGTGCTGATAATCCCTGGGGTATCGCTGGCCTCCAAAACCAC
This sequence comes from Halothiobacillus sp., assembly GCA_023255735.1. Classification (GTDB taxonomy): domain Bacteria; phylum Pseudomonadota; class Gammaproteobacteria; order Halothiobacillales; family Halothiobacillaceae; genus Halothiobacillus. Next base: position 40,907 of record JAGDVP010000028.1, on the reverse strand, counting down.
GGCACCGGCGCCATCGGCAAACAGCACACAGGTTCCTCGGTCATTCCAATTGACAATCCGCGATAAAGTTTCAGCGCCAATCACCAGCGCGCACTTGGCCGCGCCGGTTTGAATGAACTTATCGGCCACACTCAAGGCATAGACAAACCCAGTGCACACCGCTTGAATATCAAAAGCCGGCGATCCATGAATCCCGAGCTTTTGCTGCAATAAACACGCAGTTGAAGGAAATATTCGATCCGGGGTGGTTGTCGCTACAATCAGCAAATCCACATCCCGAGGTGTTTTACCCGCAGCGGCTAGCGCACGTCGGGCGGCCGGTTCAGCTAAATCCGAGGTGAGCTCATCTTTGGCGGCAATATGGCGCCGCTCAATGCCGGTTCGCTCGCGAATCCACAGATCGGAGGTTTCAACCATTTGCTCCAATTCCTGATTGGTCAAGATTCGCTCCGGCAAATAACTGCCCGTGCCGGTAATGCGTGAATGAATCATACTAATTCCTTCTCATTTAATAATTGCCCCAAACGCAAATCAATGCGCCGAGGGACATCTTTTTCAATTTCACGCAAAGCCACATTCAGCGCGCTGGTAAACGCCGCCACATCGGCACCGCCATGGCTTTTAATCACAATGCCCTGCAAGCCCAAAAAACTTGCGCCATTGTACCGGCCCGGATCAAGCCGCTTTTTCAAACGATTCAACACCGGCAGAGCAATTACGGCAGCCAGTTTTGACCATAAATTGCGGCCAAATTCCTCGCGTAGAAACTGGGTAATCATTTTGGCCAAACCTTCACTGGTTTTAAGCGCCACATTGCCGACAAAACCATCGCAAACCACCACATCCAGATCGCCCTTGTAGATATCATCGCCTTCAACAAAGCCAATGTAATTAATGGGGCCGTCGGCTAATAAAGCGGCAGCGGCTTTAACCGTGTCGTTGCCCTTAATCGCCTCGGCACCCACGTTAAGTAGGCCAACCCGCGGCGAGGGATTATCGTCATACGCCTCAACCAAAACCGAGCCCATTACGGCGAACTGAAATAAATGCTCGGCATTACATTCCACATTCGCGCCCAAATCCAGCACATGGGTGTGGCCTTTGCGGTTGGGCAAGGCCGTACAAATGGCCGGGCGCTCGATGCCGGGCAACATTTTTAACACGAACTTGGCCGTGGCCATGAGCGCACCCGTATTACCCGCGCTCACCGCCGCTTGTGCCGAGCCATCGCGTACACAATCAATCGCCACGCGCATCGATGATTTCTTCTTGGTGCGCAGTGCAACGGCCGGGGATTCCCCCATCGCCACAATTTCAGGGGCATGCACAATCACCACGCGATCACCTTCTACCAGGTGATACGCGGGCAATTGCGCCCGAAGTAGCGCCTCATCGCCCACCAATAACACCGTCACATGCGGCCGCTCGCTGATAAAACGCGCGGCGGCGGCCAGAGTAACAGGCAGGCCATGATCTCCGCCCATCATATCGATCGCAATTTGTGCCTTCATGGACAAGCTGAGCCTCATCAAATGCTTTTATTTTGTGGGAAATAAACCCAAAACGGCCAGCGTTTGCCGAACATCTCAGGTTAAATAGTCAGCCAAAACAAAAACCCTGCGCACTTAGGCACGCAAGGTTAGTTTTGTCCTGCGCCATCACCGAGTTTCGGTTAATTAAGCTTCGGTAGTGGCTTTTTCAGCAATAACACGGCGACCGCGATAAAAGCCATCGGCTGTTACTTGATGACGGCGATGGGTTTCACCACTGGTGGCATCAATAGATAAAGTGGGTTTTGTCAACGCATCATGGGCGCGACGGGTATCACGACGGGCGCGACTTTTTTTGTTTTGCTGAACAGCCATTTTTTAAACTCCTAACTTAAAAATTGCGCCCTGTTTAACACAAGGCGCCAAACCAAACACGCAACCCCAAGTTCAAAGGATTGCGAGAAATTTTACTCATCGTCTACTTGTTTCGATTCTCTTACCGCCTCATCCTGCGCGGTTAACAAAGGCTTTTGCCACTGCTTGGCCAAAGCCGCAAAGGGATTTGGCCTAAGCTCAGCCGATGCAATGGGCAACGCTTCTTTGGACGCCGTCTCCTGCCATGCCGGACGGCACTGATGCTCATGCATAGCAACCGGCGGCAACGCCATTAAGACTTCTTCTTCCAGTAATTCGGCAATGCCAATGCGGCCTTCTGCATCGATTAAAACGGGCTCACGCGCTTCAATGACATGCTGCGCCTGCTCATCATTATAAACAAAATGCAATACCGACGAGCTCACCAAAGGCAAGCTCATAGGCTTCAAGCAGCGCGCACAATCCATTTGCACGGTTGTTTGCACTGAAATCTCCGCCAATAAATCCCGCCCCGAATCTCTAAAGAATCGCAACGAAAACGCGAGCAGTGTATCGGGTTCATCCATGGGCACCCATTGCACCAATCGAGGCAAATCCCCTAGGCGCACAGCCCCACGAAACACACGCTCGCTATCGCACGAGGCGCGTACAAACAAATTAGGCAAGCTCGCCGCTGATTGCACCAGCACTTCCGCCGGCTCAGTGGCAGGCACGCCCGCCTTGAGCACAGAATCCGCATTGTTTGCACTTTTACCCAATGAACTAAGCCCTTCTCGAACGCTTAAAATTGCAGTGCGGCAAGAACAAATCCAAATGCCAGACCAGAATCGTATAATATTAGCGATTTATTGCTCGGCACGCAAAATGATTATGCAAAAACCCCCAACTTTGATTCTCGCCTCCTCGTCAATTACCCGACGCGCCTTGCTGGATCGGCTTAATGTACCGTATCAAATCGATAAACCCGAGATTGATGAGCAGGTGCAGGCAGGCGAAAATGCGCAAGCAGCTTGTTTGCGGTTGGCGCAGCAAAAAACCCGCACCGTTGCGGCGCGGCATCCGCAGGCGGTGGTGATTGGTTCCGATCAATTAGTTGCCTGTGGCAGCCACATTTTAGGCAAGCCGCATTCAGCTGAACAAGCCTTCGCGCAGCTGCGCATGCTGTCGGGGCAAACCATCTTATTTCATGTCGCCGTGGCGGTTATGGATGCCCACGGCCATGTTCAAACCAGTTTTGAGACGGTAACGGCGCAAATGCGCGACGTAAGCGACACGGAAATTACCCACTATATCGCGCAAGAACGCCCTTTTGATTGCGCCGGCAGCATGAAATCGGAGGGGCTTGGCATTACGCTGCTCGAATCGATGCACTCGTGCGACCCCACGGCCATTATGGGCCTGCCGTTAATTGCGACCGCCCGCCTGCTGCGCGGCGCGGGTATTAATCCGCTGGGGTGATGAGCTGCGCCCGCAGGCGATTTGCCCCAATGACCAGCAGGGCAATCAGCACCAAAATACCAAAGCCGTAGGCCACGGTAATGGCAGAAAACCCCAAGGCGGTTAGACCCAAATAGATGCCAGCCATGAGCAACATGGCGGTATTTTCAAATAAATTTTGCACCGCCAGCGTGCGCCCTGCGCCAATTGTTTCGGTGCCGCGCTCTTGCAATAAGGCATTTAATGGCACAACAAAAAACCCGCCGGCCACCCCCACACCAAATAACACGGCGGCAGCTGGCTCAAGGTGATGCAATGGAGCGAGCATTAACACGAGCGGCCCTAATGCCAAGCCACCCCACAAGGCCGTGTTAACGCGCTCAAGCTTCACTGTGAAGGCCGCAAAGGCCGCGCCCACAATAATGCCGATGGATACAACACCCATTAAATTGGCGGGGGCTTGATTATCGAGCAAACCGAGTGCGACCGGTACCCAAGCAAACATGAGCAATCGCAGGGTTGAGCCCATACCCCAAAAAATACTGGTTCCTAAAATTGAAAACCGCGCATCGGTGTTTTGCCACAAAAGGCTTAAGTTATGCCCAAAAATACGCGGCATGTGGCGCAAATCGTTGCCCGTTAAGGGCTGAATGCTCGGCAAGCGGGGAATGGCCAAATTGGCCGCCGCAGCCAATACGTACAAGCCTGCAGCCACACCGGTAGCGAGGGAAAGGGATTGATCAGCCAAATACCCGCCGCCTAATACGCCCAGCAAGATGGCAACAATGGTGGAAGCTTCAAGCAAACCATTGGCTTTAACCAATTGAGCTGGAGGCACTAATTGAGTAAGTATGCCGTATTTTGCGGGCGAATAAATGGCCGCACCGATGCCTGCAACGGCGTAGCCTAACAGGGGATTGCCGCCGAATAGAATGAAACTCGCACCGGCTAATTTGATGAAATTGGCATAAAACATCACCCGCCCTTTGGAGAACCCATCGGCAAACGGCCCGACAAAGGGCGCCAATACGATGAACGCGATAACAAAAACCACTTGCAGCACCGGCAGTAATGCATCACCACCGCTCGCTCCTTTAAGTAAGGCAATTGCGGCCACAAAGAGCAGGTTATCCGCCATTGCCGATAAAAATTGGGCGGCCAACAAGGCAAGCATGCCCATGGAAACAAGACGATTGTCGCCCGAGTCAGCGATGGGATTCATACGGCCTCCTGCGCCTATAGTTTTAAGGTTTGGTAATCAATTTTGCCCGAGCCCAGCAGGGCGATGTTGGCGACTTTCAGAAGCAGACGCGGTTTCAGTGACACCATAACCTTCCAAAATGCGTAAACCAAATTTGTTAAACCACAAAGTTTGAACGGCCGGATTGAGTTTTTCGGCCCCAGCGATGACATAGCGCAATTGGTGAAAATCATAAGGATGGGCAAATTTGCCATAGTTGGCTAAAAAGGTGCTGGTGCCAAATAGCAGGGTGCAATTGCGATCATAGGCAATTTCTGGCACCAGTTTGTACTGCAGCGGCGATACGTGCAAAAACACCCGCGCCCCGGTTAGCAAGGGTAAGAGCAGCCCACCCGTTAAACCAAAAGCATGAAAAATAGGCAATCCATTCAGCAGGTTATCGGTGGGTGTTAAATCAAACACGGATTGAACTTGCGCCACGTTGGCCATAAGCGCGCGATGCGACCACACCACGCCTTTGGGCTTACCCTCGGGGTCTTAAATGAATCAATCCGGGTGGCGGGCAAAAGGGTGAGGGTTACTTTGGGTAGCCATGATTTCGGCTGCTCGGACGACATCCGACTGAAATAACTGCGTTTTAAGCCATCAAGACGCACGGGAATAAGTTCCGCCCCGCTCAAAGTGGCCAGCATGGCCGACCCGTCATACACCTTCATAAGCCCGCCGGTATTGCTAATACGGCCTTCGGGAAAAATCACCACCGGTCGGCCCGACTTTAACGCTTTAAGCACGGTTTTCATGCCGATTGGCCGCAGCGGATCAACCGCCACGGTATCCACTAATTTAAGCCCCCACCGAAACCAGCAGTTTTGCATCACCCCGGTGTGTTGGCGCCGCACCCCGCACCTCAATCCGAAACAGGGGGCGTAAAATAAGTCGGAGCAAGCTCCGAATGAGTGTTTGCAACGTTTTATTCATCTTGATTCCTTTCTTGACTGTGTAAGTTTTGCACAAAACCGCCCAGCAACGAGAACGTGTGCAGCAGTAACTCGGTATTCACTTTGAGGAAAACTTCTTTGCCGATTTTTTCACTCGTGAGTAATTTTGCATCGCGCAAAACATTCAAGTGGTGGGTCATCGCGGTGCGTGACAGCGGAAATACCGCCACGATTTGCGAAATAGTGAGTTGTTCATTCGGTTCGAACAGCAACAAAATCCGTTGCCGATGGCTATCGCCTAAGGCGGTAAAAATTTCGGCAGTCTCAGCCCAGCTATCGGGGATTTGATTTAGGTATTCCGTTTTCATAACTAAAATATTAGATATTTTAGTTTTAAATTGTCAAGCGGCCACAAAAATATTGGAATAAAAAACCCGCCACTGAGGGCGGGTTTGGTTCAAAGAACTTAAGATTAAGGCATCAGCGCATCACGAATGGTGAGATAAGCGCTCTTCACCCGGCCGATGATGCTGCATTTTTCCACGCCAAGTGTGTGCCATTTCATCCAGTACTTGCTGCTGATTGGGTGCCAGTGCGGCACGCAATTGCGTTGTCGCAGTGCTCAATACACCCAATTTTTTTGCCATTTCGCTGGCGCGTTCAGCCCGCATTTGCGCCATGTCCGCCGCGTTCATGGAAGGCTTCATGCCGGGCATCTCATCGGGCAGCAGCCCCATTCGCGCCGCTTTGTATTGATCCCATATGGGCTGTTCACTGGCCGTAATTTGCAGACGATTAGACATCGTATCCAGTTCTTGCGTCATATGTGCCTTGCGGCGTTCGCGCATTTTGGCCATTCTCTCGGGGTTCATGCGGTGCTGCATGCCAGGGGGATTGCTGGGTTGCACTGTCACGCCGGGCGGTGCGATGGGGGTGTCTGCTCGGCTGATATTCATGCCCACAGCAAATAAGGCGATCACGCCCATGGCAATTAGAGTGACGCGGTGCATTTGCGGCCGATCGGCAATTTTCGACAACACATTCGACGATGGGTGATTGTTCATGCGAAACCTCTCAATAAAAACAAGAAACATCTCAGTAGGTTGGCTATTGAAACAATCGATCGTAAACCCAGCATTGCAATTTGCCTGCATTATGTAAACCGCGTGTGGGTATTTTGTTATTTACCGAAGTTAAGTTTCAGTGCCCAGCCGCCACTCGGCTAAGATGGGGGTAATTGATTGAGCAAAGTGAGACCCGCATGAAAACCTTATTGGTTGTCGATGATGATCCTGATTTACGCGCCCTGTTGCACACCTATTTAAGTGAGCAAGGTTATCTTGTGATTGAGGCGGCTGAAGGCGGCGATTTATGGGCTCGACTCGCCGATACGCAGATTGACCTTATCATTCTAGATGTGATGCTGCCCGGCGATGATGGCTTAACACTGTGCCGCAACGTGCGCGCTCGAATGAGCACGCCCATCTTAATGCTCACGGCAAGGGGCGATGAGATGGATCGAATTATTGGTTTGGAAATGGGCGCTGATGATTATCTGCCCAAGCCCTTTCATCCCCGCGAATTGCTGGCGCGCATTCGCAGTATTTTTCGCCGTGCCGAACAGCAGGGGCAAGGTAGCACGGTGCGCAATTTGCACTTCGGCGGCTGGATACTCGATTTAGCCGCACGGCATCTTGTGGGCGCCGATCAGGTGGTCACCCCGCTTTCCACCGGTGAGTTTCGTTTGCTCAAAGCCTTGGCAGAACACCCAAACCATGTGCTATCACGGGATCAGCTGATGGATGCCCTAGCCGGACGCGATGCGGATCCACTAGATCGCACCATTGATGTGATGATGAGCCGCCTGCGCCGCCGTTTGGGGGATGATGCCCGCGAGCCTACCCTGATTAAAACCATTCGCAATGAAGGCTACATGCTGATTACCAATCAATTGGGCGCGGCTCCGGCGCTGCCCGGTCGCCCAAAATAGTCGCCAAGGATAAAAGATTGCCTACCGCCCCTTTAAGCGAATCGTCCCCCTCCCGCCGCTTTCATCCGATACGCAAGCCGGCGGCACGAAGCTCGCTCAATATTCTACCTAAAAGCTTATTTGGCCAAATTTTACTGGCCTTGATTTTAGGGATTGTGGCGGCCTTTACGCTAAGTTTAAGCCTGCTGCTCACCGATCGTGCCCGCTTGGGCGAGCGCTTATTAGGCGATTATGCGGTGCAACGCATTGCCCAAATTATCCAGATTCAAAATGAAGCCACCCCCGCAGAGCGGCGCCAACTGGCACGCTGGCTCAGTGCCCCACCCACCCGGCTTCTGGCTCGGCAAGCCTGGCGAGAGCCCCAAAAGCACCCCCAAACTGATCGCATCAACCAAGCCAGTGAACTATTCGCCGCGCGGCTACGCAAAGCCCTGCTCACCCCGATTCCCCTGCAAGTCTTCGCCGTGCAATGGGAAGATTACCCTAGGCGCCCGTTCGAGCTTGATACCTTAGCCAGCGAACAATTAGAACTGCCCACCCCGCTTTGGGCACGCACGCATCCTTGGCAAATCAAGCCATTGCCCCCGCCGCACGAAGAGCGGTTTTTACTCATTCAAGCGCGGCTGGATGATGGCAGTGTGCTTACCCTGCGCCATGCCCTGCCCCCGCCCATTCGCTGGCCGTTTAGAACGATGGGCTGGCTTTTGTTACTCGGCGTTTTAGTGATTGTGGGCATCGGCTTTGTGGTGCGGCGACTCACCCGCCCGCTGGATGCCCTAGCCATGGCGGCCGCCCAGCTGCCCAAACATCTCGACCAAGCTCCGCTTGATGAACACGGTCCGCGTGAAGTTGCCCGAGCAGCGCGCGCGTTTAACCAAATGCAAAACGATATTAAACGCATGATAGAAGCCCGTGGCCAAGCACTGGCGGGGGTTTCGCACGATTTGCGTCTGCCCATCACGCGCCTGCGCCTGCGCATCGCCCATTTACCCGACGATGCGCTGAAGCAAAAAATTGAAGCGGATTTAACCGAGATGGATGACATGATCGGCCATACGCTGGCTTTTTTGCGGGCGGGCACGCCCTCTGAGCCGATTGTGGCCTTTGATCTCAACGCCTTGCTGGATATTCTCTGTGAAGACATGGAACTGCTCGGCGCCCATATCACGCGCCACGGCGAGGCCTATCAGCCCATCAAAACCCGCCCACAAGCCCTGCAACGCGCCCTGCAAAATATTCTCGAAAACGCGCGTCGCTACGGTAATGGCCAAATTGATTTATATTTTAATGAATCGCGGGATCACCTCACGCTATCGATTGAAGATCGAGGCTCTGGCATTAGCGAAGCCGATCGAGAGCGGGTTTTTGAGCCCTATGTTCGCTTGGAATCCTCCCGCGCGCGACATACCGGCGGCAGTGGTTTAGGGCTGGCGATTGCCCGAGCCATCGTACGCGGCATGGGCGGCGATATCCTGATTTTACCGCGTGAGGGCGGCGGCACACGGGTGCAAATCAGCCTACCTAAAACCATGCCCGAACCCACGAGTTAATCCCTTGCAATGATATTTTTAATCTCTGCACTCATCGGTAGCGCCACCCTCATCTTGCTGTTGCTGTTACTCAACCGCCGATTGCGCCGAAGCTTGACTGCCCCGCGTGAACCCATTCTTTACACCCTCGCCGAGCATGGGTTATCTGGCCAGGCCATCCGCATACCCACCCAACGCCATCGAATGCTGGATGGCTGGTTGCTCCCCGGCCAGCCCAACCAAGGCCTTGTCGTCATCACCCACGGCTGGGGTGCAAATCGAGAACTCATGCTGCCCTTGGCGCGCCCACTGCAGGCGGCGGGTTTTAGCGTGCTGCTGTTTGATGCCCGCAATCACGGCAGCAGCGATAGCGATAACTTCTCATCGATGCCCCGCTTTGCTGAAGATATTGACGCAGCCCTCGCTTGGCTTAAAACCCAACCCGACTTAAGCATTAAGCGCACCGCGCTCATCGGGCATTCCGTCGGCGCGGCCGCCACCTTGCTTGCCGCCTCGCGCCGAGCGGATATTTCTGCCGTGGTGAGCCTCGCCGCGTTTGCCCACCCCGATGGCATGATGCGCCGCTGGCTGGCAGAAAAAGGCCTGCCGTTTTTTCCGCTCGGCTGGTATGTGCTCACCTATGTGCAGTGGGTGATTGGCTACCGCTTTGATGCCATTGCGCCCGTCAACAGCATCCAAAGCATCCGCTGCCCCATCTTGCTTATGCACGGCAGCGAGGACACCACCGTACCGCCCGACGATGCAAAAGCCCTTTATGAACGCCGCCCGCATCACGAGGTTATTTTAAGAATCCTACCCGGCGAGCATGATGCCAGCGATGAAATAGGCCAGCACATGGATGAATTAGCCGGCTTTTTAAAACACCATTTGGTGCCCAAGCAAGCGATATAACCCCGCCACGGTGCCCAAAACACTAGCTTTAAGCGCTTAACGCGGCCTGTCACATTTCAAAGTCACAAACTTATGCTAATTTGTGCGCGATAATTAAAACCAGCCAAATGGAATTGCCAAACCATGATGCAACGCACCACACAAAAACGCACCCTCATCGCCTTGGTTATCGCCACTGCGGGCTACCCCCTCCTTGGCGCGGCCACAAGCCTGACCCTCAACACCGATGCGATTAAGCTGACGCCAGCCGCGGCGGTAAGCCAAATGGGCGCAGCCCAAACCGCCCCACAAGTAGTTCAGGGGCAGGTACTGATTCGTTACAACACCGATCTTTCCGCACAAAGCGCTCAACCCGCCATGGCTGCTATGGTCACTCGCGTCACGGCAATTGGCCACACTGGCTATCAGTTAGTTGAACTCAAACCCGGCTTTGATTCGCTCGATTCAGCCATGGCGCAATTGCGCGCCCTGCCCGGGGTTGCCGCGGTGCAACCCAACTACATTTACCACGCCATGGCGCTTCCCAACGATCCGCAAATCGGCCAACAATGGGGGCTGAAAAACAGCGGCCAAACCATCAGCAATGCCGATTACGCCACCAATAATCCCGGCATTGCGGGCGATGATATTGGCATTGAAGCGGCTTGGAAGCATCAATCCGATTGTTCATCGGTCACCGTGGCAGTGGTAGATGAAGGCATTAACTACACCCAGCAAGATCTCGCCGCAAGCATGTGGAATGGCGGCAGCGCCTACCCCTATCATGGCTACGATTTTATCGATAACGACAACAACCCCTACCCCAACACGGGGGATGAGCACCACGGCACGCATGTCGCGGGCATTATTGGCGCTCAGGCCAACAATGGCATTGAAGGCTCCGGGGTGTGCCAAAAAGCGAGCATCATGGCGATTCGCTCACTGAGCTCGACGGGTGGCACCACCGCAACCGTCACGCAAGGCATTAACTTTGCGGTCGATCATGGGGCCAAGGTGATTAATTTAAGTTTGGGTGGCGGCACACTCGACCCCGCCTTTTCCGATGCCATCACCAACGCGCAAAGCAAAGGGGTGATCGTTGTGGTGGCGGCTGGCAACGAAAGCGTGGATAACGATCAAACCCCGACTTATCCGTGCAATTTCACGCAAAGCAACCTCATTTGCGTGGCAGCCGTGGATCAAGCCTTTCAATTAGCCAGCTTCTCAAATTATGGCGCAACCAGTGTCGATGTCGGCGCGCCGGGCACCAATATCCTAAGCACCGTGGCGGGCGCCAGCCAAACCACGGACTTTAAAAACTGGACGGGAAGTTTTCACGCCGGCTCAGGTTGGGGCTATGGCTCAACAACCACTGGCGTACCCATTTTGGTGGACCCCGTCCCCTATGGCGGCACCAATGTGTATGCCAATAACACGGTGGATCAGATATGGGCACCCTTCAGCTTCAGCGCCGATGTTCAGCATGTGGCCTTAAACTTTTATCGCCAAGGTAAAGTCAGCTCGGGTGATTATTTAAGCACCGCCGTCATCACAGGAAACCAGAACCCATTTAACGGCGGCACACTCCTCGATAAAGTCACCGGCTCATTAACCCCGCCCGCCAATTCGTTGCCTGTGGATCAATGCGCGGCGGCAGCTTGCACTATCGGGTTCGAATTGCGCACCGATGCCAGTGGCAATGATATTGGGCCTTTAATAGCCCTCCTCACCTTGGATACGGTTGCTCAAAATACAACGGCGATGGGGGTTTTGGATGGCACATCAATGGCCACCCCGATCGTGTCGAGCATTGCCGCGCTGCTCATGGCATCTAAACCCACCGCCACGCCGGATCAAATTATTCAGGCCATTGAAACCAGTGGCACACCCGCCCCTTCGCTTACCGGCAAAACCACATCGGGCAAGGTGGTTAGCGCGATTAATGCGTTGGCGAAAATTAATTTAAGTATCGCACCCATTGCGAACATAAACTTAACCGTAGGCGTCAGCCAACCGGTGAGCGTAACGATCAGCGGCCTTGATGCATTAAGCCTTAACGCCACCAGCAGCAATACCGCCGTGCTGCCCAACACCGGTATTACCGGCCAAACCACCTGCACCGCTGCGGGTAACTGCACCCTGCAATTATTGGCCACGGCTGGCGGCACTTCGAGCGTTAATCTCACCGTCAGCGATACTTATGGCCAACAAGCGACGCAAAGCTTCCAAGTCACAACCCCGACATCAGGCGGAGGGGGCAGCATGAACCTTGGGTTTTTGCTGTTGTTCGGCTTAATTTTTGCACTGTATCGCGGGCTGGGCACCCAACGCAAAACAGGGCTTGGCGTATGAAAATACCTTTTATCACCGCGCTGCTCGCGCCCTTGATGCTGACCGGTTGTCAAAGTGCCGGTTTAACACCGATCTCTGAACCTCCACCCGCGAAGCCCCATGCGATGACACAAAATCCCACGGCTCTGCCGGGTGAATACCTGTTCAAACTCAAGCCCAATCTGCCCGACACCGCCGATACGCTCGCCCAGCTTTATCGGGCGTTTCAAACTCAATCCGTGCAATCTATCCAGCCGATCGGCAACGCGTGGTACCTGCTTATTTTGAATAAAAACACGAATACCGACCCCGGCCTTGCCCTCATGCAAACTCAAGCCATGGAGAGTGGCTTAATTGAAACCCTGCAACCCAATTTGCCTTATGGCATTCATCCGCCCAAAAAACCGGCATTATTCGGCAATGGCAGCCAATAAGCCCCCGCAAAGCAATTTATGGCCTACGTTCGAGCAAAACCAACACTTCGCTGTGCGCCGTATGCGGAAATAAATCAAACAATTGGGCGCGAATGGGTGTAAATCTTGGGAGCGCAGCTAAATCACGCGCGAGCGATTCGGGGTTACAGCTTGAATAAATCACCCATTGCAACGGGCTTTGCAAAGCGCCAGGTGAAGAGCCGATTTGATGGGTCGCCGCGTGATTAAGAAAGGCACAAAGATCTCCCCCTAAGCCTCGACGCGGTGGATTTACCACCACCAAAGCAGGCAATTTTGCCGCCGTGGCCACAAAATCATCGGAGGCGAGCGCACGAAACTGCACTTGGGTTAAACCCAATTCTGCGGCCGATTGCTGGGCGCTGGCAATCGCCTCAATACTCACCTCAATCCCCGTCACCTCGCCCGATACATGGGGCGCGCAATGCAGCGCAAAACCACCCACCCCGCAAAACAAATCCCACAAATCCTTCGGTGCAAGCTCAGCCACCCAATCGCGGGCAGTGGCATACAGGCGGGCGGCCACCTCGGTGTTGGTTTGAAAAAAGCTTTTCGGGCGAAGATAAAAAGGCAAGCCATTTAAAACCATCGTCAAGGTTGGGCGTGGGCTTAAAATGAGCTCCTCCTCCCCTTCCAAAATGGCCTGATGCACGGGCTGAATATTGACCGACAGCACCGCAAGGGTGGGTAAATCGTCCAAAAAATTAGGCCAATCAGCTTTTATAGCGGCCACCTTGGCGGTTGAGCGCAATACCAATCGCACCATTAAGCAGTTATCTGTGTGCGAATGGGTAATCAGCACATACTTCAACTCGCCCCGTTGTGCGGCGATATCATAAGGCGAAAGCGCTAACCGCGTAATCAGGCGTTTGATCGGCTCAAATGCCGCAAGAAGTGCTTCTGGATACAAGCGGCATTCGGTTAAATCCACCCCGAAGCCCCGCGCATCCCAAATACCCAGCTTGGGCGCCTGCGATGTACCCGACACCACCATTTTGGCTTTATTACGAAACCCGTGCTCGGCGCTGGGTACGGGCGGCCGCCACGCAAGCGCAGTGAAGGCGGCTAATTGCGCAGCGGCGCTCTGCGCCTTTTGTGCCAGCTGCGCGGCATAAGGTACCGGCAGCCAAACGCAAGAGCGGCAAACGCCGGCATCAAAATAAGCGCATTGCATGGGGCGATTCGGGCGATTGAGTTCAGACAAAGGCAAAGGAGGTTAACGCATGGCAGGGCGCGTAATCAGCGCGACTGCCTCGACGGCGATGCCCTCACCCCGGCCGGTAAACCCGAGCTTTTCGGTCGTCGTCGCTTTGATGTTGATTTGGGTGGGGCAAATTTTAAGCACGGTGCTTAAGCGCGCGCGCATCGCGGGAATATGGCTTGCCATGCGCGGCGCCTGCGCGATGATGGTGATATCCACATTGCCGATGAGCCACTGCTGCGCGCCGATCAATTGCAATACCTCGGCCAAAAGCAAGCAGCTATCAATGCCGCAAAAGCTAGGATCAGTATCAGGAAAATGTTGCCCAATATCGCCTAAAGCCGCCGCGCCCAACAAGGCATCGCATAAGGCATGAATTAATACGTCACCATCGGAATGCGCCTTAAATGCCCATTCAAAGGGGATTTGAATACCGCCTAGCACGAGATGATCGCCGGGCATAAACGCATGCACATCAAACCCATGACCAATGCGCCACGGAACATCAAGCAAAGAAGCGGTGGCGGGGTTTGGGTCATTCATCTTTAAAATATCCAAAAAGTTAACCCTCAAGCGGTGCAAGCCCGGGGCGCCACTGCCCCTGCGCCTGCAAAATTAAGCGCGCGAGCGGTAAATCATCGGGGTGGGTGATTTTTATATTATCGGCATGACCCACCACGAGGTGAGGTGCCTTGCCAATAAGCTCAACGGCGGACGCATCATCGGTTATCGCGCACCCCGCCTGTTCGGCAAAATCCAGCGCTTGAATCAAAAGGCCACAGGCAAAGGCTTGAGGCGTAAGCGCGTGGTACACTCCCGCACGCGGGACGGTCGCCTGCACGGTGTGATTAGCATCGCCCTGCTTTAACGTATCGCGCACGGGGGTTGCGAGCAAAGCGCCCGCCTCTACCGCAAAAGCACAGGTGAGCAGCGCTTCAATATCAGCCCGGCGCACACAAGGTCGCGCCGCATCGTGCACCAAAACTTGGGTGCGTTCATCCACGCCTTGCTGCTGCACATAATGCAGCAAGGCACGCACACTGGCCGAACGGGTTGCGCCACCCACCGTAAAGTGCACAGGAAAATCCTTAAAATGAGCGAGCAAGCTCGGCGCTAACGCATCATCGGGCGCTAGGGCGATCACCGCGCCTTGCAAACCGGGCAAACCAATAAATCGCGATAAAGTCACTTCAAGCACGCTGCGCGAATCTAAGGCTAAATATTGTTTGGGGCGAGCTACGCCCATGCGCGTACCGAAACCCGCCGCAGGGATAATCAGCCACCAAGGCGATACTTTAAGCATGCAAAACACCCGCATGCATCGAGCTTGTTGTTTTTTTAGCAGGCAGCGCCAACAAGAAAGTCCTCAATAATACAGACACTTTGGCAGCATTCATTACGGCTTACTTGGATTGGGCGCAACATCAGCGGGGGCATCGGCGCTATCCGCATCGGCGGCAGACTGAGGTACGCTGGAGGCAAGCGGAACGGGGGTAATAGGCTGGGCTGGGTTGTCTTCGATGACTTGATAAAATGTTTCATTGGGCCCGATTAAACCCAAATCTAACCGCGCCCGCGCCTCAACAGCGCCTAGGCCGGTTTTAAGGTCATCAACTTCAGCATACAGCCTGCGATTACGCTCAGTTAAGGATTCTTGTGCGGCAACAAGCTCAGCTAAGCGTGTTTGCTTATGCCACACTTCCGGCAGGGATGAATCACTATACCAAAGCCGCCACTGCAACCCCGCCAGCAACAAGGCCAGCACCAAAGCGACGCCGCGAATCAACGAAAACGCTCCATGTTAGCGCCTTGATCCGTGCTTAACGACGAAACACCGCAGCGCCTAAAAATTTCGCCCGAGCGCCCAGCGCCTCTTCAATTCGCAACAATTGGTTGTATTTAGCCATGCGATCAGAGCGCGACATCGAACCGGTTTTGATTTGGCCGGCATTGGTGGCCACGGCTAAATCCGCAATCGTGGTATCTTCGGTTTCACCCGAGCGGTGCGATACCACATTGGTGTACCCGTTGGTTTCGGCAAGACGCATGGTATCGAGCGTTTCAGTTAAGGTGCCAATTTGATTGACTTTAATTAGAATTGAATTGCCAATTTTTTTATCGATGCCTTCACGCAAAATTTTTGCGTTGGTGACGAAAATATCATCGCCCACCAGTTGCACTTTCGCGCTCAAACGCTCGGTAAGCAGCGCCCAGCCGGCCCAATCTTGCTCAGCCATGCCATCTTCAATCGACAAAATCGGATACTTGCTCACCCAATTGGCAAATAAATCCACCATTTCGGCTGACGTGTAGGATCGACCTTCCGCTTCGAGATGATATTTGCCGTCTTTGTAGAACTCTGAGCTTGCGGCATCTAAACCGATAAACACATCTTTGCCCGGCACAAAGCCCGCCAGTTCAATCGCTTCGAGAATAATTTGAATGGCGGACTCATTGGAAGGCAAATCAGGGGCAAAGCCGCCCTCATCGCCGACGGCTGTATTCAAACCGCGCTCATGCAGCACATTTTTCAAAGCGTGGAACACTTCAGTGCCATAACGCAGTGCTTCAGAAAAGCTCGGGGCGCCGGCTGGAATAATCATAAATTCCTGCATATCGATTGAGTTATCGGCATGGGCGCCGCCGTTGATGATATTCATCATCGGCACGGGCAACGTTACGCCCTCGCCTTTGCCTAAATAATCAAACAAAGCCTTACCAGAGGCCGCCGCAGCGGCATGAGCCGCCGCCAATGAAACGGCCAAAAGCGCGTTAGCGCCAAGGCGTGATTTATTTTCAGTGCCATCCAGCGCAATCATTTTGGCATCAATGGCGGCCAAATCATGGATATTCATGCCCTTCAAGGCCGCAAAAATTTCCCCATTTACATTAGCGACCGCGCGGCTCACGCCTTTGCCGCCAAAGCGGGTTTTGTCGCCATCGCGCAGTTCAATCGCCTCACGGGTGCCCGTGGAAGCGCCAGAAGGCACAATGGCCCGCCCCATAAAACCGCCGCTCACAAATACTTCGGCTTCAACGGTGGGGTTACCACGAGAATCAATTACTTGGCGGGCGCGTAAGCCTTCGATGGCTGTCATGGGTATTCTCCAGTTATAAAATAATTAAAAATTCAGTATGGCGCACGGGTATGACGACACGACGACACGCCTAAGCGATAAGCCAATCATTGAGCCCCATAGTTTAGGGCGCCAACAACGCCTGCTCGGGAAAGCCTGCGGCCTTAACCAAGCGATCAATCTCAACTAAGGTATGCAATAAATCCGCCATTTGGTTCAGCGGCCACGCATTGGGGCCATCAGATAGGGCTTTTGCCGGATCCGGGTGCGTTTCCATAAACAAACCAGATATCCCCGCAGCTACCGCGGCGCGTGCCAACACCGGCACAAATTCACGCTGCCCGCCCGAGCTTGCGCCCTGCCCCCCGGGCAATTGCACCGAATGGGTGGCATCGAACACAACGGGCGCACCAGTTTGGCGCATCACAGCGAGGCTGCGCATATCAGACACCAAATTGTTATAACCAAAACTTGCGCCACGCTCGCACACCATAATTTGGGTATTACCCACCGCACGCGCTTTTTCGACCACATGCGCCATATCCCAAGGCGCGAGAAATTGCCCCTTTTTGATATTGACAGGCTTACCTTGGCGCGCCACGTTCTGTATAAAATTGGTTTGGCGACACAAAAACGCCGGGGTTTGCAACACATCCACCACCGCGGCCACTTCATTTAAGGGGGTATCTTCATGCACGTCGGTGAGCACAGGCACTTTGATGATTTGCTTTACGCGCTCTAAAATCGCTAAGCCTTGCGCTAAACCTGGTCCGCGAAAACTCGAACCCGATGAGCGATTCGCTTTATCAAATGAGCTTTTGTAAATAAATGGAATACCGAGTTGTTCGGCCATTGCTTTCAAGGCGCCGGCGGTTTCTTGCGCTAACGTTTCCGATTCAATCACGCAGGGGCCGGCGATTAAAAATAGCGGCTGATTTAAGCCCACGTTAAAGTTCAGCAAGTTCATTCTAAAACCTCGGCTTTAAGGCCACCTGCGCGCTGCGCTAATGCCGCGTGGATAAATGCGGTAAACAGCGGGTGGCCATCGCGCGGATTTGAATTAAATTCTGGGTGAAACTGGCTGGCAATAAAAAACGGGTGATCGGCTAGTTCAATGGTTTCAACCAAATGATTCTCCGCCGAGAAACCAGAAAAGGTTAAGCCCGCCGCTTCCAAAGGTTTTTGGTAGCCATTATTGAACTCAAAGCGGTGCCGATGCCGTTCACTAATTTCGGTCGCCCCATAAGCCTCAGCCACGCGGCTGCCCGCTTTTAATTCGCAGCGCTGCGCGCCCAGACGCATGGTGCCGCCTAAATCGGTTTTTTCATCGCGCACGACGAGCTCGCCCGTTTCATCGCGCCATTCGGTGATGAGGGCGATCACCGGATGCGGTGAATCTTTGCGAAACTCGGTGGAGTGTGCGCCGGCAAGACCGGCCACATTGCGGGCATATTCAATCACCGCGACCTGCATGCCTAAGCAAATGCCAAGATAGGGTTTGCGCGATTCACGCGCATAGCGTACGGCAGCAATTTTGCCTTCAACGCCCCGCTCACCAAAACCGCCGGGCACCAAAATCGCATCCATGCTTTCCAGCACGGTGGTGGGTTCGTGCTCAAAGCGCTCAGAATCAAAATAATGAATATTCACCCGAGTACGGGTTTGAATGCCCGCATGCAACAAGGCTTCGTTCAGGCTTTTGTAGGCATCCAGCAGATCGACGTATTTGCCGACCATCGCAATATCGACAATCCGATCGGGCTTAGTTTGCGCCTCAACGACCCGATCCCATTCGGCGAGATTGGCCGGACCGGCTTGTAAATGTAGTTTTCGCAACACAATTTCATCAAGCTTTTGAGCGTGCAGCATGCGCGGAATGCGGTAAATGGTATCGGCATCAATCGCTGAGATTACCGCATCAAAATCAACATTGGTGAACAAGGCAATTTTACGGCGCTCATCATCGGGCAGGGTCACCTCGGAGCGGCACAGTAAAATATCGGGTTGAATACCAATGGAGCGTAACTCTTTGACCGAGTGCTGGGTGGGTTTCGTTTTAACCTCGCCGGCGGCGCGGATATAAGGCACCAAGGTTAAGTGCATATAAATCGCGCGCTCACGCCCAAGCTCAACCCCCATTTGCCGAATCGCCTCAAGAAAGGGGAGCGATTCGATATCGCCCACCGTGCCGCCAATTTCAATCAGCGCCACATCGTAGCCTTTGCTGCCCTCCAGCACGCGGCGTTTGATTTCATCGGTAATGTGCGGGATAACTTGCACGGTACCGCCGAGGTAATCGCCCCGCCGCTCACGACGAATCACCGACTCATATACCCGACCGGTGGTGAAATTATTGCGTTTGCCGACGGGGCTGCGCACAAAGCGCTCATAATGGCCCAAATCAAGATCGGTTTCTGCGCCATCTTCGGTCACAAAAACTTCGCCGTGCTGAAAGGGGCTCATGGTGCCGGGATCGACATTGATATAAGGATCGAGCTTTAACAAGGTCACGCGCAAGCCGCGAGATTCCAGCAACGCGGCCAAAGACGCCGCAGCAATCCCTTTACCCAAGGATGAAACTACGCCACCGGTAACGAAGACAAATTTAGTCATAACCGCGCCATCTTGAAAAATACCTGAAAGAAACCACGGCCAATCGCAATGGCAAGCCTTGCGGGCAATTGAGGCAAAAGAACCTAAAATCACCAAAATGGCAGAGAAGATGGGTGCGCATGATAAAACAATCAGCCTGCAAAGAACACTTCACGCCGCGCAATTAAGCAAAAAATATGAATCCAAAGGTGCATTTTGCTGGGGCTCAGCTTGGCCACCCACCGAGATTTTTTCTTATATGGGAATAAATTTTTATTTATTGATGTTTTTGATTAGACTTACTTATTAGATTTTAACGAAATTGCACTGTCACTTGCGGCACTTGCCCATCGTCAACATCTATTGTTTAATAATTTTATGGAAAAATAATTAGGTGGCTACTATTATGTACACAGAACCTTCAACCGTAACCGATGAACAGGCGGCTCGTTTGTTTTTTGATACAAACCGAATGTGGCGGGCACAGCTGAACGTTGTACTGGCGGAATATGACATAACCGCTTCAGCGTGGTCGGTCATCCGGGTATTGCGCGATGAAGGCCAAGGCAAAACGCAAAAAGAACTGGCGAGCGAGCTTGGCATTGAGGGACCAACTCTCGTGAAGCTGCTCGATAGCTTGGAGCGATTGGGTTGGATTGAGCGTCGGGTCGCACCAAATGATCGCCGCGCGAAAACGATTTGGTTAATTGAATCAGCCGCCAAGCAAATTCGCGAAGCCGATTTAAAACTCGGCATGGTTCGGCACGCTATCTTGGCGGTGCTGAGTAGCGACGAGCGCGAAGAATTTATCCGCTTATTAGCGAAAACAAAAAACAATCTGGAGCAGATGTGTCATGAGTCAAGCAACCAAGGAGCCAACATCTAAATCGCTTGATGATTCCACCGGGGGCAACGTCAAGTCCGCCCCGCAAGGCATTGAGACCACGCCATCCGCGCCTAATTCTCCGCCCAATCCGTCCGCCCCATCCCTCACTAAAAAAACGAATGCTTCGCGCATTCGGTTGATTATTCTGTTAATTATTTTGCTGCTGGGTGTGTGGCTGGGTTTGGGCTATTTGCATTATTCTGACCAATATCTGGCCACCGATGATTCATTCGTTAACGCACATCAAGTGCAAATCGGCGCTGAAGTATCTGGGCAAATCCAATCGGTGCCTTGGCAAAATAATCAAGAAGTTAGGCGAGGGGATGTGCTGTTTAAACTTGACCCAACGCCCTATCAGGTTGCCGTGGATACGGCGAAGGCCGCTTTAAGTGCGGCAGTGCGCGAGCAAGATTCGGCTATGGCGGCCATCCAAACCGCAGAGGCCGGTTTGCAACAACGGATAGCCCAAGCGCAATTAGCGGCCGAGCAATTGCGACGTCTAGTCAATATCAACAATAAGCAGTTTGTTTCCGCGCAAGATTTATCGAATGCCAAATCAGCCGTTGCGGTGGCCGATGCCGCCGTGAACCAAGCGCGTGCGGCACTCACCCAAGCCCAAGCCCAAGCCGGTGCGGTGGGCAATCAAAATGATCGCATTAAATCGGCAGAGGCACTGCTTGCCGGCGCGCAATATAATTTAAGTAAAACCACCATTTTAGCGCCCATGACAGGGCGATTAGCCAACTACACCATTGAGCCTGGGCAACCGGTTAACGCCAACCAACCGCTCTTTTCGATGGTGGCCACACAGCAACTCTGGGTCGATGCGAATTTCAAAGAAACTGAGCTCGCCCAAGTCAAATTGGGCGCATCGGCAGAAATTGACTCTGATGTTTACGGCAAGCAGGTATTTAAAGGGAAAGTCACCTCAATTGCGGCCGGTGCGGGCACCGCGTTCTCGTTATTGCCGCCTCAAAACGCGACGGGCAACTGGGTTAAGGTGACTCAGCGCGTGCCGGTTCGAATTACGCTAGACGATACGGATACAGACAAATTATTGCCCATTGGCACAAGCGCCACTACGCGGATTCTGCTCACCCCGCACCCCAAGAGTTTCTGGCAATCGGTATTGGGCGTTATTGGCTTGGCCGGTTTGTTGGATGAGGATGGTGGCGCACCCCATAACGCGCCACCCGCCAAAAACAGTTAAGCGCCATGTCAGCCCGGCCATTTTTTGATGCCAGCAAACTCACCGCCTTTGAACGGGTGATGATTACGGTGGCGGTGATGGCAGCTACGGTGATGCAGGTATTAGACACCACGATTGCCTCGGTTGCCCTGCCCTATATGGCAGGTGATTTAGGCGCATCGCCCGATCAAATCTCTTGGGTTTTAACAAGCTACCTTGTGGCATCGGCCATTATCATGCCGCTCACCGGCTACTTCACCGATAAAATTGGCCAGCGCGAATATTTAATGCTCAGTGTCGGCTTGTTTGTGGTGGCGTCCGCCCTGTGCGGTTTATCGGCAAGCTTGCCGCAAATTATTGTGTTTCGGTTGTTGCAGGGCTTGGCAGGCGCGGCGCTGGTGCCGCTCTCGCAAGCGATTATGGTGCAGGTTTTCCCGCCGGATCAGCGCGGCAAAGCGATGGCCATCTGGGGCATTGGGGTGATGGTTGGCCCCATTTTAGGCCCCACCATCGGTGGCTGGATTACCGAAACCATTAACTGGCGCTGGACGTTTTACATTAATTTGCCAGTGGGCTTGTTTGCGCTCGCGGTGATTAGCCGCTTCGCCCCCAAAATGCCGCGCAAAGCAGAGCGGCGAATGGATTGGGTGGGGTTTACCTTATTGGGACTCGCCATTGGCGGCCTGCAATTTGTGCTCGATCGCGGCAACCAAGATGATTGGTTTAGCTCCACCGCCATTGTGAGCGCTTGTATTATTGCGGTTGCGGCGTTTTTGTTTTTTATTTGGCTCAGTTTTGTGCCCAATCGCCAGCCGGTGTTTTCATTGGCCATTTTCCGCGATCGAAATTTCACCTTGGCCAATGGCGTGATGCTGCTGATGGGGCTGGGGATGTTCGGGGCAATTTTTGTTCAGCCCTTAATGCTGGAGCAGGAAATGGGGTATCCGGTGCTCACCACCGGCATGGCGCTGGCACCTCGGGGCATTGCCAGCATGATCGCGATGATTATTGTGGGGCGAATTATTAATTTCGTTGATATTCGGCTGATTATTCTCAGCGGGATTGGCTTGAGCATTATCGGCAGCTGGGGCATGACTCAGTACAATCTTGACGTAAACACTTGGCAAATTGTGTGGCCTTTATTGTTTCAAGGTGCGGGCATCGGCATGATTTTTGTGCCGCTCTCCACGGTGGCATTTTCAACGCTATCGCCCCTGTATGCCGCTGAAGCAGCCGGTTTATACAGCTTGATTCGCACGGTGGGCTCATCAATCGGCATCTCGATTGTGGCAACCCTAGTGAGCCGCCACGCTCAAATCGCGTGGAATCAGTTGGGCGGTGGCATAAGCTTAGATAATCTGCTCGCATGGCAATATTTAGCCCCCTTGCACTTAACGCCCGATACGCCCCAAGGCGCCGCCATTTTGGCCAGCACGCTCGCATCGCAAGCCAACATGTTGTCTTACCACGATGCTTTTGTTTTGATTTTATTCAGTTTTATTGTGATGCTGCCGATTGTATTTGCGCTAAAACCTAAAAAATTGACGGCGCAAAAATCAGCAATACCGCCCGCTGTGGATTAATGCGCGCGGCCGCCTCAGACGACAACGCGCAATTTGGTTATACTCAGTACAACATTTTCGTAACCGCTTCCGAGAACCTCATGCCACGCAAATTCTTCAAGAGATGGGCGCCGAGCAAAGAAACGGTGCTCGCCCCCGCCTTTATGCAGCCTTTCGCCAAGTGGTTATCTCACCCAAATTTGTGGCATTTCAATCGCCGTTCGGTTTCAGGCGGTGTGGCATTGGGTTTATTCGTAGCTTTTTTGCCCATTCCGTTGCAAATGGTTTTAGCCGCCATTATGGCGGTACTTTTTCGCGTGAATGTGGCTTTAGCGGTCGCAATGGCGCTGTTATCGAACCCGCTCACGATGGTGCCGATTTTCTGGACAGCGTACATGATTGGCTCTTGGCTGACCGGATGCACGCTGGCCTTGCCGCAAGCAGGCATTTCGTTTGAATGGGTGATAACGCAAATTAACACCCTTTGGCTGCCAATGCTCCTAGGGTTGCTTTCCATATCCACCCTAAGCGCGGTGGTGAGTTTTGTCACAATTCGGCTGTTGTGGCGGCTCAATGTGATTTTGCACAAACGACGCAAACAATCAAATCGGCGAGCGGCTCTCGATAAAAACCTCAAATAGCTGCCAAAATTTTTAATCTATCACCGCCCTCACGCCCTATCTATGTATAAAAAACCCACCGAACACCCCATTTTCACCCCCCTTCGCGACCTGATGCACACGCGCATTTTAATGCTCGATGGCGCGATGGGCACCATGATTCAAAAGCACAAACTGAAAGAGGCCGATTATCGCGGCGAGCGCTTCAAAGATTGGCCGATTGACCTTAAAGGCAATAATGATCTTTTGGTTTTAACCAATCCCAGCATCATCGAAGGCATCCATAAAGGCTATTTGGATGCGGGCGCGGATATCATCGAAACCAACACCTTTAACGCCACCCGCATTTCGATGGCTGACTACGAAATGCAAGAATTCGCGCGGGAAATTAACGTGGCCGCCGCGAAACTCGCCCGCGCCTGCACCGATGCCAAAACGCTTGAAACTCCCGATAAACCGCGCTTTGTGGCCGGTGTGATTGGCCCTACCAGCCGCACGGGCTCGATTTCGCCGGATGTCAACGACCCGGGCTTTCGCAATGTCACCTTCGAGGAGCTCGTGATCGCCTACCGCGAATCGGCGGAGGGCTTAATCGAAGGCGGCGCGCATATTCTGATGATCGAAACCATTTTCGACACCCTAAACGCCAAAGCCGCCGTGTTCGCGCTCGAAGAACTGTTCGAATCGCGCGGGATACGCTGGCCGGTCATGATTTCCGGTACCATTACCGATGCCTCGGGGCGCACGCTCTCAGGCCAAACCACAGAAGCGTTTTACAACAGCCTGCGCCACGCCAAGCCCTTATCGATTGGCCTAAATTGTGCGCTCGGCCCTGATTTGCTGCGCCAATATGTGGCCGAACTCTCAAGGGTGAGTGAATTTCCGGTTTCCGTGCACCCGAACGCGGGGCTGCCCAATGAGCTCGGCGAATATGATCTGGAAGCCGACCCGATGGCGCAGCAAATCGGCGAATGGGCTGCCGCCGGCATAATCAATATCGTGGGCGGTTGCTGCGGCACCACGCCAGAGCACATCGCTTTCATGGCCAAACAGGTGGCCCCCTTCCCGCCACGCGTGCTACCCAAGCCTGCGCCGGCGTGCCGCTTATCGGGCTTGGAGCCCTTTAACATCACCGCCGAATCCTTATTTGTGAATGTGGGCGAGCGCACCAATGTGACCGGTTCCGCGCGTTTTCGCCGCCTCATTAAAGAAGGTGATTACACCGCCGCCTTGGATGTCGCCCGCCAGCAGGTAGAAGCCGGCGCGCAAGTCATCGACATCAACATGGATGAAGGCCTCATTGACGGCGAGGCCGCCATGGAGCGGTTTATCAAGCTGATTGCGGCCGAGCCCGACATTTCGCGCGTGCCGATCATGATCGATAGCTCAAAATTCCACGTCATTGAAAAAGGCTTGCAGTGGGTGCAGGGCAAGTCCATCGTCAACTCCATTTCCATGAAAGAAGGCGAGGAAATTTTCCTTGAGCACGCCCGCTTGGTGCGCCGTTATGGCGCGGCGGCGGTTGTGATGGCGTTCGATGAACAAGGCCAAGCCGATACCGTGGCTCGGCGCATCGAGATTTGTACCCGCGCATACAAACTGCTCACGCAAGAGGTGGGCTTTCCGGCCGAAGACATCATCTTCGACCCGAATATTTTCGCGATTGCCACCGGCATTGAAGAGCACAACAACTACGCGGTGGAGTTCATCGAAGGCACACGCTGGATCAAGCAAAACCTGCCCCATGCGCTCATTTCTGGCGGTGTTTCTAACGTATCGTTCTCGTTTCGCGGTAATGAGCCGGTGCGCGAGGCCATCCACAGCGTCTTTTTAAACCACACCGTCGCCGCCGGCATGGATATGGGCATTGTCAACGCGGGGCAACTCGTGCTGATTGATGACATTCCCGCCGAGCTGCGCGAAGCGGTGGAAGATATAGTCTTAAATCGCCGCATAGATGCCACCGACCGCATGCTGGAGATTGCCGAAAAATATCGCGGCACCGGCACAGGAGATGCCAAAACAACGCTGGATATGAGCTGGCGTGAATTACCCGTGAACGAACGCCTAGCGCACTCGCTGGTGAAAGGCATCGATCAATTTGTGATTGAAGATACCGAAGAAGCGCGCCTTGCCGCTGCCCGCCCGCTGCATGTTATCGAAGGCCCCTTGATGGACGGCATGAATGTTGTCGGTGATTTATTTGGTGCCGGCAAAATGTTTCTGCCGCAAGTGGTTAAATCTGCCCGCGTCATGAAAAAAGCCGTTGCCCACCTCATGCCGTTTATGGAAGCCGAAGCCGCCGCCGGCGGCTGCGCCGCGCAATCGGCCGGGCGGATTTTAATGGCCACAGTGAAAGGCGATGTGCACGACATCGGCAAAAATATCGTCGGTGTGGTGCTGCAATGCAATGGGTTCGAGATTGTCGATTTGGGCGTGATGGTGCCCACGCAAAAAATCCTCGATACCGCCATCGCCGAACAATGCGACCTCATCGGCTTATCGGGCCTAATTACCCCGTCGCTCGATGAAATGGTCACCGTCGCCAGTGAAATGCAACGCCAGGGCTTCACCATTCCCTTAATGATTGGCGGCGCCACCACCTCAAAGCTGCACACCGCGCTCAAAATCGCCCCCGTGTACCAGCAACCCGTCGTGCATGTGCTGGATGCCTCGCGCGCGGTGGGCGTCGCGGCCAACTTACTCGGTACCAACAAGGCGAGCTTTGCCGCCCAAATTAATGAGGAATACGCGGCGCTGGTCGCCCGCCGCAAAGCCAATCAAGCCGAAGACAAACGCGTTTCATTGGCTGAAGCCCGCGCCAATAAACAAATCATGGATTTTACCGACTACACGCCCACCGCCCCAAAAACGCCGGGCATTACCGTGTTTGAAGACTATCCGCTCGATGACCTCATAGCCTTCATCGACTGGACCCCCTTCTTTCAAAGCTGGCAGCTTTTTGGCAAATATCCCGATATTTTGACCGATAAAGTGGTGGGCAGTGAAGCGCAAAGGCTCTTCGATGATGCGCAAAAAATGCTTAAAACCATCATCGAAGAAAAATGGGTGAAAGCCAGTGGCGTCATTGGTTTTTGGCCCGCCGCCAGCATCGATGACGACATCCGCATTTTCGCGGATGAAAAGCGCCAAGCCGTGCATACCACCCTGCACAATATTCGCCAGCAAATGCCGCGCAGCGGCGGTAAGCCCAATCAATGCTTATCCGATTTTATCGCCCCAACCGGTGCCAAAATCAAAGATTGGATTGGCGGTTTTGCCGTCACCACCGGCCATGGCATCGAACCGCACATTGCCCGCTTCGAGCAAGCGCTGGATGACTACCACGCCATTTTGTTAAAAGCCCTGGCCGATCGCTTGGCCGAGGCCTTTGCTGAGCGCTTACATCAGCGGGTACGCACCGAGTTTTGGGGCTATGCGCCCGATGAAGCAAGCAGCAATGCCGATTTAATTGCCGAGCGCTACCAAGGCATTCGCCCCGCGCCGGGCTATCCGGCCTGCCCCGATCACACCGAAAAAGGCACGCTGTGGTCGTTACTGGAACCCGATTCCCACGCGGGTATTGCGCTCACCGAAAGTTATGCCATGTTCCCTGGGGCGGCGGTTTCGGGCTGGTATTTCGCGCATCCGCAGGCGCGCTATTTTGGCACCGGCAAAATTGGCCGCGATCAAGTGCACGATTACGCCGAGCGCAAAGGCTGGCCCTTAAAAGAAGCCGAACGCTGGCTGGCGCCGGTTTTGGGCTACGAGCCGGAATGACCTATCATGCCTCATCCCAAGGGCGCGGGGTTGGCCGAACTACCGCCGCCTGGGTTTTACAAGATTTAGCCTCAAAACAGAATAAGCGGCAGATAAATGGATAAAGCAAATAAATCACCACACCGCCCTTTAACACAAATCATTTTATTGATTTAAAAGGTAATTTACAAAAAAATGCCCCCGTCATTCCATATTTTTGAACAGCCTTTAAACGAGCGTATTCGCGCCTGTTTGCGGCTGGAATACCTCTTTAGCCGCATGGATTATCACCTGAATGATGAATCGGCCGAATCCACCCTCTGCGCTATTTTAATTTTAATTGAAGCGACCGATGTGCTTGGGCGAATTGATGTCAAACGCGAACTCATCAAAGAGCTAGAACGCCAACAAGCCAAGCTCTTGCACGTTGCCAACACCCCTAAAATCAATGCCGACAAGCTCCATCAACTGCTCGATCAACAAGCCCACCTATTAGATGAGCTGCACCGCTACCCCGGCACACCGGGCGCGCACCTTAAAAACCACGAACTGATTAACGCCGTGCGCCAACGCGCCTCCATCCCGGGCGCGCTGTGTGCGTTTGATCTGGCCGCCCTGCATTATTGGCTCAGCCTGCCGCCCAGCGAGCGCCAAGCGGATATGGCCGCTTGGATTGCCCCGCTCGGCCTGATTCGCACCGCCAATGATTTGGTACTCAGCCTCATCCGCACGAGCGTGGCCGAGGCTGAGTTTTGCGCGGAAGAAGGATTTTTTCAGCTCAATTTAGAATCGGGCCTGCCCTATCAACTGACCCGTGTATCATTGCCGGCGCAAGCCAATGTGTACCCAGAAGTGAGCGCCAGCAAACACCGGGTAACCATTCGGTTTATGCGGCTAGATCGGGAAACCGGCCACCCGTATCAAGTCAATCACGATGTCACCTTTCAAATGGCGCTGTGCCAGTTGTAGCGAGCCCTCGGCCTATCCGTACCCTTTCTTAAAATTTATGAAAAATCTATGAGCAACGCCCCCGTTTCGGCCAACTTCCCCGCGATTGAGCACGAGGCTTTTAGCCTGCAGCATGTGCCAACCCCCGTATCCCGATTGGTTTTACGCGAAACCCACCTTTTGAAATTAACCCGTGCGTTCAAAGACACCTTCGGCGGGCAGGGGGTTTTTGCAGAACCCGAACCCATTTTGATTGACCTCTCCGGCATCGAAAATAGCGGCAAATGGGTCGATTTTCCCGCGCTTTTGAGCTTGCTGCGCAATTACAAACTTGACCCCATCGCCGTAATGGGGGGCAATCCCAAACAGCGGGAACAAGCCAAGCTCGCCCGCTTGCCACAAATTGAACCAAGATTGCCCGTCGGTTCGCTCAATTCTACTCGCAGCCAAGAGGCGCAACCCACCCCTCTGCCAACCCCACCCGCACCGCCCGAACCGATTGCGCCGGCCCCAGCGGCCAACCCCGAAGTTAAGGCGGCACCCGCACCCAAAGAGCCAAAACTATCCGCGCATGATCTGCACCCCCCGCTCGTCATTCGCCACCCCGTGCGTTCGGGTGCTGAATTTTATGCCAAACAAGCGGATCTCATCATTATCAGCATGGTGAGCACCGGCGCCCGCGTAGTCGCCGATGGCTCGATTTATGTGCATGGCGCGCTCAAAGGCACCGCTGCGGCCGGCGTGAATGGCCTCATTCAAGCCCGCATTTTTTGCGAATCATTTGAGCCCGAAATTATCGCCATCAACGGAATTTACCTTGATGGTGAGCAATTAGCGAATCATCCCGCGTGGGGCAAGCGCGTGTTAATTGAGCTTGATGCTAAAAACCAAATCGATATTCGTTCATTTAATTAAATCGTTATTCGCCCCAAGCGGCTCGTCGTTTTGGGGGCGTACCAACCGAACGCCCAATCCCCCGCGCCCGCGCCCCCGCCGCCAGCGCCGAAATCGGGCTTGCATCAAAACTTAGCCCTAACTAAACTATAAATTAGTTCAAGCTAAAAACGGATTATTCATGCAACCCATAGCTTCACCCACCCCCCGCGCCCATCGGCGCGCGCGCGCGTTGTTTTTGGGGCCGGCTTTTGTCGCCGCCATTGGCTACATTGATCCCGGTAACTACGCCACCAATATTCAAGCCGGGGCAGATTTTGGCTACCTGCTTTTGTGGGTTGTCGTGTGGGCGAATCTCATGGCCGCCCTCATTCAAATGCTCTCAGCAAAACTCGGGTTAGCCACCGGAGAATCATTGGCCTCCATGCTGGGCAACCAACTGCCCGCATGGGCGGTTTATCCTTACTGGATCCAAGCTGAAATATTGGCCATGGCCACCGATATTGCCGAATTTATTGGCGCTGCATTGGGCTTTAAGCTCTTGTTTGGCTTCACCTTAATGCAAGGCGCGATGATAACCGCCCTCATTAGCTGGGCGGTTTTAAGCCTAGAGCATCGCAATGTCAAAAGCCTGCAAATCGTGATTGGCACCATGCTGTTATCGGTTGCCTTAATTTATGTGGTGGAATTATTTTACAGCCACCCACACCCTGCGTCCGTTATCACAGGAGTGCTGATTCCCGGGTTTGATGGCCGCGATAGCGTATTTTTAGCTGCCGGTATTTTGGGGGCCACCGTGATGCCGCACGTCATCTACTTGCACTCGGCCATGACGAAAGCAGAATTAACCAAATACGGCAAACAGCACCGCAAATCCATGTTTCGCAGCATGAAATGGGATGTCGCCCTCGCCATGACCATCGCAGGCTTTGTGAATTTATCCATGCTCGCCATGGCCGCCGCCGTGTTTTACGGCAACCCGAATGCAGAATCGGGCAGCATTGAAAATGCCTATCAAACGCTCACGCCTTTGCTTGGCCAAATAGCGGCGCAAATTTTTGGTGCAAGCTTGCTCATCGCAGGTTTAGCCTCAACCATAGTAGGCACCTTGGCCGGGCAGGAAATTATGAGCGGCTTTGTAAAATTCCGCATCCCCATTGCATTGCGCCGCGCCCTCACCATGACGCCCTCGTTCATCATTATTTATTTGGGCTTAAATGTGACCCAAGTTTTGGTGTTCAGCCAAGTCGTTTTATCGTTTGGCATCGCCTTAGCATTGGTGCCCCTCATGCTATTTACCAGCAACAAACGCCTCATGCGCGGCTATGTCAACCCGGCCTGGGTCAATTGGTTGGGTTGGTCGGTGGTGGCCGTGGTAGTCAGCCTAAACAGCTATTTACTCTTTACGAGCTGAAATCACCCCGGTGGCAGCCTGTCGGACTTGACCATTCGTCACGAAGAAATGTCCAGTTTGAACGCGCATTCACGATTTTGAGGCGAATGGTTGTTCCATTTAACGAAAAATCGGCGGAAATAGAGCCAAATCTGGTTTTTTGGTAGTAGAACTGCGTTAAGGCGAGCAAGCTGCTAGCACCCGATTTTCGCGCCGTAACGTGCTAAAAAACATAATTTTGCGATTTACGAGAATATGTTACCGTTGGATGCTATCGACCGGATCTATTAATAGATCACCGCCAAGCGAGCAATAACACCAGCGCAGCGCCAACTCATTTGACTTGAAAAGAAGAACATCATGCGTGCAACAATCATTCTAATTGTATTAAGTTATCTTGGATTCCTCACTGGCTGTGCGAATAACGAACGTTATTACAGCAACGTGTACGAAGGGTTAAAAACAAAGGCGGCGAATGATCGCCCGATCCCTGAACCGGGATCAGCTGAGCGATCCATGACCTACCCGGAGTACGATTCAGAGCGGAAAAAGCTGCTTGATCATAAGGTAAGTCCATAGCGCTTTGCCGCCCTGCGGTAATCCCCAAAAAAACTTACCACTGGTAGCGCAAATTTAAGTGAACCCCATTGAGGTGCCCCTCAGAACTAAACGCGCCGCTATAAGAAAGACTGCTGCTCAAATGACCATCGGCAGAAACCAACTGAATGCCTGCGCCGGTTTCCAGCGTGGCGTTCGGCGCTACCCGGCCGGTCATCGGTTGCGTGAGCACGCCTAATGTCAGGTTTTGCTGATTGGTTTTATCCCCCACATAGGCAGCCGCGCCGACTTTAACCCAAGGCTGGATGCGCAGGCCGTTGCCAGCGTCTAAATTCATCCCGGTTTTAACGCCGGCGGAGATTCGTCCCAAATGGATATCCTGTGCGGCGTAATCAAGATTCAGCAGCCCGGCACCTTGTTCTGCAAACGCATTGGTGTGGGTGTACACATAAGCGGCAGTAGCATAGGGCTCGGCAAAAGCCGAGTTGCCAAGCGACTGGTGATAGCGCAGTTTGACGCCGGCTGCGGCATACCGACCTTGAGTGCTCCCCTTGGCTATCAGCCCAGTGGGATTGAGATCGCGGGTGCTATCTTGCGTGAGTCGGCCAGCACCAATCTGCGCGTCAAAACGCCAGGAGCCCATCCGGTACGCGCCGTAACCAAATAAGCCTAGGTTGCCTCCATTGACTTGTTGCGCGGCATCCTGAGTGTGGTTGCGCCCGACGGCAAAGGCCGCGCCCACGTTCCAATTCGATCGGGCGGCGAACTGCCCGCCAACAACAATCGACTGTTGACTGACATCGCTGGCATTTGCGCCGCCCTGCGCGCGTGCGGTGTCGATCCACCAAGCGCTCGGATGGTCATCGGCCAGAACATCTTGCATGCCAAATAGGCTGTTTTGGGTAATCCATGCTTGTTGAATCACCGCGTGGGCGGTGGTGTAGGCCAGACCCGGATTTGATGTCGGAGTCGGAGTCGGAGCCGGTACAGGCGTCGGAGTCGGATTGCTCGGCGCGGTACCGCCAGTGATCGTGGGCTGCGGGCTGGCGATTGCAGCGGTTCCCGTGCCCGCAGTTGCCGTGTTGGCCGCAGCGACATCCGTTGTTCCGCCCCCGCCACATGACGAAAGAAGGACCGAAACCATCAGCGCAGCGGCTGTCGCCTTCCGAATGGATGAATTCATGACAACTCCCTGATTTGGGCGCTCCACCAGCGGACGCTTTTGGTTCACACTGAAGCACACCATCAAAATTCGGCGAATTTCATGGGCAAGTGCCCTGAAACGCCACAACATATCGATAACAAATGGACTTTTTGTTACAAGTGATCGACAAGGTCTGGAAATGCGCGCCCAAGAAACCAGAGCTCCAATCCATTGAGCCCGGTCGCAGCCGTCGCCGCTGCCAATAATGCCGATTTAAGGTGGTGAATTGTGGACTCTTCCCGACAACAAGTCGATCAGCGCCCGCTGAGTTGCCGCGTCGGAAATTGCTGGTTTCTCTGTCAGAATTTTCTGACCGCTTTTGCACGTTGACAAAAAACGTGTTGAACTCACAGGCAATAGCGTTTTATTGCGCATTTTGTTGTCATTTTGTCATGCAGTTCTTGTGATGCGACCATTAAGGGGTTTCCCTGCTCATGGAGGTTGCCTTGTCTGCTGCTCCCCCGGAACGCTGCGCTGCGGCAGCAACCTCCGCTAGCGTGCCGTTGGTTCGCCCGCAGGACGCGTGCGCGTCTGACCCGGCAGTCGATCTGCATGAGCTGATCGATCAACTCCCGGGCTTCGTCTTCCGCGTGCGCCACGACGGCACGCTGCTGCGTTTTGACTTTGCCAGCGCCAGTTGCCTGGCGGTCTGCGGCCTGCGGGCAGACGATCTGCTGTGCTCGGCGCAACGATTCCTTGCCATGATCGATGCGCAGGACCTCGCAACGTTTCATGCCAGCCTGCAGGCCAGTGCTGCGGCGGGGTCGTGGAACTGGGAAGGACGCCTGCAAACGCCGCATGGCTTGAAGTGGGTGAATGTGCGCGCGCGCTCCCGCACGGTCGACGCCCTGACGACGGAATCGACCGGTGTCATGCTCAATGTCACCCAGACGCATCTGCGCGAATCTCAATTGCGCAACCTGTCCACCGATCTGCGGCAGATCGCCTCTCACCTCGAATCGGTGCGCGAGGCCGAGCGCGCCCGCATGGCGCGTGATCTGCATGACGATCTGGGGCAGGTGCTCACGGCGCTGCAAATGGATGTGGCCTTGCTGCGCAGGCAATTCGGCGCGAGCCAGGCGCCCGAGTTGTTTGC
Source organism: Halothiobacillus sp. (assembly GCA_023255735.1). Classification (GTDB taxonomy): domain Bacteria; phylum Pseudomonadota; class Gammaproteobacteria; order Halothiobacillales; family Halothiobacillaceae; genus Halothiobacillus. Next base: position 7,294 of record JAGDVP010000028.1, on the reverse strand, counting down.
CAATATCGACAAGCTCATCCACGCCGCCGCCGAGGCCGGGCGGCGGGTGGCTGCCGAGTTGCGGCCCAGCGTGCTCGACCTGGGCCTCAAGGCGGGCCTGCGCTGGATGGCCGAGCAATACGCCAAGCGCTATGGCATTCGCGTCCATACCGAACTCAACTACCAGGGCGAGGTCGGCGAACTGATTGCGACCGAGTTGTTTCGCATTGCCCAGGAGGGCCTGACCAATGTGGTGCGGCATGCCCACGCGCGCCAAGCCTGGGTGCGCTGCGTCGATGCCAAGGGAGGGCTGATCTGCATTTCGGTGGAGGACGACGGCATCGGTTACACCCGGCAGACGCAGCCTGCCAGCCGCCCCCACCTGGGGCTGCGCGGCATGCGCGAGCGGGCGGCGGTCTTTGGCGGCGACTTCCAGCTCGACACGTCGCCTCATGGCGGGGTACGGGTGCGGGTGTGCATGCCCATCACCGAGGCGGTGCAGCATGGATGATCTGCGCGTGCTCATCATTGACGACCACGCGCTGCTGGGCGAGAGCCTGGCGCGTTTTCTCGGCTCCAATGGCATGGAGGCGGTCTGGTGCGGCGACATCGCCCGGGCCATGCAATCCATCCGCGAACAGGTCTGGAACGTGGTGCTGCTCGACCTGTCCATGCCCGAAGGCAACGGCCTCGATCTGCTCAAGCGCATCAAGCTCGTGCATCCAGAATTGCCCGTGCTGATTCTGAGCATGCACCCGGAACAGCAATTTGCCCTGCGCGCGCTGCGCGGCGGCGCGGCGGGCTATCTCACCAAGGGCTGCAGCCCGGACGTGCTGGTCGAGGCGATTCACAAGGTGGTGCAGGGCGGGCGCTACCTCACTCCCGGCGTGGCCGAGCAACTGGCCAATTACATGAACGAGGGTGACGCGGCAGAGGAGCCGCACGCCCGCCTCTCCGACCGGGAAATGCAGGTGTTCATGCGGCTGGTGGAGGGCAAGTCGGTCAATCAGGTGGCGGAAGAACTGCACATCAGCTGCAAGACCGTGAGCACGCACAAGACCCGCCTGATGCACAAACTCGCCCTCGACAACGACGCCGATCTGGTGCGCTACGCCATGCATCAGGGCATCGTGCGCTGACGCGGCGCACGCGCAGCCGCGGCGGTTTTTATACTGCCGCAATGCACATTCCATTCTCGTCTGACCGGGCCACGCAGCTCGCGCGCGACACCCTCGACATCGAAGCCCGCGCCCTGCTGGCGTTGCGCGAGCGATTGCTTGCACCGCCACTCGCCGCAGCGTTTGCGCAGGCGGTGCAGTGCATGCTGCAAAGCACCGGGCGCGTCGTGGTGTCGGGCATGGGCAAATCGGGCCATGTCGGGCGCAAGATCGCTGCCACCCTGGCCTCCACCGGCACCCCGGCGTACTTTGTGCATCCCGCCGAGGCCAGCCACGGCGACCTCGGCATGGTGACCAAGGACGATGTGTTCCTCGCCCTGTCCAACTCTGGCGAGACCGAGGAGCTCACTCGCATCGTGCCGCAGGTCAAGCGCCTGGGGGCCACACTCATCAGCATGACCGGCCGTACCGACTCCACGCTGGCGCGGCACGCCGACATCCTGCTGGACTGCGCGGTGGAACAAGAAGCCTGCCCGCTCAACCTCGCGCCCACGGCCAGCACCACGGCGCAGCTCGCGCTGGGCGACGCGCTGGCGGTGGCGCTGCTCGATGCCCGCGGCTTCGGCCCGGAAGACTTCGCCCGCACCCATCCCGGCGGCAGCCTGGGGCGCAAGCTGCTCACCCATGTGCGCGACGTGATGCGCAGCGGCGAAGCCGTGCCCAGTGTGCCGGGCGACGCGCCGTTCACCGCGGCGCTGATGGAAATCACGCGCAAGGGCCTGGGCATGACTGCGGTGGTCGATGCACAGAGCGTGCTGCAGGGCATCATCACCGACGGCGACCTGCGCCGGTTGATCGAAAAGGGCGCCAACCTCAACACCCTGCAGGCGCAGCAGGCCATGCATCCGCAACCGCGCACCATCGGCCCGGATGCGCTGGCGGTCGAAGCGGTGCAACTCATGGAGCAATTCCGCATCAATCAACTGCTGGTTGTCGATCCGCAGGGCAGGCCCGTCGGCGCGCTGAACACGCACGACCTGTTTGCCGCCAAGGTCATCTGACACAGGAACTCTGCCGCCATGGACGCCACGCCCCGCCTCGCCTTTGACCCCGCGCTGGTGCTTGCTGCGCTCGACGTGCGCCTGCTGCTGCTCGACGTGGACGGCGTGCTCACTCCTGGTGACCTGCTCTACGGCGCGCAGGGGGAGGAACTCAAGCGTTTTTCCACCCTCGACGGCCACGGCCTGAAGCTGCTGATGAGCGCGGGGGTCGAACCCGTCATCGTCTCCGGCCGCGACAGCCCCGCGTTGCGCGCGCGCATCGCCGAGCTGGGTCTGCAGCACAGCATCCTGGGCAGCGGCGCCAAGCTGCCCGCAGCGCAAGCCCTGCTCGACCGCCTGCAGCTGCGCTGGTCGCAGGTGGCCGTCATCGGCGACGACTGGCCCGATCTGGCGCTGATCCATCGCGCCGCGTTCAGCGCCGCGCCGCCGAGCAGCCATGCCGAGGTCCTCGCCCGGGTACGCCATGTCACCCGCGCCCCCGCCGGCCTGGGCGCGGTGCGCGAGGTCTGCGATCTGCTGCTGACCGCGCGCGGCGTCTACGCCGCCCTGCTGCAGGACGCGCTCGACGGCAAGCCGCATACCCCGCCCAGGAGTGGCGCATCGGCGTCCCCGGCGCCGTCGAACCCGGTCAGTGGCACCCTGGCCGAGCCCGGCGCGGTCAAACCCAGCGCCCGCTGAGGCGCACCCGGCCATGCGACTGAATCTGCGTCAATTCTGGCTTCGGCTGAGCGCCTGGACGCCTGTGCTGCTGCTGGCCATCGCCGCCGCATTCAGCTGGTGGGTGGCGCAGGTGGTCATGCAGGCCGAGCAGCACCCCAGGCTCAGTCCGGCGCAATCCACGTTGCCCGACTATTTGCTGCGCGACTTTTCCGCCGCGACCTACAACGCCCAAGGCCAGCTCAGCGCCGTGCTGCGCGGCACGCAGATGGTGCATCTGCCAGCCACCGACACCTTCGACATCACCGCGCCCCAGCTGCGCGCGGTCAACCCGCAAGGCCTGGTCACCACGGCCACCGCGCTGCGCGGCCTGTCCAACAAGGACGGCAGCAATGTGCAACTGCTGGGCAACGCCGTGGTGGAGCGCAGCGGTACGGCAAACCAGCCGCCCGTGGTCGTGCGCAGCGACTTTCTCAACATCTTCCCCAATCAGCAGATCGTGCAGTCCAACCGTCCCACCGTGGTGCAGCAGGGGCAGACGCAGTTTTCCGGCAACAGCCTCGACTTCAACGGCGTTGACGGCACCGCGACCTTGCAGGGCCGGGTGAAAGCGGTCATCGTTCCCGCCAGCCCCACACCCGCAGGCAAGCCATGACAGACACAGCCAGCGCGCCCATCGTGCTGATCACCGGCGCCTCCAGCGGCATTGGCGCTGCGCTGGCTGCGGCCTATGCCGCGCGCGGCTGGCGGCTGGTGCTGATCGCCCGCCGCGCCGAGCTGCTGCAGCAGGTCGCACGCGACTGCGCCCTGGCACCGGACGACACCGCCCGGCTGCGGCTGATCGCGCTCGACGTGCGCGACACCGATCGCCTGCGCACCGAGGCCGACACCCTGCTGCGTGAATGGGGTTGCCCGCAGGTGGTCATTGCCAACGCCGGCATCAGCCACGGCGTCGATCTGTCGCAGGCCGACGACCTCGATGTGGCCCTCGACATCATGGACATCAACTGGGCGGCTGCGCTGGCCACCCTGGCCCCGTTCATTGCGCCGATGCGCGCGCGCGGCAGCGGCGCGCTGGTGGGGATTGCCAGCGTGGCCGGGGTGCGCGGCCTGCCCTGTCATGCGGCTTACTGCGCCAGCAAGGCCGCGCTGATCCGCTCGCTCGAGAGCCTGCGGGTGGAACTGCGTCCCAGCGGCGTGAAGGTGGTCACCATCAGCCCCGGCTATATCGAGACCCCGATGACCGCAGGCAACCGCTTTCGCATGCCCTTTCTCATCACCCCGGCGGTGTTTGCCGACCGTGCGCTGCGTGCGATCGACTCGGGCCGCGCCTACGCCACCATTCCCTGGCAGATGGCGGTGCTGAGCAAGTTTCTGCACATCGTGCCGCGCGCCGTGTTCGACCGCTACGCCGGACGCTACGGCCGCAAGCCGCGCAAAGAGGATTGCGAGCCGTGCAAGCCCATGACGCGGCGCAACCGCATCCGTCGCGGCGGGCCTCACTGAAAGACGCCGCGCTCAGGCCGCGGCCGCTTGCAGCAGCGCGGCCTCCAAGATGTCCAGACCCTCTGCGAACAGCGCATCGGCGATGGTCAGCGGGAACAGAAAGCGGATCACGTTGTAGTCCACGCCGCAGGTCAGCAGGATGAGATGGCGCTTGAGCGCCTCGGCCTGCACGGCCTTGGTGAACGCCGCGTCAGGCTGGCCCGTGGCCGGGTCGTTGAACTGCACCGCGACCATCGCGCCCAGGCCGCGCACATCGCTGATCTGCGGCACCTGCGCACGCAGGGCGGTGAGCCGCGCCTTGAGCGCGTCGCCCAGCTTCTGGCCGCGTGCCGGGAGCTGCTCATCGTGCATCACGTCGATCACGGCAAGCGCCGCAGCCACAGCCATCGGGTTGCCCGCATACGTGCCGCCCAGCCCGCCGGGCGCGGGCGCGTCCATGATCTCGGCGCGGCCAGTCACGGCCGACAGCGGCATGCCCGCGGCCAGCGACTTGGCGATGGTCATCAGATCGGGCAGCACACCGGTCTGCGCGTAGAAATGCTCCATTGCGAACAGCTTGCCGGTGCGGCCAAAGCCGGTCTGCACCTCGTCGGCGATGAGCACGATGCCATGCTGGTCGCACAGTGCGCGCAGCCACTTCACCGCCTCGGCCTGAATCACGTTGAACCCGCCCTCGCCCTGGATCGGCTCGAAAATGATCGCGGCCACGCGCGACGGCTCGATGTCGGCCTTGAACAGCCGGTCCACGGCCTTCCTGGTTTCGTCGAGGCTGGCGCAATGACAGGGGAACGGGGCGTGGTAGATCTCGGGCGGGAAGGGGCCGAACCCCGCCTTGTACGGCTGCACCTTGCCGGTGAGGGACACGGCAAACAGGCTGCGGCCGTGAAACGCGCCGCCGAAGGCGATCACCCCCGGACGCCCGGTGTAGGCGCGGGCAATCTTGATGGCGTTCTCCACCGCCTCGGCGCCGGTGGAAAACAGCGCGGTTTTCTTGGCATGGCTGCCCGGCGTCAGCGCATTGAGCTTTTCGGCGAGCGCGATATAGCTTTCATACGGCACGACCTGATAGCAGGTGTGGGTGAAGCGCTGCAATTGCGCCTGCAGCGCGGCGACGATTTTGGGATGGCGGTGGCCGACGTTGAGCACCGCAATGCCACCGGCAAAGTCGATATAGCGCTGGCCTTCGACATCCCAGAGTTCGGCGCCCTCGGCGCGATCGGCGTAGAAACTGGCCATCACGCCCACGCCCCGCGGGGTGGCGGCGGCGCGGCGGGCCTGGAGTTGTTCGTTGAGTGAGTGGTTCATGGTGATGCTCCAAAAGTTTCTCCTCCCGGCCTCCCCCACGCGGTGGGGCAGTGTTTGGTGCCTCCCCCCAAGAGTGGGGAGGGCCGGGGTGTGGAGGGTTCAGTTCGCGCCGTCGATGCGCATCCAGGTGGTCTTGAGTTCGGTGTATTTGTCGAAGGCATGTAGCGATTTGTCGCGGCCGTTGCCCGACTGCTTCACCCCACCGAAGGGCACGGTGATGTCGTCTTCGTCGTACTGATTGACGTGCACCGTGCCCGCCTGCAGCGCGCGCGACACGCGCACCGCACGGTCGAGATTGCGCGACCACACCCCGGCGTGCAGGCCATAGGCGCTGTCGTTGGCAATGGCCACAGCCTCGGCCTCGGTCTTGAAGCGGATGACCGCGAGCACCGGGCCGAAGATTTCTTCCTGCGCGATTTTCATGCTGTTTTTCACGCCATCGAACACCGTGGGCGCGACATATTGCCCGCCGGTCTCCTGCAGCGCGCGGCAGCCCCCGGTCACGCAGCGCGCGCCCTCGTCCACCCCGGCCTGGATGTAGCCGAGCACGGTCTGCGTCTGGGTTTCGTCCACCAGCGCGCCCAGCACGGTGCCTGCATCGAGCGGATCGGCCGGGTGATACTGCGGCGTGAGTGCGGCGAGCTTTTCCACGAAGGCATCGGCGATGCTGTCCTGCACCAGCAGGCGCGACGGCGCGTTGCAGCTCTCGCCCTGGTTGTAGAACATGCTGCCGATGGCGGTGGCGGCGGCGCGGTCGAGGTCGTCGAAGTCGGCGAACACGATATTGGCCGACTTGCCGCCCAGCTCGTTGTACACGCGCTTCAAGTTGCTGCGGCTGGCGTATTCGAGCATGCGCCGCCCGGTGCGGGTGGAGCCGGTGAAGCCGATCGCGTCCACATCCATGTGCAGCGCCAGCGCCTCGCCGGCCTCGTGTCCATAGCCCGGCACGACGTTGAACACGCCCTCGGGCAGCCCGGCCTCCAGCGCCAGCTCGGCCAGGCGCAGCGCGGTCAGCGGCGACTTTTCGCTGGGCTTGAGCACCACGCTGTTGCCCGCAGCCAGCGCGGGGCCGAGCTTCCACGCGGCCATGAGCATCGGGTAGTTCCACGGCACGATGGCGCCGACCACGCCGATGGGCTGGCGGGTGATCAGCGCCAGCGCGCTGTCGGCGGTCGGGGCGATTTCGTCGTAGATCTTGTCCACCGCTTCGCCGAACCATTGCAGACAGCGGGCGGCGGCCGGCACATCGGTGGACAGGCTGTTCTTGATGGGCTTGCCCATGTCCAGGGTTTCGAGCAGGGCCAGCTCGTCGCGCGCGGCGCGCAGTTGCTCGGCAAAGGCCACCATCACCTTCTTGCGCGCGGCCGGCGGCTGCCCGGCCCAGCGGCGGTCTGCAAACGCGGAGCGGGCGCTGGCGACCGCGCGGTTGATGTCGGACGCCTTGCCACGCGCCACGCGGGCGATCACCTTGCCGTCGATCGGAGAAATGCAATCGAACAGGCTGCCGTCTGTCGCGTTCCAGCGCCGACCGTCGATGACCATGCGGCCATCGATGCCGCGCTGGATCAGGTCTGCGGCGTGTTGATGCCAGATGCGGTTGAAGTTTTCAGTCATGCGAATCTCCGTGAGAAAAAAAGGCCGGTCTGCGCCGGCCTGCATGTCGATCTG
>JAGDVP010000019.1 GCA_023255735.1 Halothiobacillus sp. | reverse complement strand
TGTCATCCTCAAGATTATTCAACAAGGGTTCAAGGTGGGGCGGCTGGATGCTTACCCATGTGCGGCAACTCAGCCGAACCAAAACCCAGAAAGTCCGCATCCCGCGTCGGCCGGTGCGGGATGTCGAACCACAAGTCGAACAGCAGCGCGCCTTTCAGCAGGAACTGGTCAGCATGTGGCGAGATGCTGAGTCGGTGCAGCAGCCGCTCAAGGGCGTAGCGGGTCAAGACCAGATTGAAGTCTTGTCGGGTCTCGCGGGCGCGGGTGAGCAGGCGGGCCCGCACCGAAGCGGCCGTGTTGCGCTGGTTCATGACAGGCTTTCCATGTAGGGGCGCATCACATTGGCCACTCGGCACAGCGATGCATAGCGCCAGAGTTCGTCCATGCTCACGCGCTTGGCTCGCCAGGCTTCCTGCAGGGCTTCCATCGCGACATCGAGGCCGATCTTGTTGCAGAACTTGAAGCAGTCGGCCACGGTGCGGGCGACGTTGGTCACGCGCACGGTCACGCCATCGATCCGGTGCTCTTCAATCCCATCAGTCAGCACGGCACCCGAGAAGCGCACGATGCGCAGCGGCGGATAGTCCATCTTCGGCGCACGCGCCTTATTGGGAATCGCCAGCCAGACCTCGAATGGCGACTGCGTGGTGAGGTCGTGCACCCGCAGTGCTGACAGCAGGCAGACGATGGCTTGCGGGTGTTTGCGGGCCACCTCGGCCAGCGTGCCATGCTCGGATACGCTGCGATCGGGACGGGCATACAGACCGCGACCCACGCGGACGAGCAGGCCCTGCCGAACCAGCCGCGTGAGGGCGACACTGGGCAGACCCAGCGCGTCGAGATCTCGCGGGCGTATGAGGCCGCGCTGGGCGGCGAGATCGAGAATGGTCTGGTGCGAAGTTTCCATGCCATCATGATGTTGCATTAAGTCGGTAATTGTCCATATATACCGACAAAATGCAACTGCGGCGGTTTCCTTTGCTCCCCGATGCTGCAATCCAACCGCTTGATTCGTCCGAGCGTAACTAATTGATCTGTATGGGTCTGGGCTGCGGCCTTTGCGGACTTCGAGCCAGTTTCAGGGAGCGAGGTCGGAGCGAGGAATGGCCAGGAGAGAGTGGAACATGGCTCGGAATGGGCTGAGAGGCTGACCGGCGCAGTCCGCAGCCTTCCGCAGGAACCTCCAACAGCACGCGGGAACCGGCGCGATCAGGCAAGAAAAAACCCCAACCGAGAACGGTTGGGGTTTCATTATTGGTGGAGGTGGCGGGAATTGAACCCGCGTCCGCAAATCCTACGCTTTCGGTACTACATGTTTTTCCTGTTTTTTATTTTAGTTAGCGGCTACCCAACAGGCAGGGAAAACCGATAACGATCTCGGATAAGTTTTAATCAATCCACGCCGAGCGCGCTTCATGACGATCTTGTGAGAATCGACGCCTGGAACCTGAACGCACAAGCACGGCTTCAGTCAGACGGCACTCTACTGGAGTTTAAGCAGCGAGTGCGTAGTTGTCGTCGTTGGCAACTAAATTTTTTGCAGATTTTAGCGAGGCTCTACCCCTCGACATGCACCTAGAGTTTCGTGATCCGCGTCGAAGCCATGTCACCCCCTAAGTTATCTCAATGTGGTGATGGTTGGAGATTTTTCAAGCCCGTGAAACACCATAACCGACATCGAAGCCGTGCATTGTCCGCTGATGTGCGGGTTTGTCAATTGATGATTGGTGTTTCGAGGCGTGCAAGCGTTTCGGCCTCCATTATTTTAAGATCGTCTATCTCTTCTTGGGTGAAGCCTGCGGCGAGGCGGCCTGGTTCATCATAGGGGCCGCGAATTCGCCCGCTCATGTATTCGTTGAGCAGGCTTCTGAAGGTTGTGCGGGCATCTAGGTTGCGGGCGCTGCAGCAGTATCGAAACCAGCGGGTGCCGATCTCGACGTGGCCAATTTCTTCATCGTAAATGGTGCCTAATATGTCGGCTAAGCTATGATCGTGATTGCTGCGCAATTTTTGGGCAATGGCGGGTGTGACATCAAGCCCTCGGGCTTCGAGTACGCGCGGCACTAGAGCCATCCGAATGAGTACGTCGTGGTCGGTTCGGCACACGCTTTCCCATAGGCTATCGTGGGCGGGATATTGGCCGTAGTAGCTATCGTGTTCGGCTAAATAATCGGCCAGCATTTGGTAGTGCCGACCCTCCTCTGCGGCTACGCGAAGCCAATCTCGGTAAAAATCAGCCGGCATGTTGTCGAAGCGATAGACGGCATCGAGTGCGATATTAATGGCGTTAAATTCAATATGCGCAAACGCATGCGCCATGATGTTGCGCCCCGCTTGGGTGTGGGTTATGCGGCGGGGTAAATCGCGCGGCGCGACCAAGGGGGGATTTTCAGGGCGGCCAGGATCAAGCACTCGCGCAATTGGGGCGGATGGGGCTTCGGTGATGTGGTTATCCACTAAAACCCGCGCCTGTTGGTAGAGTTGGGCGGCGCGCTGGGCTTTAGTTGTGGGGTCGCAGGTCTTTAAGGCGGCAAAGGCTTGTGTTCGAAGATTTGTGGCGCTCATAGGTTAATTTTTTTCGTGCGTTGTTGGACGAATGCGGCAAATTCTTTTTCCAGTTCACGATATTGGGCAATCGCTTCGTTGCCGGCTTCGGTGAGGGTTGCGTGCCCGCCGCCGGAGCCGCCTACTTCTTTAATGACATAGGGTTTTTCGCCAATCTGGTTTACTTCTTCAATGAGTGTCCACGCACGTTTGTAAGACATATTCAGTGTTTTGGCGGCTTGGCTGATTGATCCTAGCTCATCGATTAGCTCCATGAGTCGCACTTTCCCCACGCCTAGATAACTTTTTTGATCGGTGCCAATAAGCCACAGCCGGGCATGAATTTGTGGGCTAAAGGCATCTCCGGGCAATCGATCAAGGCGGGATTTTTTGGGCATGGGTCTGGCTCTCTGTGGGTGATGCGGATAAAACTAATTCTATCGTCAGCGTTATGTTTTTATATCATAAACGCATAGTGTAGGTTCTATTTTGTAACAGACGGTGAAGCGCTGGATGCAGGCTGATACACTTTGCGCCAATTAAAATCCACGACCAAGCGCTCTCGATTTATTCCCGTTCGATTTATCCATGCTCAATTATTTACGGAGCTATTTATGAGTATCTTTCAAGTTTTGGGCAGCATCTCAAGCGAAGAATTTTTGCGCGATTATTGGCAAAAAAAACCTCTTTTAATTCGCCAAGCGATTGCAGGCTTTGCCTCCCCGCTGTCGCCCGAGGAATTGGCGGGGCTGGCGTGCGAAGAGGATGTGCCGGCGCGTTTGATTCTGGAATCTGCGGGCGAACGCCCCTGGATGTTGCGACAAGGCCCGTTCACGGAGGAAGATTTTACAAGCTTGCCGGAAGAGGGTTACTCGTTATTGGTGACCGATTGCGAGAAGTTAATTCCCGATTTGATGGCATTGGTTGAGCGCTTTCGTTTTGTGCCCGATTGGCGCATTGATGATTTAATGATTTCCTACGCCCCTACCGGCGGTTCGGTGGGCGCGCATATTGATGAATATGATGTGTTTTTACTGCAAGGCTTAGGCACGCGCCGATGGCTGATTGAATACCCGCCCAAAAATACCCATTTTGTGCCGGATTTGGATATCCGCTTGCTTGAGCAATTTGAACCCACTGATGAATGGGTGCTAGAACCGGGTGACATGCTGTATTTGCCGCCGGGCGTGCCGCATCATGGCATTGCGCTTGAGCCGTGCATGACCTACTCCATCGGGTTTCGCGCGCCTTTATTGCATGAATTAGCCGCCGGCGTGACCGATCGCTTAATCACCCATATGAATCAAACGGCGCGCTACGCCGATTGCAACTTGGAAGCTGGCGCAAACCCCGGCACAAATCCTGGGGCACTCACCTTGGCGGCACGCACCCAATTACGCGGGCTGCTGCACAATTTGTTGAACCAAGACGATGCGGTTTTCGATCAATTCCTCGCGGAAACCCTCACCGAGCGGCCAATGGATCATGCCGCCTTTTATCCCGAAAACGAGCCGCTGGATGCCGCCGCGCTGAAAGAGGAGCTCACCCACAGTGGTGATACATTAATGCGCACCCCCGCTGCACGGCTGTTGCTGGTTGAAGGGGCTTGTCCCGTGTTAGCAGTGGATGGATTAAGCATTGCGCTCAATGAAGAAACCCGCCCCTTGGCTGAGCTGATTACCCGGCAGGTATTTTTTGATACCGCGCAATTGCTCGCCCTAATTGCAGCCCCCGCCGCCGCTGAACTTTTAGCCAAGCTTTATGCCGATGGCGTGGTGCAGTGGCGCCCTCACCTGCTTGAAGTGTAATTTAACCCCCTGTGTAAAAGGTTTTTTATGGATACTCATGTAAGCGATAGCGCAACGCCCATGCCGATGTCACCAATCATTTTGGTGGGCGTGGGGGAAATTGGCCAGGTTTTGGCGGCGGGGTTTTTGAAAATAGGTCATCCGGTGATTCCCGTTACCCGCGCGCAATCGTTAAGCGATGTGCTGAATGTATTTTCGCAGGCGGGCGCCTTAATTGTGGCTGTGGCTGAAAAAGATTTGCCCGCCCTACTCCCCCGTATTCCCGCAAACTGGCATAGCCGGCTGGTTTTGTTGCAAAACGAATTATTACCGCAAGATTGGCAAGCGGCCGGCATTAATCACCCCACCGTCCTATCCATTTGGTTTGAGAAAAAACCGGGCAAGCTCGTTAAAGAGCTCATGCCAAGCCCGGTTTGGGGCGCAAAAGCCAAGCTTATCCAAATGGCATTGGGTGCCGTGGGCTTAACCGCGCGCATCGTGCCTAATTTAGCGGCGATGCAGCATGAGCTGGTGCTGAAGAATGTGTATATTTTAACCACCAACATAGCAGGCTTAGCGGTGGGGGGTGATGTGCAAACCCTGTGGCAAATGTATGAGCCTTTGGCGCGCGCTATCGCCGATGAGGTGATTGCCCTGCAAGAAAAATTGATTGATGCCCCGTTAGACCGCCCGGCGCTGATTTCCGGCATGTTGGCAGGCTTTGCCGGCGACCCTGCCCACAGTTGCAAGGGGCGCACGGCGGATGCTCGGTTGCAGCGGGCGTTAATGCTGGCCCATCAACATGGGCTTGATGTGCCGCAATTGGCCGCTATTGCAGCGCAGGCCGCGCCATCAAATTAATGCGCAAACCCCAATAAAAAAGCCAGTCAATTAACACTGACTGGCTTTTTTTAGCCCTATTTTTAACCCCAACCTTTGGGCTTAAAAAGGGTGATGGAAATTATTTCGCGGCGGCGTAACGCCCAGCCACGGCATTCCAGTCAATCACATCCCAAATGGCTTTAAGGTAATCGGGGCGGCGGTTTTGGTAGCGCAAGTAATACGCGTGCTCCCACACATCAATGCCGAGAATGGGCGTGCCTTTTACCTCGGCGATATCCATGGTCGGGTTATCTTGATTGGGGGTTGAACACACGGCGAGCTTGCCATGCGCATCCACAATTAACCAAGCCCAGCCTGAACCGAACCGCGTGGCGCCGGCGGTGTTCATTTGATCTTTCAGCGCAGTAAATGAACCGAAGGTTTTGGCAATGTCATCGGCCAATGCGCCGGTGGCCTCGCCGCCGCCTTGGGGCGATAACACGCTCCAAAACAGGGCATGGTTAAAGTGCCCGCCGCCGTTATTGCGCACAGCGGGGGGGAGTTTGGAGATATTGGCCATAATGACTTCGATGGGTTTATCGTCCCACTCGGTGCCCGCAATGGCATTATTGCAGTTGGTGACATAAGCCCCATGGTGTTTGGTGTAATGAATTTCCATGGTTTGCGCATCGATAGATTTATCCAGCGCGCCGTAATCATAGGTGAGTTCAGGGAGTTGAAAAGCCATAGGGTGCTCCTTCGGTGTGTGATCGAGTGACATTGATTGACGATTAGCAAAACCAACCGCCAAGGCTATTTAGTTATAACACATCCCCGTGCTCAGGTTTTGGGTTGGGTTGTGTGCCGCGCACATTTTTATCATTACATTTTCAAACCCCGCAGCCATTTAAATACATTCAGTAACGAGGAGAATGCTTGGGCGACATAGGTGAGCGCTGCGGCACGCAGAATTTTTCGCGCCGATTGTTTATCGGTCTTATTCAACCAACCGCCTTGTTGCAACATGGGCAGGGCGCGCTTAAAACTTGCATCAAACTCAATGGGTAAATTGGAAAGCTGAGCCATGAGGGGCACGGCCATGGTGAGCACACCCACCACGAGCATCATGAGTGCGGGCGCGGGTTGTTTTTCAAGAATGGCCACTACAGGGATTGCCACAACCAACCAGCCGGCTACGCGCTGCCCCCAGGCACTGCGTTCGACCATTTCTTGACGGCGCAGAAATGCGGGATCGCCCTCGGCGTGCTGCAATGCATGCCCCACTTCATGCGCGGCAATGGTAATGGCGGTCAGTGAGCGGCCGCTAAAATGGGCGGGCGAAAGCCGCACAATGCGGGCATGCGGGTCGTAGTGATCGCCCGCTTGGGTTATTTCAACCCCGATGTGGGGCAACGCGTGTTTATCGAGCAAATAGCGCGCTAAATCGCCGCCCGAAAAGGGGTAGCGATCGGCCGGTTTGCTGTAGCGCGCAATCACTTGGTTCACCCAGAAACTCGGCCACCACGAAAGGAAGGCCATCAAAGCGATACCTGCAAATAATAAAATAGACATACAAAATCCTAAGTAAAACCTGATTTATTTCATCCATGGAATCAATCAGCAAGCCGCGTTGCGGTACCTGCTTCAAATTTCTACCGAATGCGGTAAATCACATCGCCGCCCGTGGCTGTAGCGCTGGAGGTCATCTCAATCGAAAATAATTTATTGAGTTGATACTCAGTAATAATTTGTCCCACGCCCGTTAAAACCCCGATGGCGTAGCGCACCAGCAGGCGATCACCAATTTTTTTACCCACACTGAGCCGCGTACCGGTTAGGCCGCCGGTGGTATCGAGCCCGATGGAATCAAACCCAAACTTAGTCCCCACATCGCGCAAAATATCATCCCCTTGGGAAATACCTAAACTTGTGACCGCGTTGAGCAATACCGAACCATCGGCCGCAGTGCCCTTATTGAGCCGCCGCCCGGTGAGAAGTAAAGAGAGCGCATCTGATTCGGGAATCGCCGGGGTTGAAAAAACCGTGGTTTTGGGGTGATAAAGCGTGCCGCCAAGATTTAAGCCGACCGTGGTTGAATCAATTTTGCGTTGTGCGGTAACCGATAAGCCGGGATCATCGAGCGGGCCTACAAACAATATGCGCCCTTGGCTGATGGATAAATCTTGGCCATAGGCTTTGTATTTGCCATTTTTTAAATCAATTTCCCCAAATGCCGCGAGTGGCTTTTGCGGGCGAAGGCGCAAATCCAGCGCACCACTTAATCCGGTTGAAAAACCCATGCCCATTAAGCTGACCGCATCGCCTAGGCTTAATTTAATATCGCCCGTGAGCGGATAACCCGCCGCTTTCGGTTCTGGATTGGCACCCACAATCACTAAATCATCGCTGGATTTAACGACCCCATCGGGCAGTTTTTCGATCCGCGCATCCACGAACGGCAATTGCACGGTGCCACTTAATTGCGCGCCGGCTTGGGTGGCTAAAATTGTCACATCTGGGCTCGCATCCGCCTTTAAGCTCGGCATGCGCAGCACCGGCACGCCATCGCCGTAAATATGGGCGTTTACCGACCAGTTCGGCAAATGGGCTAAATCGCCTGTGCCCTCCACGCGCAGTTGCCGATCAAATTGTTGCGCAAGTTTAGCCGGTTCATCATTGAGAGCGCCGTGCAGTTGCCCATCAAATGTGAGCTGCCCTGCCGCGTCAATTTGACCATGAACAGCCCCCTGATCGAAGCCAACCCCAGTATCCGGCAGAGCAAAAGCAAGCTGGCTTACTTTAAGCGTGCCGCTGGGTTTGGGCGCGTCAAGCACCCCGCCTAATTGAAGTTGAGCCTCTGCCGCACCTTTAAGTTGACTGATTGCGGGCGCTAAAAAAGCTAAAGCGCTTAAATTCGGCAGATGAATTTGAGTGGATAAATCAAGGGCATGCTCGCCTGCCAAACCGATGGCTCCGCGCCCTTCAACATTCAATAATTGCGGCACATCACCACGCCAATGCACTGTGAGCACCTCGTTGTTAAGGTCGGCAGCCAACCCCATGTTTTGATAAGAAAACACAGTGCCACCAGCCCATTGCGGCATTGAGAATTGGCTATCAGGCAGGCTGAGTTTGAGTGTGCCGTTAGCTTTGCCTGCGATTAAGCCGCCGTTTGCCGCCAAAATGATGCGCCCCGGAGCAACCTTCGAGAAATGCGCTGGATTTTGCAAACCCTCGGGCAGCCAGGGTGCGGCCATACCCAGCACGGTGGCCAAAGGAGAATCCAGAGAGAGCTGCCCTTGAAGTTGATCGCCTGTGCGCAGCCCCGCAAAACATAGCCGCGCAGGCGCCGCATGGTTTTCGCCCTGCCCCATCAAACAGGCCTCGGCTAACTGTTGTTTATCTGGAGAGGCATTAAGTACAACGGGCTTGCTTAACCGCCAAGCCCGCAAGGCATAGGGCTTTGATGCAACAGCAGATAAATCAAGCTGCGAGATCACCCCGCACCAATTTAGCCCCTGGCCGCTGCCATTGGCGGCGAGGGTCAACGTGCCCTGCGGGCTTTTGGCGCTTAAGGTTAGTGTTTGGGTGGTTTTTATCGAGGCCAAACCGTTTGCCGCCGCTAGGGCATCGGGTGTGGGCAGGGTGCCGTTGAGTTGCCCCTTCAATGAGTTAAGCCAGCGCTGGGGCGGTGCGATTTTTTTGCTGCTTGGCGGGGATGTGTCGGGGGCTGCGGTTAGATCATCGGCCTGCATGCTCAGTTTTATCGGCCATGTCGCCTTTGAATTTGCGCTGGCGGCAGGGTTTTCTCCCAACTGACCTTGGGCTTTAAGCTTTGCGAGCTGCCAGCGCCCAAAGGCCAAATTTCCTGCCGATAAATCTAACGTGCCGAGCGGTGCGTTGATGCTGCCGTTTAATTGCGTGTTGATTTGCAGCATGCCCGCAACAGCGGGTAAGCCGAAAACGCCCCATGGCAAGCGCGCAAGCTCGGGCACGCTTAAATTAAGGCTGATTTGTGCGGCGCGCGCGTTAGGCGCAAAGCCCCATTGTCCTTGCGCCCGCAGCGCTGCACCGGCTAGTGCAAGTGTACTCGGTTCGAGGCTAAGCCTCTGATTGGCAAATGAGCCTTGGATATGCGCGCTTATGACAAGAGGGCTCTGTTGCTTATTCGCTGGGTTATTTTGCTCGGCGGGGGTGTTTAATGCTGATAAGGTAGCTTTAGGCACAATCAACGAAAAATTGAGTTTTGTCTCTTGCGGCACTTTGGCACCGAGATCCCCTTCAAGTTTGAGCTTGGCGGTGAACTCGCTTTGAGCAGGTTTTGCCAATAGTTGCAACATTAAGCCGTTCAGTGACACTTTGGCCACATCAACTGCAAGCGTCATCGGTTTCTTGCCCGTTAAACCATACTGAAATTGCGCTTGCAGCGTGCCGCCGGCCACTTGCCCGCCGAAAATCGCGCCCTGCAGCACCTGATGGGCGAGCTTGGCTTCAAGGTTCAGGTGGTTAAACGGTGTTGCTGCGATGGTGCCGGAAAGCTCGCTTAACTTGAGCGCCATCTGGGGCGATGTTGCCATTTGCATCGCGCCATCGCTCAAGGGGCCTGTGTAGGGTTCTGTGCGGGGTTCTGCATAATTGAATTGATAATCAAACCCCAGTTGCCCTTCCGCCGCTGAGGTTAATTGTGCCGGATTAAACGCTGATGCTCGGCCATAAAGCGATAATTCTAGGCCATCAGCGTAATTTAAAGTGCCTTCGCTACACAGCGTGCCGCCTGCCGTATCGAGGTTTAGTGAAGCCAGCTTTAGGCGTTCAAGCGTTAAGCCTGCCTTGGCGGTAAGTGTGGCACTCGGTGTGCTAAAGCCATCCCAGCGCGAGGCGAGCGCAAGGCTAAGCTCATTGAATGAGCCTGCCAGATCAATCTCACTTGATAGCCAGCCTTCCGGCAAAGCCACCACCGACTGCACATGCCCGCCGACGGGATGCGGTGCTTGCGTCCCCACGGTTAAGCTACCGGATAATTCGGCATTCACGTTTTGAGGTAACGCAGCTTGCGCCGATTGCACCTTAAGCGTGAGTGCCGCTGCATTCAGCGTGCCCTGCGCGTGCAGTGCAATTAAGTGATAGGAGCGTAATTGCGTGCTCGTAGCGCCAGCTTGAGCCTGGTTTTGGGTATCTGCTTCGACCAAAGGCTGGATTAGGGTCAGATCGCTTACATCCAGCGCGTTCACGGAAATGGCAAAGGGTCTACAGCACGGGACGCCCTAACCAAGCATGTGGATAAACACAGCTATTTCGCACTCTATCG
>JAGDVP010000021.1:12373-48115 GCA_023255735.1 Halothiobacillus sp. | reverse complement strand
CTGTATTGCCTTGCCCGCCGAGCGAGGATGATGTCGAGCCAAAAGACCCGCCACTAGCGGCGCCCCCATTGCCACTGGTGCCAAAAGGTGCCGCCGCGCAACTAGCACACCCACCCAACCCGCCATCGTTCAAAGGTGATGCGCCACCAGAAAGCCGCGTACTGCCCTCGCCCCCCGCACCGGCCAACGACGAATCCTGCGGCGTAGCCCCATCGCCCCCCGATAAGCCAACCGCAGCCCAAGCACTGGGGCACCCCAGTAATACACCAAACAACAGCGCCAGTTTGGTGGCGCGGATGGCGTGCTGCATTGGTTCATCATGCGCAAAACAACGGGATTGACCAGATTTTCCGGCGCCCCGCGCGAGCTCTGAGGCCACTTGAATGGCGCCCGTTGTACGATGTCTCACCAAACGGAAAATCCGGTTCATGCTAAGCTCCTGCTCTGAAAATTAAGTAAAAACGGGCGATCGAGATCCGCACCTTATTGGCCGAAATAGCCCATAAGCTTAAGTTTAAGTAGGTTATCTCTGTCGTTTTTAGCCGTAATTGCGCAAGGATATTCATGCAAAAAGCCAAGCAAGCCGCTATCGATGAGTTGATTTATCTCCGGGCATGTCGTTTATTGGAAGCCCGAGGACAACTCAATTGCGTGCGTGATTTGTGCGCGCAGCACGGTTTGAGTGTGTTTGCCTTAAACCGACAGTTCAAAAAAATGATGGGACTCACACCCCGCGCCTGGCAGCGGCAGTGCCGCCTCAATGAAGCAGCGATTTTGTTGGCACGCACGACAATGGAAGTGCTGCATATTGCTCAATCAGTGGGCTATGAAAGCCAGCAAAGCTTTTCCCGCGCTTTTACCCGTGCCTATGGGCGACCGCCCCAGGCGTATCGTCGTGAATTCTGCCCGTCACTTGAAGCGACGACGAGGCCCACCGCCGCGCCCATCACGATCAAATCTCTTCCCAATATGCAGGTATGGGGGCAGCGCTATCTTGGAACCTATGAAGATATCCCTCATCATTGGCAAAATTTTGCCGAACGCCTGAAACAATTCAAGCTGGATGACGGTAGTGCCTTATATTTCGGTATGACTTGGGATGATCCAGCGATCACACCACCGAGTCAGATTCGCTATGACTGTTTGTTCCTGCCCCAAAATAACGCCCTAAATGCGTCGATGGCTGGGCTTATCGCCATGCCATTAACAGCCGGGCGCTATGCTTGCCAAGATCATCACGGTGCTTATATTGATGTGGTTGCGGGCGCTTACACCAACCTCGTGCGAGACTGGTTACCCAAAACAACGTGGCAACTCGACTTGCGCCCGGCGCTGGAGTGGTATGCCACCCCCCCTTGGAACCAGTCCCCGTCAGATTGGGCGTTTGAGGTGATGGTGCCCATCGCTTAAATCAGAGCACGCCAAACGGGCGCCCAAGGGCTAAAACCACCATCGAGCCAATGAATTTATTCGGATAAACACTTATCACTCAAACTCAACAGGCATCCTAAAATGAACAACATGCTTACCCCGACCCAAGTCACTTCGGTTATTTTTATTTGCATGGGCAATATCTGTCGCTCACCGACGGCTGAGGCGGTGTTACGTCGAGAGCTTACGGCGGCCGGGTTGGCGGATGTGGTGTTGGTCGATTCAGCGGGCACCCATGCCTATCACATTGGCAATCCGCCGGATGCGCGCTCAACCAAAACGGCGGCTTTGCGCGGGTATCAAATGGAGGCTTTGCGCGCGCGGCAAGCGGTGCGGGAAGATATTGAGCATTTTGATTATGTGCTGGCGATGGACCATGAGAATTTGCGGTTAATCCAAGCGCTGGCGCCCGCGCATTTGCGGGATAAGCCTCGGTTATTAATGAGCTTTGCCCCCGATTACGGCATCGATGAGGTGCCAGACCCCTACTACGGCGGCGATCAGGGCTTTGAGCAGGTTTTGGATATGATCGAGGCGGCGTGCGCTGGGCTTATCCAAGCTATTCAGCGCCAACGGCGTTAATGCGTTTGCGGTGCATTAAGCCGTGAATGCCGATAGGAATACGCAAAATAAATCACAAAGCCAATAGCAAGCCAGCCTAAAAACCGCAGCCAAGTCACGACCGGCAAAAACATCATCAATGCGCCGCAAGATAAAATCCCAAGTATGGGCAAGGTGTATCCGAATGGGTTTTTAAAAGGGCGCGGCAAATCGGGCTGGCGCAGCCGCAGCACAATCACCCCTAAGCTCACCAACACAAAGGCGGCTAAGGTGCCGATATTCACCAACTCAGCCAATACGCCGAGCGGCAATAAGCCTGCGACCAGTGAAATAATCACGCCAGAAATCACAATAATGCGGATCGGTGTTTGGGTTTTTGGGTGCACATGCGCCAATTTTTGGGAAAGCAGCCCATCGCGCGACATGGCGAAAATAATACGGGTGAGCGCGTAGTACAACACCAGCATCACGGTGGTTAAACCGGTAATAACCCCGGTGGCAACCAAGGCAGAAGCCCAGTTATAGCCCAGCAATTGCAATGAATAAGCAACCGGCGAGGACACGTTTAATTGTGTGTACGACACAATGCCCGTCAGCAACCCCGACACCACGATGTAAATTAGGGTGCAAATAAAAAGCGAGGCAATAATACCGATGGGTACATCGCGCTGCGGATTGCGCGCTTCTTCTACCGCCGTGGATACCGCATCAAAGCCCACATAAGCAAAAAACACGATCGAGGCACCCGCGAGAATCCCAATGGGCTGGCCTTCGGCGGTGTGTTCAAACCAGCCAAAGGGCACAAAAGGCGACCAGTTTTCAGGGTGAATGTTAAAGCCGGCCACACCGATAAACACGGCAATCGTGAGCAACTTAACAAATACCATGGCCACGTTCACCCGAGCCGATTCACGCACGCCAATAATCAACAAAATCATCAGCATTAAAATAATGACCGTGGCGGGCAGATTAATTAAACCGCCTGCTACCGGGGCTTTGGTGAGCAGGTTGGGCAAGCCGATGCCGATGGCCGATAACGCGTTGTTAAAATAACCCGACCAGCCATTCGCCACTGCGGCGACTGAAACGGCGTATTCCAAAATCAAATCCCAGCCGACCATCCACGCGATCATCTCGCCAAATGCGGCATAGCTGTAGCCATAGGCACTCCCTGAGCCGCCAACCGATGCGGCAAGTTCCGCATAAGCCAGCGCGGCAAATGTGCTCGCCAACCCGGCCAGCACAAACGATAACACCACGGCAGGCCCTGAATATTCGGCCGCTGCGATGCCTGTGAGCACAAAAATGCCCGTACCGATAATCGCGCCAATCCCCAAAAAAGTGAGATCAAAGGCGCCTAAGCAGCGTTTTAAGCCCGAATCGCAGTACGCGGCAGGGTTAGCGGGTTTTCGGCGAAATAAATCCATCGTGGGTGGGTGACTCCTTCAAATAACAAGTTGGCGGCGCGCCCTGCATGACAATAACATGACTTATTTTTGTGGGTTAAGCAAAGCTTAGCGCAAAGGTGGGCTGCAAACCCTACAACGCGCCGCCCGATGAGCGCTATAATCACTGACTTCAAAAAACTGTTCAACGAGAGTCTCATGGCCGTTCGCAAAACTTCGCCCGCTCATGCAGAGATCATCCATGAAGGCGCGCCCGACGTGATTGCTCAATATGAGCGCAGCATGGCCGAATTAGAGCAAATTGTGGCGCGCATGGAACAAGGCGATACCACGCTTGAGCAATCGCTCAAAGATTATGAGCGCGGCACCCAATTAGCCCGCCAGTGCGAGCAGGCACTTAAAGCGGCGGAGCTTCGCATTGATGCCTTGAGCCTGCCCATCGAGCCAGAACCTGCCGCGCCTAAATCCAAACCGGCTATGCCGCCTGCGGATGCGTTTTTTGATGTCTAACACGGCAAAAGACACAACGGAATTTACCACGCGACTTGGGGCTGAATTCAGCGCTGCATTGAATGCCGAATTTATGCCCGAATTTTCTGCTTGGCATAGCGCCTTCAAAGCGGTGTTTGAAGCGCAATTAGCCGCGCATTTGCCCCGCATTTTAGCGGGTGCGCCCGCACGGCTGGCTGAGGCCATAAGCTATGCCGTGCAACAAGGCGGCAAGCGCATTCGCCCCATGCTAGTGCTGCTCGGCGGCCAGGTGGGACAGGGCGCCTCGTGCTTGCCTGAGCTTTCTGCGCTCAATCACAGTTCCCTGTGGCCGGCGGCCATCGCGGTTGAGCTAATTCATGGATACTCGCTCATCCATGATGATTTACCCAGCATGGATAACGATGATTTGCGACGCGGCAAGCCCACTGTCCACCGCGCTTTTGATGAAGCTACCGCCATTTTGGCGGGCGATGCGCTCCAGTCGTTAGCCTTTTCCCTGCTAAGCACCGCCCCTAATGCAACTGATGCCACACGGCTTGCTTGGGTGCGCTTATTGAGCATCGGTGCTAACCGCATGGTTTTTGGCCAACATTTAGATACCACGCCGCACGCCCACCCCCCCACAACCGCTGAATTAAGCCAAATGCATGAGCTTAAAACAGGCGCCTTGCTGCACGCCGCCCTGATGATGGGTGCTGTCGCGCAGCCCCCAGTTGTGCAAGAGGCGCTGTCCGCCTTTATTGCGCCTTTGGGGCTGGCCTTTCAAATACAAGATGATATTTTGGATGCCACCGGAAGCGCAGAGCAGCTTGGCAAAACGCCCGGCAAAGATGCCGCCTACCACAAAGCCTCTTATGTCACCGTATTGGGGCTTGATGCGGCACGCGGCCATTTAAGCACTTTAATCACAGAAGCCTTGCACGCACTCGCCCCCTTGGGGCAAGCGGGCGACGCCTTGCGTGCCTGCGCCCAATTTGTGCTCACCCGAGATCACTAATGCCGCCAATTTCCCGCGATGCCCCGATTCTTGATTTACTGGATCTCATCGATCACCCCGATGATTTGCGGCGGTTAAGCCCACGCCAGCTCATTGCGCTGGCGGCACAATTGCGCGCCGAACTCATTACCCGCGTCGCGCAAACCGGCGGGCATTTAGCCGCTAATCTTGGCGTGATTGAGCTCACCATTGCCTTGCATTATGTGTTCAACACCCCCGATGACCGCCTGGTGTGGGACGTAGGTCACCAAACCTACGGCCATAAAATGCTCACCGGCCGCCGACAGGCCATGACCGGATTGCGGATGCGCGATGGCTTGTCAGGCTTTACCCGCCGAGCCGAGAGTGTGTTTGATCCCTTCGGCGCAGGGCACTCCAGTACCTCCATTAGCGCGGCGCTTGGTATGGCGGTAGCGGCAAAAATACAAGGTAAAACGCATCACGCGGTGGCGGTCATTGGGGATGGCGCACTCACCGCCGGCCAGGCGTTCGAAGCGCTCAACCATGCGGGCGAGTTACATGCGAACCTGCTCGTGGTGCTGAACGACAACGAAATGAGCATCTCCAAAAATGTCGGCGCCTTAAACCAGCACTTAACCCGTTTGCGCAGCAACCCTATGGTGAATAAATTACGGGCCGGAGGGCAAAGCTTGCTCGCGCAAACCGGCCCCTTGGGTGACATTTTGAACACCACCCGCACCGGCTTGCGCGATGGGGTTAAGCATTTACTTGGCGTGACAAGCTTATTTGAAGAGCTCGGGTTCAGCTATTTTGGCCCCATTGATGGCCACGATGTCACCTTGCTGGTCGAGACGCTGGATAACTTACGCACCCAAACCGGCCCGCGTTTATTGCATGTCGTCACCCAAAAAGGCCGGGGCTTTAACCCCGCCGAACTTGACCCCGTGCGCTACCACGGCGTAGGCAAGTTCGATCCCAAAATTGAACCGCAGCCCATCCCCGCCGCCGCCAGCAAAACCTGGACCCAAGGTTTTAGCGACTGGCTCGATACCCAAGGCGGCTGCCCCAACGTCATCGTGATTACCCCCGCCATGATCGAAGGCTCGGGCTTGGCCAGTTTTGCCGCCCGATACCCCAACCGCTGCTTTGATGTCGGCATTGCCGAACAACATGCCGTCACCTTCGCAGGCGGGCTTGCCACCGAAGGCCTGCGCCCCATTGTCGCGATTTACTCCACGTTTTTGCAACGCGCCTGGGATCAAGTCATCCATGATATTGCCTTGCAAAATTTACCCGTACTGTTCGCCATTGATCGAGCGGGTTTAGTTGGCCCCGATGGCGCAACCCATGCGGGCAGTTTTGATTTAGCCTTTGGCCAAGCCATCCCGAACCTAAGCATTGCTACCCCAAGTGATGCGCTTGAATTGCACGCGGCGCTTAACATCGGCATCCAAGCCCCATCACCTGTGTTGGTGCGTTATCCCCGCGGCGAATGCCCCACCGATTTAGGCGGCGAACCCGCCATTCACCCTTATGGCTTGCGCGTGCGGCGGCGCGCAGCCACGCCCGAACGCAGCCTATTGGTGGTGGCATTAGGCTCCAAAGTCGCCACCGCGCTGAGCGCTGCGGCTACCTTGCCGGCCACCGTCGTCGATTTGCGCTGGGCTAAACCCATCGACTGGGCCAACTTATCCCCACTCATCGAGCAGCATGCCGGCTGGCTTATTATTGAAGAAGGCAGCAAACTTGGCGGCATTGGCGCCACCTTAATCGCACGAGCGGCTGAGCAGGGGTTATGCAAACCCGTCAAGCACTTGAGCCTACCCGATGAATTTATCGAACACGGCACCCGCACAGAATGCTTGCACGATTGTGGGCTTGACGAAACCCACCTAAACCGTACGATGACCGAATTTTTGACGCAGGTACTGCCCGCATGAATACCGCCCACCCCACCCCCACCCTCGGGCAAATCATCAACCAATTAGCCGCCCCCGCGAGCACGTTCGCGCTCAGCGTCACGGTTGATTTTGCCGCCGCCCACCAATTGCACGGTTATGAGGGCAATTGCGCGCGGCTGCACGGCCATAACTGGAAGATTATTGTCGAAGTCACAGGCCAAAAGCTCGATGATGTGGGTATGGTGCTGGATTTCAAAACCATGAAAAAAGCCGCGCGCGAGGCGGCTAAAAAGCTCGATCACCAGTTTTTGAACGAAATTGCCCCGTTTGATCAAATCAACCCCACCGCCGAACATATTGCCGTGTGGTTTTTTGTCGAATTAAGTGGCGTGCTCAACCAAACCTACGCCCGCGTTTCGGCCATCACGGTTTGGGAGAATGATTACTCCGCCGTCACCTACCGCGCTTGACACCTCTGCTAAGCTTAAATTTTTATTATCGACAGGTTTTACCATGCCAACCCCAACCCCACCCGCCGTCATGCCCGATGTGCAATCCTCATTTGATGCGCGCAATATCGAGATTGATCGCGTTGGCATCAAAGCCATCAAACACCCGCTCACCGTGGTCGATGGCACCGACCGGCAAGCCAGCATTGCCGAATGCACACTCACCGTTGCCTTGCCCGCCGATAAAAAAGGCACGCACATGTCGCGGTTCGTGGCACTGCTCAATGCGCACCCGTTGGTGCTCTCCCTAGCCACCCTGCCCGACTGGACGCGCCAAATGGCCGAACTCCTGCACGCGCACGCCGCCGATGTGCAGTTCACCCTACCGTTCTTTGTGGAAAAAGCAGCGCCCGTCTCCGGCCAAAAAGCCCTGATGGATTATGAGCTTAGTTTAATTTGCCAACTAAACGCCCAAGGCATCAGCGAAACGCACCTTAAGCTTATGGTTCCAGTCACAAGCCTTTGCCCTTGCTCTAAAGAAATTTCAGCCTATGGGGCGCATAACCAACGCTCACATGTCACCGTGACCGTGCGCGTGAAAGATAGCGCCCTCTCGATTCGGGATTTAATCCGCGCCATTGAAGATCAAGGCTCTTGCGCGCTCTGGGGCTTACTCAAACGTCCCGATGAGAAATTTATTACCGAATATGCCTTCGACCATCCTAAATTTGTCGAAGATATGATCCGCGATGTGGCAGGCACCTTGGCCAATTACGCAGGAATTGAGGGCTATCGCGTCACGGTTGAAAATTTCGAATCAATTCACAACCATTCAGCTTGGGCAGTCATTGATCGCTTGGGTTAAACCCCGCCCAAACAACGCCACCGCATTCGCATCCAGTTGGCGGCCAAGTGCTAAGGGTTCCTCGCCCCGCACGTCAGCCAAAACAGCCAACTGCTCGCCGATAAACGCCGGTTCATTGGGCGCCCCTTGGTGCAAGGCGCCTGATTGATTGGGCGCATCGGATTCAAGTAATAAATGCTCAATGGGTAACGCAGCCAGCATGGCACGCAGCCGCACAGCGCGCGGGTGGGTCATGGCGGCACCCACGCCTAAGTAAAACCCCTGCGCGATGAACGCTTTTGCCTGTTGCTGCGACCCCACAAAGCCGTGCACCACCCCGCGCAAGCCTTGGGTGCGGCGAATCACCCGCAGCAGTTGATCGGCCGATTTGCGCTCGTGCAAAATCACCGGTAAATCCTGCGCGCGGGCAAGGGCAGTTTGACCTTCAAACAGCGCCATTTGTTGCGCTATCGGCGGCCTATTGGGTGCAAAATCCAGCCCAATTTCCCCCACCGCCAGCGTATCGCAAGCCTCATGAACAAGCCACGCCGATAACGCCGCAAGCCCTGCCGCCACATCAACCTCATGCGCCCACCACGGGTGAATGCCATAGGCTAACCCCACCGAAAACCCTTCTTGGCGTGCGCGTAACGCCACGCTTTTTTGCCCCGGCCAGCGAGCAGGCGCCACGCCAACGGATATGAGCGATGACACGCCCGCCCGCTGCGCGCGCATTAAAACCTGCTCATACGGGCATAAGGCAATCAAATCATCCAGATGACAATGGGTATCAATCATATAAAGCCGCTTGTCTGCATCCTTGAATTAAGATCCGATTCAATAAATCTTGTATTCTGCCGATAATTAAAAAAACCCGCACATCAGAGGCCACCCATTTGAACCCCTCCACCCTTATCGGCATGCTCGGCGGCTTTGGCATTATTATCGGTGCCATTTTTCTGGAATCGAACCATGTTGCCGATTTTGTTAACCTGCCCGGCTTGCTTTTAGTGCTGGGCGGCACGCTGGCTGCCACGTTAGTTAGCTACCCCTTGCATGAAGTGCTGCGCGTTTTTCGGGTGTTTACCATCGTGCTGCGCAATGAGCGATTATATGCGGAGCGCGATATCGCCGAGCTCGTTGAGGTGGCTAAGCTTAAATTCCAAGGGGAAATCAACCGCGCGGATGAAAAGCTTACCCGCATCAAAAACCCGTTTTTACGCAGCGGCATGCAAATGGTACTCGATGGCGCGAGCAATCAAGACATCATGACGCTCCTGCAGTGGCGCATTGGCCGAATGCGTGCCCGTGAGCGCGCCGAGGCGCAAATTTTCCGCACCATGTCGTCATTCGCGCCGGCTTTTGGTTTGCTCGGCACCTTACTTGGGCTTATTAACATGATGCACGCGATGGATGCGGCACACTTTACCGAAATTGGCGGCAGCATGGCACTGGCGCTGGTCGCCACACTCTACGGCATTTTACTGGCCAACCTCGTGTTCAAACCCATTGCCTTGAAATTAGAGCGCCGCACCGAACAGCGTGTCATGGTCATGAACATGATGGTTGAAGGCGTGATGCTCATGCAGCAGCAACGCTCGCCGGCATTCATCCGGGAAACCCTGCAATCCTTCCTCGCGCAAAGTGAAGATGAGCTGCGCGAGGTAGCCGCCCAACCGGGCAAACAACGCGCCGCACCCTCGCCCCGCGCGCGTTAAGCATAGCGAGCCGATCATGCTTGCCCCAGAGCCCACCGCAAGCCCGAACACCCAAGCGCCGAACATGGCCGCGCCGATTAGCGATGATATAGCGCGCCAACATATTGAGGCCGAACTGCGTCTGGCAGAACAAAAAGCCGCCTTCGCGCGTCCTTGGCATGAAGGCTGGGATGAAAACCCGCGTGAAGCGGATGACGATCAGTATTTATGGCTTGTCACTTTAGCGGATTTAATGACCTTACTGATGGCCATGTTTGTGATGCTGGCCGCCTTTGCCTACCAAAGCCGAGACAGCAACGCGCAACTGCCCGCCAGCAGTGGCAGCACGCAAGAGGCACAAAAAGTCAATGCCACCCCAACGCCCCAAACCGGCCCCATGGCCACCACACAATCCAGCCCAGGCCAAGCGCCAACCCAAGGCAATATCCCCCAAGCCGGTAATGCGTTAATTGGTTCAGCCGGCACACAGCCGCCCGAGACCCCCGAGGCTCCCACCGCCAACCCACCCCCAACTGAAAACCCACTGGCCGGTGATGCCGCGCAAACCGAGGCCAGCGCCCTGTTTTCTGGGCTGGGGAACGATGTGGATGTGTCGGTAATCAAAGGCCGGGTTAATTTGCGGGTGAAAGATAACATCCTGTTTAGCTCTGGCAATTCCGATCTATCGCCCGCCGGACAAGGCTTATTAAATCGCCTAGCCGAAAGGCTTAAAGCAGGCAATTACCCCATCGCGGTGCAAGGGCACACCGATAATCGCCCGATTCATACCGCGCAATTTCCCTCCAACTGGGAGCTCTCTGCCGGCCGCGCCGCTGCCGTGGTTCAGCAACTCATCCATCAAGGCGTTGCGCCCGATCGACTCTCAGCCACAGGCTTTGCCGATACGCACCCCATTGCCTCAAACGATACGCCCACCGGTCGTGCCGAAAATCGGCGGGTTGATCTTGAATTACAACTGCCCGCGTCTATGCTACCCAAAGCCGCCCTGCCTGCCCCGGCAACGCCGCCCGCCCCATGACTCAATTTAGGATCGCTATGACCTCATCCCCCCAACCCAGCCCGCCCGATCAGGCTTGGCAAATTCACCCGCAGTTATTAGCCGATTCAGTCCCCATCATCAATTTGCCCCTCTGCGCGATACGACTGCTCGATGATGCGCGCTTTCCTTGGGTGCTACTCATCCCGCGTTTAGCGGCAATCACGCAGTGGCTAGATGTTCCCTGCAAAACACAGCACGAAATTCTTGATGAAATACAAATGGTTAGCGCAGCAATAAACACTTTATTTAAGCCCGTAAAAATCAACCTTGCCACCATTGGCAACAAGGTCGATCAACTGCATATTCATTGCGTGGCGCGCCACACGCACGATGCCGCTTGGCCTGATGTGGTGTGGGGGCACGGCACACGCCACCCGTATAACTCCTTGCAACGATTAGCCCGCGCCAATGCAATCGCCGCTTTACTCACATCGCTGTCTGCGCCAAACTCACACGCTGTGCGTTGATTCTCCTAGGTTGATTTTCTAGGAAATCCGTGCCCACGGAATAATTTATCGTTAGCCTAAAAGGATGTTCTGGTTATGCGAATCGTACCGCTGCCCTTACAATTTTTACTCTTCTTGGGATTGCAAATCACGCTCTCATTGGGCTTGGTTTTTTATCTCAACACCCTAGCCAATACCAATTACCAAACCTTGGTGCGCGCCAGCACGGGGTTTGTCGAATCCAGCAAAACGATTGAGACATTGCGCAAAGCATTTGCCCAAACCAGTAATCAAATTGAGCTAACCGCAAGTAATTTTTCTGCAGGGGAACGCGTTGATGTGCGCGATCAAGTGCTTGCGCTCCAGCAACTGGCTGCGGCCATTCGCACCGATATTGCATTGGGTGATTTACGCGAATCGGCCAGTGGCAAAATCAATCAACTGGCCAGCAGCATTGATGCACAAGCCCAAGCGCTCATTACAGCGGCCGCCAAAACTGCCTCAGCCTCCCGCGAGGAAGTCAAAGCTCTGCAAGATCACCTGCGCGCCGAGCGCAGCCGAATCATGGTGGAAGATTTTGGCGCCCTGATTGATTCGGCGAACCAAAATCTTGAAAACACTATGCAATTACTGCGCGGTTCCACCGCGAGCTTAAGCCAACAATACCAAACCTTGCTCGTGCTTTTTATCGTATTGCAAATCGGCCTTATGGTCACGGCACTTTGGTATTTTAACTATCAAATCAAGCAATTAGCCGACATAACCGATCGCTTAATTGAAGGCGAAGCCACCACCGCCCTGCCGCAGCAAAAACGGCACGATCAAATCGGCCGCCTCGCGCGTGCTGTGCAACATTACCGAACCGCACTCATCACCTTGTCGGATTCACGCGAACAATTAAAAACCATCCTCAAAAAATACGATGCAGAAACTTTAAGTCGTCGCAAAATCGAAAAGCAACTCACCTTAGCCGCATCGGTGTTTGAAAATGTGCAAGAAGCCGTACTGCTCACCGATATAGCCGGCCATGTCACCCGCGCCAATACCGCCGCACTTGAGTTATTGCATTGCAACGAGAAACAACTGGCCAACCAACCTTTACTGCAATTTTTACTTGGCAAAGATTTTATTGTTATCGAACCGCTTTGGAACCAAGTGCTCGAACAGGGCCATTGGTCAGGCGAGGTCACGTATCAAGCCGAGCGTTTTGCGCCCATCACGGCGCTCATTTCCATCAAACTGATGGGTGAAGCCCGCGAAGGCAAAGGGCATGTGATTTTTGTTTTAAGCGACTATACCGAAATCCGCGCCCGCGAAAGCGAAATGAAATTTTTGGCCGAGCAAGATGCCGTCACCGGCTTATTTAACCGGCATTATTTTGTCGCCGCCGGGCAAAAACGAATCCAGCAAAACCCCAACACCGCCTTTTGCATCATTACACTGGGGCTCGATAATTTCCGCTCGCTTGATGATGCGCTCGGGCAGCGAGACAGCGATTATGTTTTAAAAGAAATCGGCTCGCGCCTCAGCCAACTAGCGGGGCCACACGCCACACTCGCGCGGGTGGGCAATAATGAATTTGCGTTTTACTCAAATGGATCAGAATCAACCGATCAACGCGAAGCCCAAAACCGCGAGCTAGCGCTACAAGCCTTAGCGCTCATCGCCAAGCCCATTGTGATTAACGAATACCAAATTCAACTGAAAGCCAGTGCCAGCACCAGCCTCTACCCCACCGATGGCGATACCCTAGAAGATTTACTCAAAAACAATGAGTTGGCACTGTCTATGGCCAGGTCACAAGGCGGCGATCAGCTTTTCACCCAGGGCGCACAAATTCAAAACCGAGCGAAACGCCGCTTTAAATTGCAGCAGGCGCTCGGCAAAGCCTTAGGCAACCGAGAGCTGCGCTTGGCCTTTCAACCCCAAGTATCCTTAACTAATGGCAATATTGTGGGGTTTGAGGTGCTTATGCGCTGGCGCCATGCGGGCGAATGGATAGCCCCGGCCGAATTTATCCCACTGGCTGAAGAATCGGATCTCATCGTGCGCTTTACTGAGTTCGCCTTTGCCGAGGGCTGTAAGCGCGTGCGAGAATGGCAGCGCCAAACCAATGAAACGTATCATCTTTCGCTCAACTTGCCGCCTAAGCTTTTGCTCATCGAAAAAATTGATGAGCGCTTAGTGGCGATTGCAAAATCCGCTGGGCTGCCCCTGTCACTTATCACCTTAGAAATCACGGAAAGCAGCTTTGGCAGTGATCCGAGTTTAATGACCGGCCAATTGCACCGCCTTGCCATGCAGGGCTTTACCATCGCCATTGATGATTTTGGCACCGGTTATTCTTCTTTGGCTTATTTAAGCCAATTACCCATTTCTAAAATAAAAATTGATAAAAAGTTTGTCGATTTAATTAGCGATAATGAAGACTCATGTAAGTTAATTAACTCGATTCTAGCCATGGCGCAATCGCTGGAATTAGATATTGTGATTGAAGGGGTTGAAACTCAGGCGCAATTAGTTCAACTCAAAAAATTCGATGTACGCATGGATATTCAAGGCTTTGTATTTGATCCCGCGCACAATGAGGATTACTGGGATGGCCTGTTTATGGAAGGCACGCCGCACACCTATGACGTGCCTGATTTAATGGCACCGAAAAACTAGCAGCCTGTCATATCAGCCCCGCGCCAAACAACCCGAGCCGACCTCAGAACCTGTTGTTAATCTTGATCCACAACAAGTTCTCAATGCGCTTGCGCCCAGCTTGCGCCCATGCCCACCCCCACCTCCAAGGGCACATTCAGCGAGGCTGCCTGTTGCATTTCTTGCTTTATCACTAAAGCTAAATCGGCGGCCTTGTGCTCGGGCACCTCAAAAATCAGCTCATCGTGCACCTGCAAAATCAGCCGTGCCTGCTTTGGCACGACCAGCCGCGCATGCAGGCGAATCATGGCGATTTTAATTAAATCTGCTGCGGTGCCCTGCATGGGCGCATTAATGGCGGTGCGCTCGGCATATTGGCGGCGCTGCCCATTGCGGCTATGAATTTCAGGTAAATACAACCGCCGCCCAAACACCGTTTCCACATAACCCTGCGTGCGGGCTAATTGCCGCATCCGCGCCATGTAGTCGGCAACGCCGGGATAACGCGCAAAATACAAATCAATATAGGCTTGCGCCTCACCGCGCCCAACGCCAATCTGCTTTGCTAACCCAAAGGCCGACATGCCGTAAATCAAACCGAAATTAATCGCCTTGGCCGCGCGCCGCTGATCGTCGGTCACCGCCGTTAATGGCGCGTTAAACACCTCGGCGGCGGTGGCGCGGTGCACATCTTCGCCCTGTGCAAAGGCGGCACATAGCCGCGCGTCGCCAGAGAGATGCGCCATAATCCTAAGCTCAATTTGCGAGTAATCGGCGGCGATGAGTACAAAACCTGCCTCAGCCACAAAGGCTTGCCGAATGCGCCGCCCCTCTTCACTGCGAATGGGGATATTTTGCAGGTTCGGGTTTGAAGATGATAAGCGCCCGGTCGCCGTCACCGCTTGATGAAACGCACTGTGCACGCGTCCGGTTTGGGGGTGAATCTCTTGCGGCAAGCGGTCGATATAGGTGGATTTAAGCTTGCTTAACCCCCGATAATCCAAAATCAGCGCAGGCAATGGGTGGCTATCGGCCAGTTCGCTCAAGGCCTCTTCATCGGTGGAGGGCTCGCCCTTCGGGGTTTTTTTGCCCACGGGCAACTTTAACTCATCAAACAGGAGTTCTTTGAGCTGCTTGGTTGAACCTAAATTAAAGGGTTTGCCCGCCGCCGCCATAGCCGCCTGCTCGACCGCCTTGATGCGCGCATCAATCGCCAAGCCTTGAATGGCCAGCACGTCGGGGTCTACCCGCACGCCGGCGCGCTCCATCGCCACCAGCACGTCAACCAGCGGCTGTTCAATGGTGGTGTACACTTGCGCTAATTGAGGCGCTGTCTGCAAACGCGGCCACAGGCGTTCATGCAGTTGCAGGGTTACATCCGCATCTTCAGCCGCATAGGGCGCGGCTTGCGCCAAGGCAATTTGATTAAATGGCAGCATTTTGGCGCCCTTGCCGGCAATATCTTCAAAGGCAATCGTTTTTCGACCTAAATATTTGGCCGCGAGCGAATCCATATCATGGCGCGTCGCGGTGGAATCCAGCACATAGGATTCAAGCATGGTGTCGAACAACGCACCACGCAACGTAATCCCATGATTGGCCAGCACGTGGGTATCAAATTTGGCGTTTTGCAGAATTTTGACGCGT
Source organism: Halothiobacillus sp. (assembly GCA_023255735.1). Classification (GTDB taxonomy): domain Bacteria; phylum Pseudomonadota; class Gammaproteobacteria; order Halothiobacillales; family Halothiobacillaceae; genus Halothiobacillus. The sequence continues at coordinate 32,577 of JAGDVP010000021.1, read as the reverse complement.
GTTGCATCTTCCAACCAAGGTTTCAATTCGGCCAACACCGTCTCGCGATTCAATTGGCTGGGCGCGCCTGGGTAATCGTGGGTAAATGGAATATAGGCCGCTTCCCCGGGCTTAACACTTAAACTTAAGCCCACAATGCGCGCCGTGAATAAATCCAAGCCATCGGTTTCGGTATCGAATGCCACATGGGTTGCCGTTTTGATTTTTGCCTGCCAGTGCGCCCATTGATCCAACGTGAGCAGGGTGTCATAAGCGGTTTGATCGCATAGCACAAGCTCGCCTGCGGGCGCTGCCACATAGCCAGAAGCCGCCTCAATTGGGGCAGACATTGGCGCTAAGGGGGCAGGCGGAACATCACTGCTCAATTGCCGGCGCAAGGTATTAAGCCCATAGCGCTCCGCCAGCGCCCGCACGCGGGCAGCATCCGGCGGTTGCAAGATCAAATCGGCAGCTTTAACCGGCAAATCACAATCGGTGCGAATGGTCACCAGTGCGCGCGCCGTGGGTAAAAACGCGAGCGAGGCACGCAAAGATTCCCCAACTTTGCCTTTAATCTCATCGGCATGCGCGATGAGATTATCCAGATTCCCCCATTGATTCAACCATTTGGCTGCAGTTTTTGCCCCACACCCCGGCACGCCGGGAATGTTGTCCGCACTATCGCCCACCAAGGTTAAGTAATCAATAAATTGTGCGGCGGTGATGCCATATTTCGCCTCAATGGCCGCCTCGTCCCACACCGTGTTGCTCATGGTATTCACGAGGCGAATATTTTCGGTGACAAGCTGGGCAAAATCTTTATCGGCCGTGGCAACCAGCACCGGCGCACCTGCCAGCCTCGCTTGGTGCATCAGCGTGCCAATCACATCATCGGCCTCAACCCCTGAAATACACAAAAAAGGAAAGCCCAAGGCTTGCACCAACTCATGTACCGGGGCAATTTGCACACGCAAATCATCGGGTAACGGTGGGCGCTGCGCTTTGTAATCGGGATATAGCTCATCGCGAAACGTGGGGCCAGGCGCATCAAACACCACGGCCATATGAGTTGGGTTTTCTTCTCGCTTGAGACGCAATAACATGTTCACCACCCCATGAATGGCGCCCGTCGGCGACCCATCCGGCGCGGTTAAAGGCGGCAAAGCATGAAATGCCCGAAATAGAAACGAGCTGCCATCCACTAAAATCAGTGGCGAATGGGTTTTGGCAACTGGGGTTTGCGGGGCGGTGGCAAATAAATCATTCATGGCAACATCGAAATTTGGCGAGAAGGTCGGTACTATGCCACAAGCCATTTGAAACAGGCCATTTGGAACAAGCCATTTGAACGGGGCTCGAAGCGCGGTTGCCTCCTTGCGCCCCGATGGCACCGTTCGGTTATGAATGTTTATCACCTTTTAAGACGCACAGCCCACGCATGAGCCCAAAAATCCCCAACCACCCCTCCCGCCTCGATAAAAGCGAGCGCTTAAGCCATGAATCTTGGAAAATTTTTCAGATTATGGCCGAGTTTGTCCAAGGCTATGAGACCTTGGCCAGCATTGAGCCTGCCGTGACGATTTTTGGCTCGGCCCGCTTCGCGCCCGATCACCCGCATTATTTAATGACCGTTGAAATTGCCCGCCTGCTCTCCGATGGCGGCTTTGCGGTGATCTCCGGCGGGGGGCCTGGCATTATGGAGGCCGCCAACAAAGGTGCCAAAGAAGGCGGCGCACCGAGCGTTGGGCTTAACATCACCCTCCCGCATGAGCAGCACGATAATCCCTACCAAGATATTTCCCTGCATTTTCAGCATTTTTTTGCGCGCAAGGTGATGTTTGTGAAGCACGCCTCGGCGTACGTCGTCATGCCGGGGGGCTTTGGCACCTTAGATGAAATGGCCGAAATTTTAACCCTGGTGCAAACCGGCAAATCGCGGCGCATCCCGATTATTTTAGTGGGCAGCGAATTTTGGCACGGTTTGCTGCACTGGTTTACCGAAACCTTGCTGCCCGCCGGCACCATCAGCGCCACCGATATGGAGCTCATCACCCTATGCGATGAGCCCCAAACCGTGCTGGATACCATTTTCAACTTCTACCGCAACCGAGATTTGGGCGCTACCGCAGAAGAGCAGAAGAAATTGCTCGACTTATAACCGCCGCCCCAAAGCCCCTTGATACATTTTTAAAATCGGAACGAACCCCATGTCGGTTTTTACCCCAGTGCACGAGCCCCAGCTGATTGAATTTTTAAAATCCTTTGATTGCGGCGCACTGCAATCCTATTGCGGCATTGCCGCAGGCATCGAGAACACAAATTATTTTGTGACCACCGATCAGGCGCAATTCGTGCTGACTTTATTTGAGCACCACCAACCCGATGAGCTGCCCTATTTTTTGGATTTAATGGCCTATTTAAGCGAGCACGGCATTCCCACCGCGCACCCGCTCTGTTCGCGGGATGGCTCGTACTTAAACACCCTCAATGGCAAGCCTGCGGCGCTGGTCGCGCGCCTAAGCGGGCACTCTATTGAAACTCCCAGCGCTGAAACCTGCCGGTTGATGGGTATTGCCTTAGGCAAAATGCACACCGTGAGCATCCATTTTAGTGGGCACCGCGCGCCTGATCGCGCCCTGCCTTGGGCCATAAACATTCAAACCCAACTGGCTGACCATCTTGAGCCTGAAGACGCCGCCTTACTGGCCGATGAGCTGGCCACCCAAGCGGCAAGCCCCCGCAGCCACTTGCCTTGCGGCGCCATTCACGCGGATTTATTCCGCGATAACGCCTTATTTGAACACGGCCAATTAAGCGGCATTATTGATTTCTACTACGCCTGCAACGATGCCCTCGCCTACGATTTAGCCGTCACGGTCAACGATTGGTGCCAATCTCAAAACCACACGCTCGATAGCGTCCGAGCCTGCGCCCTCATTCAAGGCTACCAATCGGTGCGGGCACTCAATCGTGATGAGCGTGCCGCTTGGCCACTTTTGCTGCGCGCGGCGGCCTTGCGTTTTTGGCTATCGCGGCTCAAAGATCAGTGCTTCCCCCGGGCCGGGGAGCTTACCTATGCCAAAGACCCCACCGTATTTAAAAACCTGCTGATGTTTCATCGGGATCCCGCCAACCAGCCCATCAACTGGTTAGACTAATGCCCGCCACACCATTAGCCGCCATCACCTTATTCGGGCGTGCAGGGCAAGCCGTCCGCATTGATCCGCCCATTGCTTTAGCCCCCATGGCGGGGGTATCCGATCGCCCCTTTCGAGAACTGTGCCATGCTTTTGGCGCAGGCTTAGTTATCACCGAAATGATGAGCGCCAAGCCCGAATTACACGACAGCGCCAAAAGCCGCTTGCGGCAAATTGATGCCACCGACCCCGAACCCCGCGCGGTGCAACTCTTAGGCAACGACCCCGCAGAACTTGCCTCAGCCGCCCGCAGCGCCGTGGCGCAAGGCGCACAACTGATTGATTTAAATCTAGGTTGCCCGGCCAAAAAAGTGTGCAAAAAAGCCGCTGGTTCCGCCCTCATGGCCGAGCCCGATACCATCGCAAGGCTACTTGATGCCTTGGTGGCAGCGGTGGATTGCCCCATTTCATTAAAAATGCGGACCGGCACCGATCGCGAGAATAAAAATGCCCCGCGCATTGCCCGCATGGCCGAAAACGCAGGGATCGCCCTGCTTTCCGTGCATGGCCGCACCCGCGCCGACAAATACGAGGGCGAAGCCGAATACGACACCATTGCCGAGGTTGTGGCTGCCGTGCGCCTGCCGGTATTTGCCAATGGCGACATCACTGCCCCTGAAAAAGCCCGCGCGGTTTTAATTCACACGCAGGCCGCTGGCATCATGGTTGGGCGCGGTGCTTTTGGCCAACCTTGGCTCTTTGCCGCGCTTAAAGCCGCGCTGATGGGGCAAGGCACCTACACGCCACCCACCCGAGCCGAGCAGTTCTCGATTATGCAGCAACAATTTGAAAAAATTTATCAACATTATGGTGAAGCATTAGGAATTCGAATCACGCGCAAGCATTTGGGCTGGTATGCTCCCGCATTATTAATTGATGACACTGAGCGCGCGGTATTTAATCAACTCACTCTGCCCGCAGAGCAACGAGATTGGTTAACTCGGCACGCCAACCAATCTGCCCCCAACTTTCCGGCTTAAAGTATGTCTATAAATCAACCACCTAACTTGCACGCAACTCAAGAACCTGCCAACACGCAAAGCGGTTGGCTGTGCGTGAATACCGATAACAATTGGGATGACAACCCCATCCAACAAGCCGTCCGCGCCGCGCTCGATGCCCTGTGGGAAACCTTAGAAGGCGATCAGCCCAATAATTTATACGAGCTTGTGATTGCGCAAATTGAGCGCCCCTTGCTTGAAACCGCCATGGCACGCTGTGATAACAACCAATCGCGCGCGGCTGAGTGCTTAGGCATCAACCGCAGCACTTTGCGTAAAAAACTCAAAAGCCACCACTTACTCGACACCACCACACCCCTTTAGCGCAAATTTTCCGGCGGGTTTTCGAGCAGCCCGCGAATAATTTCCCCCGCCACCATGTGGCCAAATACATTCGGCATATAACTGATTGTGCCGTTCACGGCGCGAGGGCGAATGCCGGATTCATTCGGCACATGGGGTGCTGGCTTTTGGGGTAACTCGGTTGAATACACCGCCGGAAAATCCAACGCACAATTCAATCGGCGCAAGCGAGAACGCAGCACCCGCGCCAAACCACAACCCTGTACGCAAGCCAACGTCCCCACCCGCACCGCACGCACATCCAACCGATTCCCCGCGCCCAGCGCCGTCATCGTCGCAATGCCCCGCGCACGCGCCTCGGCCAACAACACAGCTTTCACGCCGATCGAATCAATACAATCGGCAATGGCATCTAGCGGGTATTGATCGAGCAAATCCGCCACCATCGATTCCTCTAAAAAAAACGGCAGAGCCACGGTTTTAACATCATCGCGGATCGCAGCAAACCGCGCCACCGCAACCTCTGCCTTGCTCTGGCCGATAACCGCTTGCGTACACAAAAGCTGCCGATTCAAGTTTGAGGCGCCAAATTGATCGTGATCCAAGAGATACACCACCCCCACCCCGGCACGCACCAAGGATTCCGCACACGCACCACCCACACCGCCAAGGCCGGCTACCAGCACCCGTGCGTCGCGCAACCGCGCCAACCCCGATGAGCCAATCAAAAGTTCGGTGCGTTCATCACGCTGTTCATCAGGCGGGTTATTGCGCGGGTTATCTTGGGGCGATAGGCTCTGCTTCATTTGGGGTTCAATCATGAGTTCACTCATTGGCGCAATTAAAAACATAAATTCACGGTCATTTGCTCATCAGGGGCAGTCTGCAACCTCACCACCTTAACTTAACACTTTTTTACATTGGATTTACCCATCGATTTGGTTATCGTGGTTAAACTTGCAAAGCTCGGATTAACTCTTATTTGCACCGATACGGAAACCACTCATTGTGCCCTCATCCTCCCACCCCAACCTATCCGCCCAAGCGGCCGTTGATTCAAAAGTCGAGCGGCTTGTTGCGCGGTTAGATCGGCAACACGCCCTGCTGCAATCGCTCCTAGGGCAAATTGGTGTGCTCATTTCCGCGACCGATGAACACGAAATGCTCAGCGTTGTGTGCACCCAGCTTTTGGCCTCAGGCTTATTTATTCATGCTTGGGTTGGGCAAACCGATCAGGCAGAGCCCGACACGGTGCATATTATCGCCAGTGGGGGTGAGGGCGCGCAATGGCTAAATCAACTTAACTTTGAGCAAAATCAAGCACTTTACACCCAAATCACCGCGGCACAACGCAGCCAAGTGCCCCTGCGCGATCAAGACACAAACTCACCGCTTAATCACTCATTGCAGGCGTACATTCCCGCAGGCTGGGCGTGCACCAGTTTTTTAATGCCCATTGTGCGTTTTAATCGGCCTTGGGCGGTGCTCTTGGTGGGTGCCCTGCACGAATTTGAGCTCGAACCCATCGTGGGCGAAACCCTGCACCGGCTGGGTGAACTCCTTGGTAATGCGCTCGCCCAATTTGATTTAACCCAGCGCCTAAATGATGAGCACGAGCAAACGGCTTATCTCGCCTATCACGATGCCTTAACGGGACTTGCCAATCGGCGGTTTTTAGACGAGGAACTGCCCAAAGCCATGGCGCGCGCCCGGCGCAACAACCAAACGCTGGCGGTGGTGATGCTCGATTTAGATGATTTCAAGCCGATTAATGACCGCTTTGGTCATGCGGTAGGCGATATCTTATTGAAAACTCTGGGTGCACGGCTCACCCTCACCCTGCGCGAGGCCGATTTAGCCGTGCGGCAAGGCGGCGATGAATTTATCTTGCTCATTGAGGGCATTGAGCGCAAAAAACACCTCTACAAAACTTTAGATCGCTTAAGCCAAGCCTTGAGTGAGCCTTACGCGTTGCCGCAACAAAAAAGCATCGTGCAAGCCAGCATGGGCGTCTCCTTATTCCCGCAAGATAGCGTGGAGCCTGAGCAATTGCTGCGCCATGCGGATGCGGCGCTGTATATTTGCAAAAGCAAAAAACGCAACCGAAAAAACGCTTGGTATATCTGGAATGATGAGGCGCCCAAGCTGCTTGATAGCACAGATGACACCCGCCTATCTTCCGCCCGCATCTTGCCTTATGGCCAAGCGGCGGCGGTATTGCTGCAAACGTTTGAACAAGACATCCCCGCCTTAGTAACGGGCTTTGTTGATTTTTTCTACCAAGAGCTTATTGCCACCGATCCCGCCTCACAAATCATTATGAGCTGGTTAAACCCCGCCGAATTTGCGCATCTAACCGAGCGCCAATCGGCACATTTAACCCAACTCTTAAAACCGGAGCTCACCGAGGCCGAGCACCGCGCCGCAGCCGCCAGCGTCGGGCGTGTTCATGCCCTAATTGGCGTATCGGCAAGCTCGCTGGTGCGGGCCATCACCATTTACTTGCATCAGTTCGATGAGCTAATCGCGCGTTTTCGCTTGAGCACGCAAGATTTAGGCAAGCTTGAGCTGGTTTTAACCGAACGCCTTTCGATTGAATTATCAGAGGAGCTTGAAGCCGAGCAACACATTAACAACCAGTATCAAGCCCTTTTGGTCGAGATAGATACATTAAGCCGCAACACCTTATCGTGGCAAGAATTTAACGAGCAAATGCTCAGCCTACTGTGCCGGTGCCCGGGCATTGCCGCATGCTGGATTGGCGCCCCGAATCCCGAGGGTGAATTCATCATCAATTTTGGCGCGCAAATCGAACCCTTTATTGCCGCCATGCAGCAACATTATGCAGCGCTGCGCATGCCAAAAATCGCGCCAGGCCAGCCCCAAATGCAAGGCGTTACCGCCCGCGCGTATCGTTTGGGGCAAATTCAAACCATCGCCAGTTTTTCAACCATGCCCGAAGCCTTACCTTGGCGCGAGGCGGCATTAAGTGCCGGCATTCGCAGTGCCATTGGTGTGCCCATTTTGGATGAAAAGCGCCGCCCCATTGCCGTGCTCACCCTCTACGGGAACGTTCCTGGCCAATTTGAAACCGCGTTTCGACAAGCGTTTTGTCAGCAGTTGGGGTTTTTGGCGAGCCAAACCTGGCAGCAGTTGAATCAAAAAGCCGCCATCTCCATTTCCGTGCAAGAACTCGACCACTGGCGCCAAGCGTTTTATAACCACGGCATCCAATTTCACTATCAACCCATCATAGATTTGCGTACGAGGCGCATTGACAAGGTGGAAGCACTGGCGCGGCTAGTTTTGGCCGATGGCAGCCTTGTCATGCCAAACCAATTTATCCCTAAGCTCAACGAAAGCCAAATCATCCAGCTATTCCGCGAGGGGCTCGATCAAGGCTTAAAGCAACTCACCCAATGGGACGAGGCAAATCGCACGCTCGATCCGAGTTTTAGCCCAGGTTTTAGCTCAAGTTTGAATTTAGGGTTATCGCTCAATTTACCGCTTGAAGCACTGGCCTCACCCCAGTGCACCCAGTGGGTTGAAACGGCGTTAGAACAACATAAAATCCCGGCCACTCGGCTTACCTTAGAGGTACTCGAACACCACGAGATACAAGAAATTGACCAAGCCGCGCAGCAAATGCGAGGCTTGGCCGAATTAGGTGTAACCCTTGCCATGGACGATTTAGGCGCTGGCTACAGCAGATTGATTCGCCTCAATAACCTGCCCTTCGATACCGTAAAAATCGATCAAGCCCTGATTCGCTCTGCCTATGATAACCCCGCGCGCATCATCAAATTTATCGGCGCACTCATCCACATGACCCACGCGCTCGATTTAATCGTGGTAGCCGAAGGCCTTGAGCACCCCGATCTCATCGAAGCGGTGTCTATTTTAGGCGCCGACATGGGGCAAGGCTACGCCCTCGCGCGCCCCTTGCCGCCAGAGCACATAAGCCCCCTGCTCATTCTGCCGCCCGCGCCCCCCCAAGCCCACACCCCCCGCACCGCGCTCGGCGCCCTAGCCACCCACTGGCAAATGCTCAACGCCTTTCGCCCTAAAAATATCAGCCCAAGCGCACCAAAGGCGGCCGACCCACACAACCCGGCAGCGCACTGCCCCGTCAATCAGTTCATCATTAACCAAGATCTGCAAGGCAGCGCGCTCGACATGGCGCATCAAGCCCTGCATGCCCTTGAACACGAAGGTGGCTGCCACAGCGCCGAATTTCACCACCTGCTCGGCCAAGTACAAGCGTATCTCGCAGAGCTCGTCGTTAAACCTGAGCTCACGCCATGAAGCGAGAGCCCCTCCCTCCACTCATAAGCTTTGTGGTGGGCGGTGCCGTGCGCGATCGCTTGCTTGGCCGCCCGCTGCACGATCGGGATTGGGTTGTGCTGGGTGAAACCCCAAACCGCATGCAAGCGCGGGGCTTTGTGCCGGTAGGCAATGATTTTCCGGTATTCATTCACCCCAATTCGGGCGAGGAATATGCGCTCGCGCGCACTGAGCGCAAATCGGGTATAGGCCATCAGGGATTCGCCTTTTTTGCCGCGCCCGAAGTCACGCTTGAACAAGATTTATTGCGCCGCGATTTAACCATCAATGCCATGGCGCAAGCCGCTGATGGCAGCCTGATTGACCCCTTCAACTTTAAAGCCGATTTAGAAGCCCGCATCTTGCGGCACGTGAGCCCCGCTTTCAGCGAGGACCCACTGCGCGTGTTGCGGGTTGCCCGCTTTGCCGCCGAGCTTGCCGATTTTGGTTTCACCCTCGCGCCCGAAACGGCTGAACTGATGCGCGCCATGACTTCATCCGGCGAACTCAATAGCCTCACCGCCGAGCGCGTTTGGAATGAAACCTTAAAAGCGCTCCGCTCAAATCACCCCGCCCGCTACTTTGAGCTACTGCGTGACGTGGGCGCGCTCAAGGTGTTATTCCCCGAAATCGATGCCCTGTTTGGCGTGCCACAACCCAAACAATACCACCCAGAAATCGACAGTGGCGTGCACACCCTGCTCGCCTTAACCGCCAGCGTAAAACTCACCCCCAACCCCGATATTCGCTTTGCTGTGCTGTGCCACGATTTAGGCAAAGCCCTCACCCCGCCCGAAGAATGGCCGCGCCATATCGGCCACGAAGCGCGGGGCGTGGCACCGGCAACCGCCCTGTGTGAGCGGCTGCGCGTGCCCAAGGCCACAAAAGAACTCGCCTTACTGGTCACCGCCCAACATGGCCGCGTGCATGTCGCACGCGATATGCGACCCGCCACTTTGCTCGACTTAATCGAATCACTTGATGGCCTGCGCCGCCCCGAACGCATGAATGATGCCCTGCTCGCCTGCCATGCCGATGCCCGTGGGCGGTTAGGGTCTGAAGGCTGCGATTATCCCCAAGCCGCGCGGGTGCAAGCCGCAGCCGAACTTGCCCGCGCGGTATCGCCCGCCCCATTTGTGGCCGCCGGGCTCACGGGGCTTGCCATGAAAGAAGCATTGCACCAAGCGCGGGTTCGAGCTCTAGCGGCGCTCTAAGCGCCCCCCGCCCCGCCTTGATCGAAGAGAAGCCCCGCTTTGCAAAAAAAAAGAGAGCCAAGGGTGAGCTCAGTTTAGATTCATTCTTAAACGGGAACCATTCCCTCCTTTGTAAAAGGGGGGCTAGGGGTCGATGTTAGATGAACCGATGACTGTGGCAGAACCATTCCCCCCTTTGTAAAAGGGGGGCTAGGGGTTTTTTGTGACAGGTAGTCACAAAATCTGGGAACCATTCCCCCCTTTGTAAAAGGGGGGCTAGGGGGGATTTACGCCCCGCTTCGCCGGTATCGGCGCCACATAACCCGCCAGCAGCAGCAAAACCCCGACCCCGATAAACGAAATAATGCGCGCGATCGTATCTGAGCCGGATAAATCCACCGTAAACAATTTAAGCACCACCACGCCCAGCAACCCAGCTGCAACCAACCATAACCGACGTTGCCCGAAGCGGCTGGCCAGCACAATGAGGCTTAACCCCAAAAGCGACCAAGCAATCGAATAAGTGGTTTGGGCGAGTGCCACATCTAAAAACTGCCAATCGAATAAGGGCACACCCGCGTAGGCGCTTAACGTGCGGGCAATCACGGCATTGAGCCACACAAAAGCGGCCAAACCGAGCCACCCCAAGCCCATTGGCAGCCACATCGACGGCAAGTATTGCCGCTGAGTGCGAAAGCACCCAAAGCTAATGGCCAGCACGATTAAAGAGACCAAATCCAGCCCATTCAACACCGGCAGATAGCCCAGCATACCCGGCATAGCCCAACCCACGCCTAAGTGATCCTCGGGCAACCACACGCCATTAACGACCAGCAGCCAGCCCAGCAGAAAAACACCCAATCCTGCCGCTGTCCACCCCCGATAAGTTGACGCGTGCCCGAAGCGCTCGGCAAATGGCCAGTGCCCCGCCGCACTCAACCAGAGCAACATCAGCGCCGGCACCAAGCCCCAACTCATAGCTGTCCATGCGCCCATCTGGGAGGAATTAATCGCCCCCTGTGCGCCTGAATCAAACCATGCAAAATTCAAACTTTGCCCAAATCCCCAACGATAAACCGCATCGGCCAATACGGGCATCAGCACCAGAGCCATAAGCCATAAACCCACGCCGTGCACTTGCGCCGCAGCATACACGGGCTCCCCGCGTCGCTCATGGGCGTATAGCAGGCCATATAAGCCGGCAAAGGCCACAAGCCAAGCCAAGGCGCCATAATCAGACAATGGGTTGCGATTAAACGCGAGAATTAACAAACCCAGCCCCAGCATAAACGCCAACAATAAAGCCGGGATGCGCGGTAAAAAATGCCAATCGGTAATGCCCAGCCGCGTTAAATTCAGTAAAAACAAAGACACCGCCGCAAACAAGAGCCAGAGCGTAAAAGGCTGTGATAGGTTCGAATGTTCCGATAAATCATAAAACCCAATGGCAAACCACCACGCCAAGCCCCACAGTATGAGCAGCCCGCTCGCCCGGTTGCGGCGCAACAAGTAGGCACTCGCCATGCCCGCAAGGCCAATTAAGCCCCCTGAGAGAAAAAACCCATTCATCAATGCCCCATGGGCGCTCAAAGCCGGCGGATCCTCAGTAAACGCTACCCCCGCCCCCAGCTGCAACAACAAACCAAGCCATACAGGCAGGCGTTTATTTTGCCGCAAGCCCACCCACAGCATCGCCGCGCCTTCAAGCGCCCAAGTGGTCGCCGTCCACTGGCCATCAAACGCAAATGGCACCGCCAAAGTCACAAAGCCAATGCCAAGCGCCAAAAACGCATCATTTAAAATTTGGGATCGCCCCCCTTGCACGCGTCGCAGTACCGTGGAGAGCAGTAAATAGAGCAGACCCAGCAAAAACGCGCTCCACGCCAAGCCATAGTCAAAGTGCTGAACAAGCAGCGCTTGCAAGCCAAAGCCCACAAGCGGCGGCCCAAAAACAAGGGTTGATTGGACATAATCATGCCGGCCTTGAGCCAATAGCTGGCGCGCAAATAAAATCGCGGTGGCGAGAAAAATCATAAAAAAGCCAATCAAAAAAGGCTCGGTCGATGCGAACAATTCAGGGCGATAACGCAGCACGCCCCACAGGGTGCCAATCACAAACGTGAACACAAAGGCCATAAGGTTCAGCACCCGCCAAGCCTTGCGCCAAGCAATGAGTACAATGCCAAAGTTTAAAATGAGGTAATAGCTGAATAAATCGACATGACTCCCCGTGTTGCTCCCAGCCAAAATAGGGGCTAAAAACCCACCGGTGATGCCTAAAATGGCCAAGCTTTTGGCATCTTGCACAATGGCGAGCACGGCCGCCGCAAATACCAACAACAACATGAGCCCCAGCGTGAAGCCGGCCGGCAGCAAGCTATACAACCGGAACGCCGCAAATAAGGTTAAATACAGCACACCGATGCCGCCGCCTTGCAAAACAAGTGCATAACCTAAGTGCCGCTGGCGCAAAAACCACCCCAAACCCAACAATACGACCCCGCCCAGCCCGACACCCGCAAGACGCAGCTCAATGGGGAAAATTGCCCGATCGGCCGCGTATTTCAGCAAAAAGGCCAAGCCGAAAAACAACACAATCACGCCAATTTTTGCCACCACATTGCCTTCGGTTAAAAAGCGAGTGGCTTTGTTTATCCAGCCACTGGGGGCTGCCTCGGGCGCCTGCCAGACCCGCGGGTCATCGGCGTTTGAGGCGGCATGCGCGGGCTTTGATATAGGATTAGGTAAGGCAGGCTCAGGGAATGATGATTCAGCCGGCAACGATTCCATTGCGCCGGGTCGCGGCGCGGTATCGTCCCCTGCCGCAGGGTATTCGTTGGGTGCAAAAAACTCATCCGTTGACGGTGCGGGATTGATCGTGCTTTCGGCCGCATCGTTCGGCACCGAGCCGTGGTCAGGGGATTGGCGTGCCGAGAGATGCTGGGCGAGCTGTTGCTGCTCTTCGCGCAGGGCACGGATTTGATCTGAAAGCGTAGCCACCCGCCCCAACAAATAGCCGAGCAACCCGCCGGCGAGAAGCCCTGAAAACCCCGCCACCCCGACGCCCATCAATGCGCCCAAAATGGCAAACAATCCTGTCATGCCACAGTTCCTTTTTGATTGAGTTTTTAAAGCTTGCGCGTATCAAACGCGGCACGCAAGGCTTCACCGATAAAAATAAGCAACATTAAGGTGCCCACCAATACCGCAAAAGTGGAAAGCGATAACCACCACGCATCAATATTATTTTTGCCCTGCGCCAGCAACTCGCCCAATGAGGGCGTGGAGGGCGGCACGCCCAAGCCTAAGAAATCAAGGCTGGTGAGCGCCAAAATGGCGCCCGACACCCGAAAGGGCAAAAATGTAATGACCGGCGTCATCGCATTGGGGAGCAAATGCCGCCACATAATGTGCAGGTTAGACACGCCCAAGGCACGGGCGGCGCGCACATATTCTAAATTGCGGCCTTTCAAAAACTCGGCACGCACATAATCCGATAAACCAATCCAGCCAAATAACGACAGCAAAATCAGCAGCAAACCCACCGATGGCTCGAAAATCGAGGCAAAAATAATCAGCAAGTAAAGCTCAGGCAATGAGCCCCACACTTCAATAAATCGCTGAAAGAATAAATCGACTTTGCCGCCAAAATAACCCTGAATCGCGCCCGCCAGCATGCCAACACCCACGCCAATCGCAGTAAGCGCAAAGCCGAACAACACCGACAGCCGAAAGCCATAAATCAACCGCGCGGCCACATCGCGCCCGCGATCATCCGTGCCGAGCCAATGGCGCTTGCTCGGAGGAGCCGGATTGGGCGCAGCGTTATAATAATCAATCGTGTCGAACGAGAACGGAATCGGGGCGGAGAGCAGCCAACCCTGTTCACGAATTTTGGCTATGACATAAGGATCGGTGTAATCGGCATTGGTGGCAAAATCGCCGCCGAAGGTGGTTTCAGGGTAATTGTTCCACAAGGGAAAATACCAATGCTGCGCATAATGCACGAGCAATGGGCGATTATTGGCGAGCAATTCTGCCCCCAGCGACAGCACAAACAGCAGGCTAAATAGCCATAAGCTCAAAAACCCACGCCGATGACCAACAAACCGCGCCCAGACGCGCCGCCACGGGCTTTGTGCTTTAAGGGGTGGCGACATTACGAATTGACCGCCGAGAAATTAATGCGCGGATCAACCCATACATAAGCTAAATCAGATAACAACTTGCCGACCAAACCAATCAGCGTGAAGACATACAGCGTGCCCAGCACCACCGGATAATCACGCTCAATCACCGCGTTGTACGATAAAAGCCCCATGCCATCGAGTGAGAAAATGGTTTCAATCAACAGGCTGCCCGTAAAAAATGCCCCTAAAAAGGCCGCCGGAAAGCCCGTTACTATCGGAATCAAAGCGTTGCGAAACACATGGCTATATAAAATTCGCCGCTCGGATAACCCTTTGGCGCGCGCGGTCAGCACATATTGCTTGCGAATTTCTTCTAAAAAACTGTTCTTGGTGAGCATCGTCATCACGGCAAAATTCCCAACCACCATGGCCGTGACGGGCAACACCAAATGCCAAAGGTAATCAACGATTTTGCCAAACAAAGAAAGCGTCTCGAAGTGATCGGAGGTGAGCCCCCGCAAGGGGAACCACTGCCAAAAACTGCCGCCGCCGAACAATACAATCAGCACGATGCCGAGCACAAAGCTTGGAATGGCATAACCCACCAAAATCAGGGTGCTGGTAACCGTATCAAAGCGCGAGCCATCGCGCACCGCCTTGGCAATGCCGAGCGGAATCGATACCAAATACGTTAAGAAAAACGTCCACAAGCCAATGCTGATCGACACCGGCAATTTCTCTAAAATCAAATCGGTCACCGAGCGCTGATAAAAATACGATTGGCCTAAATTAAACGTGAGGTAATTACCCACCATCTCGCCAAACCGCTGCCACGCAGGTTTATCAAACCCGTAATAGGCTTTAATTTGTGCCAATTGCTTCGCATCCAGCCCGCGATCCGCGCGATACAGCCCGCCCGAGAGCGTGCCGCCCGACTCCGCGCCCGCCGCCGCCCCACCCGATTTCAACTGTGCCACCAGTTGCTCCACGGGCCCACCCGGCACAAACTGAATCACCAAAAACGAAATCGCCAAAATCCCGAACAAAGTCGGGATCATTAAGGCGAGGCGTTTAATGAGATAAGACAGCATTCAACGCCAATGGGTTAATTAGCCTGCAACGGCGTTAAGGTTTGCTGGGCGCCAAGTTCAGGTGCTTGGGGTGCGGGCTTGGGGTCGGAATCTTTACAATTGGCGATACACACGACCGATTTTTGAATGCCACCGCCGCACCCCACATAGCATTGCTCGTAATTTTGCTGGCAGGGGCACGGCGCGTTATCGCAGCGTTCACTGATTAAGTGCTGGCGAATCGCATTCAAGCTCGGCGGTGCGGGTGGCTCGGGCGGGGAATCATAGGGGTAGCCAAAACCGCCGCCATAGCCCCAATAGCCCGGCGCATAAACCCAACCGCGTCCGGGGACGAAAACCGGTTGCATCATGCTAAATCGCAGGGCGCGATCGAGATCATAAAATTGCCGGTCGGTTTGATATTGCCGCAATGCGCCGTCGTAGCGGATTTGCGCTTCGTTATAGGCTTGCTGCACGGCGGGTTCAATATGCGCAATACATGATTCTCGGGTGGCCGCGCAGGTGGTTTGGCATTGACTTAAATTTTTCTGACATTGATGAACAACACAACTCTGCCCTTGCACGCTTAACGGCGCGCGAAACGTGGTTTGTGTGGCGTATTGCGGGGTAGCGCAGCCGGCCAAAGCAACCCAAGCTGCACTCGGTAGAAGCCATTTAAGCCAATTTTTGCGGATGTTCATGTGTTTGCCACCATGTTTGCATTACCCAAGTTAAGGCATCGAAATATAAGGGCAGTGGCTCGTGGAAGCCAAAACGGTTCCACCATGCCATGCGATGCGCTCCAATGTACCAGTTTGGCACTAAATATTCGCCCCAGAGCAACACGCGATCGAGTGCGTGGCAGGCGGTGATTAGCTCGGCGCGATTGCTTGCGTAAATCACCCGATCAATCAGGGCATCGACCACCTTGCTATCTACACCCATGTAATTGCTCGATCCTTCGGTTTTGGCCGCCGCGCTGCTGAACCGATCGCGCAGCTCGTTGCCGGGCGATTGCGAGGCGCCATAGGCCACGATCGTCATATCAAAATCAAAATGGTCCATGCGGCGCTGAAAAAGTGACACATCTATCGTGCGGTAGCTCACATTCATGCCTAAGCGTTTAAGGTTATAGACATAGGGCGCGACAATCCGTTCAAACCCGCGCTGCGACAGCATAATTTCAAAGGCGAACGGCTCATTTTGGGCATTTTTGAGCACGCCATCGCGCACTGTCCAGCCTGCCTCCTTAAGTAAATCACGGGCGGCGAGTAAATTGCTACGCTGCTCGGCGGGGTTATTGGCAATGGGCACTGAATAGGGCTGGCTGAATAACGCGTTGGGTAACAGGGCACGAAAGGGTTCGAGCAAGGCCAACTCCGCGCCAGCCGGTACGCCGCTTGAGGCCAATTCACTGTTGCTAAAATAGCTTGTGCAGCGCGTGTATTGACCATAAAACAGGTGCGTGTTCGACCAGCCAAAATCCAGCGCCAAATCGAGCGCGCGGCGCACCCGCCTATCGGCAAACAAGGGGCGGCGCGTGTTCATGCCAAAACCTTGCATGCCGGCATTGTTGTGATGCGGAATCTCGCGCCGAATTATCCGCCCTTCAGTAAAGGCCGCGCCCGAGTAATCGCGCGCCCAGCGTTTGGAGTTGGTCTCATAAAACACATCAAACTCACCGGCTTTGAAGGCTTCGAGCGACACCGTTTCATCTTTGTAGTATTTGAAAATAATGCGATCAAAGTTGAACTGCCCCCGCCGCACGTCTAAATCCTGCGCCCAGTAATCGGTATGACGCTGATAGTGAATGGTATTGCCGTAATCGGCTCGCGCCACACGATACGGCCCGCTGGTTACAAATGCTTCGCGCGATAGCGTTGCAACATCGCGCCCCGCCACGGCTTTTTGCGAAAACACCGGCAGCTCACCAATAATTAAATGCAACTCCGGGTTCACCCGCTTAAAATTAAAACGAATATGCGCGGCATCTTGCAATTGCGCACCCGCAATATCGGCCCAGTAAATGCGATAGCGCGGATGGGCCTGTGCGCTCATCAGGGTATTAAAACTAAATAAAACATCGGCCGCGGTGACCGGGCTGCCATCATAAAACCGCGCCTCGGCATTGATGCGAAAGGTGATTGATTGGCCATCGGCGGCCAAATCGGCACGATCAGCCAGCAAACCGTAGCTTGAAAACGGTTCATCCCACGCGCGCACGGTTAAGCTTTCAAAGCACAAATCATTTAAGCCCGCCGCCGCCATGCCCTTTAACACAAAGGGATTGAGCGAATCAAAGCTGCCAAATACCGAAAGCGCTAATTGCCCACCCTTGGGCGCGTTCGGGTTCACATAACCAAAGGCTTTAAAATCATCAGGGTACTTAGGGGAATAACCCAAGGCTTGAGCAAAACCCTGTCCGCTGGCAACCCGCGGCATGAGCACCGCGCTGGCCAAAAGCCCACCCGCAGCCAACACCTGCTGCAAAAATTGTCGGCGCATCGGATCAATGGATTGGGTTTTTTGTAACAAGATTGGCATTTCAAATTAAACTACGCGCAGAGTCATCATAGTGAGTTGGCCATTTTCTAACAGGGTGAGGAATATCATATGGGTTTTTTAAGCGGCAAACGCGCCTTAATCGTCGGCATCGCCAATAATCGTTCCATTGCATCGGGCATTGCCGAGGCCATGCACCGCGAAGGCGCGGAACTGGCCTTCACCTACCTGAACGATCGCTTCAAAGAAAAAGTTGAAAAAGCCACCGCCGACTTAGGATCGAATATTTATTTGCCCCTCGATGTCACCTCAGATGAGCAAATCGATGCCTTGTTCCCCGCGCTTGCCGAACATTGGCCCGAAGGCTTCGATATCCTCGTGCACTCCATCGCGTTTGCCCCGCGCGAGGCGCTGGCAGGCGATTTTTTAGAGGGTATGTCGCGCGAGGCGTTCCGCGTAGCGCTGGATGTATCCGCCTACTCGCTCGCCGCGCTCGCCAAAGCCGGACGCGGCATGATGCGCGATGAAGGCGCCATCGTGACGCTCTCCTACCTAGGCGCCGAGCGGTTAATGCCCAATTACAACGTGATGGGCGTTGCTAAAGCCGCGCTTGAGGCCAATGTCCGCTATTTGGCCGGCGCATTGGGCGGGCGCGGTATTCGCGTCAATTCCATTTCAGCGGGACCCATTAAAACCTTGGCGGCCTCGGGCATCGGTGAATTTAAAGGCTTTTTGGATTATGTCGCGCTCAACTCACCCCTAAAGCGCAACGTGAGCATTGAGCAAGTCGGCAACACCGCCGCCTTTTTATGCTCCGATTTAGCCTCGGGAATTACCGGCGAGAATATTTATGTCGATAGCGGCTATTTCATCACCGGCATGGGGGAATGCCCGAAATAATGCCGCCGCTCATGCCTGCGGAACCAGTCAAACCGCAGGCTGCACCACGCCACCCCGCCACTTCGCGGGGTTTTTTATGCCTTGGGCGCAGACCCAAACCCGCCGCGCTCGCCGCCCCCAGTCTATCGCTGCACCCATCGGAGAATGCCCGCAAATTCCATCGCCAACCCCGCCCCTAATGTAAAGGGGGCAATCAGCCCGATAACAATTTGCCAAAACAATATCGTAATCTGAACCGCTCAACAGGACAGGCTGGCAACGCATCCGAAGCTTACGGTGTAGCCGATTTTTCTGCTTCGTGATTAATGGTAATTTTGGCCTCTGAACGCAAGGTTTGCAGCAAAGCGCCTAAGGCTTGCTGCGCATCGGCTTTGGCAATTTGTGCGGCTAACTGCTGTTTGTCCTCTGCACTGATCTTGGCAGGATCCCCATCGGTGATTGCAGTCACAACCACAACCGCCTCGTTACCATCCGCTAACGTTAAGGCGGTCGTGGCTAACGTACCAGCCGCCGCTGGTGGCACAGCAAAGGCCGCCGCTAACACATCAGCTGGCAGGGTGGGCTCAGGGGCGCTGCGTTTAGCCAGCAACGGCGCCTGCCAAACCGCGCCTGCAGCGGTGGCGGCATTTTGGGGCTCAGTGCCCGCATCAAGCGCCGCCCGAATTTTGCTGGCCTCAGCCGCGAGAACTTCGGCAATTGCTTGATTGGTGAGCGTGGTCGTAATTTGCGCCGTTACCTCATTTAAGCTCAAGGGGGTGGCTTGCTCGTGTTCATGCACCCGAATCACCACCGAATCATTAGCGCCTAATTCAATTAGGTTGCTGTTGAGCTTTTGTTCTAGCACTTCTTTGGAAAAGGCGGCTTTGCGCACTTTCTCGTTAGCGCCAATGCCGGTGCCACTATCCCGAGACACCCAATCAGATGTTTGCACACTAAGCCCCAAAGCTTCGGCGGCGGGAATCAAGCTATCGGGATGTTCGTAGACATCGTTGGATAATTTTTCACCCTCGTTGTAATAAATTTTGTCGATCTGTTGCTCACGCAACGTTGCGGTTAATTGATCGCGCATATCGGCCAGTGATTGGATCGGCGGGTGCGACTCTTTGGTTACTTCAATTAAATGCCAGCCATAAGTGCTGCGCACAGGCTCACTTATCTCGCCCACTTTGAGTTTATCCATCGCTTCCTCAAAAGGCTTAACCATTTCGCCAGGCGTAACAACCCCCAAATCGCCGCCTTTATCTTTAGAGCCGGGATCATCCGATAGGGCACGCGCCTCATCGGCAAAGCTGATTTTTCCACTTAAAATATCTGCGCGCGCTGCGTTCAATTTATTTTTGGCCGCTTCAACGGCTGCCGCATCCGCATCTTTGGGCAGCGCAATTAAAATATGCCGAACGGTGCGGTTGATGTCGGTCTGTTGTTTTTGCTCATAGTCAGCGTACGCGGCTTGCACTTGGGCATCGGTAATTTGGATTGAAGGCGCCAAGGTTTTGGGGGATAACTCAATGAAACTCAGCTTAACGCGCTCCGGGCGAATAAACTCGGCCTTGTGTGCCGTGTAATAAGCCTCAATTTGAGTGGCGGTGGGCGCGGCTACCTGCTC
>JAGDVP010000021.1:0-12363 GCA_023255735.1 Halothiobacillus sp. | reverse complement strand
CTCTGCTGCGCGGGCTCGATCAAGGGTAATGACGCCCACCGCTCGGGTTTGATCGCGCAGACGAACCAACTGATCAATTTCTTGAGGCGTTACGATGGTGCTTTCACGAATCGTGTTTTCAAGCGTTTGCATCACCATATCGCGTTTTAGCCGTGCCTCGAAGGCGGGTACGGTTGTATTTTGCCCGGCGACAAAGGCTTCATATTTTTTAATGTCGAACACGCCGTTGGTTTTAAATTCAGGCTCAGATCGAATCAAATCCGCCACCACGCTATCGGGTGTTCTAAACCCCGCGCGTTGCACAAAAACACTCAACACCCGCTCGTTAATCATTTGATCGAGCACTTGCTGATTCAAATTCAAGCTTTGGAGTAATTCGGCCGACACACTGCCGCCCAATTTTTGAATAATGGCCTGACGCTGTTGGCTAACCGCCTGTTCATACGCTTGCTGAGTGATGGGTAAACCATCGACTTCTGCGACTGGCTTGTTTTTGCCGCCCGTAAAATACTCACCCACCCCCCACAACACGAAGGGAATGCTGATTAAGCCAATAATTGCATAGGCGACCCAGCCTTGAATGCGTTCGCGCAGATCCATTAACATAAAAATCACACCTTAAAACAACGCCAAGCACGAACAGGCCAAGCACGTTATTTATTGTTAATTGCCCAGAAAAATTGCTCAGTGAATTATCCAGTGAGTTACCGAGTTAATTTTCAGGGGGCAAGCCAAAAATCCAAGAAAAAAATCAAATTAGCGCCACACTGCGGCACCCTGTACGGAATCACCCCTTGAGACGATGATTCTTTGAGTGAGTCATCCCGCAAGAAAACCATCCCAAAAGCCAAAAAAGGCGCCATAAGAAAAACAGGGACGTCGCCGCCCCTGCTATTAAAACACCTTAAGTTCGAACGCGATTTTGCTCGGTACAGCGTGGTCAAACAAGGCCGAACACAAAAACTAGTTCACCGCGTCTTTAAGACCCTTGCCGGCTTTGAACGAGGGCAAGCGTGAGGCGGAAATTTCAATGGTTTCGCCTGAGCGGGGATTGCGACCGGTACGCGCCTCGCGCTCACGAACTAAAAATGTGCCAAAACCGACTAAAGTGACTTGATCACCTTGCTTCAACGCACCGCTAACCGCTTCGATAAACGCATCCAGCGCAGCCGTGCACTCAGTTTTCTTCATGCCGCTTTTCGCCGCCATCGCGTCGATCAATTCAGATTTATTCATAGTGTTGCAATCCTTTTCAAGTGAGGTTAATACAATTTAAGTGAGAATGTTGAGATCAAGCCAGGCGATTCTGCCGGTGAATCACGCAATAATCAAACAGTTCTATCGTGAAAATCAAAGCACAATGGCATTTATACAAGCCTCAGAGGCGTGCTGTCAACCATTGCCCCGTTATGCTGGCAAGCCAAGCGTTAAGGATTTTACGCGCCTATTCAAAACCTTGCTCAAAAAAACACCGCGTCATCATCTGGGTGGTTTTTTGAGCGGCAAAATTTGCGGTGGCGACAATTAATGTGCGGTGGCGGCAACCTCGTCTCCCCGCTTACCCTCATCCCGCGCGGTGAGCAACTCCGGTTGAACGGGTTTGGGTTTGGGTGGGCTAACGAGCGCTAAATCAAGAACTTCATCAATCCAACGCACTGGGCGAATATCCAAATTGGCTTTCACTTTATCGGGAATTTCAACCAAGTCTTTGCGGTTGCCTTCCGGAATGAGCACGAGCGCAATCCCACCGCGCTGCGCGGCCAGCAGTTTTTCTTTTAAGCCGCCGATCGGCAACACTTCACCGCGCAGGGTAATTTCACCCGTCATCGCCACGGTGGCTTTCACGGGGATGCCGGTTAAGGCTGAAACAATCGCCGTACACATGGCGCCCCCCGCCGAAGGCCCATCTTTGGGCGTTGCGCCTTCCGGCACATGCACGTGGATGTCGATTTTCTGGTTAAAATCAGGATCAATACCCAAGGACTCTGCACGGCCACGCACCACGGTGAGTGCCGCTTGAATCGATTCTTGCATCACCTCACCCAATTGGCCGGTATATTTAAGCCCGCCCTTGCCGGGCATGGTGGCCGCTTCAATGGTGAGCAATTCCCCACCCACCTCCGTCCAAGCAAGCCCGGTGACCTGCCCTACTTGATCGGGGTGCTCGACTTTCCCGAAATCAAACCGGTGCACGCCTAAATACTGCGGCAATGATTCGGCATCCACGGTGACGGGTGGTTTTTGCTCGTGGGTAACAATTTTGCGCACTACTTTACGCGATACTTTAGCCAGCTCTCGCTCAAGATTACGCACGCCTGCCTCGCGGGTGTAGTACCGGATAATATCCCGAACCGCCGAGGTTTCAATCGAAAGCTCTTGATCTCTAAGGCCATTATTTTCCAATTGTTTGGGCAATAAATACCGTTCGGCAATCTCGGTTTTTTCATCTTCGGTGTACCCGGCTATCCGAATCACTTCCATTCGGTCGAGCAAGGGGCCTGGAATATTTAAGCTATTGGCCGTGCACACAAACAGCACTTCCGATAAATCAATATCTAAATCCATGTAGTGATCGGCAAAGGCTTTGTTTTGCTCAGGATCAAGCACCTCAAGCAATGCCGATGCCGGATCGCCACGAAAATCGGAGGCCATTTTGTCGATTTCATCGAGTAAAATTAATGGGTTGCGTGAGCCTATTTTGGTGAGCGTTTGCACAATACGACCGGGCATGGCGCCCACATAGGTGCGCCGATGGCCGCGAATTTCCGCATCATCGCGCACCCCACCCAATGCGATCCGGCCAAATTTTCGATTGGTCGCCTTAGCAATCGATTGACCTAAGGACGTTTTACCTACACCTGGTGGGCCTACTAAACACAGAATCGGACCATTCATTTTGCGCACGCGCTGCTGCACGGCGAGGTATTCCAAAATGCGCTCTTTGACTTTCTCAAGTCCAAAATGATCCGCTTCGAGCACGGCTTCCGCTGCGGGCAAATCATGTTTGATTTTGCTGCGCTTTTTCCACGGCACAGCCACAATCCAATCAAGATAGTTGCGCACAACCGATGCCTCGGCCGACATCGGTGACATCATTTTAAGCTTGCTTAACTCGGCTTTGGCTTTATCCAGTGCCTCTTTGGGCATGCCTGCGGTGAGAATTTTGCGCTCCAGCTCATCAATATCACTACCGCCCTCTTCAAGCTCGCCCAGTTCTTTTTGAATGGCCTTCATTTGCTCGTTGAGGTAGTACTCACGCTGGCTTTTTTCCATTTGTTGCTTCACGCGGCCACGAATGCGCTTTTCCACTTGCAGCGTATCTATTTCTGATTCAATCAATACCATTAAATGCTCGATACGGGCATGCAAATCAATAGTTTCAAGTATTTTTTGCTTCTCTTCGATGCTCAGCGCCATGTGCGCGGCAATCGTGTCGGCCAGGCGCGAGACATCATCAATACCCGCCAGCGAGGTTAAAACCTCCGGCGGTGTTTTTTTGTTGAGCTTAACGTAGCCATCAAATTGATTGAGCAAGGTGCGCGCTTCTACTTCAAGCTCGCGATCCGACCGCTCGGCAGGTGCTTCAATGAGTTGAACATCGGCGGTTAAATAATTTTCCACCTCATGCACCTTAAGACAGCGCACGCGCTCAACGCCCTCGACCAGCACTTTGATGGTGCCATCGGGCAATTTGTGCAGCTGCAAAATGGAGGCCAAGGTGCCGACACTATGCAAATCTTTTCGACCCGGATCATCAAGTTCTGCATCTTTTTGTGCGATGAGTAAAAGCTGCTTATTGCCTTTAATGGCCTCTTCCAAGGCGGCAACCGATTTCTCGCGGCCAACAAACAACGGGATGACCATGTGGGGATAAACCACCACATCCCGCAGCGGCAAAACCGGTACGGTACGGGGCGCACCGGCTACGAGTGCAGAGGGGCTGTCTTGATGGGGCATAGGGGGTACCTCTGATTTAAATACGGAAAGTCGCGATGGCTTCTACGAGCATAGATGATAGTTAATGGCAAACTAGTCACTTTTCAAGACACCCATACTGGCAATTCGCATGAAACGAAAAAAACCCGCCGAGGCGGGACTAATTTAAGCAATTTTTGGCTTTGATTTATTGATCGGACGCCGCTTTGGATACAGCACCGGGTTGCTCGTAGAGTAAAAACGGCTCGGTTTCACCCCGAATCACCGCCGCATCCACCACCACTTTAGATAAATGCTCAACCGATGGCACTTCGTACATGGTGTTGAGCAGCACTTGCTCCACAATGGTGCGCAGCCCGCGCGCACCGGTTTTACGCTTAATTGCTTGGCGGGCAACCTCGCGCAAGGCGTCATCCCGGAGATCCAGCTCCACGCCTTCCATCTCAAACAATCGCGCATACTGTTTGGCCAGTGCATTTTTTGGCTCAACCAGAATTTTCATTAAGGCATCTTCATCGAGTTCATTTAAGGTCGCAATCACCGGCAATCGACCAATAAACTCTGGAATTAAGCCGTAGCGGGTTAAATCTTCAGATTCAATTTTCGTGAGCAACTCATCGGTGGCGCGACGATCATCTTTGGATTTAAGCTCGGCTGAAAAGCCAATGCCGCCTTTTTCCATCCGCTGGCGAATAATCCGATCCAAGCCATCAAAGGCGCCGCCACAAATAAATAAGATATTTGTGGTATCAACCTGCACAAACTCTTGCTGCGGATGCTTGCGCCCCCCTTGGGGTGGCACTGAGGCCAGCGTGCCTTCAATCATCTTGAGTAAGGCTTGCTGCACGCCTTCACCCGATACATCCCGCGTAATGGATGGGTTTTCTGATTTACGGGTGATTTTGTCGATTTCATCAATATACACAATGCCATGTTGTGCTTTTTCGACATCGTAGTCACAGCGTTGCAATAATTTTTGCAGGATGTTTTCAACATCTTCACCCACATAGCCCGCTTCGGTAAGCGTGGTGGCATCCGCGATAGCAAACGGCACATCCAGCACCCGCGCCAAGGTTTGCGCCAGCAAGGTTTTGCCTGACCCGGTAGGACCGATCAGCAAAATATTCGATTTGGATAATTCAACCGGCTCAGATTCGACATCTTTTTGGCGGGTTTTATGATTTGAGCCGAATAAATTCAAACGCTTGTAGTGGTTATAAACCGCAACCGCTAACGCACGCTTGGCTAAAGGCTGGCCAATCACATACTCATCTAACGCAGCCACCAGCTCTTTAGGCGTGGGAAGGCGGGTTGGGCTTTCATCTTTGGCAGCGGTAATTTCTTCGCGCAGAATATCGTTACACAGCTCAACGCATTCATCACAAATATAAACAGAGGGTCCGGCAATGAGCTTTCGAACCTCGGCTTGGGGCTTGCCGCAGAACGAACAGGAAAGGTCTTGCTCAGATTTTGTACTTTTTGCCATGATCTTGGCCTCACACCGATAACGAAGATAAATCGCCATCGCCCAACCGGGCGGGCGCACAAAAATACTCTAGCTGCGTTTGGTAAGCACTGAGTCAATCAATCCATAAGTCACCGCTTCTTCGGCGGATAAGAACTTATCCCGATCCGTATCGTTTTCAATCACCGCCATCGGTTGCTTGGTATGGTGCGACAAAATACCATTCAGGTTATGGCGTAACTTGATAATTTCTTCGGCGTGGATTTTTATATCTGATGCCTGCCCCTGAAAGCCGCCCAAGGGTTGGTGAATCATCACGCGTGAATTGGGCAGCGCAAATCGTTTACCCGCCGCGCCACCGGCCAGCAGCAAGGAACCCATACTGGCCGCTTGACCAATACATAAGGTTGATACATCGGGCTTAATAAACTGCATGGTGTCATAAATCGACATGCCCGCCGTAACCACGCCGCCGGGTGAATTAATATACAGATGAATATCTTTATCCGGATTTTCCGATTCCAAAAACAACAGCTGCGCCACCACAAGATTCGCCATGTGATCTTCGATGGGACCTACGATAAAAATCACCCGCTCTTTGAGTAGGCGTGAGTAAATATCGTACGCACGCTCACCCCGAGAGGTTTGCTCAACAACCATCGGCACCAGCGCCGATAATTCAGGCAGTGATAACCCGGCGTGTGACGGTGAACCTAAGATCATAAATACCCCCTAAAAGACTGTTATGAGGACTTGTGTGCCATGCAAAAAACAAAAAACCGAGCAAACAACCCAGCACTAGCATTAAGGCTAGCGCAAAAATCGTTTGCGCGGTTTCAATAAACGCGCCATAAAAACTTAAAATCAGGCAAAAATGTGCTTTCTGGCAAAAGTTACGGCTTAGGCCTGCGGATTCATAACGGCTTTAAAGCTCAATGGTTTAACAGAAACCTGCGCTTTGGCTAATACATAATCCACCGACTGCTGCTCAAGAACCACAGTGCGGGCATTACTCATCATGTCACGATCGCCTTTGTAGGTGGCAATGACGTGCTCGGGCTCATCATACGCAGCCGCCACATCCTGAATAAATGCCTCAACTTGGGCTTCATCGACTTTAAGATCCGCCGATTTCACAATCTCCATGATCACCAAGCCCATTTTTACGCGCTTGGCGGCTTGCTCACTAAACAGGCTCGCATCAAGCGCGCTGGCATCAGCGTTTGGCATCTGGGTGCGCACAAAATTATCGCGCATAGAAACCGCTTCTTCATCGACTAACGCCTTGGGCACATCAAACGTTAAGCTGTCGGTAACGACAGTTAAAACGGCATCTTTTACTTGGCGCTTCAAGGCTTGCTTGAGTTCACGCACCATATTTTTACGAACATCTGCTTGCAATTCAGCCATAGTGGCCGATCCAAACTGGCTGGCAAACTGATCGTTCAGCTCGGGCAGAACCTTTTCTTCGATGGCTGTTGCCGTCACCGTAAACTGCGCCGTTTTGCCTTTCAAATTTTCAACGGGGTAATCCTCGGGGAACGCGACATCAAATACGCGTGCGGCATCGCCCACGCTAATGCCATCCAAGCCCGCTTCAAAATCAGCGAGCATACGCTTTTCACCCAAAACCACTTGCATGCCTTCGCCCGTGCCGCCTTGAAAGGCCGCACCATCGACCGTGCCCGCGAAATTAACCGTAACGCGATCGCCGGTTTTCGCCGCGCGATTAACCGCTTTGAAGCTTGCGTTTTGAGCACGCAAGGTTTCTAACATGTCGGCCACATCGGCATCCGTCACTTCGGCTGTTATCGTTTCAATGGCCAGCGCCGATAAATCGCCGATCTCAAACTCAGGATAGACCTCAATCGCTGCCACAAAGCTTAAATTCTCACCCGGCTGTCCTGTCACAGACTCAATCACAGGATTGCCAGCAGGACGCAAGTTTTGCTCAACGACAGCCGTTTGGTAGGCGCGGCTCATGACATCACCGACCACTTCATCCCGCACGGAGCCTAAATAGCGTTGACGCACGACCGGCAACGGCGCTTTGCCTGGACGAAACCCATCCAGACGGACGCGACGCGCCATATCTTTAATGCGGCGCTCAACTTCGACATCAATCTCATTGCCGGGGATTTCAATCGCCAAACGACGTAACAAACCTTCTGATGACTGCAATTCAACCTGCATGAGCACTCAACCTCAAACTATTTTTAACTGAAAAAATCAAGGCAGCGCCTTGATTGAAATGTGGTGCGAGAGAAGAGACTCGAACTCTTACGCCGTGAGGCGCTGGAACCTAAATCCAGTGCGTCTACCAATTCCGCCACTCTCGCTAATTTTTTTAAGCTCTACGCGCCTTAAAATCTGACCGCAAACAAAAACAGGCGGGCGAGTATACCTGAAGGTTGACGGCATGCCAAAACCCAATTGCCTTTTTCAACCTACATAGGCATGCCAGGCACCCGGCCTTTGAGCGCACGCATCATTTTTTTCATACCGCCGCCTGAGAATTTTTTCATCATGTCGCTCATATCGCGGTGCTGCTTGAGCAGGCGGTTCACATCATGCACCTGCATCCCAGATCCTAATGCGATGCGTTTTTTGCGCGATCCTTTGATTAAATCCGGATTCTGCCGCTCTTTAATGGTCATCGAATTAATAATGGCGATCATGCGCCGCACATCTTTATCTTCAATGTGGGCTTTCGCATCAGCCGCTAAACGCCCCATACCGGGCAATTTATCCATTAAGCCGTGAATGCCACCCATGTTTTGCATTTGCTCGAACTGATCGCGCATGTCTTCCAGCGTAAAACCTTTGCCCGCCCGGACTTTATCCGCCAAAGCGCGGGCTTTGTCGGCATCCACATTGCGTTGGGCTTCTTCCACCAAAGACACCACATCACCCATCCCCAGAATGCGCGAGGCAATCCGTTCGGGATGAAAGGGTTCAAGGGCTTCGAGCTTTTCACCCATGCCGATAAACTTAATGGGCTTGCCCGTGATCGCACGCACCGATAAAGCGGCGCCACCCCGTGCATCGCCATCAGCCTTAGTGAGAATGACGCCCGTTAAGGGCAGCACTTCATTAAACGCTTTGGCGGTATTGGCCGCATCTTGGCCGGTCATGGCATCAACCACAAACAAGGTTTCCACCGGATTGAGCGCGGCATGCAACTGCTGCACTTCCGCCATCATCTCTGCATCGACATGCAAACGACCGGCGGTATCGACAATCAGCACATCATAAAAACCGGTGCGGGCTTGTTTGAGCGCTGCCTGCACAATATCTAAAGGATTTTGGTTGGATTCTGAGGGGAAAAAATCCACCCCCACTTGCTGCGCAACCGTTTGCAGCTGCTTGATTGCAGCCGGCCGATACACATCGGCACTAACGACCAGAACCTTTTTATTTTCCCGCGTGCGCAACAAGCGCCCAAGCTTGCCTACCGTGGTGGTTTTACCGGCGCCCTGCAAGCCCGCCATCAATAGAATGGCGGGCGGTTGAGCGGCTAAATTTAAGCTGGCGTTAGCTTCACCCATGAGGGCGGTGAGCTCATCGCTAACAATTTTAATAAATACTTGGCCGGGCTTGAGGCTTTTGAGCACCTCAGCGCCTACCGCACGTTCTTTAACTTGTGCGATAAAATCTCGAATCACGGGCAAGGCAACATCGGCCTCCAGCAAGGCCATGCGCACTTCACGTAACGCATCTTTAATGTTGTCTTCGGTTAGGCGGCCTTGGCCGCGCAACCCATCAAATAATCCGCCAAGCCGTTGGGAGAGGTTTTCAAACATGGGTAGATTCCGGATGAAAACTAGAAATTAATCGCCACGACCATACCGTTTGCGATCCAACTCCGTGAGCCATTTTTTGCGAATACGGATGGAAACCGGCGTGACCTCGACAAGCTCGTCATCATCAATAAATTCTAATGCTTGCTCTAAGGTGTAACGAACGGGTGGCACCAAGGTGAGCGCTTCGTCGGTACCCGATGCGCGCATGTTGGTAAGTTTTTTACCCTTGAGCACGTTAACGGTGAGGTCGTTATCGCGGGTGTGGATGCCCACCACTTGACCTTCATACACTTCATCGCCGTGGCCGATCATCATCTTGCCGCGATCTTGCAGGTTATACAGGGCATACGACAACGCCTTGCCGGTTTCATTGGCAATCAGCACGCCGTTAATGCGCTGACCGACGGTTCCGGGCTTGTAATCGCCATAGTGATCGAACACGGAGAATAGCAAGCCCGTGCCTTGCGTTGCGGTCATAAATTCAGTACGAAAGCCAATCAAACCGCGCGATGGGATGATGTATTCCAAACGCACCCGGCCTTTGCCATCGGGCTGCATGTTGCGCAATTCACCGCGACGAATGCCGAGCTTCTCCATGACTGCGCCTTGGTTTTGCTCTTCAATATCGACAACCAGCTGCTCATAGGGCTCTTGCTTGACGCCATCGATTTCCCGAATAATCACCTCAGGGCGACCCACACCGAGCTCAAAGCCCTCGCGGCGCATGTTTTCGATCAAAATCGACAAGTGCAGCTCACCCCGACCCGAAACGCGGAATTTATCGCCCTCTTCGGTATCTTCAACGCGCAAGGCCACGTTGTGCAGCAGTTCTTTGTTTAAACGATCACGAATTTGACGACTGGTCACGTATTTGCCTTCTTTGCCGGCAAATGGTGAGGTGTTAACGTTAAACGACATGCTGACCGTGGGCTCATCAACCGTCAGCGGCGGCAACATTTCGACATTGTCAGGATCGCAAATGGTGTCGGAAATAAATAAGGGATCAAGCCCTGAGAACACGATGATGTCCCCCGCTTGCGCGGTAGGTACTTCAACGCGCTCCAGCCCATAGAACCCCATGATTTGCAGGATGCGACCCGAGCGAATATTGCCCTCGCGATCAATCACTTTAACTTGCGTATTGGTTTTAACCCGGCCGCGTTGAATTTTACCGATCCCCATAACACCCATATACGGGTTGTAATCCAAGCTTGAAACTTGCATTTGGAACGGGCCTTCGGCATCCACATCCGGTGGCGCAACGGCATCAACGATGGTTTGATAGAGCGCGGTCATATCGCCTTCGCGCACGGAATCATCCATACCCGCGTAGCCGTTCAGCGCGGAGGCATACACGATCGGAAAATCGAGCTGCTCATCGGTGGCACCCAAGCGATCAAACAAATCAAATACTTGATCGACCACCCACTGCGGGCGGCTGCCCGGGCGGTCAATCTTGTTAATCACAACGATGGGCTTTAAGCCGTGCTCGAACGCTTTTTGCGTCACAAAACGGGTTTGCGGCATAGGGCCATCGACCGCATCAACCAGAAGCAGAACCGAATCGACCATCGACAACACCCGCTCAACCTCGCCACCGAAGTCGGCGTGCCCCGGGGTGTCTACAATATTAATGCGATACTCTTCACCGGCAGGGCTCGTCCAGCGAATGGCGGTATTTTTCGCCAAAATGGTAATACCCCGCTCTTTTTCAATGGCGTTAGAGTCCATCAAGCGCTCGCCGGTATCGGTGCGCGCATCTAAGGTGCCGGATTGTTGCAGAAGCTTATCAACCAAGGTAGTTTTACCGTGGTCAACGTGGGCGATGATGGCAATGTTACGCAGATGGGAAATCACAGAAGCATCCATATATAAGGAATAAATTGGTGCGGCAGTATACCCGAACTAATCGGGTTTCGTCAGCGCCAATCGCCTGATTCTCAAACTTCATGCTGTTTTGACACGATTTCATTTATCCCCGAAGGCGGCGATAATTCTCACCTCATCCAACCAAAAACAGAACACCCTATGTCCATCCAATTTACGAAAATGCACGGTCTTGGCAACGATTTCATGGTGATTGACGCCACAAAACACGCCCCGCCCCTCAACCCCAACCTCATAAAACACTGGGCAGACCGGCACGTTGGCATAGGATTTGATCAACTCCTTGTGGTTGAACCCCCAAAAACCGCCGACACCTTGTTCACCTATCGTATTTTTAATGCCGATGGCAGTGAAGTTGAACAATGTGGCAATGGGGCTCGCTGTTTTGCGCGTTTTGTTTTCGACAAAGGCCTTACCTCGGCGCGCGTGATCCCCGTAGGCACGGCCAGCGGGCGCATTGTGTTAACGCTCACCGAAGATAATAGCGTCGCAGTTGACATGGGCGCGCCTATTTTCACGCCAGCTGACATTCCTTTTATAGCCCAAGCACCCTCAACCGCGTATGCCTTAGCGCTCCCCGCAAACCCCGCAAGAATCACATCCCTCACAATTGACGCGGTATCCATGGGCAACCCCCACGCCATCATTGATGTTGAAGACACATCCACCGCGCCCGTGCTTGAATTAGGGCCAATCATCGAGCAACACCCAAGCTTCCCCAAACGAACCAATGTGGGCTTTATGCAGCGCATAGATTGGCACACCATCAATTTACGGGTATTTGAGCGGGGTGCAGGTGAAACCCTCGCGTGCGGTACGGGCGCTTGCGCAGCGGCAGTAAGTGGCATTCGGCGGGGATTACTCGCATCCCCTGTCACGGTTCACCTTCGAGGCGGAACCCTGCGCATTGAATGGAGCGGAAAACCGAACGAATCCGTGATGATGACAGGGCCTGCTACCCATGTATTTGATGGGGTTCTTTTTATTTACGGAGCCTCTGATTCATCTCTCCTGAACCGAAACCCGGCATAAGATGAATTCAATCGGAGCATCCCTAGCGCACGCTAT
This sequence comes from Halothiobacillus sp., assembly GCA_023255735.1. GTDB lineage: Bacteria > Pseudomonadota > Gammaproteobacteria > Halothiobacillales > Halothiobacillaceae > Halothiobacillus. The sequence continues at coordinate 204 of JAGDVP010000021.1, read as the reverse complement.
GAGCCTTACTTATCACACATGCTCTTCACGCTCGAAAAAAAATTACATTTAGTTTCATCGCATGCGCGGTAGCCCACCGGCGCGAACGAATAAGCCGAGTTGATGGTGTGGTAAGTCGCATCGACTGTTAGCAAGCATCCAGCCGCCCTACCTTGAACCCTTGTTGAATAATCTTGAGGATGACACCCACATTATTGTGTGAGG
>JAGDVP010000026.1 GCA_023255735.1 Halothiobacillus sp. | reverse complement strand
AAGGTTACCCTCTTAAACTCAATGCATTATTGTCTTGACTAAGGGGTCCACCATAGTTTTTTTCAGACATGCTTAAATTCCGTTTTCAGAGATGACTGCACCGTTGCCAGCGGCAGGAACAGCGTCAACGGCAAGTCAGGCAAAGCAATGAATCCATGATGCCGGTAGAAGGCCGCAGCCGCTTCATCTTTAGCATCCACCATTAACGCATAAGCTGCAATCTCGGAACGTGCGGCACGGTCGAGCGCATCGGCCAGTAACGCGCCACCTAGACCTTGCCTCTTGAAAGCCTCATCAACGGCCAAGCGCCCCATGCGAACCGCTGGCACGGTCGGATAGCGAGGCAGCTTCTTGCCCGTGTCCGCTGGAAGATCAGCCAGCAGCAGGCTTGCCGACGCCAAGGTGTAATAGCCCGCGATACGCTGCTCATCGGCCAGTGCCACAAAGCAGGCGGCCACACGTCGACGAACGTCCTGTGTGACGTGTTCCCGCAAGTAGCGATCCAGCGGTTCCGAACCGCTGTTGAATGCGGCACGGTCGTGCGCTGTATTGAGCGGCGTAAGTCGGAACGACACGTCGCTCATTCAGAGCGCAGGAGTTTACTGCGAAGGGCAAAGGCACGTTCCAAAGCCGGTGAAAGCTGCGGTGGCGACAGCAGTGCTTGTGCAAAACACTCCTGATTAGCCAGTGACAGGCGGATGACTTCGGCCTGCTCGATAGCGCGCTGCGCTGCGTCTTGGACGGCGGCGATCACGAAATCGGTCATAGTGCGCCCTTGTAGCTCAGCGGCACGCTTAAGCATCGAATGAAGATCAGTGCTGATCCGAGCTTCGAGGCGGGCGGTAGAAATAGCTGCGGGCATGGTGCTGTCCTCCCATTAGGTGTCTATGCGGCAAATTGCCGTACATAATTATTTTAATTCTTTGCTTGGGCTAGTGCAATCCATCACCCCTCAAACACAAACCGCCCATCCTTGAATCCTCGCACGCGCACGACCTGCTTTACCTGCCGTCCCGGTGCCACGGGGATTCGCTCGATGAATACCACCACATTGACCGTGCTGGCGATCATTCTGCCCACCATGTCATGGGAGAAATTCCGGGCATCCGGCGCTTCAAAGATGTACTGGCTGAGTTTATCCAACCCCTCCTCCGCACTGTTGGCGTGAATGGTGGCCACCTGATAATGGAAACACCGGGGTTAAAACCTGCTGCCCCATCACATGCCGCCCAGAAGTGTGATCAAAGTGACTGGATACCCCCGGCATCTTTTTGCCATGGCGCACTTTGATGGAATCGTCTAGTACATATGCACTGGGTTGACCCTTTATGCTTATCGCTCGCGCCGCTTGGAGCGCCATGTCCAGGTGCAACCTGCGCCAATTCCAGTTTTCCTGATTCAGTGCGGCATACAACGCATCTTTGCGGGCCAGCGAAAAGGATTTCAAGGACTCACGAGCGAACATGCCGATCGAATCCACCTTCAACCAGACCCAAATCATCAAAGCAAACACCAATTCATGCGATGGCGTGCCTGAACGCTTGTGAAAGCCCAGTCGTTTCAGCTTTGCCTTCATGCCCATCTGTTTCCACAAATCGGCAAACAGGTTGTCAATAAGACAACCCCTATCGCGTAACCTGTTTGCCGTTAAATCGGGAAGTCCCAACACTTCTGTGCCATAATTCATTGCGGTCTCCTGAGTTGGTTTGTTTGCAAGACAACCATTATTATACTCTTTTTAAGACCGTATTATTTATTAAAATCAATATATTACATTGTTTTCTATGGCGTCTTTGAACCCAGAAACGTTAGTAAATAATCAAGAGCGTTCATTAAAAATTAATAATACCCCCATAGATTGAGATGAGTTTTGTGGGCAAACCGACCAATTAATACTGAGTACTTCAGCCCATCCCCCTTTATTCATCACGCTTGGAGCTCATTGTAATGTTCTTGCCCACCCGCTTTAAAGGCGCCTTTGTACCACTTTTAATTGCCTCGCTTCTAGCTGGCTGTAATGGTGGCAGTAGTGTGCAAATTCCGGCACCTATTCCGGCACCTATTCCGGCACCTACTGATACAACCGCGCCCTTAATCCAATCAGCCAGCATCAACGGCACTACACTGAGTTTGGTTTATAACGAAACTTTAGATTCAGCGCATCCAGCATCTGCAAATGCTTTTAGTGCCTCTATTGACGGGGCAACCTTCGTGCCCTCAGCCGTTTCGGTTGCCGCTCAAACCGTTAACCTCACTTTGGCGCAACCCATTATTTGCGGCGCCACTGTAACTGTTAGCTATACCGATCCGAGTGCGGCCAATGATGCCAACGCCACCCAAGATTTAGCGGGTAATGATGCCGCCTCTTTTGCCCTGCTCGCCGTAGCCAATAACACGATAGCCAGCACCGCCGCCTTAACCTTCACCCCCAATGCGGGCAGCCAGTTTGGCTCATCTGATGCCTCTGCCAGCATCGGTTTAGATAGCCAGTTTATGATTGTCGGTGACGATGAATCCAACGTGGTGCGCGTTTATCCCCGTACGGGTGGCGCTGCCGTTTTGGAATGGAATTACGGCTTAACCTTACCTATAGGCAACAATGAGCTTGATCTTGAAACCAGCACCCGCTTGGGCAATACGCTGTATTTTATGAGCTCACTGAGCAATAAAAAAACAGGCGCCGCTGATCCGAATCGCGCGTATATATTTGATGCCACCGTCAGCGGCACAGGCGCATCAACTCAGTTCACCCCGATCAATAATCGCGGCGATATCAAAACGCAATTGGTCAATTGGGATAAAAATAACGGTCATGGGCTCGGTGCCAACTATTTCGGTTTTGCCGCATCGGTTAATGGTGTGATTCCGGAGAATGTAAATGGCTTTTCGGTTGAAGGTATGACGTCATCACCCGATGGCAAGTATCTGTGGCTAGCCTTCCGCGCACCACAAACTGACACCACCACGCGCAGTAAAGCGTTAATTGTGTCCGTTCAATTAAGTGATTTATTTAGCGCCGCCCCAATCACAACAACGGATACCAACACCACCCTCACCTTTGGCCCGCCCATTGAACTGGATTTAGGTGGCCGCGGTATTCGCAGCATCAACAAAGTGGCCGATGGTACCGGCTATTTAATTGTTGCCGGCCCCGCCGGTTCAGCCAGCACAGAGGTTACCAATGATTTTCGGCTTTACACCTGGTCTGGGCTTGCAAGCAGCACCCCAACGGAACTTGATAACAGCTTAGATACCCTTTTGGCCACCACAAAAGGCAGTTTTGAAAGTAGTGTATCGCCCGCCAGCACTAAGCCCGGCACTTGCGTTGAACTCATTCAAGATGATGGCGACACGGTATGGCCAGGCCAAACCGGTGCTTCAAAAGACTTAGACCCCGCGTTACAGCAATTCCAAGGCAACCGAGTTCAACTCGGTATGGCCTTCAAGCAAACCACCCCACCAATGCTGGCATCAAGCTTACCTGCAAACAATGCCAATAACGCATCGCCCATTGCACCCATCATTCTGAGTTTTGATCGTGGCGTGCTGGCAGGTACGGGCGCTTTTGAACTTAAAAAAGCCAGTGATGATTCAACAGTTGCCACCTTTACCGCAGGTACAACGGCGGTAAGTATTGCGTATAATAAAGTCACCCTAGCACCCAGCGCGGCTTTGGCCGCAGACACGGCTTATTACTTAACAGCCGCATCGGGTGCGCTTGTAGATCACAGCAATAATGTCTGGGCAGGTTTGTCGGGCACCTCGGTAATTGCGTTTAAAACTGCCGCGCCGGTGCACTACGATTTGGCGATTACTGAAGTGAACTCTAACGCCACCGGCGGGGATTTCTTCGAGCTGTATAACTATGGCGCAGCCGCGATTGATATTAGCGGCTGGAAATGGGATGACAGCGCAGCCAAATTTAACGATGCAAGTGCGGCCACGTTTACAGCAGGTACCGTTATTGCACCCAACGAGCGCTTAGTCGTAGTTCAGGCCACCACAGATACGGCATTTCGTACCGCATGGAATAACTTATCCACCAGCATTAAAACAGCAGCCGTGGGTGGGCCCGGCTTAGGCAAGGGCGATGCCGTGGTGGTTTTTGATACGAACGGCCAAGTGGCAGCGGCTATGAATTATGGCGCCACGGCACTCGCCGCCTCGGATGGCAGCGCCATTGCACCCGCCACCCGCAGTGATGCCGTCACGATTACCGGCTCAAACCATGCGGGCACTGCCGTAGGTAGCACGGGAAATGATAAAAAATCCGCTGTTTGGGATGGGGGCAGCACAAGCAGCCCAGCCTACAAAACCGCTGTTGCAGGCTCGCTAAACGCGTATGCCCAATCGAGTGATGCCACAAGTGTTGGATCACCAGGTCAATAAGCCCCGCTAACCCAGAAGCCAATTAAAACGGGGCAGGTATCTTAAATGATGCCTGCCCCACTTTTTTTATTGCGCCCAAGTTTATAGCGAACTGAGTTGCCGCCGTAACGCCAGCACGGGAAATTGTTGGCGAATCTGGGCTTGAGCGGCTTGATCTAGGGTGGCCGTTATAAAGCAGTCGGCAAGTGTGTTAGCGTTGGCAAGCACCTGCCCCCAAGGGTCTACGATTAGGCTGTGACCATAGGTTTGCCGGCCACTGGCGTGAGTGCCGACTTGCGCTGCCGCCACCATGAATACTTGATTTTCAATCGCGCGAGCACGCAGCAAAGGTTCCCAGTGTGCGCTGCCCGTGGCTTGGGTGAAGGCTGAGGGCAGGCACATCCAGGTGGCGCCGAGCCGGGTTAGCTGCCGAAAAAGTTCGGGAAACCGTAAATCAAAGCAGATGGCGAGCCCTAAGCGTCCGGCCGGGGTATCCACAACAACGGGCGTTGTGCCCGGCTCAAATAAATCGGACTCTCGATAGGATTCATCTTGGCCTATACCCGCGGGAACGGTCACGTCAAATAAATGAATTTTGTCGTAATGCGCGCGAATTTCACCTTCACTATCAATCACATAACTTCTTGCCAGTAGTTTTTTTGAGCCTTTGGCATGAGCTGATGCGCAAATGGGCAGGGTTCCGGCCACCAACCAAACCTTTTGTGTGCGGGCTAAGTTTTTAAACCAAGTTAAGGGTTCATCAGATTCGTTAAACCCCAAATGGAGTAACTCTTGCGGGTTGGCGGGCATGGCGTATAAATTTTCGGGCAGCACAATCACCCCGGCACCCGCGTGGGCGGCATCATGCACGAGGCGTTCTATCGTGGTTTTGTTTTCAAGCCAGCTGGCTTTGCTGTTCAGTTGGATGGCGGCCACTTTTGCAGCGTTGCTCATGGGTTGGGTGCCTCAGCGTTCGTATTGATTGTTTTAACGATGGGTTGGTCCACGCGCCCGCCGATATGGTAGCTTATGGTGGGGGCTGGGTTTTTATTGAGCGCAGAGAAAGCCTGTTGCAATGCCAATACAGCGCCGCCAACGATAGGCCCACCTGCCACGGTGCCGATGATGGGGAGCAACATGCCTATATCGGCATAAATGTGTACGGTGTAGTTCAGGCTTTGGGTGCCAAGGCTGCTCGTGCCTTCGGCAACGGCGGTGAGCGCCGCGTTTTTCAAGGTGAGGGGCGCGACGGTTAACTCACCTTGTTTGAGTTGCCACTGTGCACTTAAGCTATCAAACTGCAATCCTTGATCGACCACATCACTGAAATCCATCCGCAAACGGCGGGTTAAGGCGCTTAAGCTCAATAACCCGGCAAGCCGCCCTGCCCCAGGATCTACATCATTGAGCTGGCCTTGGATTAATTCAAATTGCCCTGAGCCGTTTAGGCGTTCTAACGCAAATGCCGAGGGCGCACCGGGCCATTGCAGTGAAAAATCGGCCGTTTTTATGCTGCCGCCTTGAATAGGCGAACTGCCGAGGGCGCGCTTGAGCATGGCACCGAATGCACTGCCACTGGCCGATACATCTAAATGAGTTTGCTGACCTACCCCAAGGCCGGCAATAAAGCCTTGGCCGGTCATTTGAATACTGGCCGTGGGTTGCCAATCCAGGGCAGAAATTTGCAAAACGGGCGCACTTTGGGGGGGCGATTGCGATCGGTCAAGGGTAAAAGAGAACTGGCCTAATTCATTGGCATTATGTTTTAAGTCGGTAATATCAATATGGGCATCGGGGATTCGGGCAAGATCCCACGCGGTTATCGGCGATGGTGCTGAATGTGTTGTGCCGCTGGTTTTGCTTGTTGTGCTCGAATCGGGCTTAGTTTGCACATAAAGTTTGCTCAGCTTGAGGCTTAATTGCCCTGCTGGATGCGCATTATCGGGTGCTTGATAGCGTGCCGTGCCATCCAGCGCCGCGCCTTTGGCATCTAAGGTGAAGTTATTGTTGAGATAAGATAAATCCAGCGTTGTCGCGGGGAAGGTCAATCCCGCAGCGCGGAGTGATTCGGTCTTAAGGCGCACCCTAAACGGCGCCGAGTTTGCGCCCTCCTTTGCCGACAAAGGCTCGCCCATAAGAATGGGTTGCCACTGATCCCAATCAAAAATGGGCGTTGTTAACGATAAATCCAAGCGGTCAGCCGGTGGCGCCGCCCCTTCACGACCATCATTGCGCACTTGCCCTTGAGCTAAATCGCCTGCGGGGTTAAAGGCCAATTTAACTTGCCAGGCGGCATTGGGCGGGCTGTTATTGCCGCCCTCCCCCCCTGAGTTTTGCGCTGGGTTCACTTGTGGGTTGATCGACAAGTTGCGCAAAACCCCCGCCTCGATGCGCAAATTGGCGGTGAGCGGCCAGAGCGCATCGGTAGTTTTCGCAAAAGGTGCGGGGAGCGAGCTTTCAACGCCGCGTAAATCACTGTGTGCCGAGACGTTAAATCGGTTGCCATGGTGGGGAATATGCACGCTGACCGCCGTCTCAGCCTTGCCCGACACGTGTTCGACGAGCGGAGCCAATGCAGCGGTGTTTTTTGTGCGCAGGGCAAACAGGGGATCGAGCTTGGCTTGTGCGTTGATCACCGTGGTATCCGCTTGTTTGGCCGTGGCCACCGAAAATGTGACCGGCGCGCCAGCAAATTGGCCGACTAGCCCTTCACCGTTAAAATCGGTATTGATAAATTTAACCAACCCATTGATTTTATTTACGTAAATTTGTGATTTATCGAGCGCAAAATCATTATCTTCAAAGGTAACCGAACCTTGGGTTAGCGCATGGCCACCGTGCATTAACCCAACTTTGACCGATAAATCAAGCCCTGCATTGCCCGTGGTTTTGATGGCATCGAGGCTCCCTTGGGGCATAAGCGGGCTTTGTTGAATAAAACCCAGCATTTTGGCTAAGGGCGCTTGCGCCTTTAAGGCTAAATCGAGCACTGGGTTATCTAAATCAAAAATACTCACCCGCGCGCCAGCCACCGAGACATTGGCGACCGCCCCTTGATCAATCTCGGTATGAAGTTGCTGATTTACAAAAGCGATATGACCTTTGGCATCCATTAAATTCGGCCACTTGGCAAGATAGGGCAAGTTGAGATGATCAAAATCAAACACCACGGAAAACCAACCACCACCTCGCACGAAGGGAAAACGGTGCGGATCGCCATTAAACACAAATTGCCCTTGGTTGACCTGCCCGCGTTGATGCGGGGAATCCAAACTGTGATCGAGCCAATCCAACACATCTTGATCTAGCAAATTGCGCGGTAAATAAGCAGGAACCCGCGCGACGGCAATCTGTGAAAAATCTGTGTTGATGCTTAATTGCGCCGGCTTTGCCTGTTCACTATCGGCTGCTTGATAACGAAAACGGCCATTAAAGGTTAAATCGGCATTTTTGAAGCTAACCTCGGGGCTGTAAATTAAGGGCGCCTTGGAATCGTGCCAGTACAGATCTGTTTTTAGGCTGTCGATCGTCATCGGCTCGCGGAGCATGCCGGGCACGGCCAACACCAAATTGTGCTGATTAATATGGGCGATCCAACCCGCAGGCTGCTTGTATAAGGTGAGATTAAGCCCGCCCAAATTATCCGCCTGGCCAATCACAGGCCACAGGCGCTGGCCGGGCACATTCCCAAAATGGTTTAACGCCAAATAACCCGAGATTAAATGCTCGCCCACAAACGCCAGCCGCACATCGCGCGCTTGTCCCCGCAGCGCGTTTTGCCCAAGCAAAGCCAGATAGGTTTGCGGCAGAGGCGCTGTGGCAAGCCAAACCGAAAGCTGGTTTAAATCGGCATAATCAGTGGAAAACGTGGTTCGATCCAATTGATTAATAATATGCACCGATTGCAAGGGCAGGCGTTCATTGTCTTCGGTTACCACGCCGACTTGATCGGCATCAAGCCGCCAACCCTGTGCTGTTTTTTGCCAAACCAATTGCCCATTGAGCTGCTTTAAGGCCGCTTTTGCCGTCGGGGTAGCGGGGGCATTGCTTTTTTCTTGCGCCAAGGGAGACGTACTTGCCATCACGTTTGGCCGCATCCGGCTAACTTGAATATCGGTCACATCAAACCCAGCATGCACCGAACTTAAATTTGAACCGGCAAATCTTAACCACAGCTCACCGGTTAAATGCCCATGATCAAACACAGGCAAACCGCTGGCGCAATCGAGCCCCTCGGCAGGCGATCGACATCCGCCGAGTTCCGAGCGCAGCGTGCCTGAAGTAAAGGCAAATATCGTCTCTTGCATCGCCGGCAATCGCCAGCCGCGTGTATTGATATAAAGCTCTGTTGCAAACTCGTCGCCTAATCGACCCTGCGCGCGCACCCGCACGGATTGCGGGCCAAACTCAGCTGCCGTTAACTCACCGGATAAAGACCAGCCGTGCGCGGCCAAGCGTGCCGTGGCACTTAAGGTGGCGGCCAAGCGGCGGGCGGGCTGCGCAAGCGCGAGATTGGCAGGGCGAGCCCAGATGATTTGGGCATTTTGCACCGAAATATCGCCCAAATCGGGCAGGCGACTGAGCCATTGGCTCCATGAATTAGCGTCAGTGGGGGCGGAATTTTTAGGCGCGCCAGCCAACTGCCATTGACCATCGGCAGCTAAATTAAACTGCAATTGCGGCTGTTCTATCACGATTTTCCCTGCAACCCACCGCCCTTGCATGGCACTACGCCAGAGGGATAGCGAAGCGCCGAGCTGGGAAATCACAGGGCCATCTTGGCCTAAATGCACATCTTTTAAAATCAGCTGCGGCTGGTAGCCCACAAAGGCGACATTAATTTCGCCAAAGGTAACCGGCGCGCCCCAAGCCTGCGAAAGCAGCTGTTCTACATTGGGGCGGTAGTCGTTAAGGTATGGTAAGGCAAGGCGTAAAGCGGTGGCCATGAGCGCGAGTATTACCAGCATGACAGCCCCTAATACCAGCAAAGCCCGCAGCATTCGGCGAATGGGCCGCGAGGACAAATGGATGGCATGGGGCAAGTGAAGAGGACGCACCGCGGGGAGAAACCTCGAGCAGAAAAAATTTAAGCAATTCCTTAAATTGTATCAGGACATGCCGAATGCGCGGCTTACATCAGCACAATATCGTATTGCTCGGGCAAATAATGCACATCGGCTTGCAGGCGCAAAGGCACGCCAATAAATTCTTGCAATTCCGCAAGCGAGGTTGAATCCTCCTCGCGCAACCGATCCACCACCGCCGAGGCCGCAATCACCAACATTTGCTTGGCGTTGTATTGCCGCGCCTCGCGGGTCACTTCGCGGAAAATCTCATAACATACGGTTTCAGCCGTTTTCACCGTGCCGCGCCCGCCACAGGTTGGGCACACTTCGCACAAAATATGCTCCAGCGATTCACGGGTTCGCTTGCGCGTCATCTCAACCAGGCCTAGGCCTGACACTTCACAGACTTTAGTACGGGCGTGATCGCTCTCTAATGCCCGTTTGAGGGTTTCTTGCACGGCAAGGCGGTGATCGGGTTCGATCATGTCGATAAAATCGAGAATAATAATCCCGCCTAAATTACGTAACCGTAGCTGGCGGGCAATGGCGCTGGCGGCTTCCAAATTGGTTTTGAAAATGGTTTCTTCTAAATTTTTAGAACCCACAAAGCCGCCAGTGTTCACATCAATCGTTGTCATCGCTTCGGTTTGATCGATGATGATGTAGCCGCCCGATTTTAACGGCACGCGGCGCTCAAGCGCGTTGGCGATTTCAAGCTCGATATTGTGCATATCAAACAGCGGGCGCTCACCCGGGTAGTGCTCTAAAATGGGTAGAATATCGGGCACCATTTCCTGGGCAAATTGAATGGCGCGGTGGTAGGTTTCGCGGGAATCAATGCGAATTTTCTCAACATAACGCCCCAACACATCGCGCAAGGTGCGCAAGGTAATAGGCAAATCATCAAACACCAACCCCACGCCATTAATTTGCTTTTGGCGCTCTTGCACGCTGGCCCATAATCGACGCAAAAATAGATAATCTTGGCGCAAAGATTCGGTATCGATGCCCTCGGCGGCCGTGCGTAAAATAAAACCGCCAATTTCGGTCTCGTTTTGTTGCTCGCGCGATTCATTCATTAATTCGCTCAAAATCCCTTTGAGCCGATCGCGCTCTGCGCCCTGCTCCACCCGGCTTGAAACCCCAATATTGCGGCCATTAGGCACATACACAAGGTAGCGAGACGGTATGGTAATTTCGGTCGTTAGCCTGGCACCTTTGCTGCCGAGCGGGTCTTTTATCACCTGCACCATTAAATTTTGCCCCGTGCGGAGCAGGTCGTAAATCAATCGCGGCCGCGATTCCACTCCAGTTTCTTTTTCCTCGGGCTTAAGCTCAATATCAGATACATGTAAAAAAGCCGCGCGCTCAAGGCCAATATCCACAAACGCCGCTTCCATCCCCGGTAAAACGCGGCTCACCCGCCCCTGATAAATATTGCCCACCATGCCCCGCGCCCGGGCGCGTTCGATATTAATTTCTTGCAAAACCCCATTTTCCACATAAGCAATACGGGTTTCCTGCGGGGTGACATTGATGAGAATCTCTTCACTCATGGGTTAATTCTCAAATAATAAAGTTACGATTGAAGCCAGATGGGCTTGATTGCAAATGCCGCCAATAATTGCGCCGTCTCGAACTGAGGCAGGCCGACCACCGCGCCCCAAGACCCTTCAATTTTCTGCACAAATTGAGCCGCCATGCCTTGCAGCGCATAAGCACCGGCTTTGTCCCTAGGCTCGCCTGTGGCCACATAGGCGGCAATTTGCGCGGCCGTTAATGGGGCAAGCGTGACTTGGGTGGCTACCGATATCACGCGGCATTGCGTGGCCGAAACGACCGCAATCGCGGTAACCACTTCATGCGTTGCGCCCTGCAATTGGCTCAACATGGCGCACGCATCCGCCGCATCACGCGGTTTACCCATCAGCCTTTGCGCATGAATCACCACCGTATCCCCGCTAAGCACAACGCCACCCTGTGCAAGACATGAGGCTTGCAAGCCTTTGATTGCTTTGGCTTGCGCCAAACGTTCCACCAATGCAATCGGTGACTCAAAGGGCTTGGGTGTTTCATCAACCGCACACAGCGCGGCATTCAAAACCGTAAATCGAAAGCCCATGTCTTTAAGCAACTGCGCCCGACGGGGTGAGCTTGAAGCCAAAAACAAAGCCGCCGGCGCTTTGGGCGCACCTAATAAATTACTCACGATGATAAGGATGGTTATAGAGTAAAGACCAAGCCCGATAAAGCTGCTCGACCAACAAAACCCGCACAAGCGGATGCGGCAGGGTGAGTTTAGATAATCGCCACAAAACATCGGCACTGCCACGCAGCTCATCGGTTAAGCCATCAGCACCGCCCACCACAATCGCCACATCACGCCCTGATTGCATCCAATCGGCCAGCTTCGCTGAAAGCTCTGCGGTTGACCAATCACGCCCGCGCTCATCACACACGATACGCCAAGCATTTTTGGGGATTTGCGCTTCGATGCGCTCGCACTCAGCCGCTTTTGCGCGCCCCAATGCGGTGGTTTTGCTCCGTTGAACGGCGGGTATTTCTTGCAAAAAAACCGGACACGCCGCCGGCATGCGCTTTAAATATTCTGCGGTGCCCGCCGCCGCCCAATCGGGCAAACGCGTACCAACACTAATGAGCTGAATTTTCACCGCGCAGGCCGCATTGAAATTCAGGCACGATGGGCGGGCGGGGTGTCATTGCTCGGATGCTCATCATCCCAATCATCTAAATCGTCATCGAGTTGGCCTTCGTCATCATCCCAATCACCGATGGCGGTTTCAATATCCGCGCCCTGCCGCAGTTTTTCTAAGGCCAACGCATAAGCCGACTGTCCACCGGCTAGGCTTGCAACCGATGCCGCGCTGGCACTTGAACTCAAACTGGGGCGCTCAGCCGTACTTTGGTGGCCGCCCGGCGCCGACCATAATTTTTCCAGTTGATAATGATCGCGCGTTTCCGGCAGCATGATATGAACGATCACATCAACCAAATCAACCAACACCCATTCCGTGGCGGGAACCTCATCGCCCTCAACGCCCATGGGGCGAATGCCCTGATTTTTCAATTGCACAATCACGCTATTGGCCTGCGATTTTAAATGCCGATCCGAGGTGCCGGATGAAAACACCATAAAATCGGTGAAGTTGCAGTGGCCACGCACATCCAACACGCGAATATCAATGGCTTTGAGGTCTTCGAGTGCGGCAACAACCCAACCCACAATAGACTCAGCTGAGTGCTGTTCGGGCGATGGTGCAGTGCCCACGGCTTGGGCGGCAACGGGGGGGGTGTTATCGATGGTTTTATCTTGGTTCATGGTTCAACTTTTTGATTTAAATGGATAAATAGCTCATGCATCAGCCGATTGATGGGCTAATGATGCGCCGAAATTGGCTTCAGAATAATGCACGTGCAGGGGGTTTAACAAACATTCTGGCACAAGATAACGCACAGAGCGTTGCGCCATCAGCGCGCTGCGAATGGCCGTGGCAGAAATATCGAGGCGGGTAATGGGTAATGAGACAATGCCGCCTGCCCGCTTAAAAGGCAACTCGGCAGGGTTCAGGCTGCGCTCGGCCAATAAACGCGCCGCGCCCTCGCTTAAAGACGCGCCCGGGCGACTGGCTACCGCTAAATGCGCCCAATCAAAAAGCTCGATCCAGCGATGCCATTGCGCAAGGCCATTAAACGCATCCATTCCCAAAATGAGCACCAGGTGATGGGATGGGAAATCGGCATGCAATGATTGCAAGGTATCAATGGTATACGAGGCGCCCGCGCGATTAAGTTCGCGCGGATCGGCCATAAATGCCGGCTGATCTGCAATCGCCAAGCGCACCAGCTCAAACCGAGACGCCGCCGACAGCGCCGGTTGCGCACGGTGCGGGGGAATGGCCGCCGGCACAAAATGCACGCGCGCCAAATTCAGTGCCTCACGCATTTCTTGCGCCAAGCGCAAATGCCCTAAGTGGATGGGATCAAACGTACCCCCCAAAATACCCAGTAGCGGTTGGGGCTGAGGTGGCATCGGCTCAAACACGAATGTGCCCATCGCCCAAGACAATATATTTATTCGAGGTTAAGCCCAGCAACCCCACAGGCCCGCGGGCATGAATTTTATCGGTCGAAATGCCAATCTCTGCGCCCAGCCCATATTCAAACCCATCGGCAAAACGGGTCGAGGCATTCACCATCACCGAGGCCGAATCCACCTCACGCAAAAAGCGCCGCGCGGTTGTGAAATTTTCCGTGATGATGGCATCGGTATGGTGCGAACCATAGGTTTCTATGTGGTTAATTGCCTCATCGAGCGTATCCACCACGCGCACGGCAAGAATGGGGCCTAAATACTCGGCAGTCCAATCATCAACTGTGGCCGCATTTATCGTGGGTCCTAAAATAGCCTGCGTGCGGGGGCAGCCGCGCAGCTCAACCCCTTTTTCAAAATAAAGGGGCGCAATCATTGGCAAAAATTGCGCCGCAACGGCGGCATGAACCAGCAAAGTTTCCATGGCATTACACACGCCGTATCGGTGGGTTTTGGCATTTACCGCCACCGCGACGGCTTTATTTAACGCGGCCGCCTCATCAACAAACACATGACAAACCCCATCTAAATGCTTGATAACCGGCATTTTTGCCTGATTAGTCACAAGCTCAACCAACCCTTTGCCGCCCCGGGGAATCATCACATCAATAAATTGATACAAGCCCAGCATGAGTGATACCGCCGCTCGATTTTGGGTCGGCACAATTTGCACGGCATCCACGGGCAAATCACCCGCAGCTAACCCCTGCCGAATGCAGTCGGCCAGCGCTACATTGGTCGCCGCCACCTCAGAGCCGCCGCGCAAAATAGTGGCATTACCAGATTTCAAACACAGCGCCGCCGCATCAATGGTGACATTCGGTCGCGATTCATAAATGATGCCCACCACCCCCAAAGGCACGCGCATTTGCCCCACTTGAATCCCCGTGGGGCGAAACACCATATTGGTAATCTCACCCACCGGATCGGGCAAGTTGGCCACCTGCCGCACACCCTCGGCCATGTGCTCTATCCCTTGGGGGCTTAACATCAGCCGATCAATCATGGCGGCATCTAGCCCCCGCGCGCGCGCATTGGCAATATCAACCGCATTGGCGGCCAAAAGCGCCGGCGCGGACTCCTCTAATGCCTCAGCAATGGCCAATAAGGCGCGATTTTTATCGGCTGTCGTCACCCGAGCCAATTGCCGCGATGCCTGCCTCGCGGCATGGCCGAGCTTATGCATAAGCGCTTCAAGTTCTTGATCATTATTCATAATTAACCCTTTATTTCTAATATATCTTTTACTGAGAATTAACCCGCCCGCGCCCCCAAGCCGCGCCCACAGGCTGCCAGCACCAGCCGATCCAGCATTTGCCAAGGCTCGCCCTGTGCCACGCCTTTAATGCTGCGATCAATTTGGGCGCAGCGCCCCAATAATTTTAGCCAGTGGCTACTGGGCGCCCGTCTTGCAGCACGGGCATACAGGGGTTTTCGTCCCTTAGGAACAGGCAAGCGCTCCATCGCTGCGGGGTCATCCAAGCTCGCCAGTAAGCGCAATTCTCGGCTTATGACCCATAAAATCAAAATGACTTCAGCACCCTCTTCGCGCAGGCGAGCGAGCAAATGCGCCGCCCGCGCTCGATCTCCTGCCAATAACGCATCGCTTAAATCAAACGGGTTAAACCGCGACTGATCCATGATAGTTGCAAGCAAACTTGGCGCTGTAATCGGGTTCGGTAAATTCAGTAAACTGAGTTTATCCAACTCTTGCTTGGCGGCCAGTAAATTGCCCTCGACCCGATCAGCAATGAGCTTTGCCGCATCGGGATCAAGTTGCAACCCCAAGGTCAGCCCCCTGTTTTCGATCCAGCGCGGTAAATCACGTAAGGGGACAGGCCAAAAAATCACGGTGGTAGCCGCTTGGCTTAGCGCAGTAAACCAAACCGTTTTTTGCGCAGCGCTATCTAATTTGGGCAAACTAATCACCCAAATATCGGCAGATGCACTGGCCGCTTGACTTTGACTGACCGCAAGGGATTTTAAAAACTCAGCCCCTTCTTTGCCGGGCTTGCCGGTGGGAATGCGTAAATCAATTAAGCGCCGCTCGGCAAAAAGCGATAAATTCGCGCTGATGTGGTTAAGTGATTGCCAATCAAAGCGGGCATCGGTTTCAAAACGCAATCGCTCACCCACGTGGGCTTTGCGCGCTTGATTTATCACCGCTTGGCGCGCTTCATCCAGCAACAAGGCTTCATCACCAACAAACACATAGAGTGCGTCGATGCGTTTTTCGAGCGCAGCTTTAAGCTGTTCTGGGGTTAAGTTCACCTTAGGGCTGCACCGCTTCAGATGCCCCTTGCGCTGCGTCTTTGGGCTTTGCCGCAGAAATCGGCGCGCTTAAGCGATAAAACAATAACTGGGCAAGCGATTGCGCCAACTCTTGCGCAATTTGTTGCTGATTGCCCGTTGAGGCCAAAACGCCCACCGGATCGTAGTTATAGTTTAGTGCTCGTCCTAGGGTTTGAGGCTCTGTACTTCGGCCATCGGGCAGCTCGATATGATATTTAATTTGTTGATATAACTCATATTGCTGAACACTGGCTTGCGGTGTAACCACCGCGACGCGCTGAATCACTTGATTTTTATCGATAACGAGTGTGGCTGTCGCACGCTTTGGATCGCGCACTAATTGGCTTTGCGTATTTTGAAATAAATACTGCAATTGCTGATACACCGGGTCGCTTTCGCTCATGCCTTGTACGAATACTTTTGCATACACTGGGTTAAGTGCGGTGACACCGCGCAGATGGTAACCGCAAGCCGAGAGGCTTAATGCCAGCATCAATAAGGCAAGCGCTATTATCTTTGATGACATAAATTGTAGAGTCTCAAATCGAAACACGCGCCTACCCCACCACAATATTAATCAAGCGCCCTGGCACCAAAATCACTTTTTTAATGATTTGGCCATCAATATGCCGCTGCACCGATTCATTCGTCATGGCGGCCGCCTCTTGCGTGGCCTTATCGGCACTGGCAGGCACCAACACCTTGCCGCGCAGCTTGCCGTTCACCTGCACCATTAACTCAAGCTCATCGCGCACCAGCGCGCTTGTATCCACCGAAGGCCAAGGCGCATCAATCACTAAGCCCGCGCCACCAATCTCAGGCCACAGTGCGTGAGCAATGTGCGGCACGATGGGCGCTAACATTTTAATCATGCCCTGCAGCACTTCGGTGATTACCCCGCGCCCGGCCACGCCCTGCCCTTCGAATTTATTAAGCTCGTTGAATAATTCCATGTTCGCGGCAATGACGGTATTGAACGTTTGGCGCTTTTCAACATCATCGGTGACGCGCGCAATGGTTTCATGCAGCTTGCGGCGCAACGCTTTAGCAGCATCGTCCAAATTTTCAATAACCAACGGCGCTGCCTGCCAGCCGGCTTGCTTGCGATCATACACTTGCCGCCACAGGCGTTTTAAAAAGCGATGCGCGCCTTCAACACCCGCATCCGACCACTCCAGCCCTTGATCAGGCGGGGCTGCAAACATCATAAATAAGCGCACTGTATCGGCACCGTATTCTTCAATTAACGGCTGTGGGTCGACAGTATTGCCTTTAGATTTACTCATCTTGCTGCCGTCTTTATTCACCATGCCTTGGGTGAGCAAACGGGTGAAGGGCTCGGGCACATCTTGTGCAATTAAGCCCTCATCGCGCATGAGTTTATGGAAAAATCGCGCATACAACAGGTGCAATACGGCATGTTCAACCCCGCCGACATATTGATCGACCGGCAACCAATAATCGGCACGCTCATCTAACATCCCGCCCGTAAAATCGGGGCAGGTGTAGCGGGCGTAATACCAGCTCGATTCAAAAAACGTATCGAAGGTATCAGTTTCACGCGTGGCAGCGCCGCCACATTGCGGGCAGGTGGTGTCAATAAATTCCCGTGATTGTTTAATGGGCGATTGTGGCCCGTTCATAACCACATCGGTGGGCAACACCACGGGCAGCTGGTCATCGGGCACCGGTACCGCGCCACAATGCGGGCAATTAATGATGGGAATCGGGCAACCCCAATAACGCTGGCGCGACACGCCCCAATCGCGCAGGCGGTAATTGATTTGCACCTGACCCTGTTTTTTAGCCTCAAGATGCGCGGCAATGGCATCAAAGGCTGCATCAAATTCCAAGCCTGAAAACTCACCCGAATCAAACAAGCGCCCCTTGCTCGTCATGGCCGCACAGGTGTAATCGTGGGGTTCGCGCGATTCAATCACCGGCTTGATGGTTAAGCCATATTGCTTGGCAAACTCGAAATCACGCTGATCGTGCGCCGGCACGGCCATCACCGCGCCCGTACCATAGTCCATAAGCACGAAATTGGCAGACCAAACGGGAATTGCCGCGCCCGTTAAGGGATGGGTGACGGTGATGCCTAAATCCACGCCCTCTTTCGTCATCGTCGCCATTTCTGCTTCAGCAACTTTATGATGCCGGCAGCGATCGATATAAGCGGCAATGGCAGGATTATGCGCGGCGGCTTGCTTAGTTAAAGGATGTTCAGCTGCGACCGCCAAATACGAGACGCCATACAAGGTATCGGGGCGGGTCGTAAACACGGTGAGCTTTTCCTGGTCATTCAGGGTGAAATCAACCTGTAAACCGCGCGAGCGACCAATCCAATTCGCCTGCATGGTGCGTACTTGTTCAGGCCAGCCTTCTAACTGATTTAAATCATCAATTAATTCATCGGCATAGTCAGTAATTTTAATAAACCACTGCGGAATTTCACGCCGCTCGACCAAGGCGCCCGAGCGCCAACCGCGCCCGTCGATCACCTGCTCGTTCGCCAGCACAGTCTCATCAACGGGATCCCAATTCACTACGGAGGTTTTTTTATACGCTAACCCTTTACGCACCAAGCGGGTAAACAGCCATTGCTCCCAGCGATAATACTGCGGCGTGCAGGTTGCAAGCTCTCGCTGCCAATCGTAGCCTAAGCCCAAGCGCTGCAGCTGACCGCGCATGTAATCAATGTTCTCAAATGTCCAGCGCGCGGGCGCATCGCCATTTTTAAGTGCCGCATTTTCAGCCGGCAAACCAAACGCATCCCAACCCATGGGCTGCAAAACATTTTTACCCAGCATCCGCTGATAACGGGCAATCACATCACCGATGGTGTAGTTGCGCACATGTCCCATGTGCAGCCGACCCGACGGGTACGGGAACATCGACAGGCAATAAAATTTTTCCCGCGTGGGATCCTCAACAGCGCGAAACGATTGTTTATCAGCCCAAAGGGATTGGGCAGCATCTTCAACAAGGGCGGGATTATATTGCTCGTGCATCATGGCGATTGGAATTTAGGTTGAATCAAAAATAGGTCGCTTAGGATACCCGAAATCGCGTGCCACGCCCCAAAAACCCGCCGCACTGCGCCAAAAAGATGAGCAAAGGTGTATGCTAATTTCCCAAAATACAGGAGCGCATCATGGCATCAGAGACAAACCCGGAACCCAATACGCAAGTTAACCCCAAACCAACCGCTCTATCGAACGCCTATTATCATTGGCTTGGCGGCATTTACGCGCATTTGCTCGATAACGAGCAACACGGTCTTGATACCGACACCAACGCCGTGATTAATGCCGCCAATTCAAAATTAGCACCGCATGAATACCACCCCGATTTGGTAGACACCTTGCGCTTGGACATCGCTAAGGCCAAAACCACCTTGAGGCACGATAAAGAGGGGTTTGCGGCGGAATGGAAAAAAATTGAAGCCGATTTAGCCGTTAAATTGCTTTCTATTGCCGATAAAACCGATGTTGAATTAAATGCGCTGCGCGATGATGCTCGGCACAATCATCCCTAGCCACCGTTGTTGTAGAGGGTATTTTTTGAAGCCATTTGTTTTAATCGCCCTAATCACTATGGCACTTTCACAGGCTGGCTGCGCATCCAGCGCGCGGTTAGGCACAGGTTCGCCCGCGAATGCGTCGGCCAGTGAAGGCCCCACGATTTACGGACAAATTAATTCTTCTTACACCAAAAAACTCAATTAAGCGCAAAAACCCACGCTCACCCACGGGCGGCCTAGCGCGCCGGCGATGGTGTCCGCAACAAAAAAGCCAATCAGCAAAATTCTGACTGGCTTTTTAAACTGGGCGTAAATCGACCTAGAACATAATCCCCATTGCCGAATCGGGATCGGCGGGAGTTATGAATTAAGAGCGTCTTATTCTTCGCCGATCACAATGACTTTGATGACGACATCCACATCCGTATGCAAATGCAAGGTCACATCAAATTCACCAATGGCGCGCAAAGCACCTGCCGGCAAACGCACTTGGCGTTTTTCAATAACCACGCCATGAACGCTAGTCACGGCTTGCGCAATTTCAGCGGTGCCAACGGAACCGAACAACTTACCTTCTGCGCCAGCTTTCACCGCGATGGTGACAGCCGCTTGCGCCAATTTCTCGGCTTGCGCTACGGCAGCGGCCATATTTTCATTCGCCTGACGTTCAAGCTCTGCCCGACGCGCTTCAAACTCGGCTAAGTTCGCCTTGGTTGCTGCGGTGGCTTTACCGTAAGGAATCAGGAAATTGCGGGCATAACCTGCACGCACATTCACCACATCGCCTAAGGTGCCTAAATTTTCAACTTTGTTTAACAAAATAACTTGCATGATGCATTCCTATAATTATTATGCCAGACCTAATACGCCAATCAATGACGATCGGTAAAAGGCAACAACGCGAGGAAGCGGGCGCGCTTAATCGCAGTTTGGAGTTGACGCTGGTACCGCGCGGCGGTACCGGTCACCCGGGCAGGAACAATCTTGCCGGTTTCAGACAAGTATTGTTTTAAGGTATCGAGATCTTTGTAATCAATCTGCACTACTTTTTCAGCAGTGAAACGGCAAAAACGCTTGCGACGGAAAAAACGTGACATGGTGTACTCCCTTAAATCTGAGAAATCGGCTTATTCGCTGGCTTCGACGCGGTCGTCTTGTTCAACCTGATCGTCTTCATCACGATCAAACCGCTCATCGGCCTCATCATCACGACGGCGCGGACGACGATCGCTATCACGCTCACGCATGATGATCGATTGCTCGGTTACCGCCGCATCAACGCGGCTGGTGAGGTGACGCAATACGGCATCGTTAAAGCGGAAGGCTTCTTCGAGCTCAGCTAAGGGGGCTTGGTTGGTTTCAACGTTCATCATGACATAATGCGCTTTGACGAGTTTGTTGATGGGGTAAGCCAGTTGGCGACGGCCCCAATCTTCCAAGCGGTGTACGGTGCCACCGGCGTTTTCGATAATGCCGCGATAGCGTTCAATCATGGCGGGGACTTGTTCACTTTGATCCGGATGGACCATGAACACAATTTCATAGTGACGCATAAAATGCTCCTGTGGATGAAAAAAAAGCAGCCTGCCGTATGCGTAACGGTCAGGCAGGAGAAAGAAGGTGGGCATTCTACGGGGTTCGCTTGTACAAAACAAGTTTAACCGATTGATTTAAGCCGATCTCTGCGAATCTGGGGGTATTTGGCCTTCAATCACCACAAAGGCCAGCGCATGTTGGCGCTCATCGCTGACGCTTAAATGCGCCGCATGCCCGCCTAGCTGCCGGAAGCGCCGGTGCGCTGCACCCGAGAAACACAGCACAGGTGCGCCAAATTCGGTATGTTGAGTTTCAATATTGTGGAGCGTTATACCATGGCGAAAGCCCGTGCCCAACGCTTTTACGGCCGCCTCTTTCGCCGCGAACCGTTTGGCCAGCCAAGCGGCAAAACGCACGGAATCTGGCGGCGGCATATCCGCACGCTCGCGCGCACTTAAAATTCGCGAAAGCAAGCGCGCACCATGGCGCGCATAAGCGTGTTCGAGCCTTGCAATTTCAACTAAATCGGTGCCAATGCCTAAAATCATGCCGAGTTTAAATTTAGATGCGGCGGGCGGCACGTAAAAGCTGCTTCATATCGCTAATCGCTTGCGGCAAGCCGACAAATACGGCGCGAGCAATAATGGCATGGCCAATATTTAATTCATCCAGTTGCGGGATGGCCGCAATGGCTTGGACATTGTGATAATGCAAGCCGTGCCCGGCATTTACTTGCAAACCCACATCGGCTGCATCGCGTGCCACACGAATTAAATCATCGAGTATCTTTTTTTGTACCGCATCATCGGTCGCATCGGCGTAATGACCGGTGTGCAATTCAATCACGGGCGCCTCGCAGGCCACGGCGGCATCAATTTGACGGGGATCGGCATCAATAAAAAGCGATACGCGAATACCTGCGGCGCCAAGCTTGTCGCAGGCGGCATGAACTCGATCAATTTGACCGGCCACATCCAGCCCGCCTTCGGTCGTGAGCTCTTCACGACGCTCAGGCACAAGACAACAATCATGCGGTTTAACGCGACACGCAAACTCAATCATTTCATCGGTAACGGCCATCTCCAAATTCATCCGAGTTTGCATTAAATCCCGCAAACGCAACACATCGCGATCTTGGATATGGCGCCGATCTTCGCGCAGATGCAGAGTTATGCTATCAGCGCCGGCTTGCTCGGCTAATAATGCAGCGTGGACTGGATCTGGGTAACGGGTGCCCCGCGCCTGGCGCAAGGTTGCGACGTGATCGATGTTTAAGCCCAATAAAGGCAATTGCGAGGTGATTCGATTGGTCATCGTGATTTAATCCTGTGTCTATTTAACTCATTGTTTAGCGAGGATTTTAACCCCTGTTCTATGGCGTTTGTTTTACGCACCCTCCGGCGGTGTGCCCGATTGCCATAGGGCACGGCTATGAAACACGGCCGACCCCACATGGGGGCGCAGCAAATAATGCATCACATCGCGGGCACTTCGGCGGTCTTGAGCGGTTTCAAGCGGTAAATGCTCAGCTATGGCATGCAACACGCGCCCTGTTACCGAAAATTTGCCCGTGTTATTGCGCAAGATACCCACCTCGGCATCAAGGGTATACAACTGATCTAGAAGGATAGCCTCGCCCGAATCAGCCGTGGCCTGCCAATCAATGCCAACGCCTAATTCATCCAGCAACGCACGCTCAAATCGGCGAATCAGCCCCCCAAACTCAACCGCCGGCTGCGTCAATGCCTCAAGGGTTTGGGCATAGCTGTAAAACAGCTCGGGCACCGGTGCCTCGCGGTGAAGTGCGCGTAGCAGCAACTCATTCAAATAAAACCCAACCGCTAATGCCTGACCTTTTAACCAATGAGGGCGGCTAAGCGGCTCGATTTGCGTTGCGGTTTTAAGCGCGCCGCGGCCGACCAGGTGCAGCGTTAAGGGATGAAACGCCATCGGCCTTGGGGGCGATTTTTTGCCTATCTGGCGAGCGCCGCGCTGTACGGTGGTTATCCAGCCATGATCAAGGGTTAGCCAATCCACCATAAGGCTCGTATCGCGCCAGGGTCGTGTATGCAGCACAAATGCGGCAATGCCCACAAATTCACCTTGATTGATTGTTAGGTAGTTACTCGGGCAACTGATACCCAAGCGATTGAACTGCCCGTTCATCATCAGCCCAATCTTCACGCACTTTAGCCCAGAGGCGCAGCATCACCTTGGTATCGAGCAGCTGCTCTAAATCATGCCGTGCCTGCACACCAATTTCTTTTAATTTGGCGCCGCCGGTACCAATCACAATGCCTTTTTGGCTCTCTCTTGCAACATAAATTATCCCATCAATTTCCGTTAAGTCCGGGCTTTCATCAAAGCGCTCAATCAGAACCGTTGTCTTGTAGGGCAATTCATCGTGCAAAAGACGGGCAAGTTTTTCCCGAATAATTTCTGCCGCCATAAAGCGCGTGGTAATGGTCGTTACCTCGCTAGGATCGTACGCAGGCTCGCCCGCGGGCATATGCTTAAACAATAAATCGAGTAAACCATCAAATCCACGATCACGCCGAGCCGAGATTGGATACAGCGCAAGAAACTCATGCCGCGCTTGCATGGCAGCAAGAAATGGGAACAGCTCCGCCTTATCTCGGATTAAATCGATTTTATTAATTAATAAAATCACAGGCAATGAAGATGCTTGGATTAAGCTTAAAACTGCGGCATCTTCTTCATTGAATCGCCCGGCCTGCACCACAAACAAAACCAAATCAACGCCATCAAATCCGCTGCGCGCGGTTCGATTGAGCTGGCGATTGAGCGCATCAGCGCCACCCTGATGGATGCCCGGGGTATCTACAAACACAATTTGCCCACGCGTTTCACTCAAAATACCCGTAATGCGGTGGCGGGTGGTTTGCGGCTTGGGAGCTGTAATGCTAATTTTTTGGCCTACCAAGCGATTCAATAAGCTTGATTTACCCACATTGGGGCGCCCAACAATCGCCACTTGCCCAAAGCGTGGCTCTTTGTTTAAGCCTTGCGCTTGCGGCAAGCGTAGATGGGGCTCAAGCGGGAATTCATCATTCATAAGCGAGGGGTTATCCTTGAGAACCATGCACGAGCCAGGTCAAAAAATTACTCATTTTTGGGATGCGTGAGCAGGGCATACATGCGTTCAGCCGCCGCCTGCTCTGCTTTGCGCCGTGAACTTCCGCGCCCGAGGGCGGTTTGCGCCGAATCGGCCAAATGGCAGGTCACTTCAAATACTTGTTTATGCGCTTGCCCCCTCGTATCGCTGACCTCGTACGTGGGGAGCTCGCGTTTGGCGCTTTGCAGGAACTCTTGCAGGCGGGTTTTAGGATCTTTTAAGCTCGCTGCATCAGGTAAATGGGTCAGCATTGGCTCAAACAGGCGCTCAAGCATGGTTTTGGCAACGGCAAACCCTTGATCAAGATACACCGCCCCGATTGTCGCCTCCAAAGCATCTGCCAAAATCGAATCACGCCGAAACCCGCCGCTTTTAAGCTCCCCCGAGCCCAACACCAAGTAGGAACCCAAAGACAACTCGCGGGCAATTACCGCCAAACTTTCCTCGCGCACTAAACTCGCACGCCACCTGGAAAGCTCGCCCTCGGGCGCCGATGCATGCAAGTGATACAAGCGTTCTGCAATCACCATATTCAAAATCGAATCGCCCAAAAATTCGAGCCGTTCATTGTTGACGTGACCTGCCGAACGGTGCCGCAGCGCCATTTCCAGCAACTGCGGTTGCGCAAACTGAACCCCCAACCGCTGAGCCAGCTTCTCTGGCGTCGCTATCTGCGGATTGGTGGAATTAAGGGCTAACATTCACTTGATGTTCAAACGAGGCAACAATCGATAAGTTACCGACAATATTCGCGCGGCCATCGTAGTTGTACTCAACTTTCAAGCCGCCATTACCCATTGGGGTGATTTTGAAGTCTTTGGACGTCATATTATTAATTTCATTAATATCCAATTGCTTATCGATGGTTGAACGAATTGCCATGGCATCACCATGAAAGTTTTTAAGCTGGGTAAAAATACTCGTGATTTTTTGATCGGTAAGATACAACGGCACCACTTTCATCAACAAAATTGCCATAAAAAAAGCGATAAACGCATACATAATTAGGCCAATCAGCGTCATACCTGATTGATGGCGCAGTACGCGGGGCGCGTTATGATTCAATCCGTTAAGCTTCATACACTTATCCTCTTCCATTAAAAATCAAACAAAAATCAGTGAATACTCCGACCAATTCGGCTGGCATCAAATTTGCCGTCTTTCCAATCCCAATGCAACCAAATTATGAAGGCCTTGCCCACTAAATTGGCTTCGGGTACAAAGCCCCAATAGCGGCTATCGTTACTGTTATCGCGGTTGTCGCCCATCATAAAGTACTCATGCGGCGGCACAACCCATTGCCCATCACGGCGATAACCATCCTTTTCAAACAAAACTTGATGCTTGATGCCGGTTAAATCCTCCTCATACATATCCGCACCCGCCATGCGCATGCCGTCATCCCCCGGATACACGCCCACAAAAGTTTCGGGCTGCAGCACATCATTCACCCATAATTTATTGCCGACCACGCGGATATGATCACCCGGCACACCGATAACCCGCTTAATGTAATCAATTTTAGGATCATTGGGATAACGAAACACGGCAATATCTCCACGTTTAGGCTCACCAATCGGGATAATTTTGGTATCCAGCACAGGTAAGCGCAAACCATAGGCAAATTTATTCACCAAAATAAAATCCCCCACCAACAACGTGGGCATCAATGAGCCGGAAGGAATGCGAAAGGGTTCGGCGATAAACGAGCGCACCACAAGCACAATCAGCAACACAGGGAAAAAAGAGCGAGCATAATCAACGAGCAAGGGCTCCTGAATAACAAGAGGTTTATCGGTCACCACCCCCGTCGCGGCACGACGAACCCGAGCGGGCTTAAATGCCAAGCTATCGGTCAGCCAAATCAGGCCGGAGAGCACCGTGCCGATCACCAAAATCAACGTAAAATCCAAAGTCGTTCTCCCCACTGGCGCGTCGCGCTTTAAGATGCGGTTATTTATTCGAGTCCATCTGCAAAATTGCTAAGAAGGCTTCTTGCGGCACTTCAACTTGGCCGATTTGCTTCATGCGTTTTTTACCTTTTTTCTGTTTATCCAAGAGCTTACGTTTACGGGAAATATCACCGCCGTAGCACTTAGCCAAGACGTTTTTTCTTAATGCCTTGACCGTGCTGCGGGCAATAATTTTCACCCCGATCGCGGCTTGAACCGCCACTTCGAACATTTGCTGCGGAATCAGTTCCTTGAGCTTCTCAGCTAAATCTCGCCCGCGCGCCTGAGAAATGCTGCGATGTACAATGAGCGAGAGCGCATCGACGATTTCACCATTAATCAACATATCCATTTTGACTAAATCGGCCTCTTGAAAACGTAAAAATTTGTAATCAAAGGAAGCATAGCCTCGGCTCACGGATTTCAGCCGATCAAAAAAGTCGAGCACTACTTCACCCAAAGGTAATTCAAAAACCAGGGTGACTTGCTTGCCGATGTAACTTAAATTTTTCTGCGCGCCCCGCTTTTCAATGCACAGACCAATCACGGCGCCCACGTATTCATCGGGACAAAAAATGCTGGCTTCGATAATCGGCTCGCGCAGCTCTTTGATATTATTAACATTTGGCAGCTGGGCGGGATTATGAATGCGGTACGTGGTGCCATCATTTTCCACAATTTCATAGACCACGGTCGGCGCTGTACCGATCAAATCCAAATCGTATTCACGTTCTAAGCGCTCTTGGACAATTTCCATGTGCAAAAGGCCCAAAAACCCACAACGAAAACCAAACCCTAAGGCTTGCGACACTTCTGGCTCGAAATGAAGCGCCGCATCATTCAAACGCAGCTTGCGCAGCGCTTCGCGCAGGTTTTCATAATCTTCACCCTCAACTGGGTACAGTCCGGAGAATACGCGCGGCTGCATTTCTTTAAATCCCGGCAAGGGCGTGGTCGCACCGTTTTCCGCATCGGTGAGCGTATCGCCCACTTTGGCAGAATCGATGTCTTTAATGCCGGCAATCACAAAGCCAACATCGCCTGCAAATAGCCCCTCGCGCGCTAAAGTTTTAGGCGTGAATACACCGACTTTTTCAACTTGAAAAATATCGCCGGTGCCCATGGCTTTGATTTTACGTTTCGGCACAATCGCGCCATCAATAACCCGCACTAAGGCAATTACGCCCACATAATTATCAAACCATGAGTCAATAATAAGCGCCTTCAACGGGCCTTCTTCATTGCCAACGGGAGCCGGAATCAGTTCAATTAACCGCTCGAGCACCTCTTCAATTCCCACTCCGGTTTTAGCCGAGGTGAGCACGGCATCATGGGCATCAATGCCAATCACATCTTCAATTTCTTTTTTTACGCGCTCGGGTTCGGCGGCGGGCAGATCAATTTTATTGAGCACGGGCACAACCGTTAAACCCAAATCAATGGCGGTATAACAGTTGGCTACTGATTGCGCCTCAACCCCTTGGGAGGCATCAACCACCAACAGCGCTCCTTCGCAGGCGGCCAAAGAGCGGGATACCTCATAGGAAAAATCGACATGCCCCGGCGTATCAATAAAGTTTAAGCGATAGGTTTTACCATTTCGGGACGGATAATCCAAAGACACGCTTTGCGCTTTGATTGTAATGCCCCGCTCGCGCTCAATATCCATAGAATCAAGCACTTGGGTTTCCATCTCGCGCGCCGTTAAGCCGCCACAGAGCTGGATGATGCGGTCAGATAAGGTGGATTTACCGTGATCGATGTGGGCGATAATCGAAAAATTACGAATCAGCGAGAGCCGTTCGGACATAAAACTACTCAATAATTAAATTAAAAAAATTTGAGGGCAAAGCGGCACAAACCTTCGGGTTTTTGCGCCCCATCGCGTGCCAAATTGGCCGCAGCGCTCAGATAAAGCTGCGCAGTATAACCGATTCAGCCGCAATACACGGCCGGACTAATCGGGCTGCAAAGATAACGCGAGAAAATGCTGGGTATTGCCGCGCCGAATGAGCACGGCATTGGGTTTATCTTTTTCGGCATTTTTAAAGGCGGTTTCTGCTGCGGCCAATGAATTTAAGGGTTGGCGATTCAGTGACAGCACAATATCTTGAGCTTTTAATCCAGCTGCATCTGCAGGCCCTTGGGGCTCAACGGCTTTAATGCGAATTTGCCCTGCTTCATCGGTGAGCAATAAGCCGTAGTTATCAACGATGAGATCGTGGGATTTCATCGGTTGAATCTGGCTGGGGGTATTTTTGGATAAAACGCCCAATTGCACATCCACCGTGTGCGGCTTGCCTTGGGTTAACACGCTGAGTTTAACCTGTGCGCCGGGGGGTAATACGCCAATAGTTTGAGGTAAATCAGACGATTCCATAATCAAATGCCCATTGGCGGCGGTAATGATATCGCCCGGCTGTAAATCCGATTGCGCCGCCGGGGAGCCACCCACAAAACCCGTAATGAGCGCGCCACGAGGGCGATCCATCCCCATCGCTTGCGCCATGGAACGATCCAGCGACTGAATTTGCACACCTAAAAAGCCGCGTTCAACCACACCGCTTTTTTTCAACTGCTCAGCCACTTGCATGGCGTAATTAATGGGAATGGCAAACGATAGGCCGTTGTAACCGCCCGATTCCGTTAAAATTTGTGCATTAATACCAATGACTTGGCCTTGCGTATTAAACAAAGGCCCACCTGAGCTGCCGGGATTAATTGCCACATCGGTTTGCAAAAAAGGCACATAGCGCTGATCAGCATCCCCGGGTAAGGCGCGACCTTTGGCGCTGACGACACCGGCGGTAACGGAGTGATCAAATCCAAAAGGCGAACCAATTGCCACCGCCCATTGCCCGGGCTTAACCTTATCGGAATTGCCAATCAAAACGGGTTTTAAATGGTCGGCATTAATTTTAAGCAAGGCAATATCGCCCGCCTTATCACTCCCCTTAACTTCGGCCTTAAGCTCCCGGCCATCCGCCAGCCGTACGAATACGGTTGTTGCGCCATCAATCACGTGCTGATTGGTTAAAATATAACCATCTGAGCTTAAAATAAAACCCGATCCGTTATTGGTATCGGGTTCGCCCGAGCCGCTATCGGCCGAGGAATCCCCACCCTCTGGCGAGGAAGGCGCCGCCCCATTAAACCCGAAAAATTGATTAAAAAACTGATTGAGCAAATCATCGCGCGCGCTGGGTGGGCTCTCCGTTGCAGCCGCATCCGGCATCGCAGCTAAGGGAGGAATCGCGGTAATATTCACGACAGAATCATTATTTGCCGCGACCAAGGCCGAGAAATCAGGTAATCCGGTTACCTCTGCCGTGGATTTCTGATTGCCACAAGCGGTTAAATTGAGCGTAAAAACAAACGCCAACAACAGGGTGAAAAATGGTAACGCCCGCAGCCGTTTCAATGCGGTGGGCGACAAAACTGGCAATGCAGAAATAAGAAAACGATGAATCACAGTTAGCGCACACTCATAAGCAAAGAGGCTATTATCCTAGCACCCGCTGCAAACAAACACATCGTTTATACGGTGGTGCACTCTGAAGAAATACCGTTCTACTCGTTTTATGAGTTAGCTAGCTCAACTCGCGGGGCGTAGCGCCCGTTGGCAAATAATCCCTTTTGACGCCGAGACAATCCAAGTAAAGCCGCGAAAAAACCCAAAGCCCCGCCTAAGATTGATGCGCTGTTCGTGGCAAACAGCATTTGGCCTGCGAGCGCACCCAGCATTAAGCCCAAGAGGGGCAATACATACATCAACAAAGACGCTTGCACCAAGGCACTGGCAGGCAAAACCAACTGCACCCGTTCCCCAACGCGCAGCGGTAATTGCGTTGAAACTCGAACCTGATGCTGTTTGCGATTCAGCGCTTTTTGCATCAAGTTAATGCCACAGCCGCCGCGAGAGGCGCAAGATTGGCAGCCCGTTTGCCTAAAGGTTTCTACCACGACCCCGCCTTCTACCAAGGCGACCACAACCCCCTGCTCACGGATAAACGCATCCGTTTGGTCGCTTGCCTCAGATACAGCACCCGATTGCTCATCCCATTGGGCTAAGCGCTCAATAGCAAAATCAACTGAGCCCACCACAGGGGCTTCTTTTAAGGGCTTGATCGGCTCAATTGGCGGCAGATTCACTTAGCGTGCCTCGATTTGCGGGGTATGCAGGGGGTTTTGCTCCGCCTGCGCTTTGGGGGAATTTTTAACCACCATCGTATTTTTACAGAGCTGCGTTACGGCGGCCATGGGCAAATCACCGATGACGGTTATGCGCACAGGGCCTTCTTGGCGAACGGCAATGTTCATACCATATTTGGCCGCTTGTGGATCGAGCGTTTTGCTTTGAGGCATATTTTCGATAAAAACCGAGGCGGTTGAAAGCCCATCAGAGACCACCATGTGCTCAAAGGGCTGCCCTGTTGCCGGATTTTGCCGCCAAACCCGGCTTTTGATGGTGTAGCCGGGTAAATCGGGGGAGACAATCCAGCCTTCATCAGTCGCTAAGGATTTAGGCGGCTCGGCGGGCGCCTGCTCGACAACCTTAAAGCCCGGCGGAATTGTTTGCGGGGAGCTCATCACAATCGCAGGCCATTGCGCATCACCTACCGCATCGCGCGGAAGGATCTGCGTGAAAAAATCGTGCTCGATGGGCAAGCCTTGATCGTTATACATCGACATGCGCAACAAAAGGTGCGAGCCCTCGCTAATGCAGAGTTTATAGCCATAGCGATAACCATCTTTCGGCACCAAACCGACGAGGTGGCAAGCCAACCCCGCCACGCGCGAGCGCCCAAGGCTCACGATTTGATAATTATTCGTAAGCTCGGCGGGGTGCGCAAACCGCTCACCTGAGAGCCGTGAGCGCACGCTCGGAAAATCGCCAAACACCACCTCTTTACGGGCAGGCCATTGGCACTCACAAGAATCCCCATGCCGAACCACGGTGCGAGGATCTCCATTGAGCGTTTCCAGCCGCTCCTGCTCGCCGGCGGGCGCAAAGCTGTGTTGCAATTGGGTTGTATCAATTTGATCGCCCCGAATATGGACATAGGTGCCGGTGTAGTCGGTTTGACGCATCGCGTGCGACATATCAGTCAACCAAGCCTCAATCTCAGTGCTCGAAGGCGCCTCAACCGCTGATGGCGTGGCTGAAACCGGCAAGAGGTGCAAAGAAAACGCTTGCCATTGCCAAGAATCTGCCAGGGCACAGCTCAAGGGCGCGAGCAAACTCACCGCAAGCAGCGCACCGCGCCGCATCAGACTGCTTGAATTGTGAATATTAAACCCAACCACACGCGTCATGCTTACTCCGGTCGAAAGCTAATCATGCGCAGCGAGGGCATCACTTCAGATAAATCGGGTGAAACGGACTCAAAATGCGTCATTAAGTAGGGATCCATGGGCGCTTTTTGTGCCGGGGTTTGTGCCCAAGCGGGCAACACGGTGGCTGAGTTCACTCGCGCCACAACGGGCAGTTCGGCTCCGCTTGCGCCCACCAAGGCGGGGTTGAAGGTTGGCGCGAGCATTTTGGCCTGTTGTTGCGCGGCAAGGTTATTAGAGCGATCGACCGATGGCTGGGGCGACATAAAAATACCAACGCCAACTAAACCGGCCACAAATGAGGCGGCAATTGCACCGCGCCACGCATTCATTGAACGGCGAACACGGGATTGTGGGAACGCTAAAACCCGCTCACTCGCCGAGTGATCGGCCAGATGCTGGGCTAGGTGATTGGCCTCTTCTGCACTTTGCGCCAAGCGCGACGAGATTAAAGTGGATATATCGCGCTGATCGAGGTGCTCATGGCGCAAGGCGGCACCAATCAAGGAGTAACACCGCAAACTTGAGCGCGCATCCGAGGCGGGAACCGATAACAGGTGATCGATTCGCTGCGCTTGTTGAGCGACACATTCATCATCCCACCAGGCGGACAGCGCTTCGGCGGCCGGCATGGCATTAGAGGCATGAGCATTGTGTTGAGTTGTCATAGGGTTCCCCTTGAAATAAGTCGGGTTCAAGCACCCGTGTGTATCAATCCAGCAACGGTTTTATACGTTCTTCAACGGCTTCGCGGGCTCTGAAAATTCGCGATCGCACGGTGCCAATTGGGCAATTCATCACAACCGCAATATCTTCATAGCTCAGCCCTTCCATTTCACGCAAGGTGAGGGCTGTTCGCAAATCCTCAGGCAGCGCTTTGATCGCCGCTCGGATTTCTTGCTCTAACTCCTGCGAGGCCGCCATGTCCTCAGGCGTTGCGTGATCGCGCAAGCCTTCAGGCTCTGGCAATGGTTCATCTGACTCATCACCGCCACCAGAGTTCAGTGAGATGGAATATCCTTCGCGCGCGGTGGCGACCAGTTGATTTTTGGCGGTGTTCACGGCAATCCGATAGAGCCAAGTATAGAAGGCACTCTCGCCGCGAAAATTAGCGAGCGCACGGTACGCTTTAATGAAAGCTTCTTGTGCTAAATCAAAAGCTTGATCTGGGTCACGCACAAAGCGGCCAACCAAACGCAGCACGCGGTGTTGGTATTTAAGTACCAGCAAATCGAACGCGCGCCGGTCACCTTGTTGCGCGCGCAACACCAGTTGTTGATCGGTCGGCTGTTCTTTCGATGGATCGACAGAGCGCATCACAGGAGATGCGGTCGTTTCAGTGGCCATAGAGCCTCATGCACTTCGGCCTTGCGGCAGGTTCGGATAAATCATGTTTAAATTAATTGATGCGCGATTTAATGACAACACGGCGCGGCTTAAAAACATTCGGCGCGGTTATAAGCGTCCCCTAAGCGGGTTTGATTTTGCCGATTTTGGCCGGAAATAGCCATGCCCATTCACGAATATGCAACAAAATAATTCGCTTTTGCACCGAAGTGCGCTTGAGTTTAGCCAACCGCATTGCGCGCAGTAGCCAATGCCTTGCTTAAGTTAAGCCCTGCGAAGCCGAGTATACTTAAAAAAATTTAAGCCCGCCCCACTTACTTAAAAGCTGAACCCCATGCCCAATTCCTCTCCCCACCCCCTATTTGATGTGCTGATTATTGGTTCAGGTGCCGCCGGTTTAAGTGCAGCGCTCAGGTTACCGCCATCGTTATCTGTTTTGCTGCTCAGTAAAAGCTCGATTAATGCGGGCAGCACACCGTGGGCGCAGGGCGGCATTGCAGCCGCGCTGGGGGGCATCGAGGATATTGAACAGCATATTCAAGATACGATTCGTGCCGGCAATGAATTGCCCGATGCTGCCGTGGTGCAGCGGGTTGTACGCGCGGGCGCCGAGCAAATCGACTGGCTTTTATCGCTGGGCATGCCATTTTCGGGGGATTCAAACCAGCTTCATCTCACCCGTGAAGGTGGCCACGGCGCGCGCCGCGTGGCGCATGCGGCCGATCACACGGGGCGCACGTTAATGGAAACACTGCTCGAGGCGGTTAAGGCTCGGTCAAACATTACGGTGCAAGAGCAGAAACTTGCGGTTGATTTAATTACTACCCATAAGCTCGGCGCCCTAGATGCGCCCAATCGCTGCCTTGGCGCTTATGTGTTGGATTTAACCTGCGATACGGTGCATACCGTCCGTGCCGATTACGTTATTTTAGCCACAGGGGGCGCTGCCAAAGCCTATCTATACACCACCAATCCCGATGGCTCCACCGGCGATGGAATTGCGATGGGCTGGCGTGCCGGTTGCCGTGTGGCCAATATGGAGTTCATGCAATTTCACCCCACTTGCCTGTTTGAAGCCCGCGCAAAATCCTTTTTGATTAGTGAAGCGGTGCGCGGCGAAGGAGGCCTGCTCTTGCTCCCTGATGGCACGCGGTTTATGCAAAACTATCACCCCGATGCCGAACTCGCCCCGCGAGATGTCGTCGCCCGCGCAATAGACTCTGAGATGAAACGTCTCGGGATTGACTGCGTGTATCTCGATATCAGCTTTAAAGGCCGCGCGTTTATCGAAGAGCACTTCCCCATGATTCATGCCCGCTGCCTGCAATATGGCTACGATATGACCACCCAGCCCTTGCCCGTGGTACCCGCGGCGCATTACACCTGCGGCGGCATTATGGTGGATGAACAGGGTCAAACCGACCTTGACTGCCTGTATGCCATCGGTGAAACCAGCCACACGGGGCTCCATGGCGCGAATCGTTTAGCCAGCAATTCGCTCTTAGAATGCTTGGTGTACGGGCAAGCCTGCGCCCAACACATCGCAAGCCGCCACAGCGCAAAAGAAAACTTAAGTCCCAGCCCGCTTGCCGTGCCCGATTGGGATGACAGCCAAGTAACCGATGCTGATGAAGCGGTGATTGTGACGCACAATTGGGATGAATTACGCCGTGCTATGTGGGATTACGTCGGGATTGTACGCACCACCAAACGCTTGCAACGCGCGGCACATCGCATCAGTTTACTCCGCCGAGAAATTCAAGATTATTACGCCCATTTCAGGGTGAGCAATAATTTGATTGAATTGCGCAATTTAGTCGATGTGGCCGATTTAATTGTGCGCGCAGCCCTCGCTCGGCCTGAAAGCCGTGGCTTGCACTACACCCGGGACTTCCCCGAGAGCGACCCAAAACTGGCGCATATCAACACCATCTGCACGCCCATCCCGGCGGAAAAATTGGGCTGCGAGCTCGGCATACACAGCGTAACTCCCGATATGACCCACGCAAATAAAACATGAAAAAATAATTAGATTGAGTAATTAAATTGCATAAAAATAGAAATATAAGACAGTCATTATGCGCCCTGTCTTATGAATTTATACGTAACGTTTCATACTCAGGAGCCTAATAGGCTGCTGAAAAACCTCATCCCTGAGTTTTTCAGCTATACCAAGTCCGGTACACGCCCGTACTTGGTATGCGTAAATCAATCACTTACATGATTGATTTACGTGCGGGACATCCATGTCCCGCTTTAACAACCTAAGCAGAGGCAATTGTGCCGCGTGTCATTTATCGCAGCCTACCCAAAACCACCGCCCGCCCCTGTTTACCGACACCCAATATGAAGCCTTGGGCGTGCCGCGCAATGCCAAAATCCCCGCCAATCAAGACCCAAATTTTTATGATTTAGGCCTCTGCGGTCCGTACCGCTCCGATTTGCATGCCCAGACCCAATATTGCGGCCTATTGATCACCCCAAGCCTTCGCAACGCGGCAACTCGGCATGCTTTTTTATCATGGCGTGTTTAATATGCTCAAATCGCGCGTAAATACTTGCGCGCTGGCGCATCTAGCTCTAGGATTGCAGAAGTCTTCTCGGACGTGCGTCAGGTTGCTCTCAATCCCTTGAGCCTTAATCTGCGACTATGGGGGGTGCATCAAATGAGTCGTGTGCAGGTCCGCCTCGTCGGAAAGCCTTAAACCCATTGCGCGCCGCCCAGCTTGAACCCTCGGTTCAAGGTCGAAGAGCCGCCAACGGCGTTTTGGAAGACGCTTCAAACGAATCATTCTCAATGAACAAACCCCCAAACAAAACCCAACTGCGCCGGCAACTACGGCAAGCCAGAAATGCCATCGCAGGCATTTATCGCCATCGTCAGCAACGACGTATCGACAAAGCCCTTGAGTCCATCCCCGCGTTGCGTCAAGCCCTGCGTATTGGTGCGTATATGCCGTTTGATGGCGAACCGGATCTTGCGCCTTACCTTAGGCGCCACCCGAGCAAAATTTGGTTACCAGTAATCCGTGCCGATGGGCACCTAGATTTTCGCCCGAGCTTTACCCTAAAGCCCGCCAATCAGCGCCCTGCGTTTGCCTATCGCAATCGATTGGGTATTTGGGAATCGCTCCATAAACCCACCCGCCGCGCTGCGCATCTGGATGCGATTTTAATCCCCTTGGTTGGGTTTGATCGGGCGGGGAATCGGCTCGGCATGGGCGCGGGTTTTTATGATCGCAGCCTTGCCCATTTGCGCCGCCCCAAACCCCTGCTGATCGGCATTGCTTTTAGCACTCAAGAGGTGAAGCATCTGCCCGCCGATCCTTGGGATATTGCCTTGGATTACATCGTTACCAATCGTGAAATTATTAAAACGCCGCGTTAATGTTGCGCCAAAATTGAAGGAATAACGCCATGAATTACTGGCTCATGAAATGCGAACCCGAGCAATTCTCCATAGATGATTTAGCCCGCCAAAAGGTGGAGGGCTGGTATGGCATTCGCAACTACCAAGCGCGCAACATGATGCGCGATGCGATGCGAGTCGGTGATCGGGTATTTTTTTATCATTCTAATGTTAAGGTGCCGGGCATTGTGGGGCTGATGACCGTATGCAGCACACCCTACCCCGACCCCACCCAATTTATCCCCGGGCATAAATACTTTGATGCGAAATCCACACCCGAGGCACCGCGCTGGGTGCAAGTGGATGTGTGTTATGAACGGCATCTTGACCGCCTAATCACGCTTGAAGAGCTTAAAGCCGATACCAGCCTTGAGGATCTCCCCTTGGTGCGCCGCGGCAATCGTTTGTCGATCATGCCCATTAGTGCTGCCAATTGGGCTGGCATCCTCGCGCGGGAAACGCTTACACCCTAATCGCTTGAGGAGCGCACGCCGGTTATCCCAAATACCCCATCCCCAATCACCTGTTATTTTGCCGCGTTAAATATCATGCCCACACGCGGATGCTGACCCTTTACAGATGGCTGCCAAAAAAATAAAAGCCATGTAAAACAATTAGTTGATTTTCAAAAAATAAGCACGCTCTCAAGCTGTGGTTTTTTTAGCCACGGCGTTAAGTGATTGATCCCACACCCGCCCCGGGCGGTTCTCTTAAAGCGCCCACAGGATTATCCACAGAATTTGTGGATAATCACGCCCGCCTTGCGCGCACTAATCTAACTCTTTGATTGCTCAAATACGTAAGAAACTGGGCGAGTGTGAATAATCGCAAAAAGAATACCACCCCCAAGTTATCCACAACACGAATTGAATAACAAAGCCCCTCTACCACGCGGCCACAGAGTAAACAAGTGTGGCGAGAACAATGGCTCACTATTGAAAATAGCTTTTATTTAACATGAAGTTAAAAAATTAAGCACGTCATGACCTGCGCTTGGTGTTTTTTTAAGCATCAGCATCAAGCCCTTGATTGCGCAGGTGCGCGCGCTCTTAAACGCAATTAATCCCCCAAGTTATCCCCAGATTTTGTGGGCAACACCTCAGGCGAGAAAAAGATCGTATACCGGGTTATCGCTTTCATCCCAGAAGGGGTACGCTAGTTGCTCAAGATAAGAATTAAAGATGATGTGATCGACTTTTGGCACCTGCACCCCCACCAGCACCCGGCCATAATCGGCGCCATGATTGCGATAATGAAACAAGCTGATATTCCAGCGGGCACCCAAGTGGGTTAAAAATTTCAATAAAGCGCCGGGGCGCTCAGGAAATTCAAACCGATACAACCGCTCATCGGCCAGCAGCCGCGCGTGGCCACCCACCATGTGCCGAGCGTGCAATTTAGCCATTTCGTTATCGGTTAAATCAATCACGGGGTACTCGGCATGCCTTAAGTGATGCAATAACGCGAGCCGATCGTTCGGCGCATCTAAACGAATTCCTACAAAAATGTGGGCGCGGGCTTGATCGGCATAACGGTAATTAAATTCCGTAATTTGGCGCCGCCCCAATAGCTCGCAAAAGGCACAAAAACTGCCCGGCTGCTCGGGGATGGTCACGGCAAACAAAGCCTCGCGCTGCTCGCCAATATCGGCACGCTCGGCCACAAAGCGCAGCCGATCAAAATTCATATTGGCGCCCGAGGCAATCGCAATGAGCGTTTTGCCCTTCAAATCATGCTGTTTAACGTATTTCTTTAGCCCCGCCAGCGCTAAAGCGCCTGCCGCTTCGTTAATGCTGCGGGTATCATCAAACATATCTTTGATGGCTGCCGTCATCGCATCGGTATCGACCGTAATCACCTCATCCACCGCCAATTGCGCCACCGCAAACGGATAAGCACCGGCCTGTTTTACCGCCACGCCATCGGCAAATAAACCCACTTGATCGAGGATCACCCGCTCACCCGCCGCCAATGCCGCCGCCATGCAAGCCGCATCGTCGGGCTCTACCCCAATAATTTTAATGTCGGGGCGCAGCGATTTGACATATGCGGCCACGCCCGCGATTAACCCCCCCCCACCGACGGGGACAAAAATCGCATCAATCGGATCTGGGTGATGGCGTAAAATTTCAGCGCCAATGGTGCCTTGGCCGGCAATAATATCCGGGTGATCGTAGGGCGGAATAAATACCCAGCCCTCATTTTCGACTAAGGCTTGGGCGTGTTTGAACGCTTCATCAAACGTATCGCCATGCAAAATTGCACGCGCACCCCGCCGTCGCACCGCATCGACTTTAATCGCGGGGGTAGTCACCGGCATCACAATAATGGCTAAAACCCCTAAGCGCTCGGCCGCCAGCGCCACGCCTTGGGCATGGTTACCAGCCGAGGCGGTAATCACGCCCGGACCCAACGCGCCTTCAGTTTTCAGCCGATGCATCATGTTGTAGGCACCGCGTAATTTGAATGAAAATACGGGCTGGGTATCTTCCCGTTTAAGCAACACCCGATTGCCCAAACGCTCAGACAACAACACGGCGGGCGTTAGCTTTGAATCAATGGCCACGTCGTACACGCGGGCGGTTAAAATCCGGTGCAGGTAATCCTGTAATAATGCGGACAAAGCCAGCTCCTATGAGAGATCAAACAAGGCATAAAAAAAGCAAACACAGGGATGCACGAAAATAACTATCATGCCAGAATGTTGACCAATTCGGCACGCGTGTCGCAACAAGGCTTAACGCCACACCCCCTCGACTTCAAGGAACTATCCGCATGACCCCACAAGACCAACTCAAACAACAAGCCGCCCTCAAAGCCCTCGAATATGTAGAAACCGGCAGCATTGTGGGCGTGGGCACCGGTTCCACGGTAAATTTCTTCATTGATGCGCTGGCCACCATCAAACATAAAATTGAAGGCGCGGTATCCAGCTCCGAAGCCAGTACCAAGCGGCTGCGCGCCCACGGCATTGATGTGGTGGATTTAAACGGCGTGAGCAATCTACCCGTATATGTAGATGGCGCAGACGAAACCAACGCGCATTTGCAGCTTATTAAAGGCGGCGGTGGTGCCCTCACCCGTGAAAAAATCATAGCCCACTTAGCCAAAACCTTTGTGTGCGTGGCCGATGAAAGCAAATTGGTGCCGCGATTGGGAAAATTCCCGCTGCCGATTGAAGTTATCCCCATGGCGCGCAGCATGATCGCCCGTGAACTTGTTAAACGCGGCGGCCAACCCGTGTATCGCGATGGTTACATCACCGATAACGGCAACCAAATTCTCGATGTGCACAACATGGATATTATGGAGCCGGCCAAACTTGAGGCCGAACTCAACAACATCCCCGGCATTGTCACCGTGGGTTTATTCGCTTTGCGCCCCGCCGATATTCTAATTTTAGCGACAGCCAACGGCGTTAAAACGCTCAAAATCTAATGCCAGATCAAGCCCAAAAATTAGTTGGCCAGTATGGCGTGATTGGTAATCCCATCAGCCATAGCCGCTCGCCGCTGATTCACCAAGCATTTGCCAAGCAAACTGGCATTGCATTGGAATACACCGCCATTTTGGCACCCCTAGATGGGTTTGAGGCCAGCGTGGCCGCCTTTTGGCAAAACGGCGGGCGCGGCTTGAATGTTACCGTACCCTTTAAGGCGCAAGCTTTTGCCCTATGCCACAATTTAAGTGAGCGCGCCGCGCGCGCAGGCGCGGTCAACACCCTTATCTTTCCCGCCGATAGCCTGCAACCCATCTTGGGCGACAACACCGATGGGGCAGGTTTGCTGCAAGATTTTGCGTTTCATGGCATCAGCATTCACGGCAAAAAAATCCTGCTGATTGGTGCGGGCGGGGCGA
This sequence comes from Halothiobacillus sp., assembly GCA_023255735.1. GTDB lineage: Bacteria > Pseudomonadota > Gammaproteobacteria > Halothiobacillales > Halothiobacillaceae > Halothiobacillus. Next base: position 8,831 of record JAGDVP010000026.1, on the reverse strand, counting down.
CTCGAGGGGTTTTAGCTCCGCTTTTGGCCGAACAACCCGCCCAGTTGCTCATCGCCAATCGGCGCGAAAAAACCGCCCAAGCGTTGATTGCAGATTTTGTCGATTTAGCACCTAACACCGCTTTTGCCGCCTGTGCGCTGGATGCCATCCCAAAAGAGGCGTTTGATCTGATTATTAATGCCACCTCCGCCGGGTTAAGTGACACCCAACTGCCCCTGCCCGATGCGGTAATTCACACCGACACCGTGGCGTATGATATGGCCTATGGCAGCCAACCTACGGTATTTATGCGCTGGAGCCAGGCGCGCGGCGCAAAGGCATTTGATGGTTTGGGCATGCTGGTTGAACAAGCAGCGGTGAGTTTTTATTTATGGCACGGCGTGCGCCCTGAAACCCGCCCGGTGCGCGATTTATTGCGCGCCCTGCCCTAATGCCAAAATTTGGGCGCCCGCGAGAACAACAGGCAAGCTTGCTTTGGCAACAAGCGGATTGCCATACCCACCCCAAATGCGGTAACAATACCCATGCACCCGCTGGCTAAATCGATTGGGGTCAGCGTAATCACCAGAGACAGGGCTTGTCCACGGCATGAATAACACCATTAAAAACACGCACTTTTCGCGCTACATTTGGCTGATCTTCGTGCTCTATGGCGTGTTGGTGGCCGCGTTTGTCGTTTATGTCGATGCGGAAAAATCGATCGATTACGCCAACGAGCAGCGCTTAACCTCGCTCCAGTTAGCCGATGAATTGCGGCAATCTTCCGATGATTTAACCCGCATGGCACGGGCTTATGTCATCACAAATAAACCGATATTTAAGCAAATCTATGCAGAAATTTTAGCCATCCGCGATGGCAAAGCACCTCGCCCCGGTGACAACGGCGATATTTTCCGGGATTTGGTTTTAGGCGATACCCGCACCCTTAGCCCAACCGATGAAGCCCACCCCAGCACCCCCTTGCCGTCTGCCGCACTGCTCGATTTAATGCGCCAAGCCCACTTTACCCCGCAAGAGCTCGCCCTCTTAACCCAATCCAAACGCGAATCCGATACCCTCACCGCGCTTGAATACCGCGCCATGGCTATGGCAGACCAAGCTGATGCCAGCGATGCCGCCACCAAAATCGCCGCCATTAATCTGCTACAAAGCCCCGCCTATTACCAAGCCAAAGCCGGCATCATGCGGCCGATTCACGAAGTAACCGAACGCGTTCTCGCCCGCACCACTCAAAAGGTGCAAGCCGCCACGCATACCGCGCTCATGCTGCGCTGGTTATTTATTGCCTTAGGGGTTGCCTTGATTCTGATCTGGCTGCGAGCCTACCGCATCCTCGATCGCATTTTAGGTGCCAAATTAGAGGTGATTTATCAAACGATTAGCAAAATTGGTGCGGGCGATTTTCACACCCCGATTCACCTCAAAAAATCGCAAGAAAACAGCGTGCTCGGCTGGCTCAGTCGCACCCAAACCTGCTTGGCCGAACTCGATGACACGAGTAAAACCCATGAAGCAAAAATCACCCGCATGACCAAGCTCTATGCCGCGTTAAGCCAATGCAACCAAGCCATCGTGCGCTGCGCCAACCAAGACGAGCTCTTCGCGCAAATTTGCCTTGATGCCGTGCGCTTTGGTGGCTTGAAAATGGCATGGATTGGCGTTGTGGAGGCCGAAACGGGGCAAGTTAAGCCGATCGCTTGGTATGGCGATGGCTTAGATTATGTCGAGGGCATTGATGTCTCCATCGACCCGAACAAACCCAGCGGCAATGGGCCCATTGGCACCGCCCTGCGCACCGATCAGCCCTTTTGGGCGCAAGATTTTCAAAACGATCCGCATCTTGCCCCCTGGCACGCGCGGGGCAAAGCGGCCAATTGGCATGCCACGGCCAGCCTGCCGTTGCATCAAAATGGCCAAGTATTCGGTAGCTTCAGCGTTTATAGCGATGAACTGAACGCCTTCGATGAGCCGGCGCAAAATCTCCTCGTTGAGATGGCGATGGATATTAGTTTTGCGCTCGATAACTTTTTGCGCGATGCCGAACGCAGCCAAGCGGAAGCTGCGCGCAAAACCGCACTAGCTCGGCTAGAAAAAGTCACAAGCCATGTGCCCGGCCTTGTGTATGAGTTCAGGCTCAATCCCGATGGCAGCATGTGCTTTCCGTTTGCAAGCCAAGGTGTCATGCGCATTTATCATGTAAGCCCCGGTGACATTGAATTTGACGCCAGCGCCGTATTTAAGCGCATTCACCCCGATGACTTGGCGGGGGTGGCCACCTCAATTCAAAAATCGGCCGCCGCGTTAAGCCCTTGGCGACATGAGTATCGCGTGTTTGATCCCGAAGGCCGCGCGCAATGGCTGCTCGGCCAAGCCCTGCCCGAGCGCGAGCCCAATGGCGCCACCCTCTGGACGGGTTTTATTACCGATATTACCCAACAAAAAGAAACCGAAGCGCGCATCGCGCATCTAGCTCATTTCGATTCCCTGACCGGGCTGCCCAATCGGGTGTTGCTACTGGAGCATTTTGAATACGCGCTCATCAGCGCCGAACGCGATCGAACCAAATTGTGCTTAATGTTTATTGATCTTGACCACTTCAAAAACATTAATGAAGTGCTGGGGCATAGCACCGGCGATGAGCTCTTAATTAGTGTCGCCAACCGCCTCTTAGCCCTGCTGCGACCGCAAGATACGCTCTCGCGACAAGGGGGCGATGAATTCACCTTGCTTATGCCCAATTGTGAGGCCGATTCTGCGACGCGGCTCGTAAACCGATTAATCCAAGCATTTAATCAGCCCTTTGAGATTGCCAACCAAGAACTCACCATCACGCTCTCCATCGGCATTAGCATGCACCCCGAGGATGGCCGTGATTTTGATAGCCTATCCAAAAAAGCCGATATTGCGTTGTATCGCGCCAAAGAGGCTGGGCGCAATGGCTACCGATTTTTTACAAGCGAGATGCAAGCGCACTCAAACCGCGTAATGCAAATTGACTCCGCCCTGCGCAAAGCCCTGGCCAATGAGCAAATGCAGCTGGTGTATCAACCACAAATTGATCTTAAAACCCAAAAAATTGTGGGCGCAGAGGCTTTGCTGCGCTGGCATCACCCTGAACTCGGCCAAGTTTCACCGGCTGAATTTATTCCCATAGCCGAGGAAAACGGACTAATTCTAACCTTAGGTGACTGGGTGTTGCGCACCGCGCTCGCTGCGGCTAAACCTTGGCTCTCCTTGGCTGATACAGGTTTTTTAATTGCCGTGAACCTGTCTGCACTGCAATTTCGGCAAGCGGGGCTGGCCGATTGCGTGCTGGCCACCCTAAATGATCGGGATTTTCCGCCGCAAAATTTAGAGCTGGAACTCACCGAGCGCTCCACCATGGAAGATCCTGAAACCGCCATTCAGATGATTAACACCTTAAATCAATTGGGCATTAAGTTTTCGATTGATGATTTCGGCACGGGGTATTCATCATTAAGTTACTTGAAGCGATTTAAACTTTATAAACTTAAAATCGATCAATCCTTTGTGCGCGATATGACCGAAGACCCCGAAGACCAAGCCATTGTGCGCACCATTATCACCATGGCACAAAGTTTAGGGCTCATCACCATTGCCGAGGGCGTTGAAACCAAGGCACAGCACGATCTCCTCTTGGATCTTGGGTGTAATGAATCGCAAGGATACTTGACAGGCAAACCCATGCCCGCCGAGGCATTTACAGAGTTACTTAAATTAAAAAACACCTAATTGATTTATTTTCTATTAATGTAAATAAATAAAACCCCCTTAAAAAAGGGGGGCGCATAGGTTATAAAAAATTATATAACGTTAGGGCAAATGCTGTTAAAACCATTAACTCATTTTAACAAATGAAGTGCACCAGCCCTTAGCGGCCACATCTTTGCCCGGGAATACGGCGCAAGGCCCCCATGCCGCTTTACGATCACCTTGATACAAAGCACAGCTATCACAAGCGCTGCCGGCTTGATAGGCGGTATTTTTCGTTGTTGCGGCATCTTCCACGTAAGAAAGCGCCACGGCGGTCGGGTCGGTCGGGGATAAATGCGGCAAATCGGCTGCGATTGCCATGCGCGCAAAACCCAAGCTAGATAAAGGAATGAGCACTGCCGAAACCGCCACTGTGCTTAAAAAATGTCGGCGGGCGGGTTGCATTTCCAGAGGGGCGGGGGTAGGAATGTCTTTAGTCATGATCAGCCTCATATCAGCCTGTTAAATGGATCACGATAATAGTTTGTATTGCTTATTTTTTCTATATAAATCAGTTCATGCTAATTTAGCGCGCAGCCGAGGTTAGCCCTTGTCAAAAAGCCATCGTCCGCCGTTTTCGGCCGATAAGGCGCACCAATCTCAAAGCCCTACTCGCGAGACGGCCAACCGCTTGGGGTTGAGGGTAAGGCGCAGCCCCGAGCAAGGCTTAGCCGTTGTAATTTTGGGCGAATTTTTTGGGCGCACGCTTTTTTCAACTCATCTTATCCCCGCGCTGTACCTTTATTACCGCCAACGCAAAGTCTAAAATTTAACGCATGAACCTTGATTTATTTCCAGAACAACCCGCCCCGAGCACCGAAGCCGAGACCCAATGGCTCAGCGAATCAGCGGTTATATTTCGAGCAAAAGCCAGCCTTGAGGCACCCGGCATACTCAATGAAATTCAAACCTTGCTCGAACACTCGCCCTTGCGCCAAATGCGCACGCCCAACGGCAAACTCATTGCCGTTTCTATGAGCAATTGCGGCGCATTGGGCTGGGTGAGCGATGCACGCGGCTATCGCTACGAAGCGCAAGATCCACTCACCCAACAGCCGTGGCCCAGCCTGCCCGCACAAATACATAAGCTCGCCGCACAGGCCGTGCGTGAGGCAGGATTCGCCCCCCTGCGCGCAGAAGCCTGCTTAATCAACCGCTACACCCTTGGCGTGGGCATGGGCTTACATCAAGATCGCGATGAACATGATTTCACCGCCCCCATTGTGTCTCTATCGTTCGGGCTGCCCGCCATTTTTTTATGGGGCGGGCTTAATCGGCGAGATAAAACCCAAACCATCATCCTAAATCATGGCGATATTCTCGTCTGGGGCGGCGCCGATCGCCTGCGATACCACGGCATCCGCCCCTTAAAACAGGGCACACCGCCCCCCATAACACACCCGCTCATCAACCAAGCCAGAATCAATTGCACCCTGCGCCAAGCCCGATAAAATGGCGCCAACACGACAGCCCGCGCACTGTTAGAATGCCGACCAATCTATAAACCACGAGGCCAAACACCGTGCGCTTCCCCAAACTCCCCAAAGGCGAATTTCCCGCCACCATCGAATCGCTCACTCAAGAAGGCCGCGGGGTAACCCACCTCAACGGCAAAACCACCTTTATCAGCCGCGCCTTGCCGGGTGAAGCCATTCAATTTGTCTACACAAACCGCAAAAAACACTTCGATGAAGGCGACGCCATCCACATCGAACAGCCCTCGCCCGATCGCGTTAGCCCGCCCTGCCCGCATTTCGAACAATGCGGCGCCTGCGCTCTGCAGCACTTAAGCGCCGAAAAACAAATCGAAGTTAAGCAACAAGCCCTGTTCGACCAGCTGCAACGCATCGGCAAAACGCAAGCTCAGCAGCCACTCCCCCCACTCACAGGCCCCATCTGGGGCTACCGGCGACGCGCCCGACTCGGCGTAAAATACGTCATCAAAAAAGACCGGGTATTGGTCGGATTCCGCGAACGGCGCAGCCATTTTCTCGCCGACATAAGCCACTGCCCCGTGCTCGACCCCCGCGTGGGCGAACACCTAACCGACATCGCCAACGCCATCAGCACCCTCGATGCCCGCGCCACCGTGGCACAAATCGAAGTATCGTGCAGTGATGACCGCACAGCCCTCGTGTTTCGGCATCTAGAACCCCTAAGCGCCCAAGATAAAACTCGGCTAAGCGATTTTGGCCAAGCGCATCAGTTCGACATCTACCTACAACCCGGCGGCACCGATACCGTGTACCCGCTCGATCCCACCCGCGTGGGCGATCTACACGACCAACAACCCGCCTACCAAATCGCCATCGGCTTCAAACCGCTCGACTTCACCCAAGTCAATGCCGCCATCAACCGCGACATGGTACAACTCGCCCTAAAATGGCTCGATATAAAGCCCGGCGACCACGCACTCGACCTCTTCGCTGGCCTTGGCAACTTCACCTTACCCATGGCTCGCTTCGCCAAACACGTCACCGCCATCGAGCTTGAACCCGCCATGGTGCAGCGCGCCGAAGCCTCCGCCCACGCCAACGGCATCACCAACACCCATCACCAAGTAGGCAACCTCTTTGAACCAGACCCCACGCAAGCCTGGATGCAGCAAAACTACGATCGCATCCTGCTCGACCCACCGCGCGCCGGCGCCGAAGCCCTGCTACCCCACATCGCCCGCATGCGCCCCAAGCGCATCGTCTACATATCCTGCCACCCCGGCACCCTCGCCCGTGATACCCACAGCCTCGTGCATGAACACGGCTACACCCTCATCGCCGCCGGCGTCATGGACATGTTCCCCCACACAGCCCACATCGAATCCATCGCCGTCTTTGAACCCAAATAAACCCAATTCCATACAAAACCCACCCCGTTCATTGCCAAACCCCCACGCCATTGCTAGAATCCGCGCCTCTTTCCTGCCAGCCTCATCCAAAGGCTGGTAAAAAAATTGGAGCGGTGTCCGAGTGGTTGAAGGAGCACGCCTGGAAAGCGTGTATACGGTAACCCCGTATCGAGGGTTCGAATCCCTCTCGCTCCGCCAACAACACTAATTAAGCCCATGATTTCATGGGATTTTTTGTTTTCATAACTAGGCCGGTGTACCATTCGGTGTACCAATTTTCGTAAGATTTAAACGCATTCCGTTGCAACGTCTTGCACAGCTCGATAATTCATTTCCGTCAAAAAAACATTACTTCATGCCATGCATGAAAGTTTCTGTATTCCTTTAATCACAACAACACCTGACCCTTAAAGCATCAAAAACTGCTTTGCAGTGAGTAAATTTTACAATCCCAATAGCCGAAAAATTCGGTCAATGAGGTTGATGGTCAATAAGTCATCAGCTACTTCATTGGTGCAAGCGCTCATCAAAAAAACACCATCAACACATATAAGCGACCCTGTCAATAAGGGGGGTAGCTAAGAGAATTTGACGCACCCCTAGGGTAGGCACCCGAAACCGACTCACGGAAACTAGGTACGTTCATTCGAGTTCAAGTTACTCGTTTTGAACATTAACCAATTTTTGGTGTTTAAATTTAGTGAGGTTTATTTTGAAAAACAATCAGTTGCATCAAATCGTCCGTCCGAAAGACACGGCCAAGGAATGCGGGTTCGCCCTTTCAACACTTTGGGGGCGACTCAACCCCAAAAGCACCCAATTTGACCCCGAGTTCCCCCGACCTTTCCGGCTCAGTTCGAATCGCGCTCGAGGTGCCGTCGGCTGGCTACGTGCCGACATCATGGCCTACTTGGATAAATGTGCACAGCGCTCAGCTGATGGACGTTAAACAAATGAGGCTAACAATGCAGACACAAGAAACGGCTGAAATTTTAGCCCGACGCTCCAAGCAGATTCTGGCGTGCAGTAACTTGAGATTTTTTCGCAACATTTTTTTGGATACTTTCATGAACACTTTTAATCAAAAACCATTCCTGCGCCTCATGCAGGGCGCCGATTTTCCCTTACATGCCTTGCCGCAGACCATCAATGATGCCTGTACCGAGGTGCAGGCAGCCACAGAGGCACCGGCCGAACTCATTATTGCTCAATGCATTGGCGTTGCAGCAGCGGCCTGCCCCCCTGTGTCAGGATAGTTGTCGCCTTGGCGGATTAGCCATGATTAGACAGGGGGCGGGTTGAGATAGAAAGATGAAAACCTATTCAGAAGAACGCAAATCAGCCGTATTGCAGAAATTACTGCCGCCACTGAGTGTGCCGATTGCAACGCTTGCTCGGCAAGAAGGTATTGCGCGTGCCACCTTATATGCTTGGCGCAAACAGCTATTGGGTGCATCCCCTGGTTTACAGGCGTTACCCGCCCAAGACTCAACTTGGTCGGCACAAGCGCGCTTGGCCGCTGTGATTGAAACAGCGACCTTATCGGCTATCGAAATGGCCGCTTATTGCCGTGAAAAAGGCCTCTATTCAGAGCAAATCATCGCTTGGCGCCAAGCTTGTCTTGCCAGCCAAACCCGCGAAGGCAATCCCCACAGCGCTCATCTAGCCGAACGTCGTGCCGATAAGAAACGCATCCATGTGCTTGAGCGTGAACTGCTGCGCAAAGACAAAGCGTTGGCAGAAACCGCGGCCCTCCTGGTGCTGCAAAAAAAGGGACAAGCCCTCTGGGATCAAGAGGCCGAGGTCAAATGACCTTACCCCCAGAGCGGCAGCAACTCATAGAGTGGATTACCGATGCGGTGCGGTGTGGCGCCCGATTGCATTTGGCCTGCCAGACCATTGGCCTGCACCCCCGTACCCTGCAACGCTGGCGTCAGCATGGCTTGCGGGTTGATGGCCGCACCACCGCAATCAAAGTGCCTGCCAACAAACTCAATGCCCATGAGCGGGCAGAAATCCTGCATACCTGCGCCCAAGCCGCCTATGCCAACTTACCACCCAGCCAGATCGTGCCACGTTTGGCCGACCAAGGTATTTATCTCGCCTCAGAGTCCAGCTACTACCGGATTCTCAAAGCCGCAGGCCAGCTCACCCATCGGGGACACGCCAAAAAGCCCCGCCCAGTGGCCATGCCAACCACCTACACCGCCGT